>DDCB01000038.1:204744-205001 GCA_002335425.1 Chthonomonas sp. UBA2017
CACCCGCATCGGCTTCTTGCTCCTCAGATCGGCGGGCACCGAGCGGACCAAGAAACTCTCTCCGCCAAACGGCTCCAGCTCAAAGCCGATCGCTCGCAACTCGTCGAGCTTTTCTCGCAAAACCGCCGCCTGGAGCTTGGAAACATGCACGGTTTCGGGGGTCAAGAGCGGCTGAACCGCAAGCCCCAGCGCCCCCCGAGAGGCCCGAATTCGCTCGTACAAGATTCGCTCGTGCGCGACATGCTGGTCGATGATCA
>DDCB01000038.1:205253-205450 GCA_002335425.1 Chthonomonas sp. UBA2017
GCGCGACATGCTGGTCGATGATCAAGAGACCTTGCGAGTTCTCCGCCAAAATGAACGTCTGATCGAGCTGCCCGATGATCCGAAGGCCGTCGAGCAGCGAGTCGTATCCCCGCGCGGGCGCCCCCGCGGGCGCCCCGACCTCGCCTTGTGAACCCACGCTCTCAGCCGGTCCTGGATCGATCCCCTCCGACCTAACC
>DDCB01000036.1 GCA_002335425.1 Chthonomonas sp. UBA2017
TTCATTTTCGGGAGGCAGACCACATTCACAGGCCGTAGTTTCGAGGCGAGGTCCGTCGGTCTGTGGCCCATGCTCACCGCCATCAAGTGAGACGCAGACAATCAATAGGCTCACTATTATTGCGGATGTCAGTCCGCCGGAAGAGTATCAGGTATTCAAGTTCCTTGAAACCGTTGGCTTCGACCTCAAGTTCGGACATCAACATTGCGATAACATTGCGATGACTTGAATCAACACGTTCGGGCCACTCTGGGCCAGGGTTTTGGCGAACAGGCTTTTGAAGTTAAGTTGGCGGAGTGCGCCTAGGGTCAATCATGAGGGTTGGGCGTGTGATGAGGTCAGGGCACTATACGAAGGAGGGCTCATGAAGGAAATGGAGGGAGCACGCAGAGGCCTATTCAGTTTCGCAGGTTGGATTACGAGTAAAGTGGCGCCGCTTCGCGATTGAACCGTAGCGCGGGCAGGCTCACGACGTTGTCGAATGACTCCCTCTTTGTCCCCCTCATGGCAATTTAAGCAACGAGGGGCAGTTGGAGGCCTTACTCTTCTGTCGCTGTTTCGTCCATCTCTTCGGCGTTGACGCCTTCGAGTTCGCCTTCGTCGACATCTTGGATCACGCGGGCGATGGAGCGGACCTGGTCGCCGGCGGCGAGGTTGATCAGCTTGACGCCTTGGGCGACGCGACCGACGAGTCGGATTTCGCTCACCTTCATGCGGATCGCCTTGCCTTGTTGGGTCATGACGAGCAGCTTATCGGTGTCATCGACGACTTCAGCCCCCACGATGAGACCGGTCTTCGCGGTGCAATTCATCGTGAGGATTCCCGAACCGCCTCGACCTTGGACGCGATACTCGTTCAGGTCGGTGCGCTTGCCGTAGCCGTTTTCTCCGACGACCAAGACGGTCGCATCGGGCATGATCGCGGCGGCGGAGATGATGACATCCCCTTCGCGCAGAGTCATGGCGCGGACGCCGCCCGCTTGGCGGCCTCGACCGCGTGCCGCGGTTTCGTTGAAGCGAATCGACTGGCCGTTGCGCGTCACGAGAATGACGTCTTCGTTGCCTCGGGTCTTGAGCACCCATCCGAGTTCGTCGCCTTCTTCGATGTCAAAGGCGATCAGACCGTTGGCGCGGATGTTGGCGAACGCGGCCATTTCGGTTCGCTTGATTTCGCCTTGTCGAGTGACCATGGTCAGGTATCCGTCGCCGCGAATGTCCTTGACGCTGACGGTCGCAGTGACCCGGTCGCCCGATTCGATGGCGATGTAGTTGATCACGGGCATGCCCTTGGCGTAGCGTCCGCTTTCGGGGATGTCATAGGCTCGCAGGCGATAGACCCGCCCTCGGTCGGTGAAGAAGAGGATGAAGTGGTGCGTGTTGACCTGGAAGAGGTGCGCTGGTTCATCATCGACCTTCAGCGTGTTGTTGACGCCCTTGCCGCCGCGCTTTTGCTGTCGATAAGCGTCGATGCTGACCCGCTTGATGTAGCCGTCTCGGCTGATCGAGACGATCGCCTCTTCTTCGGGGATGAGGTCTTCGTCCGAGAAGTCGCCGGGCTCGCGCGTGATGACCTTGGTGCGTCGTTCGTCGCCGAACTTGTCGCGCATGGCGGTGACTTCGTCTCGCAGAACTTTCGTCAGTCGCAAGGGATCGCTGAGGATGTCCATCAGGTTCTGCACCTTGCGGACGCCTTCTTTGAACTTCGTTTCGAGGTCTTGTTGTTGCAGCCGGGTGAGGTCACGCAGCGGCATCGCGAGCACGCCGTCGGCTTGGATGGGCGACATTCCGAATCGGCGGACTAACTCGACCCGAGCGGTTGCCGGGTCTTCGGCAGCGCGAATCACCTTGATGATATCGTCCAAGAATCGCCGGGCGATTTGGTACCCCTCGTTCAGGTGGACCATCTCGATGGCGCGATACAGTTCGTATCGGGTTCGCAGGTCGATGATCTTTCGGCGGTGCTTGATGTACTCGTCGATGAGCGCGAGCAGCGGTGCGGTCCGCGGAGCCCCATCGACCAAGGAGAGCATGATCGCCGAGAAAGACGTTCGCAAGGCAGTGTGCTTGAGGAGATAGTTCAGCGCCTTGTGCGGATTGACGTCGCGGCGAACTTCGACTTCGACGCGCATCCCTCGTTTGTCGCTGAAATCATCCACGCGCAAGAGTCCGTCGAACTTCTTGTTGCGGATGACCTCGTGGATCGCCTTGACTAAGTTCTCCTTGTTGACTTGATACGGGATTTCGGTGATGACGATGAGCGACTTTCCGGAATCGCCCGGCTCGATCATCGTTTTGGCCTGCATGATGATGCTGCCGCGACCGGTTTCATAGGCGCTCCGCACGCCCTTGGTGCCCATGATGATTCCGTAGGTCGGAAAGTCGGGCCCTTGGATGTGCTCCATGACGTCGTCGAGCGTGCACGTGGGGTTCTCGATCCGCGTCAGAATGCCGTTGCAGACTTCGGTGAGGTTGTGGGGCGGAAGGTTCGTTGCCATTCCGACGGCGATGCCAGTGCCGCCGTTGCAGAGCAGGTTCGGGAACTTGCCAGGCAAGTACATCGGCTCGTTGGTGGTTTGCGAATAGTTCGGAATCCATTCGACGGTCTCGCGGTCGAGGTCCTCGATCATCTCCATCGCGATGCCGGTAAGGCGCGCTTCGGTGTATCGCATCGCGGCCGGCGGGTCGCCGTCGACGTTTCCGAAGTTGCCTTGACCGTCAATCAGCGGATAACGCATGACCCATGGCTGCGCCATCCGGGCGAGGGTTGGATAAATGACTTGCTCGCCGTGCGGGTGATAATCGCCACTCGTCTGTCCGCAGATCTTGGCGCACTTGATGTACGAGCTGGTCGGCGACAAGTTCAAAGTGCGCATCGCGTACAGGATTCGGCGTTGAACTGGCTTCAGTCCATCGCGCACATCGGGCAAGGCCCGGGCGATGATGACGGACATTGCGTAATTGACGAAGCTCCGCCCGAGCTCCTCTTCAACGTTGATGGTTGTAATTTGATTGTCTTCGGCCACGGCTATTATCCAGACGAACGCCCCCCGTCAACTGACGCTGGAGGAGGGCTTTCTAGCCTGAAATTATACCCGAGTCAGCTGGGAATTTAGCCGCCGAGTTGGGCGGTGACGCGCCCACGGACGAGAATCACTCGGATCGGCTCATCCGGCGCATTCGAACCGATGGTGATGGTCCCGGTTTTGAGCCCGGGCGTGGTCGTGTCCATCTGGATCGTATGGGTGTTGGGGGTGGCCGAAGCCGTCCGGGTGAAGAGGCCACTGGGGGCCGAAAATCCGGCCGAAGCGGTCAGTTGATATCGCAAACTGCCGATTCCGTTCGCCCCAAAGAGAGCCGTGTCCCCGGTGTTGAAAACGCTGACCTGGCGGGTTTGAGTCGAGTTCCTTCGGACCGTGCCGAAGTCGACCAGAGTGGACGAGCTGATCTTCGGCGGCATACGCATGTCCAGATAGACCGGGAGATGGCCGGTGTTTTCGGCGGCGACCACCATCGCCGCCGCAATGGTGCTCCCGACCATCGCGTTGGTGGATTGATTCAGGGCGGCGTTGAACGAGGTCCCGTCGTTGCCCCAAACTCGATAGGAATGGTTCGGGTCGTTCCACGTGCTGGTGCTAAATGGAATGCTTGGGTTGCCGATGTAGTCCATCCCGAACCCGTCCACCAGTGAACTGCCCAAAAGTAGGAAGTCCAGGCGGTCATCCATCGCCGTCGCGGGGTCTTGGGTGTGAACAAACCGGAAACTGATATTATTGTTCCAGCTCCCGGGCGTGTTGATCGGATCGAAGAACCGACCCGAGTTATTCACCTGCGACCCGACCAACTCTTGATACGCGGCTTGCGACGAGGTTTGGATGTTGAAGTCGCCTCCGATCAGGAAGTTGTAACCGGCAGGCAGGCCGTTGGGCGACTGATCAAACGAGGTCGTCCCGCCGGTTGGCGTATCGGTTCCGTTCGAATTGAGCCGAATCCGTTGCGCTTCGATGAGACGGCGACTTTGATCGGCAGAGGTCGAGCCCGACTTCATATGCGAGTTGTACATCGCAATCGTCGCTCCTGCCGAGGTGTAGCCGACCGGCCGCAGATCGTACCGCATGGTGTCGCGAGGTTGATCGGTCGTCGTGCTTTGCCCGCGCGCAATTCGAACGGTGTTGACGAGTGTGAATCGGCTCGACCGGTAAAGGAGGATGCCGTCGGAGTCGGTTCCATTCAGATAAGGTGCCGCGACCCAATCGCCGGGACTCCCGGTGGCTCCATTGAGCATCGTGCGAAAGGCGTTCACCGCGGTCTGGCTGAGGACTTCTTGGACCAGGACCACATCCGGGGCCAGTTGACGGCCTTGAAAGCTCGAATAGAAAATGGTCCGAAATTCGTTCAGGCGGTCGGCCCCATCGTAGTTGGTGACGTTAAAGGTTGCGACCCGGACTTGACTCCAAGCCACGCCGGAGAGCGAAACAGCCACGAGTCCGACTGCGATGCGAGACCAACCTCGCCAAGAATAAAAGTGCTGAGCCATCACCAATGATGTATTGTACTGCATCTGGGTCCACCGGGCAGGCCTCTCGGGCTGCAATGAGTCTTATTTTCAAGTAAAGTTGACGTTTTCTTATTGCCCATGCCGAGCTGGGATAGAATGAGGGCCTCATGAATCCGAGAGCTGTCGGCGCGGTGATCTATGCTTTGGACGCTCGGAAATTGGCGAGGTTCTACGCGGACGTTTTAGACTTTGACCGGGAAGAGGTTGACGAGGATTTTGTTCGACTGGTCGGTCCTCAATCGGAGCTCGTCATCGTCCAGGCTCCGGCCGAATGGACCGATTCGGTCGTGATCGAATCGCCCCCTGCCCTGCGCGAAGAAACCGCGATCAAGTTCTTTTTGCAGGTCCGCTCGATTCCGGAGGCCCGCTCCCAGGCAGCGCGTTTGGGGGGCGGCATCTACGACGAAGACCGCGAGTGGATGATGGGCTCCTTCCTGGTGGTGGACGGATTCGACCCCGAAGGAAACATCTTTCAGCTTCGGGAGTGGGTCGGGGTCGAAGTCTAAAGCTCCAGGGCCGCGCGTTGATCTTCCACCGCTTGGACCGCTGAGTGAAAGGCCGCCAGCATCGCATCACACGCGGCGAGAGGGTCTCCGGAATACGGCCAGATGTAGTCGCCCCGAGAGAGGTAAGCCTCTCGGTTCTGGCGGCTCAAAATCGTCCAAACTCGCGGTGAAATCTCGTGCGGCTGGGCAAACGTCGCCGCAATCCGGCCCCCCGTCCCATCAAGCTTCGCGACTCCCAAATCGCGAGCTTGCAAGCGAATCTCCATCACGCGAAAGGCCCGAGTCACCTCTGCGGGGAACTTTCCGTATCGGTCCAGGACCTCTTCGCGCACTTCATCGAGTTCCGATCGGCTTCGGCTCGACATCATGCGCTTGTAGGTGTAGAGTCGCTGAGCTTGGTCAGAAACATAGGGCTCTGGAATGAACGCCGCCACAGGCAAGTCAGCCGTCGGCAAAGGTGCCAAGCCTTCGAGAGGGTCCTTATACTCGGGCGACTCGCCATCTGCATGAGCCTTCAAAAAAGTCACTTCTTCGTTGATGATCTGAGTGAAGAGCTCGTACCCAACGGTCGCCATTGTCCCACTCTGTTTGGCCCCCAAAAGCTCTCCGGCGCCGCGGATTTGTAAATCTCGAAAAGCCAACGAATATCCAGAGCCCAAAGAAGAAAACTCTTGGAGCGATTGCAACCGAGCCATCGCATTTTCGGTCAACTCTTTATTCGTTTGATAAAGAAGATATGCATAAGCTTGTCGATCTGAACGCCCCACTCTTCCCCGCAACTGATAGAGCTGAGAAAGTCCAAGCCGATCGGCATTCTCCACAATCATCGTATTGGCGTTTGGGATATCGAGTCCATTCTCAATAATCGTCGTGCTTAAGAGCACATCGAGTTCCCCTTTGATGAAACCGATCATGATCGGCTCCAACTCTTTTTCCGACATTTGTCCGTGCCCGACCCCGATCTTCGCCATGGGCAGAAGTTTGCGGAGTTTTTCGGCGACGTGGTAAATCCCTTCGACGCGATTAAAAACGTAATACACTTGCCCGCCTCGGGCCAACTCTCGCAAGACTGCTTCTCGCACGACTTCGGCGGAATATGGACGCACATAGGTTCGAATCGGCAACCTTCCCGGCGGCGGATCGTTGATCAGAGACATCTGGCGGATGTCCATCAGCGCCATGCTCAGCGTCCGCGGAATCGGGGTGGCACTCATCGATAAGACATCCACGTTGACGCGAAGATTCTTAAGAACTTCTTTTTGCTTGACGCCGAACTTTTGTTCTTCGTCAATGACGACTAATCCTAAGTCCTTAAATTCAATCTCTTGACCAAAAAGAGCGTGGGTCCCGATGACCAGATCGATCGAGCCGTCTTTGAGTCCAGCAAGAACTTGTCGCTTTTCCGCCGCGGACCGAAAACGATTCAACAGCTCTAAGCGAATCGGAAAGGCGGCCAATCTTTCGGCGAAGTTTCGAAAGTGCTGTTCACTCAGAATCGTCGTGGGGCAGAGGATGGCGACTTGTCGCCCTGACTGGACCACTTTGAATGCGGCCCGAATCGCCACTTCGGTCTTTCCAAAACCGACATCCCCACAGATCAATCGATCCATCGGGAACGATTCTCGCAAGTCTGCTTTCGCATCCAGAATCGCGTGATACTGGGCCGGAGTTTCGACCCAGGGAAAGGTCGATTCCATCTCTGATTGCCAGGGACTATCCGGACCATAGCTTGGGCGAGAAGTCTTCTTTCTCAGGGCATAAAGTTTGATGAGGTCCCGGGCAAACTCTCGGGCCTCATCCCGGGCTTTTCCCACCGTCCGTTGCCAGTCACCTCCTCGCAACCGATTGAGTTTGGGATTCACGTCGCCGGGGTTGAGATATTTCTGAATACGGTCGAGTTGGTCGGCCGGGACATAGAGCTTGTCGGGCTGCTCGTATTGAATGAACAGATACTCCTTTTCAACTCCAGCCACACTTCGCTTGACGAGACCTTGAAAAATCCCGATCCCGTAGCTAATGTGAACGACATAGTCGCCCGGCTTGAGATCAAGCACCGTCGCGATCGGAGCTCCTTCATTAAATCGCTTCTGGGGTAGCTTGAGCCGGCCGACGCCAAACAGCTCTTGATCCGTCACGAGCGCGACTTTCGCCGCCGGGATCACAAATCCGCCGGCTAGGTTGCCCTGGGTTAAGAGGATGCCCGGCTCCAGAGCCGGGTAGTCGTCGGCCGAAGGCTCCGAAGGGTGAATTTCGACCTGTTCCAACACCGCCTTGGCGCGGTGAGGCTGGTCGGTCGCAAAGGCGATGTGAAACCCGGCCTCGCGATAGTTTGCGAGCGTTCGGGCCAAGACTTGGGGTTGGCCCCGATAGCTCTCCAAGCTGCTCGCGCCCGCATCGAAGGTGGACTCCACTGTCAAAGAGGAAGGCAAGCCCATCAACGTCATGGCGACGACTCGTTCGGGGGCGCCAAAGTGCTCGGGGCCCAACATAAAGTCGCCCGCTGTACTCTTGAGAATCTCTCCTCGTGCGGCCCGCGAAGCCAAGACCTGCGAAAGCTCTTCTTCGCTTCGCTGGGCGATCACCTCCAGCTCGACCGGCTCATCTAAAAATGCCCAACCGCCTTCGGGAATCAGGTCGAGCGCGCAACCCGAATCGGGGTGAAGCAACGGCCGGTAGAGGTCGAGTCGATCAAAGAAGACCCGTTTCTCAATGGCTCTGAGGTCGCCATCCACCAAGTCTTGCAACAACTGGGCCGCCGCCTCGGGGAGTTCTTGGCTCTCGATCTCCACGGTCCGGCGCACCATCTCTTCCAGATGGGCCCACCCCCGGGCATCGAAGTCGAAGAGGGTCTCCCGGCTCGGACACAGATCAAAGTTCGCCACCGCACTCAGCGACCGTTGCGTCGAGGGGTCAAAAGACCGCAGGCTCTCGATCTCATCTCCAAAAAGGTCCAGTCGGATCGGCCCTGGCTGCCCCATCGGCCAGACATCTAAGATCCCGCCGCGGTTGCTCCATTGGCCCGGGGCTCGAACCGGCTCGGTCTTTTCATAGCCGAGCGCTTCAAGCCGAGCCATCGTCTCGACCAAGTCTAACGTCGCACCTTGGGCAAAGTTCAGGGTGTGTTCTTGCAGCACTTCGAGGGGCAAGGTGCGCTCGAGCGCTGCTTGGGCGGTGGTGATAAGAAGGCCAGGCCCTGGTTGAACAAGAAACCTCAGGGCTCCGATCCGGTCCGAGATCGCCGTCCGCTCGGGGGCACTATCTTCAAAAAGCGCGGCCATCCCGCTGGGCAACTGCCGGATTTGGGATTCTGGAACCCCGCACAGAGTCAATTTGGCTTGCCAAGCCAGGGCCCGGTCGTGATTGGCGGTGACGAGAATTGACTTCGAGGAGAGCTTGAGGAGCTGAGGGGCCAACAAAACTGGGCGTGCTTCGGGCGTGAGCGAGCTCCACTCTTGGCGTTGAGACGAACTGAAGGCCAGAGTGCGAAACGTCTCCACTTCGGCAAGGCGTTGAGCCCATTGGCCGATCCTCATCTGCCCCGAATTCTACCCGTCGAGGCGACCGGTGCCCAGGCGCGCCTCGGGTTGTCGAAAATTTTTTGCAACAAAACGAGGATTTGCCCCCAATTTTTGCGAATCTGTCATAGAATAATATCGATACAGGCAATAGGGACAGATGGGGGCTCACCCATTTCATGCATTCATTTCGGAGCCCGAAATCGTCCTTTCAGAAGCCTAGGAGCAATAAATATGAAACGCACTCGAGCTTTCACTCTCATCGAGTTGCTCGTCGTGATCGCAATCATTGCGATTCTCGCGGCGATCCTCTTCCCGGTGTTTGCCCGCGCCAAGGCGCAAGCCAAGCAAGCGGCCTGCGTCAGCAACAGTAAACAGAATATGTTGGCGACGTTGCAGTACACCACGGACTACGACGAAATGGCCCCGATCTCGCAGTACCAACTCCCTTGGTTGGGTTACCCGAACGGGGGCACCCAAGGCGATCGGATGCTCATGCAGATCATCGCCCCTTACATGAAGTCGATCGACCTCTGGAACTCTCCCGGCGACCCTGAGCGCAACAACCGGCGAGACGCCACCGCCTTCACGCCGTCTTCGAGCGTGCCCGTCGCCAATCGGCCGGCTCAATTCGAGTACAACGTCGGCTTGAAGTCGGACTACGGCCAAAATCAGCAGTACTTCTCCGTCCAAGGAGCGTTCTGCACCAACCCGTCCGCACAGCTTCGCTCTGGTGCAGCCCGAATGACCCAAGTTCGCGACCCAGCCCGCACGATCTATGCGATCACCTCGATCTGGGACCGGACGTCGAACGGTCGTCCCTTCGGCGGCGGGGCCTGGGTCGTCGATCCCCCTTGCCGATTCATGACCGGCACCATCGACACATGGCCACCGTCTCCTCCGGGATGCCCGAGCCGATGGTGGTGGGGCGGTTGGAATCCAGGTTCTCCAAACTCATTTAACGTGTTTGGCGGCGCGTGGCCTTGGCACCACAACCTGAACGCGATCGTCACCATGACCGACGGCAGCGTCCGCATCATGCGCATGTCGCAAACCACTCGAGGTTGTAATGTCCAAAACAGCTCGTCGGGCTTGATCTTCGACATCGACCAGTACATGTGGGACATCGATGGTCAAATGAACGGAGCCCTGGTGAACTAATGGCACGACGCAAGAGCTTCTTCTTGACCCTCAGCGTGTTCACGCTCGCTCTGATGGGGCTGGCCCTCCAGGGATGCTCTTCGGGTGGGGGCGCGAACGGCGACGTCCAAACCGCCGTGGACGAACTGAACAAGGACGTCCCCAAGAACGCAGGATCGGTCCCTCCAGAGATGGTGGGCCCCCCGGTCACGAGCCGGGGCGGTGCGAGTTCGGGCGACAGCCGCCCGGCATCGACCACCGGCGGAAACTAGTCTCGTCTTGATCCTGACATTCTCAGGCCCAAGACCTCGCAGAAGGGATTTTGACCCCGCATCTGGAAACAAGAGGGTCAAGGAGCCGCTCCGAATGGGAGCGATCCTTGGCCCTTCGTGTTTGACATTTTAGATTCAAGGGATGTGTTTATGAAAGTTCTCAATCCGCGACAACACCTGAGCCAGCGAGGGTTCACCCTCATCGAGTTGCTCGTCGTGATCGCCATTATCGCCATCCTCGCCGCGATTCTCTTCCCGGTTTTTGCCCGGGCCAAGTCACAGGCTCAAAAGATGTCGTGTATGACTCGGCAAAACCAAAACGCCAAAGGCATCATGATGTACACCACCGACAACGAAGAGTCGATGGTCATGGCCAATCTGGGCGGAAATTCCATGGGTTGGGGGTTTGGGCGGCCGGATTACTGCTGGCCAGAGCTTGTGATGCCTTATGTCAAGAACTGGACCGTCTTTCGATGCCCTTCGGATCCGAATGCGACTGATCGGGGTCTCGCCCTCGATTCGGTCACCGAAGCCCCGTTGCCGCCCGGGCATCCGAACTACTTCTATGCCTGGGGAGCCCGGTCGAGCGTCGGACTGAACATGATCTTCTTAAGCCCCTGGGTATTGCTAGGGAGCAATCCTACGTCGCAGCCCACCCGGACCAGCCGGATCGAGCAAGCCTCCAGGACGATCTTGTTCTTGGAGACTTTGTGGGACCGAGTCCCCTCGACTGGCAAGCCCAAAGGCGGCGGCAACTGGACCGTCGAAGCCCCTTGCGTCCGTGATTCCAACAACAACAGCTTGGTTCCGACCTCGCCCTATTACACCTACGGCGGCTGGCGCCCCAATCCGAACGGCACCCCGCCCTTCAGCTGGCTCGAGTTTGGCGGAGCTTGGCCCTGGCATTACGGGATGATCAACGTCGCATTTTGCGACGGAAGCAGCCGAACGATGAGTATCCGAGCGATTGCCGAAGGATGCAATGTGGTCACCAACGCCGGCGGTCAGGCCTTTGATGGCGACAAATACCTGTGGGACCTGAGGTAATCCAAGATGGGCGATAAAAAGAGATTGCTGTTCCTCGGCTTGACGGCGCTTGCTTTGGCGGTCGTCGCGATCGTGGTGTTTCGGGTGTTTGGCGGTCCCGGGGGCAGCGATACGGCCTACTCCAGTGAGATGTCGAAACAAGTGCCTGTCGCTCCGGCCGGGGCCGACCAAGGACCCGACCCGAACGCACGCATCCTTCAGCGAGGACAAGCCCCCTCGCAGGCGAGCGGTCAAGGCGGCGGCTCCGGGCTCGACTGACAGGGGTTCGGGAATGCGAGGTTCTCCACGCAGGGGCGAGAAAGAAGAAACTCGCGCCGAAAATGGCGTAGAATGAGGGGGCAAATTGGCCCTGGTGGTACCTTATGCCCAGAAAGATCGAAACCCTCGTCCTACATGACAGCTCAACCCCGGTCATTGGAAACGTCGAGAAAGGTGGCAGCGTCGTCGTCACCTCGATCGATTATCTGCTGAACCAGGCTCGGGCGAATTCGCTCTGGCCGCTCACGTTTGGCCTCGCTTGTTGCGCCATCGAGATGATGAGCACGGTCGCCGCTCGTTTCGATGTTTCTCGCTTCGGGTCGGAGGCGTTTCGGGCGACGCCCCGCCAAGCCGACGTCATGATCATCGCCGGTCGGCTCAGTAAGAAGATGGCTCCGGTCCTCAGGCAGATTTACGATCAAATGCCCGAGCCAAAGTGGGTGATCAGCATGGGCGCATGTGCGAGTTCGGGTGGCGTCTATAACAACTACGCGATTGTGCAAGGCGCCGACCAGGTCGTGCCGGTGGACGTCTATGTGCCGGGTTGCCCGCCCTCGCCCGACGCCCTGATCTACGGCATCATGAAGCTCCAAGACAAGATCAAGAAGCGTAAGTTTAACAAGTTGATCGAATTGACCCCGCGCAAGCTGGAGGAGACCGCCGTATGAGCGTCGAGCTCTTTCGCGATGTCGCGAAGCCGATCATTGCCGGATTTGGGATCACCCGGCGTCGGCTTGCAAACAAGAAAGTCACCGTCATGTATCCCGAGCAGATGCGGGAGCAGTACCCGAGGACTCGCTGGCGCCACTTCTTGGTCCGATACGATTCAGGGCTCGAAAAGTGCATCGGGTGTTCGCTCTGCGCGGGTGCATGCCCGGCTCGTTGCATCTATGTTGAGGCCGCGCCCAACACCGATCAGGAGCGGTATAGCCCGGGCGAACGATATGCCCATCGCTATGAGATCAACATGATCCGATGCATCTTCTGTGGCTATTGCCAGGACGCCTGCCCGACCGGTGCGATCGTTCTTCGAAAGAACTTCGAATTGGCCGATTACAAGCGCGAAGACTTCTTGTACACCAAGGAGATGCTCCTGGAGAAATATCCGGGCGAATCGGACGAGCCCTACACGAGCGTCTACGCCAAAAAGGACTAAGGGTTCGCCATACTGAGGGCATGTTGCGCTGGCCACTCCTCACCGCTTCGGCCCTCATTCTTGCCTCGAGCTCCATCGCCTCGGCTCAGCCCTATCGCTTGGGCTGGAGGGAGTTCACCCCGACCGACCGCGTCGCTGACAACATCGCTTCGGCCCAGGTGGATGGCGTCGGAAACTTCTCGGTCGCCGGAGTCAGCCCGGGCGCCGGGAATCAGCCTGACGTCCTGATTCGCAAGCTCGATCCGATGGGCAAGGAGCTTTGGCGCACGACGTTCGACGCCGGACAAGGCACCCAAACCGACTTCGTTCGCAATCTTCTTGTGACACCCCAAGGAAACGCTGTGCTGACGCTCGACTACCCGTTCAAAGGCTACGGAAAATTTGTCGCCGCCCAGGTGAATGGACAAACCGGCAAGCTGGAGTGGAGTCGTTTCTATGACACCGGAAACGGCCGGGCTCAGGCTTGGGCGAGCGCGATCGATGCCTCTGGGAATCTCATCCAAGCTGGGGGCTTTGGCAGCAACGCACGAGCCGAGATCGCGGTGGTCCAATGGACCCCCGCCGGCGAACCAAAGTGGATCCAACGCTGGGTCAATCAGCCTCAAGGTGATCGAGAAGCTCTCGCCCTTGCGATCGGTCGATCTGGCGACATCACTCTGGCGGGTTACGCGACGGTGACCGGCGCCGGGCGAGACTCGTTCGTGGCCCGATATTCGAGCGCCGGCGCATTGATTTGGGCCCAAACTTTTCCGGGTGCACCCGGGTTTGGTAATGACCGCGTCACCGCCATCACCGTCGACGCGAACGGAGATGCCGTCGTCGCCGGAGATGAATATATTGAAGGATCGACCACAACCTTATACATTGCGAAGCTGGCCTCGAGTTCGGGCCAGATCGTGTGGAAGACCCCGATCCGCGAGGTTCGAAATAGCCAAGGGGAAGCGGTCGGGATTCATCGAGTCGCCGATGGCTATCTTGTCGGAGGCTCGCTCAGCGAGTTGACGCCTCAGGGACGAGACTTCGCCGTCCTCAAGATCGGGCTGGATGGCAAAGTTCTTTGGAAAACCTTGATTCATTCGGGCGGCAACAACGCCGACCAAGCGACCGCCATGACGGTGGATTCCCAAGGGTTTGCCTATCTCGCGGGCTCGGCCGAACTGAATCGCAAAGAGAAAAAGTACTTTGTCGCCGCCGTCAATCCCACGGGGCAAGTTGCCTGGACCCACCTTGAGGCCGAGGGCAACGCGTTCGGAGAGCCCAGCCAGCTCACGCTGCATGAAGGGACGGGACATCTTATGATCGCGGGAAATCGGCCTCAAGGGGTTCTGACAGACCCGCACTTGCTCTGCCTTTATCTCGCGCCGCGAGCGGTGGCTCGATCCTTCACCGTGGTCCAAGGCGAGACTCTTCAAGTCGAAACGAACCAAGGACTTCGGTCCCAGAGCCTTTTCGCCCAGTTTGCCTCGGTCGTGGTCTCCAAGGTTTCGGGCGAAGGTGAATTGAGCCTGCAGACGGATGGCTCGTTCTCGTTCAAGGCCCCGGCGAACTTTGAGGGTCAGTCGGAGTTCCGGTATGTCCTCTCCCGCGAGGGCCTCACGTCCAGCACGGGAAGTCTCCGGTTCACGGTCACCAAAAAGCCCGGGTAGGTCGAAAGTCGCTGGTAGGAGGAGGCCTGCTTCTGGTATAACAGGGCGAGATTGGCGGAGTAGCTCAGTTGGTTAGAGCGAGCGGTTCATACCCGCTAGGTCACCAGTTCAAGTCTGGTCTCCGCTACCAGCTCCCCCGATTTTCGATCCCATTTTCCCAAAAGTCGCGAGCGACGCGCGCCTGTTGCTCTCCGTCGAGCAAGAACGTGTCGTGACCCATCGGGAGGTCGAACGTCAAGTGGCGACTTCGACACCCGGCGGCCAAGGCGAGTTCGTGCACCGCCTGACTTTGTCGAGGCTCATACAGCGTGTCGCTCGAAAAGCTCGTGAGCAGATATTCGCTTGTCGATCCCGCGAGGCTCGTGCGCTCATAAAGGTCGATCGCCTTGCTCAGGACGACCAGACTCCCCGCATCAAACCGGCTGACAAACTTCTCTCCCTGATAGTTCAGGTAGCTCTCGACTTCAAACTGGTCTGCAGGCCCGCCGGCTTGCCGCCTTCGGCCGAACTTGCGATCGAAGCTCACCGCGCTCAAATAGCTCAAGTGGCCCACCATCCGAGCGACGGCTAAGCCATCAGCCGGGGGGTTGCTGGGGTCGAAATCGCCGCCACACCACTTTGGATCGCGCAAAATCGCTTGGCGGGCGGTTTCGTTGAACCCAATCTGCATTGGGCTGTGGGCGGCGCAACTCGCGGTCATCCAGCACCTCCGAACCGCCCCGGGGCGCCGCAAGGTCCATTCCAGCGCTTGCATCCCCCCCATGCTTCCGCCCGCGACGCCGAGAAGCGTCTGAATCCCGAGGCCGGTGACGAGTTGCATCTGGACTTCGACCATGTCGCCCACCGTGACTTGAGGGAATCGCGAGCCCCAGCGGCGGCCATTGGGAGCCAAGGTGCCGGGCCCGGTGGTCCCTTGGCAACCGCCTAGCGCGTTCGTCCCGATCACAAAAAACCGGTCGGTGTCGATCGCCAAGCCTGGCCCCACAATTCGGTCCCACCAACCGACGGCGTGGGAATCCCCGCTCAGGGCGTGGCAAACCAAGATCGCATTGTCTGCTGCCGGGTTCAGCTTTCCCCAAGTCTCATACGCAACCACGACCTGCGGGATCGTCTCTCCGCTCTCGGTCACGAACGATCCGATCTCGAAGAACTTTTTGCCGTCCTGGGTCGGCGCGGTCCTTTCGTTTTCTTGAAAGAAAGAGGGATCGACCTCCACCCTGGCTTAGTCCTTGCGGAACCCGGGGCGATTGGGTTGACCACGCACGCCGCCCTGTTGCGGATTTTGCGCGGGCGGTGCGCCGCCGGTCCCAGGAGGCGGAGCCATCGGAGGGGCTTGCCCCGACATCTGGGGCGGAGGCCCCGGCGGGATCGGGCCCGGTGCACCCGCTTGTGCAGGCTGAGCCGCTTGCCCGGCGCCTGTGAGTTGGACCAATCGTGCGAATTCGCCGGGATCCTTGGCCTTCATCCGGGCATCTTCAAAATTGACCAGACCGTTCCCGACTAAGTTGCACAAAGCCTGGTCCAGCGTGATCATCTTCTGCTTCATTCCGGTCTGAATGATCGACCCGATCTGGTAGCTCTTGTTCTCGCGGATCAGGTTTCGAACGGCGGGAGTCGCGTTGAGAATTTCGTAGGCGGCAATCCGACCTCGGTTGTCTTTTCTCTTCACGAGCGTTTGCGAGACCACGCCCACCAGGTTGACCGAGAGCTGCATCCGAACTTGCTGCTGCTGGTGGATCGGGAACACGTCGATGATCCGGTCCACCGTCTGGACTGCGTCGACGGTGTGCAACGTTGCAAAGACCAAGTGGCCGGTTTCCGCGGCAGTAATCGCAAGGTGAATCGTCTCGAGGTCGCGCATTTCACCGATCAAGATGACGTCGGGGTCTTGCCGTAAAACGTGCTTCAGGGCATTCGCGAACGTCAGCGTGTCTTGTTCGAGCTCCCGCTGATTGATCAGAGCCTTATGGTCGTCGTGAACAAACTCAACGGGGTCTTCGACGGTGATGATGTGATTCGTTGTGGACTTGTTGATCCGGTCGATCATCGCCGCGAGCGTCGTCGATTTTCCCGAGCCCGCAGGCCCCGTCACCAACACCAAGCCCCGAGGTCGCTCGATAAAATCAAAGCAAGCGGGCGGGAGCTGGAGATCTTCCATCGACGAGATATGGTAAGGAATCACGCGAAAAGCTGCCTGAACGTGGAGCCGTTGAATGTACAAGTTTCCGCGAAATCTTGAGACTCCTTTCACCTCGTGAGCAAAGTCGAGCTCCCATTCTTGATCAAATCTCAAGAGTTGTTCTGGTCGAAGCATCTCATTCAGCTCTTCGCGAAACTCGTCGGACGAGAACTGGGGGACGTCATCGAAGTGGACCAGGTCGCCCATGATCCGGCAATACACCTGTCCGGTGTCCGTCTTAAAGTGCAAGTCCGAGCCGCCGACCTCCACACATCGCCGCAAAAGTCCCTCAATGCGCTCCATAAGTTGCCTCCACAAGTCCGCCGGTTTGGGCGCGTCGCAAAAATTCTTGGGGCTGGGAACACCGCCCGTAAGCCGTTTCGAAATCGACCCGACCTTGCCGAATCAGGTCGAGCAAGTGCCCGTCCAGAGTCTGCATGCCCATCTCGCCTCCAGTCTGGATATCCAGATAGAGCTGGTGAGTTTTGCCATCCCGGATGAGGGTCCGAATCGCCGGGGTGGCGATCATCACTTCGAACCCTGCGCATCGCCCTTTTCCGTCCTTGGTCGGCATCAAGGTCTGAGAGATGACCGCCTGGAGCGTGACGCTCAGCTGAGTTCGGATCTGAGACTGTTGCATCGGCGGGAAGACGTCCACAATTCGGTCGATCGTCTGGGCGGCGTCGACGGTGTGGAGCGTCGAGAAGACCAAGTGGCCCGTTTCAGCGGCCGTAATCGCCAGCTGGATGGTCTCCAGGTCGCGCATTTCGCCGACCAGAATCACGTCCGGATTCTGGCGCATGACGTGTTTCAGCGCGTCGGCAAATGTATGGGTGTCGGTGCCGAGCTCTCGTTGGTTGATGACAGCTTTCTTGTCTTGGTGGACGTATTCGATGGGGTCTTCAACCGTCATGATGTGCAATCGGCGATTTTCGTTGATGTGGTTGATCATCGCCGCCAGGGAAGTCGACTTACCCGAGCCGGTCGGCCCGGTTACAAGGACGATCCCTCGGGGGATCATCGCGATCTTCTTCACCACCTCGGGCATCGAGAGCTCGTCGGTCGTCCGAATCTTGTAAGGAATAACGCGAAAAACTGCACCGATCTTGCCACGCTGCCAATACATGTTCACCCGGAACCGGGCTAACCCTCGCACCCAATAGCTCAGATCGAGCTCTTTGAAACTGTAAAGCCGCTCTCGCCGCTCGGGGGTGAGGATGCTGAGCAAGAACTCGCTCAATGCGAGCTCATTCATCGCGGGCCACTCGGTTCGGACCAGCTCCCCTCGAATCCGCATGATCGGCGGATTGTTCGCCTTCAGGTGCAGATCGCTGGCATCGCGGGCCACGAGATCGCGCAACAGATCGTCAACTTGGTATTCCATAACTTCTGTTTGGGTCGTCGAGCTTCGCCGGAGCGAACGTCAACCACCGGGCTGATTGAGGTTGCAATTCGCCAAGCAACCCCAGCTTCCCTGCAAGCATAGCACGACTGGCCCCATTCACCAGAGAGTCAAGAATCCGAAGTAAGTCCTAGGGCGCACGGTCCGGGTTAGGTATTCTCGCCATTCCTCTTCCAGCTGATTGTGGACAGCGGCATTGGCCAAACACCCACCTCGTACGTTCAGCGACACAAAGAGGACTTTTCAACAGATGGTTGACCCTGGGTTGGGCTCGAGCCGCCGCAAGGCAATGAGGATCGAGGCCCTGTGGGCCGAACGGCCCCCGCCTCTTTCTCCTGTTTGGGCCCTTCCCTTCGACTCCAACACCGAAAACGAAATGTTCCACTCCAAAATCATCTATGAATATCAAGTCGGGCTCCTGTTTCGCAACGGGGTCTTCCAGAAGGTCCTTCCCGCCGGAAAGGTCCGATGGTTTGGCAAGAACACGACGGTCCAAGTCTTTGACGTTCGGCCCGAGCACAACTTCGTGTTCGCTCATGATGTGATGACAAAAGACGGAGCGACGGTCCGTGCGGGTCTTCTGGTCGAGCAAGCGATTGTCGATGCCAAGGCCTTCCTCTTCTCTCAATCTGAAATCGGAGATCGAGGGCGGCTGAATCCATCTTCGGTGGTTCTCACATCAACCGCTGGCCAGCAGCCTGAGCACGCCGTGAGAATGGCTCTTCGAGATTGGATCGTCGTCCGCACGTTGAACGAAGCGGTGGAGCAACGCGAAGAAATCTGCGACACGGTGAAGTCCCAAGTCGGAGCGTTCGCCCAGTCCATCGGCGTCGAAGTACGGGCGATCAGACTGCATGACTTTACGGTCATCGGCAACCTTCGCGCGGCTTACAGCGACTTGCTGAAGGCCGAGTTAGAGGGTCGAGCGGCCATGCAGCGAGCGCGCAATGAAGCTGCAACGATGCGCAGTCTTTTGAACACGGCGCGGCTTGTGCGAGAGAATCCGGGACTTTTGGAGCTACGGGCTCTCGGGAGCGGTCAGAGGCCTCGGCTGAACTTTGTCATCGACTCCTCGGGCCGGGCACAACCAGAGGTCCCTGCCTCTGATGAGGAATAGCGAGGTTCGCGGGTTCGAAAAATCACGTCGAACCTCTCTTCCTTCGGGGTCTGAGACATCGGTCTGAGCTCATCCGGACGCTCGGTGGGTTCGGATTTAGCCGACCGGGACTTCAAGAACGAGAGCGAACTGCGGGACGCTGTGAGCGGCGTAGCCGCAAATAACCACCCCGGGGAAGCTCCGCATCGAAGGGTCCAGGCCTCACGGCCTTCGATGTGTGATGTCGGCCCTTCTTAGGCCTTCGGGGCGATCAGAATCTCGTTCAGTTCGGTCTTGACACTCTGGATGTCACCGAACCCCCGAACCCCCGAACAATGTCGCGACTCAGAGATTTCAGGGCTCGTCGCTTCGGAGGACCGGCCTGGACCCTGTCTCCCCTCGAACCAGGGAGACAGGGGTTGAAGAATCACCGACTCGATCGATGCAACGAAGGAACTAGCTGCAGCCGCTGGTGGCGCCGCAGGTGTTGCACTTCAGGCAGACGCCGTTGCGCACCAGCGTAAAGCTTCCGCACTCCTTACAGGCCTCGCCTTCGTAGCCCTTGACACGAGCTTCGTGAAGCTGGGCTTCGAGCTTGGCCGAGCCAGGCACCATCGTTGGGGCCACCGCGCTCGGAGGCGCAATCGCCACGAGGTCGACGGGAGCGGACGGAGTGGGGCTGGCGAGCCAAGCCGTCGGGGCTGCCTCGGCGGGGCCGGTCGGCTTACGATAGCCTCGGGCCTCGTCGTGATGGCGGCTCGTGCCCGGCACATGGCCATCGACCACGGCTCCTTCCTCTTCGGCTTCGAAGTCCGGACGCTGAGCCGGACTCCCCATGGCGTCCCCGCGCAAGTCTTCGGGTTTGACTTGCACCAAGTCGGTCCGGTCGAGGTACGAAAGAGCGAGTTCGCGGAAGATATAGTCGATCACAGAAGTGGACATCTTGATGTTTTCGTGACCGGTGACGCTTCCGTTGGGTTCGAAACGAGTGAAGACAAACGCTTCGACAAACTCCTCCAGGGGAACCCCATATTGCAGACCCAAAGAGACCGCAATCGCAAAGCAGTTCATCAACGAACGGAATGCCGCTCCCTCGCGGTGCATGTCCACAAAGATTTCACCAAGACTGCCGTCTTCGTATTCCCCGGTTCGGATGTAAACCTTGTGACCGCCCACGCGGGCCTTTTGCGTATAACCTCGTCGTCGAGCCGGCATCTGGCGTCGCTTGGCGATGTATCGATACACCAGCTGCTTTGCTGCGGCGATCTGAGGTGATTCGGCGGTCGCACCTTCGAGCGAAGCTTCGAGGATGGCGGCAGCGGCATCATCGACGGCCGAATTCAGCGGCTGACTGAGCTTGCTACCGTCGCGATAGAGGGCGTTGGCTTTGAGGGCCAATTGCCACGAGAGAAGATAGGCCTTTTCGATATCTTCCAGGCTCGCTTCGCTGGGAAGATTGATTGTTTTGCTGATCGCACCACTCAGGAAAGGTTGAGCTGCCGCCATCATTCGGATGTGGCCCTCGTATTGAATAAACCTCTTCCCCTCTGAGCCGCACTTATTCGCGCAATCAAAAACTGGATAGTGTTCGAGTTTCAGATGGGGTGCACCCTCGATCGTCAGGGTGCCACAAACGTAGGCGTTTGCTTGTCGAATTTCGTCTTTCGAAAAGCCCAATGCTTCGAGCATATTGAACGACCAGTCGTTGATCTGATCATCGGTCAGTCCGAGATAGTCACGGCAGAAGTCATCCCCCAAGGTGTAGCGATTAAAGACGAATGGAAGTTCAAAGGCACTTTCTAAACTTCGTTCGACTTTATCGAGTGCTTCTTGAGTGAAACCTTTGGCCTTGAGACTTTCTGGATGGATCGCGGGGGAACCGATCAAGGACTTGCGCCCGACGGCATAAGCGACAATGTCCTCAATCTGTTCGGTCTGGTAGCCCAGCCTCTCCAGCGCAATCGGCAAGGATTGGTTGATAATCTTAAAGTATCCGCCGCCGGCGAGCTTCTTGAATTTGACCAACGCAAAGTCGGGCTCGATGCCGGTGGTGTCGCAGTCCATGATCAGACCGATGGTGCCGGTCGGCGCGAGCACGGTCACTTGAGCGTTGCGATATCCGTGGGCTTCGCCCAGCGAGTGGGCTTGATCCCAAGCCTCACGCGCGGCCTTGAGCAGTTCGGTCGGACATTCGTCCGGATCGATCCCGACGGGCGTGATTTCGAGCCCTTCGTATTGGCTCGCGGGGGCGTTGTAAGCCGCCCGTCGATGGTTGCGGATGACGCGCAGCATCGACTCCTTATTTCGGGCGTAGCCGCTGAAGGGGCCCAATTCGCGGGCCATTTCGGCGCTACAGGCGTAGCTTTCGCCGCCGAGAATGGCGGTCAACGATCCGGCAATGGCAAATCCTTGCGGGCTGTCGTACGGGATCGCCATCTGCATGAGGAGCGCGCCAAGATTGGCGTAGCCAAGGCCCAGAGTGCGGAAATCGTAGCTCAGCTGAGCGATCTCCTTGCTGGGGAATTGGGCCATGAGGACGCTGATTTCGAGGACCATAGTCCAGAGGCGGATGGCATGGCGATACCCCTCGACGTCGAATTGGCCGGTTTGCGGATCGTAAAGCGTGACGAGGTTGATCGAAGCCAAGTTGCACGCAGTATCATCGAGGAACATGTACTCGCTGCACGGGTTGCTGGCGTTGATGCGCCCGTCGGCAGGGCAAGTGTGCCACTCGTTGATCGTGGTGTCGTATTGGGTGCCGGGATCAGCGCTCGCCCAGGCGGAATAGACGATGTCTTCCCAAAGGTCTCGGGCGCGGATTCTCTTGGTCACTCGGCCGTCGGTACGAGCTTTGAGCTCCCATTCGGCATCGGCCTCGACGGCCTGCAGGTACTCGTTGCTCAGTCGAACGGAGTTGTTTGAGTTCTGACCGCTGACGGTGTTATAGGCTTCGCTTTCGTAGCCGGTGTCGTAGGTCGGAAACTCGATCGCGGTCGCGCCGTTCTCGGCGAGTTGGATCGCTCGTTGGATGTAGTTGGGCGAGATCTGAGCGGCTTTCGCCTCGGCGATCGCCCGAAAGAGGGCGGGATTCTTACGCGGATTGAATTTGTCAGCCTCGGCTTCGGGAGCTTCGAGCCCCTTGTGGCAAGCCTGGATGACCGCGTTGAGGTGTCGCTGGTTCAGTTGCGAACCGGTGACGAGCGAGGCCACCTTTTGTTCTTCGACCACCTTCCACTTCACGAAGGCTTCGATGTCGGGGTGATCAACATCCAGGCAGACCATTTTGGCGGCGCGGCGAGTGGTGCCGCCGGACTTGATCGCCCCGGCGCTTCGGTCGCCGACTCGCAGGAAGCTCATCAGACCGCTACTCTTGCCGCCGCCGCTGAGGTTCTCATTTTCGCCACGAATCCGGGAAAAGTTGGTGCCGACTCCGCTGCCGTACTTGAAGATGCGGGCTTCGCGGGTCCAGAGGTCCATGATCCCACCTTCGTTGACCAGGTCGTCCTTAACGCTGAGGATAAAGCAGGCGTGGGGTTGAGGTCGCTCGTATGCGTTTTTGCTGCGGGTCAGCTCTTGGGTTTTCGGATCGACGTAGTAGTGGCCTTGGGGGACTCCCTCGATGCCGTAGGCAAAGTGGAGACCGGTGTTAAACCACTGAGGGCTGTTCGGAGCGGCGATTTGACGCGCCAACATGTGGGCGACCTCGTCATAAAACGCCTCGGCATCGGCGGCCGAGTCGAAGTACCCGTTCGATTCGCCCCAATGCCTCCAGCAACCGGCCAATCGGTGGAAAACTTGCCTCGAATCGGTTTCTCCTCCCAGCGATCCGTCGGCCTGAGGAACCCCGGCTTTGCGGAAATACTTCTGGGCCAGGATGTCGGTCGCCACTTGCGACCACGTTGAAGGGACCATCACTTGGTCCATCTCGAAAACCCGAGAGCCGTCGGGATTGCGAATCTCGCTCCTTCGTGGCTCGAAATCAATACCCGAGTACGGGCCTTCCCCGGCCCGCGAGAAATAACGTTGAACTTTCATAATGAACTCCTCCCTGATCCCACGGCCTCGTCTTTGTCTCGAAGGGGTGGCGTGGCACGCAAAGGGGCATCTGCCCCCGAAATTCGACTCTTAGCTTTCGACCCCGCGGTGGAAAGCGATTCGACGATCTCGCGAAACTCAGCAACTGTTTGAAAGTCGCGATAAACGCTGGCAAAGCGAACCCAAGCGACCGCATCCAGGCCCAACAAAGCCTCCAGAACCCGTTCCCCCACGTGCTCTGATTCGACTTCATCTTCGAGCTCCTGAAGAAGGTCTTGCTCGATCCGACACGCCATAGCGCGGAGCTGCTCGACCGAAATCGGCCGCTTCCGACACGCGATTCGCATGCCGTCAAAGATCTTCTCCCGGTCGAAGTCTTCGCGAGTCCCGTCCCGCTTCACCACAAACAAGCGGGGACGCTCCGGCTCCTCAAAGGTGGTGAACCGGCGATCGCAGTGACAACACTCCCGGCGCCGCCGAATCGCCGAGCCATCCCGAGCGGCTCGAGAATCGAGCACGCGCTGTTCGGAGTGGCCGCAATAGGGACAAGTCATTTGGGGAGTGATCCTCGCTCTTCCACCCCACGACACGATGTCCATATCTTGGGGCTGACCAGAGTGTACAACACAACCGGTTGTATGTCAAGGGTTTTTTTATCCACAGGTTTTCCCTGGAGATGATGGCGAGTTTTCCCCATTCGGGGCCCCGCACCTTTCGGCCCTTGGTCCGGATCAACCGGCCGAGAGACGCATCGGTCCAGACGGGCCCTACCGAGGAAACGATTCCGAAGAGGAGCAAATTGTAAAGATTGGTCAGAAAATGGGCATCCAAATCGAGTGGTCTCGTCGTACAATAGAAAAAATACGCGCGAAAAGTCATCAGGCTGGGCCCGAGATGGGATAACCTCAGACCCCCTGAGACGTCAGAATTCGTATTGAAGACCCGTTCTTCCGACAGATCCCGATCTTCAAAGTAGATAAGGTGCAATGATCATGAGCCAAGACAACATTTCAACAGTCGGTCCCGCCTCGGGTCGACGGAGCTGGTGGGGAGCCCTTGCGGTTGTTGCCCTCGGCCTCGTCGGGACGTTCGGGACGGCCTCGGCCCAGTCCGGCAATAACGACGCCGAGCTTCGCCGACTCGCCCTCGTTTATAGCCAACAGGCGACCGCCGATTATCAACAAGCCGTCGCCTGGGCGACCTTTAACAATTGGCCGATCGAGCACACCCTGCCGAACGGTAGCCTCGCCCGCATCGTCGCCGTGCGCAACGGTAAGCCGATTTACCACGTGATGCGCGACCTCCAAACCGCCGCCACGATCACCGCGAACGCCGTTTGGCCGGGCGGGAGCCTGGGTCTTTCGCTAACTGGCGTCAATACTCGCCTCGGAATCTGGGACGACGGACTGCCGACCCACCCGGAATTCGGCAACCGCGTAACCTCACCGGACAACACAACTCAGCCTGGATTCCACTCGACCGGAGTCGCCGGTATGATGGCCGCGGGCGGAGTCAATCCGACGGCCCGAGGCATGGCGTACCAAAGCCGGATCGACGCCTACAACACGAACAACAACTATTCCGAAATCGCCACCGCCGCAACCAATGGGCTTCGGTTCTCCAACCACTCTTATGGCGCAGCGTTCGGTTGGGTCTTTGGCGGAGCGGGGGACAACCGCTGGGCCTGGTTCGGCGATCCGGCCGTGAGTCAAACGATCGACTGGCAATGGGGCGCGTACCTGGAAGGCTCGCGCATCTATGACAATATCGCCTTTAACGCCCCCATGCACCTGATGGTGATGGCCATTGGGAACCAACGGGGCGACGGACCCGCCGCGGGCACCGAGCACTGGGTGTGGCAAAACAACAACTGGACGCTCAGCACCACGACGCGGGAGCGAAACGGAGGGACCACGGGGTTCGACAGCACCCCAGGGGACACCACCTCGAAGAACATCCTCGTCGTCAGCGCTTGCTTCCCCTTGCCGGGCGGATACACCGGACCGGGCAGCATCGTCCCGGTTGGCTTTAGCTGCTGGGGTCCGACCGATGATGGCCGGATCAAGCCCGACGTCACGGCTCCTGGAATCAACCTCTTCCTGCCGGTAGTCGGAGGCGGTTATGAGAACGGAGGCGGCGGAACGTCTTACTCCTCTCCGGCGGTCGCAGGGGCCCTCGGACTCCTGAACGACTACTATCGACTCATCAAGGGCCAAGACATGAGCTCGGCGATGGCTCGAGGCCTCGTTGCGATTTCGGCCAATGAAGCGGGCCCAGCTCCCGGACCGGACTACATGTTCGGTTGGGGCGTCATGAATACCGAGGGCGCGGCGAAGATGATCGGCGCAGGATCGAACGTGCTCGAAATGCGGACGCTGACCCAAGGTCAAACGCTCAACATTCCGATGCCGATTGCCAAGTCGGGACCGGTCCGAGTCGCGATCTCTTGGACGGATCCTGCCGGGACCACAAGCACCCCTGCCCTGAACAACACGGCCGCCAAGCTCGTCAACGACCTGGACGTTCGATTGATTCGAGAATCGGATCAAACCGTCTTCCAGCCGTGGACCCTCGGCGGGGTGACCAACCCCGGCGCTGCGGCGACCCCCGGCGACAATACCGTCGATAATGTCGAAGTGATTCAGATCAACAACGCGGTGCCCGGGAACTATACGTTGCGGATCACGCACAAGGGTGCCAACCTCGCTCCGAGCGGAAGCCAAGCCTTTGCGTTGATCGTAGATCGCCCTGCCTCGGACGGGATTCGAGACTTCGTCATCGATCCGGCCGACACCGTCGGCGGCACGGTCTTGAATGCTCAGCTTTCGCTGATCAAACCGGCCGAGGAAGACACCCCGGTGACGATCTCGACCAGCAACTCGAGCGTCATCACCCTGCCCCCGAATCTCGTGATTCAAGCGGGCAAAGACTCGATCACCTTTGACATCCCGACTCGCACCGTGTCTCGAACAACCACGGCCACGATCAACGTGATCGCCGCCGGCGACAGCAAGGCCCAACAGATCACGCTGCGCCCGATGGGTGTCGGAAGCGTTTCGGTGAACCCGATCAGCGTTGTCGGCGGAACGAACGTCACCGGAACGGTCACACTGAACTCGCCCGCACCTCCGGGTGGCGCCTCGGTCAACCTGCTGACGTCAAATTCCTCGGCCGCAAGAACCACGCGTAACTGGATCTTGATCCCCGAAGGCGCCACCGAAGGCATCTTCGCGATCACCACGTCACCTGTCCTCAACAGCGCCGATGTCGTGGTGACCGCGTTCCGCGGTGAAACTTCGGCGACGGCCCCACTTGGAGTTCGTGCCCCCGGCCTGCTCGCCACAACGCCGCTCTCGGCAACCGTGCGATCTCGCGGCTCGGTTCGGTTGAACTTCGCCCTCGATGGCGTCGCGCCGTCAGCGGGAGCGTTTATTGCCCTTGCGTCGAACAACCGGTCGGTGATTTCCACTCCGGCTGGCGTGAGCATCGCTCGGGGCCTCCGAACGGGCTCGGTGACCCTGACGGCGGGCTCGGTCAACCGAAACACGACCGTGCGCATCCGAGTCACTCGCCTCAACGTCACCCAAGACGTCGTGCTCACGGTCACTCCGTAACGCGGCGGACGCACCATCAACATTGGGCCTGGCTCGGAAATCCGAGCCAGGCCCAATTCTATTTTTGGTCGATCGAAGTAACTAGAACCTGACGCCGATCATCCAAGCTGGCCGACTCATCTTGATCAGATAGAGCCCGCCAAAGAATCGGTCTTTTTGGCCGATCAAGAAGACGTGAGCTTCGTGCCCATCGTGCTGAAATCCGAGCGTGAGCTTCTGGTCGAACGTCACCTTGAATCCCCCTAGCGGGTGGGCATGGTTTTCGTTCGAACGGAATCCAACACCCACATACCCCACGGCCTGCCAATCGCCAGTTCCGTAGCCCTTTTCGAAGCTCAGGGAATAACCCGGATTCCCGGTGCCGATCCCTTGGACGCCGACCGACGCATTCACCGAAGGAAACCAGTCGGTCTCGGGCGAGAGCTGCACCGAGGCCAGATAACGCAGAGCGTTTTGCCGCCCGAGGTGAGCCAACCCGAGCTGCAGGCGAGGCGAGACTTGGTACCACAAGAACGTCTCTGCCTCGGTCTTCGTGAACGGGGCAAAAACTGTATTCATCGTGAACCGCGAGTTAGGAGCTGAACCAGCCCCAAAGCCTCCAGCGACTCACAGCGGACAACGGGCTTCGCCTGGCCGAGTCGTCTCTGCGGGTGGATCCTCTGAAGCCTGAGCGGCTACCAAGGTGAATCCGATCGCGAGAGTGACTCCGAGCGAAATGAACTTTTGAACTCCCATATTTCCCTCTTCGCCGCCCGGCGGTCAGATTCCTGGGTCGGCTCAACGAATGGTGGGCAAGGAGGGACTCGAACCCTCACCTCTTGCGAGACTGGAACCTAAATCCAGCGCGTCTACCAATTTCGCCACTCGCCCGATTCGACCAATATACCTAGTTCAATTCCCTGTACCAAGAATTGTTGACATGCAGTTGCATCAGTCGAACCGAATATGTTTTCTGTATGCGCTTTGAGCGCAAGGGTTGAACACAAATGGGTTGGATCACACGATTTAGTATTCGAACACGCCTGCTGGCGGGCTTTGCCATCTGCATCCTTTTTGCCGGGGTCATGTTTGCCGCCAGCGTCATCAAGATCAATGGCATGCGCGCCACGTATGAAGATATCGCCGGAAATCGCTTTAAGGCGTTCAAAGGCGCGGCCGAAGCCAATGAGTACATCGCCGTCACTCGGGGACATTTGGTCGCCATGCTCGACGAGCACCTCAAACCGAGTCTTCGATCGACCGAAATGACGGGCCTTGAAAAAGCCTGGTCGAATCTCGATTCCTCACTCAAAGAGTATGCCGACGTGCCGAAGCAGGCTGCGGGGGTTCAGTTGGAAGAAGAGGTGATGGCCGCCATCAAGTCGTGGCGAGAGTCGGCAAATCGAACAGTCGCACTCATTCAAGAGAGAAAGTTTGATCAAGCCGCCACGTTCTTCTTCGGATCGGCCCTTGAAAACTTCCAAGCCGCGGACAGCAAACTGACCGCCGCCAAAGACCGCAACTTGCAGTTGAAAAACCAAGGCGTTGCCGCGGCGGCGGCCCAATCCGACGAAGCCCGTCGGAATTCGGCCATCCTCTTCGGCGTCATCTTGATCCTCGGTGTCGGCGTCGCGCTCTTTTCTGCGAATGCGATCTGTCGTCCGCTCCGCGGAGTCGGAGACACTTTGGCGAAGGTCGCTCAGGGTGACCTCGTCGTTCGAGTCGAGGTCAACGGCCAGGACGAAATCGCTCAAATGAGCGAGTCGATCAACCACTCGCTCGATACGCTCTCGGACACCATGGGCGTGGTCATCTCCTCGGCTGCCTCGACGTCGGCGGCGGCTGGAGACTTGGCCCGAACCTCGAACGAACTCGGCGAGGCCTCCACGCAGATCAGCCAGACCGTCGAGCAGATCGCCCATGGCGCGACTCAGCTCGCCGAGAGCATGAACCAAAGCGAGTCGGCATCCACCAACCTCCGAACGCTGATCCAGGGTGTGAACTCGACATCGATGGCGCAGATCGCTCAGCTCCGCGAAGCCACTCAATCGGTACGAGATGTGGTCGAAGCGATCCGCTCGGCTTCCGAAAGTGCGGGCCTTGCCTCGACCGAAGCCGCCAGCGCCGAATCTGCCGCAACTCAAGGGTCGGCGACGGTGGCTTCTTGCATCGAAGGGATGCAACGCATCCAACAAACCAACGCCGACGCGGCGAGAATGATCTCCACGCTCGGCACCGAAAGCCAAAAAATCTCGACGATCATCGAAGCGATTGACGACATCGCCGCGCAGACGAACTTGCTCGCGCTGAATGCGGCGATCGAGGCCGCCCGCGCGGGTGAGCATGGACGGGGCTTTGCTGTCGTTGCCGATGAGGTGCGCAAACTCGCCGAGCGCTCCAGCACCCAAACCCAAGAGATCGCCGCGCTGATTCAAACCATCCAGAAGCTGACCGAGGACGCCGTCCAAGCCACCGAAGCCAGCACGCTCGAAGTCGAACAAGGCGTCAGCCTCGTCAACCAGGCGGGCAACGCCCTCGACCAGATCCAGTCGTCGGTCGCGCAGTCCGTGGGCCAGATTGCTCAGGTTTCTGAGGCCGCCAACGCCATCGATCGCCGCTCTTCGGCTGTCCTCGAAATCTTCGAAGAGCTGGTTGAAGCGAACTCTCGAAGCCTCAAGGAGTTGGAGCAGATGACCACGGTCTCCGACCAAGTGTCGGCTTCGGTCTCGGATGCGAGCGCGGTCAGCCAAGAGACTGCCGCCGGCACCGAAGAGGTGTCCGCGAGCATCGAAGAGCAGGCCGCCGGAATCCAAGAGATGGCCGCCAGTGCCGAAATGCTGGAGCAAGTCGCCCGAGAACTCGCCCAAGCCACCGGACGATTTCGGTTCGAAGAGCGGCGCAAGAAGCCGCGACTTGAGTCCGAGACTGGCAACTCTTACCGCCAAGCCGCTTAACGTCCTCCACCTCCTCACCCCACCCCAAGGCGCCGCTCGGTCTCACCCGACCGAGCGGCGCCCGAACTTGGCCAGACCGACTTTGCCGAGCCAAAAAAGGTATCCTAGACGGTGCCATCGGGCCCAGAAATCTGGGCCCGATGGTTCGTCGGACCGGAGAGCCGGGCCGAAACAGGATGTTGAATCGGATGCCAAAGAATGTCTGTGTGATCGGAGCCGGGACCATGGGAAGCGGAATCGCCGCCCACCTGGCCAACCTCGGATTTCAAGTTTCCCTGCTCGATCTCACGCCCGAAAGCACGCGAGCAGCCTTTGAGCGCGCCACCAAGGCCCGGCCGCCTCATTTTTTTGTTCCGGAGACGGCGCACCAGATTCGCCTGGGCTCCATTCGCGACGACCTGAACTGGGTGAGCGAAGCAGATTGGGTTTGCGAAGCCATCATCGAGAAGCTTGACGCCAAGCAGAACCTCTTCGCCCAGATCGACCCGCTCTTGAGGCCCGATGCCATGATCAGCACCAACACGAGTGGCCTGCAGATCAGCTTGCTTTCCGAGGGCCGAAGCGAGTCGTTCCGACGCCGATTTCTCGGCACACATTTTTTCAATCCGCCCCGATATTTGAAGCTGCTGGAGCTGATTCCGACCCCCGAAACCGACCCGAACGAAGTCCGCAAGATCACGCAGTTTCTCGAAGACGAGGCCGCCCGGCGAGTCGTCTTGGCCAAAGACACACCGGGCTTCATCGCGAACCGTTTCGGCATGTGGGCTATGATCCATGCCATCCACGTGGCTGAAAAGCTCCAACTGACGGTCGAACAAGTCGATGCCATTTGTGGCCCTTTCCTGGGCCGACCGCGCTCGGCGGCGTTTCGACTGAACGACATCGTCGGGCTGGACATCATGGAGGACATCGCTCGGAATCTGCGAGAGCGATGCCCCGAGGACCCCTATCGCGGCTCGCTCGAGCCTCCCAAGTCGCTTGCCACCCTGCTGGAGCGCGGCTGGATCGGAGAGAAATCGGGCCAAGGCTACTACCGCCGCGAAGGCAAAGAACTGATGGCATTGGACCTCCATACGATGGCGTACCGCCAGCGGCAAGATGCCCAGTTCGCGAGCCTGGATGCGCTCGCCAAGAGGCCGCTCGGTGAACGGTTGGCTGAGGCCCTCGAAGGGCGCGACGAGGTCGGTGACTTTCTTCGAGAGCACCTCATTCCCGTGCTTCAATATGCCGACTATTTGAAGGCCGAAGTCAGCCACAACGTCCAAGACTTTGACCGGGTGATGATGTGGGGCTTTGGTTGGGAAACGGGACCCTTTGCGATGATCGATGCGATCGGAGCATCTCGATTGGGGATGGATATTCCCACCTATTATCTCGGCGATCAGATGCACGCTTATGCGGGCGGGATTCAACCCATCCGCCAAGAACCTGAATACCAACCTTTGACGAATTATCCTCTCGAAAAGCAAGGCGAAGGTTTCAACGTTCGTGACCTGGGCGACGGAGTCAAGGCTCTTAGCTTGACGAGCAAAATGGGAGTTCTACACCCGAGCCTGATTCGAACGCTCCTGCAAGAAGTTTCCCAACTTTCAGAGCCGTTCTTGCTGACCTCAGAGGCCCGAAGTTTTTCAGCTGGATTCGATCTGAAATACGTCCTGGATGTCGTCGAGCGATCGGCATGGGAAGAGCTCGATGAAAACCTGAAAGTCTTGCAAGATCTTGCCGATCTGCTGGCAACCCGGCGCTGCGTCGCCGCGATCTTTGGTCACTGCCTCGGTGCCGGATTCGAGATCGCGACCGGATGCCCCATGATCGTCGCTCACCCCGACACCCAGATTGGCCTTCCTGAGGCCAAAGTTGGCCTCATTCCAGGAGGCTCAGGCACCGCACGCCTTCGATTGCGGCACGGATCAACTGCCAAAGCCGCGCTTGACATCGTGACTCGATTGACCCAAGGTCTCGTCGCCGCGAATGCCGACGAAGCCCGAAAATTGGGTTACCTTCGTCCCACGGATGTGACGGCCTATCACCCTGATCGACTCATCTGGGATGCGAAGAAACTTTTGCAGAGCAAGCCGCCCCAAAGTGAAGAAGTCTGGAGCCCAACTCCGGGCCCCTTGGCTGGAATGATTGACAATAAGCAAGAAGAGCTGAAAGCCAAAGGTGAGTTTTCGGACTATGACGAAACCATCGGCGACAGTATCAAGCAAGTTTTCTGTAAAGTCGCGGACTACGAAGAAGCTAAAGTTCGAGAGCGCGAAGTCTTCTTGAATTTAGTTCGATCCGCGCCCACACACTCTCGCATCCGACACATGTTAGAAACCGGAAAGCCTCTCAAAAACTAGACTATGAAGATCCTTGTACCTTTGAAAAGAGTCATTGACCCTTATGCGAAAGTAAAGCCCCTCGGAGATGGTTCGGGCCTCGACCTGAGTGGAATTAAATTTGACATCAATCCCTTCGATGAAATCGCCGTCGAAGAAGCGGTCCGGATGAAAGAAAAAGATGGAAGCCACGAGATCATCGTGGTCTCCATCGGCACCAGTGACTCCGAAGAGCAGTTGCGAAAGGCACTCGCCATCGGGGCGGATCGCGCCATTCTGATCGAAACCGAACACATCTACGATTCGCTTGGCATTGCCCACGAACTCGAAGCAGTGGTCCGTGCAGAGAGTCCCGACCTCGTCCTGATGGGCAAGCAAGCGACCGATGACGACAACAATCAAGCCGGCCAGATGCTCGCCGCGCGGCTGGGATGGCCCCAAGCCACCTTTGCTTCAAAGGTCGAAGCCGCGGGCACTCGGCTCCAGGTCACCCGCGAAACCGACTCCGGCGAAGAGGTTCTCGAACTTCCCTTGCCGAGTCTTGTCACGGCCGATTTGCGACTCAACGAGCCCCGCTACATCGCCCTGCCCGGCATCATCAAAGCTCGATCCAAGCCGCTCGAAAAGCGTCCAGCCTCGGTGATGAGTTCGCCGAAAACTCGAACTGTCCGTTACGACGCGCCTCCGGCTCGGGCCGCGGGTCGCAAGGTCAGCTCAGTGGATGAGTTGGTCGCTGCGCTTCAAGAAAAGGGGGCTCTGTAAATTCTCATGTCCAAACTTCTTCTCATCACGTTCGATGGCGGCGCTGAGGGCCATCAGCTGGCGGGATTCGCCCAAAAGCTCGGTCTGCCCTTTGATGTTCTCTGCATCTCGGGCGAGGCCCCGACCGAAATCGGAGCGGCTCGCGTCCTGAATGCGGGCCTCGCCGAAGTCCCCCCAGCGGACGCGCTTGCCGAGGGTCTCAAATCGCTCGTGGCCGGATACTCGCACATCGCGGGACTGTCGAATATGCGCTCGAAAGACGTTCTGGCTCGGCTGGCAGGCCTCATCGAGGCCGGCATGGTCACCGACGTGATCGGGCTCCAATCCCCAACGTCCTTCACTCGCCCCATGGTCGCCGGAAGCGTCATTGCCACCGTCGAGGTCCTGGCCGAGCCGGTCATCCTCACCGTTCGCCCCGCCGGATTCCCGGCTGATCCTGTGAGCGGCAGTTCGCCGGTCGAATCGGTGACCCTCGCCGCGAGCGGACAGGCCCAAAGAATTTCGGTGACTGCCCGAGGCGGGGCTCGACCCGACCTCTCTCAAGCTCGGGTGGTGGTTTCCGGAGGCCGGCCGCTCGGCGATGCCGAGACCTTCGAGCGCGTGATCGGCGGATTTGCCGATGCCTTGGGCGGTGCGGCCGGAGCCACTCGAGCCGCGGTTGATAGCGGGATCGCCGCCAACGAGCTTCAGGTGGGTCAGACCGGCAAGATCGTCGCTCCGGAACTGTACATCGCCGCCGGCATCAGCGGCTCGACGCAACACATGGCGGGCATCAAGGATTCCAAACTGATCGTCGCGATCAACAAGGATCCCGATGCTCCCATCTTTGAGTTTGCTGACCTCGGACTTGTGGGGGATCTGTTCGAAGTTATCCCGGAAATCCGAGCCAAGCTCAGCGTTTAAGCCTAGCAACAATGAAAGGTGCCTCGATACGCAGATTTCCTGCGATCGAGGCACCTTTCAACTTAGCGAGTCAATTGCTCAAATTCGTCAATATCTTGCCGAACAACCTGTAAGCTCTGCGCCCAAAACTCTTCCGATTCGATGTCGATCCCAAACCTGCGCCCGAGCGAAGCGGCATCGTCCATTCCTGTGCTGCTCAGCAAGTCGTCATAGTTCGATCGGAAGGCATCTGGCTCGGCCTGATATTGTGCATAAAGCCCTAAACCAAAGAGCAAGCCAAACATGTAAGGAAAGTTGTAGAAAGCTCGCCCATAATAGTGAGGCTTAGCTGCCCACATATAGGGATGAAGGGCGTTCGAATCAAGCCCATCCCCATAGGTCTCTTTCTGCGACCAAGTCATGAGCTCACAGAGCTCTTGCGGGCTTAATTCTCGTTGCTTTCGTTGATTGAAGACCGCCTCTTCGAACAAGTAGCGAGACGAGATATCGACCACCACTTGGCAAGCCCCCATCAGCGAGGTTTCGAGAATATCCAGCTTCTCTTCCGGTGAGGCCGTTTGAAGGGCCCCTTTCTTGATGATTGTTTCGCAGAAAATGCTGGCGGTTTCTGCCAAAGTCATCGGCGTTTGTTTCTGATACGGCGTGCGCGTCGCCATACAAACATTGTGATAAGCATGACCCAGCTCATGGGCCAAGGTGCTCACCCACTTGAACGACGGCACATAGTTCAGAAGGACTCGGGATTCATCGCCGCGCGTCCCCATGCAAAAGGCCCCATCTCGCTTCCCCGGACGAGGGGCCACGTCGATCCAGTTCTCGCGGTAAGACCGCTCGGCAAACTCGCGCAATTTGCTCGAATACGTGCCGAACTGCTCCGCCACAAAGTCGCACGCTTCTTGGTAATCCCAAGCCCGGCTGCTCGCTCCGATCGGAGCAAACATATCGTAAAAAGCGAGCTTCCCACCAGGGATGCCGAGCTTTCGAGCTTTCGCATCCAAATATCGCCGAAAATCAGGAAAGCTCTTCTTGGCCGCGCTCATCATCGCGTCCAAAGCCTGGCGCGACATATGGGCCGTAAAGCACGCCTCGTCGAGCGGAGAATTCCAACCTCGTTTTTGAAGAAGCGTCAGCGACTCGCCTTTGATCCCGTTCATCGAGGCCGCCAAAATCACGTCGACCTGGCTCCAGGCATCGAGCTCGGCATCATAAGCCGCCTTGCGGACGCTTCGGTCCGAGTCCATCGCGTAGTTCCGTACGCTGCTCATCGGAATGGTCTCCGTCCGCCCTCCGATTTCGAGCGTGACTTCGAGCTGACTCGTGACGTTGCCGTGGAGCTTGGCCCAGGCTGTGCTCCCGCTCAGCTTGAGCTCGGCGGCCAACATCTCTTCGGGCATCGACATCTGGTGGCGCGCTAACCGATGGGCTTTTCGAACGGCAAACGAGTGCGATTCAGCGACTCCGCTTTTCAGAATGAGAGCCTCGACGTCGACCGTTCCAAGCCAAGCCGTCAGCCGAGTGTTCAACTTCGCTAAATCGGAGCCCACGAGCTGAAGCTCACTTTCTTTCGCTTGGGCCAGGGTGTCCCGCGAGTCGGTGGTCACGAAGCCGGCAATATACGCCCCAACGAGACGCATCCGCTCGGTGAGCGTGTTCATCCCCACCGTCACTTCGTCAAAAACTTCAGCCGTTTGTTCAGGCGTTCGACCGGGCGAATCCGGGCCGATTTGGTGATGATTCAACAACACGCCGAGTTGGGCCGTTGCTTCCTTGAGCGAGGCAAATTCTTGCTCAAACTCGGCGGATTGGAGGCTCGGAAAATAGGGGGTCATGTCCCATCGCGGGGCTTCGGTGACGGCGCTCATGCTCCCTTTCTACCCGTTTCCAAAAGTTCTGGTTCCCGCACCCAGGACCGGCCTTCCTGTCAGACCCATAATGGGAAAGATGACGACGATTCTGGCCTCCGCTCTGATGTCGGGACTGCTCGGCGCGCCGCCCCAGCCACCTGCGCTTCCACGCGAGTTTCGCGGCCTGTGGGTTGCGACCGTCGCGAACATCGACTTCCCTACGCGGCCCGGGCTCGATGCCGAGTCGATGGATCAGGAGCTGGTCCAACTTGTGGCCCGCGCCCGCCAGGCCGGGATCAATGCCTTGCTGTATCAAGCCCGGCCCACCGGAGATGCCGCCTACGCAAGTTCACTGGAGCCCTGGAGCGAGTATTTAGGCCCCCGTCGGCCAACCGGCTGGGACCCACTGGCGCGGCTCATCTCGCTCGCCCACGGCGCGGGCATCGAGGTCCATGCGTGGATCAACCCGTTCCGGGCTCGCCACAGCACCCTCAAAAACCCCCTCGGCCCCACTCATCTCGGCGTCGTTCATCCCGACACGATGGTGGAATACGGCAATCAGCTCTGGTTCAATCCGGCCGATTCTCGCGTCCAAGCCCGGGCCTTGACCGTTGCGCGCGACTTTTTGCGGCGATACCCGCTTGACGGCCTCCACATGGACGACTATTTTTATCCCTATCCGCTGGTCAGCGGCGGCAAGCGAATTCCGTTCGACGACGGTGCCACCTATCAGGCGTACCGCCAGCGAGGGGGTCCGCTCGATCTGGCAGCTTGGCGTCGACACCGAATCAACCAATTTGTCCAAAACCTGGGCCAAGTGGTCCGCAAAGAGCGACCCTCAGCTCGATATGGCATCAGCCCCTTCGGCATCTATCGACCGGGAATCCCCCGAGGCATCGAGGCGGGGCTCGACCCTTACGTCGATCTTTCGGCAGACGCCTTACTTTGGCTCAAACGAGGCTGGATCGACTACTTAGCACCGCAGTTGTACTGGCCTCTGGAGAGCAAAGGCCAACCCTTTGAGCCCCTCCTGAGATGGTGGAAGTCACAGACCCCGGACGTGGTGCATCTTTGGCCTGGAATGAGTATCTCTCGCCTGGACCCTGACCAACAAAACTGGCCCATTTCTGAGATCGAGAATCAAGTCAACTTGGTGCGAAAGTACGAGACCGCGGGAATGATCTTTTTTAGTGCAAAAATGATCTTGAATAACACCAAAAACATTCGGCAAGAACTGTTTCCTCAGCTCATGAAGGAAGCAGCTCTTCCACCAGCGCTTCTTCGCGGATCGAAGACGCCGCCTCGTCCGCCTCGCTTAGCCTGGAAATCGGGGCGACTCACTTGGACTCTTGCGGATATCAAAAAGACCAAGTGGGTGACCCTTCAATCCTTCGAAAAGGGACAGTGGAAGCTTCAGAAAGTTCTGCCACCCCGAGCCGCTGGATTTGAAAACATGACCGGAGATTGGATCGCAGTTCGAACGGTCAACCTTCAGGGTCAGGAAAGTCCTCCAGTTCTTCTTCGACCTGCCAAAGGGGCAATTCGACCCGGAAACTAGAGCCTCGATTCAGCTGGCTTTGAACCTGGATTGTCCCCCCATAGCTCTCGACGAGGTGGCGAACGATGCTCAGGCCGAGGCCCGTCCCGCCGCTCGCCCGCGAACGACCCTTGTCGACTCGATAGAATCTTTCAAAGATTCGGGTTTGGTGCTCACTCGCAATTCCAATCCCCGTATCTTGGACGTGAAGGATTGCACTTTGTCCCTCGACAAAGCCGGCAACGCGAACCGAACCTTGCACCGTATACTTGATCGCATTATCAACAAGATTGAGGACAATCTGAGTCAACCTTTCGTGCGGCACCGCGGCAAAGACTTCAGGAGAAGTTTCTGCTGTCAACTCCAGTTTTTTCTTCTTCGCTTTTGGCTGTAACTGTCGCACGACTTCAGCGATGATTTCGCCCAAGTCTGAAACCCCACTTTGATGCTCTTCCGACTCGGCGCTACTCAGCAACAGAAGATCGTCCACGATCGACGTGAGTCGGTCAATTTCGTTCATGATCTTATCCAGATACCGCTTTTGCAAAGGCGGATCAGGCACCGAAAGATCGTCCAACGTTTCGGCCATCGCCCGAATCGAGCTCATCGGAGTCCGGAGCTCGTGAGAAACGTTTGCAACAAAGTCTTGACGAACTCGCTCCAAGCGCCGCAGGTCAGTCACGTCGTAGATGCTCAAAAAGACCCGAGGGCGGTCGGCCGACTCGGGCCAAGCCCGGGCGATCCCCGTGCGATCGCCGCCGGTCCCGAGCCGAATTTCTGCGGTCACTGGAAGCTGCTTTTGGCCTGCATCCAGAACAATTTTTTGGAGCTCTTGCGACAGGCTGACCGCAAGGATGGATCGGCCGGTCGGCTCCTCAAACCGAAAAAGCTTGATCGCCGCACGATTGGCATACTCGATGTTGCCGCGATCGTCCAAAACGCAAATCGCCGTATCGAGTCCTTCGGCCAGCTCATCGATCATCTCTCGCAGGCCGCTCAGTCGTCGCTCGGCCAACATCGTGCGCTTTTCTTCTCGACGCGCCGCTTCGAGGGCATTCAAGAGTCGACCTCGAAGTGCCGCCGTAAGCCCAACTGCACCCAAGCTCACGACGAGACCCAGAGTCATCCAGGCGACATGGGCCCCGCCCATCACCCAGCTCAAAACCCAGCACACCGGCGCGAGAAAAGCCAGCAAGATCGCGAGAATCGCGAGTCTCTTTCCGGTCCGAGCGGAGTTCATGAGTCCTTAGTTTACGCTCCATCTCGTATACTGGCGCACGATGATACGCTCAACCACCGTGGTCGGAGTGACGCGAGACGGCCAAACGAGCCTGGCTGCCGACGGTCAAGTCACCTTCGGCGAAGCCACGATCTTAAAGAGAAGCGCCCGAAAGGTCCGCCGGATCGCGGGAGGGCGAGTCATCTTGGGCTTTGCGGGATCGGTCGCCGACGCCCAAGCACTCAGCGACCGCCTGGAGATCAAGCTGGATGCTCACGGCGGGAGTCTGCGCCGGGCCGCGGTCGAATTCGTCAAGGATTGGCGAACGGATAAGATTCTTCGCCAGCTCAACGCCATGATCCTTGCCGCGGATTCTGAAGGGATGTTGCTCCTGAGCGGAGATGGGAACGTCATTGAGCCCGACGAAGGCGTCGCCGCCATCGGATCGGGCGGACCCTACGCCTTGGCGGCGGCCCGGAGCCTCGTGCGGCATACGTCGCTCACGGCCGAAGCCATTGCCCGCGAATCGCTGCTCGTGGCCGCAGAGATTTGCGTCTACACGAACGACCAAATTATTCAAGAAAATCTGCCGCTGACCAGCTCATGAGCCAACCGCGACTTGTCGGCCTGATCGCGACGATTCACGAGCTTCAGGCTGCCTTTCTGGAGCCAGTTTTGCGCCAAGAAGGGTTGACCTGGAGCCTCTTTCAGTTGCTTTCGCTCGTCAACTCCAGTCCCAGCCCGGTTCACCAAGCCCAAATCGCCGAGGAGCTTGGCATCACTCCGGCCTCACTCAGCGAAGCCTTGGATGCGGCAAGTCGGAAAGGATGGATCGAACGGACCTCCGAACCGAGTGACCGACGAAAAAAGTCCATTGCCCTCACCCCAAAAGCCGAATCGGCCCTGGCCCAAGTGCTCGCCGCCACCGAGCAGTGCGAGCGAATCGCTACCGTGGGCTTCACCGCATCTGAGCGGAGCCAACTTGCCCAAGCCCTACGCCGGATATCCCGCCAGCTCGGGAGTGTTCTCGAAGAAAAGTCCACCTAATACATCGCCACTTTTTCCCATTCTCTTGCGTCTTGTTGCACAAGAGGCACGAGAAAGCTGATGCTCAGGATTGTGGGAGTTCAACGTTCGGCGACAGTCGAGAGTGAGTTTGTTCTTTTGCAGAATCAGAGTGCGATGCGGATCGGCATCCGCGGGCACGCCTTGCTCAGCGAGCGCGATCTGCTCCAGGCCTCCGGAGCTGCCGTTCTGAATGAGGATGAGATTGTTCCGCCGAGTGCCTATATCATGGTGCGCTCGGGGTCCGGGCGAAATCGATGGGGAAAATCCAAAGACGGTGCTTTGGTTTATCACCTCTTTCTTGGAGCCTCACGACCCCTTTGGCCGGGAGAGTCCGGGGCCCTACACCTGTTGCATATTCAGCACTCTTACAGCGAGCGAAGAGAGCCGGTTCTGATGGTCTCTTAAGACTGGTTCCAAGCCTCAATTGCTCGATCTAATCCACTCGAACCCATCGCTTCGAATCCGGCATAGATTTTGCGAAACGCTTGTTCAATATCCACTCGCTCTTCGGGTCGAAATCGGCTCAGAACATGGCTCACAGTTTCGTCATCACTCTTATCGATTCCGATCCGAATTCGCGGATAGTCCTGGGTGCCTAAACTCTGAGCAATCGACCGGTGACCATTGTGTCCTCCGGCTCCCCCTTTCATCCGGGCGCGGACCTTCCCCACCGGAAGGTCGAGATCGTCGGTGATGACGATCAGCTGCGAAGCTTTTAGTCCATACTCATGCAGGAGGATCTTGATGCATTGCCCGCTCAAATTCATGAAGGTCATCGGCTTGAGAAGGACGACGGGTAAGTCACAAAGTTGACCGACGCCATAGACGCCCCGATGCTTGCGAATCTTGAGAACAATCCCACTTTTTTCCGCCAGTCGATCGACACAATCAAACCCGACATTATGCCGAGTTCCCGAGTATTCTGGGCCCGGATTGCCGAGTCCGGCTATGATCCACTCGGGAGGAAGCGTGGGCTCGACTGATTTTCGTCTAAACATACGACTGAATGGGCTCCGTATTGAGCGGATTTTGTTGGGGCCTCACCATCCATCGGCCGGAGAATTCCCTGCTGCAAAAGGATCAAAAGAGCCACGCCGAGCAAGAGCCGATAAATAATGAAGATCCACGAAGATTTGGTCGCGAGAAACTTGAGCAAGAATGCAATGGATGCATAGCCACTCATGAAGGCGGCGACGTTCGCCAAAATCACAACTCCAGCTTGGGGTCCGAAAAAGACGTCGCGATGCTCCGCAATCTGAAACACGCCCGCCAAAAAGATCGCCGGAACACTCAGCAAAAAGCTGAATTTGGCCGCAGTAGACCGGTCAAAGCCAAAGAACATGGCTCCCGTCATCGTCGATCCACTTCGGCTCGCCCCGGGGATGAGCGCAATGCACTGCCAAAGACCGACCCAAAGGCCGTCCACCGGGCGGACCGAGTCCAGGGCGCGCTTCTTGCTCCCGATCACCTCAGCCGCACCCATCAAAAGCCCGATGCCGATCAGCATCCCGGCCACCACATAGAGCGAGCGAAAATCCCCTTCAATCTGGTCCTTCAACGCGAATCCCAGGATGGAGATCGGAATCGTGCCCCAGAAAATGGCCCACCCCATCTTGGCATCGGGCCCCAGGGGAGTCCCTTTTTCACGGCGAAAGCTCCCCACCCACCCCCGAAAGGCGAGAGCGAGCTCGGATCGAAAGTAGATCAAGACCGCCAGCAAAGTGCCGAGTTGAATCGCCGCCGTAAATGGTGCTCCCGGGTCCGGCCACCCCGCGAGCGCCGGGATCACCCGAATATGCCCAGTGCTGCTAATAGGCAGGAATTCCGTAATTCCTTGCACAATTCCTAAAATGATGGCTTGGAGGGCGTCCATGACTTTTCTTCTGGGCTCTCCATCCCTAAGAGCCTCAACGCATGATATCGGATTCGGGGCGCGGCCCGCCCGTCGCCATAGGGGCTGGTGGCTTGCGCCATCTTCGTGTAGGCGGCCGGGTCGCGAAGAAGGGTCAGAGCCTCGGACTCGATGCGGGCCTCGTCCGATCCAACGAGCTTGGCGGTCCCGACGGCCACTCCCTCCGGACGTTCAGTCGTCTCTCGCAAGACCAAAACCGGAATTCCAAACGCGGGCGCTTCCTCTTGAATCCCGCCAGAATCCGTCAAGATTATGCGGCAAACTTGCATCAATTTGACAAACTCGGCATAGGCCGGAGGCTCAATGAGACGAACCCGAGGATGATCCCCCAAGATTCGCTCAAGGACTTCGCGAACCACCGGATTGCGATGCATCGGCACCACCCCGAGAAGGTCTGGCTCAGCTTCCAAGATTCGGCGAAAAGCGCGCGAAATCCGCTCTTGGGCCGCGCCCCAGTTCTCTCGCCGGTGTGTCGTCAGCATCAATATTCGGCCTGAATGCTCAGCAAACCACTCTTTGGGCTCGTGTTGAGCGACGTAATGCACCGCGTCAATCCCCGTGTTTCCGGTGACAAAGATGACTTCTGAAGGCACTCGCTCCAGGCGGAGTTGCTCGGCGTTGACCTCCGTAGGGCAGTAGTGGTGGCTCGCCACCAGACTGCTCGCGCGGCGATTGAACTCCTCGGGAAAGGGGTCATTGATCACGGGAGTGCGGAGCCCGGCTTCCACATGGGCGAAAGGAATTTGTCGATAAAACGCCGCTAAACTTGCAACAAACGTCGTAGTTGTGTCGCCTTGAGCGATGATGAGCTGAGGCTGAACCTCTCCGAGCCACCGGTCCAGTCCGACCAGGGCACGGCTCGTGACCTCGGCCAGAGTCTGCCCGTGGGTCATGATCTCCAGGTCGTGGTCAGCGCGGATGCCAAAGGTGCCCAAAGCCTGGTCGAGCATTTCGCGATGCTGCCCGGTCGAAAGAACAAGCGGCTCAACCCGATCCGAGTAACGCTGGAGCTCCAAGATCACCGGAGCCATCTTGATCGTGTCGGGCCGTGTCCCGACGATGCAAGCCACCCTAGGCCGCGCCATATCGCCTCACCAAAAGGACCAATGCCGCGCAGAGCAATATCGCCACCGAATAAAGAACCCAAACCGCTTGGCGCTGAGAAAGGCCGCGCTCCAGGAGCTGATGGTGGACGTGTCGCTTGTCCGCTTGTGTTAAAGGAACACCCTGAATCTTTCGACGAATCATGACTTGCACGGCGTCAAAAAGCGGCACACCGAAGACCGCCAAAGGCACTGCGATCGCGACGGCTGCCGCCGTCTTCATCGCCCCGACCATGCTGAGCGAGGCCAACAAGAATCCCAATACTTGGGCCCCCCCGGTGCCCATGATGATCTTGGCCGGGTTGTAGTTGTGCCGAAGAAATCCGATCGAGGCTCCCGCAATCGCCGCCGAAACCAGGGCGACCCGGGGTTGACCTTCATACGTCGCAATCACCGAGAGCGTCGCGGCGGCGATCGCAGCGATCCCCGCAGCAAGCCCATCGATGCCGTCGATCGTGTCCATTGTTTTTGTCACAACGAAGATATAGACCGCACTGATGGGAATCGCCCAAAGGCCAAAGGCGATCCACTGCGACCCGCCGGTGAAGAATTGGGAGTCAAATCCCTGGATCTGGACCCTCGCGCTGCCTTCGTAGATAAACTGGATGGCCACCCCGGCAGCGATCAGGAAAAGAAGCTGGATTTTGGCGCTAAACTGGTATAGATCGTCGAGCGCGCCGACCACGACAATGAGCGCCCCCACCCCCAAAATCCCCCACAAATAGGGCGGAAAAGGATTGCTGGGGTACGCAAACGGCAGGGTCCCCAGAACGGCCAAAACAATCCCGCCATAGATGGCCATCCCTCCCCAGCGGGGCAAAGGAACTTTGTGGACCCGGCGGTCATCTCGTTTAGGATCGTCAACCGCGCCAAATCGAAACGCCAGTTTTTGGACCAGCGGAGTCAAGACTAAGGCCACGACGAGCGCCACTGCCCCCGCAAGCAAGGGCCAGCGAAAGCCCGACATGAACTTTGATTCGGCCCACAGCAGATCCGTCAAGCCGATGGGCTCACCCCCAAATCGACGGGCTCGAGCTGCTCTCCAAAGAGGCGAAAGACCTCAAGGTGCGATTGCCGGAAAATCTCCAGCGAAAAGTCGTCCGGGTACTCCCCTTCGTAAATGACCCGCTGGATTCCGGCGTTCACAACCATCTTCGCACAAGTGTTGCAAGGCTGGCAAGTGACATAGATGGAGGCTCCATCGCAAGGAACGCCAAGCATCGCCGCCTGCAGCAATGCGTTTTGCTCGGCATGAAGAGACCGAATGCAGTGACCAGCCCGCATGCAACCCCGGGGCCAGTCGTGGTCCGGCCCGCCTTCGGGGCAGTGTGGCAATCCTCGGGGAGCGCCATTGTAACCGGTCGCAAGAATCCGTCGCTCACGAACAATGACGGCGCCCACCTGTCGACGCGGACACGTTGCCCGGGTCTTGACCAGGTGCGCGATTTGCATAAAATAGGCGTCCCAGGAGGGCCGCTGGGAGTTCATGGGTCCATTATGGCGCGTCTGCGCGCTTGATCCATGCCTCAATTTGCCGACCCGAGTACCCAATTTTGTAGTCGCTCAGATCGGGCGTGGCCCCCATGGCTCGACTGACTTCATCAATGATGACGATGTCGGGCTGTATAGGAGGCGCTGCGTTCGGCCGAAACTCCCTGAGCTTGGACAAAATCGCGTCCATCTCCGGCGCACCTTGTTGGGTCTTCTCACGTCCCCGCAAAAAGGCCTCCATATGAAGCAAGAAGAAGAGGTAGCCCTGACGCTCCGCCAAGAGCCTTCCGCCGGTTTTCCACGAGTTCTGGTTTGCCGGGGCTTCACGCAAAATGAAGGCATCAAACTGGTTGGGCTGCACATTGTAGAATCTCAACACATCGACGAGCCGAGTGATGATCGCGTCGTTGGACTGATTGTTGTGGAGCGGAAATCCGACCGGCAACGCGAGATCGGACCGAGACCAGAAAGCCACGTGATGGTTGATCTCCATCCCAAGCGTGGCCATGGATTTGCCTGCCCCTCGATCCGGCAACGCCCGAATCCAGCCTCGGAGACCCTCCAGATCGCGAGTAATCGCCAGTTCGCGGGCTTCTGGGCCGGATATATATCGGAAAATTCGCGAATAGTGATACAGACCCAGACAGAGCAGACCCGAAAGCCAAGCCGCGGTCAACGGCTTGCGAAAGGCCCCAGGATCGCGACCCTTTTGGATTGCCGCTGCCATAAATCCTTGGCGAATGACCTCAAAAAGTAAAAGAAAGAATACAAATAGGAGCACATATCCCGACCGCCAAAAGACCTGAGTAGCCTGGGTCAGCTGCACCCCTGTTCGCCAAAAAAGGAGCTGGACCAGGAAGAAGGCGACCGTCGGATAGGCCCCCAGTAGGACGATCGACCGGAACGGCCCGTGGAATCGACGGGCAGCCGCGATCGCAAAAATCACGATCAAGATCGGCAGTAGGTTTCGGCCGAACCGGGCAATCTCGCTCAGCGGGGTCCCGTCCGGCGAGCCGATCCAAGCCGCGCCAAACCCGCCCCGGACCAAGGCGTCGCCCGCGACAGCACCACTCAACACGCGCTGGCCCACAAAGCAGAGAACCAAGAACCCAAGCCCCAGGCCCACGAAGACCCAGTCTCTGCGCCCTGAGCACTTCTGCCGGTACTTCTGCCAGGCATAGGCCGCAAACGCCAAAAATCCGGTCATAAACCCGAGCCCAAACGCCCAAGTGTCCCCACCCAGGAGCAAGAGCATCAGAACGCCAAAAAGGACCAAGCCTTTGCGGCGTGGACCACCCCAAAACAGCATCGAAGAAAGAATGATGAGGGCCGAAAGCAGGAGCGGACTAGACCAAGAGTTGGTCGCGAGCCGCAGCGCACGGTCCATCGGCCAGAGGCTCGTCAGCATCGGGTCGGTCCCCATCAGTCCGGCTTTCAGATCAACCACCACGTCCCGAACGTTCGTCGCGTACTGAAAAAGGACCGTGATCAGAATCGCCAGCAAGATTCCCTTTCGACTCACCCCCGGAGGCAGCCAGGTCACGGCGACCCAGTAGAGGAATCCCCACGTTAGGGCCAGAATGGCAAAAAGAAGAACCGAGTACGGCCCTACTTGGCCATCCGTTCGAGCCGCGAGTTGGCCCAAAAACACTTGAACCGGGGACGCATACGACGACTTTTCTTCGGGCACAGAGGCAAACGGCGAGCTCGTCCAGCCTCGGTCTTGAATCCGCTGAGCGCGAACCGTGTAGAGGTGATAGTCCTCGACGAAGACGCCGTAAGGCTCGCCGTGAAAGACAAAGACCGAAGACTCTTTGCCATCGTTCCGCAGAGGGTCACTGTGCTGCGCCCGGTAAACGGGGATGAGCCCCATGAGCAACACTCCGGCGGCAAAGGCCCAAACCACAAGAAGCCCGATCCATCGCTTGCGAAGGCTTGCTTGACCACGGGCCTGAGTATGGGCGTCGACTTTTTCTTGAATCTCGGCGGCACTTTGTTGGTCGGCCAATTCTTCCTCCCTGAGCCCAAGACGGCCCAGAACCCGTTGAAGCTTCGAATCTAACCCCCCGGGAACCGGCGACCATTTCAGACCAAACGCAGCAAGGATCTGGACTCCTACCAATACCGGCATCAGCAGCAACGCCAAGAGCGGCTCTTCCTGAATCCAAGCGGTCTGACACAGGAACACGCCGACCACCGAGAGACCGGCCCCCAACACCAAGATCATGAGCAGGCGGCTCAGCAGGTCCGTGACGTCTAAGCCTGGAGCCACTTTGCGCTTGATGACCCAAACCAGGGGGAGAAGCTGGCCTCCGTTGATGCAGGCGTTCATCACCGCAACTCCGATCAGGCCCCCGGCTCGGTAAGCCGGGATCGTCAGGATCAAGGTCACTGCGGCGTTGAAAATCGCGAACGGAACCATCCGGTCGGGTCGACCGACAGCATATGTCGAGGTGGCCAGCGAGGTGATGATGTAGTAGATCGCCTTGTAAAACGCCATCAAGAGGCAGATCCAGAGCGCACCTTCGGGCACATGATCCGCGCCGAGCCAAATCTTGAGGAGCGCGTCGCCAAACCCGGCCGGAATCAGGATGCACGAAGTCGCCACGGTCGCCGCGACGAGGGCGTTGCGCTTGATGAGATTTCCAAATCGGGTTTCGTCGGTCGTCGCCCGGGTCATCTCGGGCAGAGTCGTCGTGTTCATCCCGGCGAGAACATCGTAAAGCGTGTTGCCCAATTTGACCGAGGCATCGTAGCGGCCCACCGGAGCTGGCCCGAACTTAAAGGAGAGCAACATCCGGTCGAGCGAATCGGCCAAATGCTGGCTGAGCCGGTGCCAATAAGACTTCATCCCTAAGCCGCGCATCTCGCGCGTGTCGCCCGCATGATACTGCCCCATGACCAGCCACCTGCCCGTGGTTTGGCGAATCGTAAAGAGGCTGTACGCAGCCAAGAGCAACGAAGCGATCGCCCAGGACCAGACCACGGCTTGTAAAGTCTGGAACGCGATGACGGCGGTGATGCCAAAAACCGCAATCAGTCCGCTTTGGGCAGCGCTGATCAGGGCAAAACGGTCGAATCGCTCGAAGGCCGTGTTGCCGATATAACCGGTGTTGACGATCATCGTCGCCAAAAACTGGAGGCCCGCCGCGCAAAACAGCGAGAGCCGAGTCGAAGTATCGAGATCGACGCCCGGGAGCCGAATCACAAGCGCGAGCGCCGTGGTCAATGCCAGGCCGACGAGCCCGGTGACGAAGTTGACAAAAAGCAGGCTCCGAAAGACTCGATGGGCCGAGTCTCGGTCGTCCGCCGCGATCAGCTCGGTCATCTTCTTTTGCGCGCCGACCGTGAATCCGAAGTCGATCAGCATCATCGACGTCGCGATGAGTTGCAAAAAGACAAAAATTCCGAACTGGTCATATCCGAGCCGTTGGACATAAACCCGGGTCGCCAAAAGCATGAGAAGCACCCCCATGCCTTTGGCTCCGATCATATAGATCGCGCCCTTGGTCTTTCCCACGCTCAAGCCCTATCCCTCCGCTTGGTGAACGCGGCCGACAACTCGGTCTTCATCGGCATTTACGAGGCGGTGCGTGATCTCAGCTCGCGGAACGGCTCTTGCATCGAGTCAACTTCTTCGCTTTGGGTCTTCATGACCATGCCGCTGAGCACGAAGAACACGAGCATTGAGGGCTCCCACGTCAAGATGTTGTTCCCATACATGCCGATGGCAATACAGATGGCCCCGAGCGCCATCGCCACGGTGAACCCTTTTTGTTCAGGCGAGGCGGCGCGCTCGCGCAAAACTCGGAAGGGTGCCGAGGCCCAGATAGCGAGAGCAATCCCCATCATCACCATGCCGACCAAGCCGTAGCTCGCCCGGATCAGGAGCCATCCGTTGTCAAAGCCCGCGTGCGGAGTCCACTTGTCCACCTGGCCCCGCGTATCCCCCCAATATCGAGGTTCTGGGCCAATTCCAGTTATTGGGAAGTACTGCCAGACGGTGTCGGCCTGAATCCACGCTCGTTCGCGCCGATAAATCAGGTTCGGGTCGTTCAGCCAGTTCGTGCTGAGGAGGTAAGCCATCTTGTCCGCCCCAAACGTGAACATCACCACCAAGCCCAAAGTCATGATCAAGAGCCACGACGACATCGCCTTCTTGTCCCATCGGGAGAGACCGATGAAGAAGACGACTGTAATGAGAATCAATGCCGGGACGTGGGTTCGGGCCTGAGCAATGAGCGCTCCGCCGGCGAAAAAGAAGAACAGCAGAGTTTCGAATTTACTCAGCTTGCGGAAGAGGCCAACGCCCGCAAGAATGGCGCACACGAGGTTACATGGCAGCGCCGTCTGGCCCGGGAATCCATAAATTCCCATCGCCCGGACGCCGCCGCGCAGGTCCCAGTTCGTGATGTCTTGAATCGGATTCAGGGCTTCGGCCAGCCGGATGGCCGGAGGGAATTTGAAAAACTGCGCCCAGGCGACAATCGCGGTGACCGCCGTCGCCCCGAGCAAAGCTTGAAAAAGCCATTTGCGAGCGCGCGGCTCGGCATGACACAACATCGCCGCCGTGAAGTAAAGATACAGGTATCGAAGAAGGAAGAAGTCCGTGTAGTTGAAGTCTCGAGCCCGCCCAATCTCCGCGGACACCCAATATGTGACGAACGCTCCCCAAGCTTGAAGCAAGAGCAAAAGAACGACTGGCACCGAGATTCGGATCGGCACTCGGCATTGAACAGTTCCGATCGCCGCCCAAAGCGCTCCCGAGAGAATGATGCCGTTCCGCATCTCGGTCGAACCCGGGACATACGGCGGGAGCATCCCCGCGAAAATCGAAATGAGGATGTTGAAGAAACCCCACAAGACCCACGCTTTGGGCGCGATGATGAGTGGGACCGATGCGGCGCGAAGCCGCTCCCTCATTTTGAGGGCTTTTTCATGGGGCTCTAAAGCCACGAATCCGCTCATCGGACTCCTCGCTTGAGGTGGATGGGCGGATTCAGATTCATGAGGCTCTCCGGGGACTAGCGAGCGGTGATGAACCGACCCGCACTGCTGAACGGCTCATCGTCGAGCGAGGCGTCAACCAAGACCAAACTGACGGTTTTGGCTCCGGCTCGGGTGAGAATTTCGTAAGCATTCGGCACCGACCGGAAGTTGGTCGACCGGGCACTGATGATCAAGCAAACATCGTCTGCCCAGCGCGCCATTCGAGAGGCATCGGCCAGAAGGTCGCATGGCGCGGTGTGAAGAATCACAACGTCGCCCGCGGCCTTAATCTTGTGCATCAATCGGTCGAAATCTTCTTCGGACAGGTTAATCAGATCGGTCTTGCCCTCGGATCCCGTGGGCATTACAAACAGGTTGTTGTGGACACTCGCATGGAGATAACTATTGACATCCGCGTCAGCTCCGGCAGCCGCCAGGTCCAGAAGACCATTTTTCCCGCCCATGTCGACAAGGTTCGTCAGGAGCCGCCCACGCGGATTCGCATCCACCAGGACGACTTTCTTGCCGGTCCGGGCCACCGATATGGCCAACTGGAGCGCGCTCGCAGAGGCCCCTTGGACGTTTCCGGTGCTCGTGAACATGATCGTCTTCTTCAGATTCGGATCAGAAGCCAGCATCGAGAACGCCATGTAACGGAAGCTCTCAAACGGCTGCCCGTCGGGCTGGGTCAACCTCTTGATGTTGCGCGCCATCATCGCCTTCGGCAAAGCCGGGACGGTCGCCGCGACCGGGAGGCCGGTGAGCTCGGCCAGCTGGGATGAGGTGTGAACCCGGAGCTTGAGCGATTCTCGACCGAAGCTGAAGATCAAGCCCAAACAGACGCCCGCGAGGGCCCCGACGATGCTGAACTTCAGCAGGTCCGGTGCGACGGGGTCTTCATTCTCCGTCGCAGAGAACGTCACGGCAGCTGGTCGGCTCACCACATTGGCCCGGTTCTTGAGGTCTTCGGACATCCGCTTGAGGTTTCGATACTTTTGATCAAAAATCTCGACATCTCGGCTGAGATTCACCAGCATGTCTTGTTGTGCGGGCGCATCGTCCAGCTTCTTTTGGAACTCCTCGATCTTCGACTCCAGCTGGCTCAAGTTCGCTTGGAGGTTATCGCGAATCACTTGGGCCCGAACGAGGTCTTGTCGAGTCTGCTGTCGAATCGGCTCGGGCGAGACGTTTCGGCCCGCCTTGGTCATCGGCTTCTGCTGCTCGGCCCTCAGAAGCTTTTCGACCTGAGCAATCTCTTGCTCCTTGTTTTTCACTTCGATCGCGTCGGGCATGAAGCGACCCAGGAGTTGCTCGCGCTCGTTGCGCAAAGCCGCCAATTGGCCCTGATAGGTTTGAACCGCCTGACTCTGCTGCTCAACGGTCATGCTGGTGTAGGTCTCGTCGGTCATCCGCGCAAGTTGGCGTTCATACTCCCGAACGTCCGATTCAGCCCCTTCGAGCTGAGCTCGGACCGTCGCGGCTTGGACCTTCATCTGCTCGATGTTCCGCACCCGCTCGCCGGTTTGAACGTCGAGATTCGGCAGGCTATTCTCCGACTTGTAGGCCTTGAGCTTTTCTTGGGCTTCGGTCATGTCTCGCTCAGCGGCAACGATCTGTTCGCTGAGATAGTTCAAGGCGTCGTTGACGGAGACCCGAGCGTTCGATTGTCGAATCTGGTTGTAAGCGGCGGCGACTTCGTTCGCCAGATCAGCCGCCATCTTAGGCGAATAAGCCTTCACGGTGATATCGGCGGCGTTCGAGTTCTCTTGCCCCGACACGTTGTACATTCGGTAGTATTTTTCGAAATCCTTGACGATATCGTTCAGGTTTTCGCGCTCAGCCACTCGGCGAAAAGCTTGGAAAAAGACGCCAGGCGAAGCCAAGACGCCCAACTCCGTTTCTGAGGATCGAGGGGCGCCGCGATCCAGGATCGACTTTACGTCAGCGGTCATCGTCTCCAGCCCCGCTCGATTCTGGAGGTCTTCACCGACGATGAGCTGAGTACGACCCTCGTAAATCTTCGGGCTCGAAAGGCCGATCGCTAGAGCGACCAAGAGCCCCAAAATCCCGAATAAAACCGTTCGCCTAAAGTGCAGCTTCCACATTGCTTTTCTCTAACCTTGCCGGACGTTACGGCATCCCAGGCCTTCCTTGGACCCAGCTTGCCACAACCTAACGATACCAGAATTTTTGAGTTCTGGCAGAGATTGAGACGAGAACGGGGCCCACTTTGTAGCTTCGGAAGGCTTCCCTTGAGTCAACAGGCTCGGCGGATCAAAGATTCCCGGTCCAGCGCAGGCTCAGTAAGCGCCATCGCCTCGAAGAACGGCGAGCGGAGTCTTGAGCAGGAGCTTCAAGTCGGTCATCACGCCCATCTCGCGGATGTATCGATGATCCAGCTCGATCCACTCGTCAAAGGAGAGGTTGCTTCGCCCCATGACTTGCCAAAAGCAGGTGATCCCAGGCTTCACGGTCAGTCGCTGAAGAGCGTGTTCGCTGTATTGCAAAACCTCGTGGGGAATCGGCGGTCGGGGACCGACTAGGCTCATATCACCCTTCAGAACGTTGAAGAGCTGCGGCAACTCGTCGAGGCTGTACTTGCGAATGAAACGCCCGATCGGAGTCACCCGAGGGTCGTCCTTCATCTTAAAGATCGGCCCATCCTTTTCGTTTTGAGCCTGAAGCTTCGCCAGGTGCTGATCAGCGTTTACGTACATCGAGCGAAACTTAATGAACTTGAACTTTCGCCCGCAAAGGCCCACCCGGGTGGAGAGATAGAAAATCGGGCCGCGGCTCGTCAGCTTCACCGCCAACATCAGCGCCAAGAAGATCGGGGACAAAAGCAAGATCAACACCAGCGACCCCAAACGATCCAGGATCAGTTTACGCTTGAAATAGGTCACTTCCACCGGCTTGAGGTCGAGGCAATTCTCGACTCTCAAATGAGCGTCCTTCGGAAGTTCAGCCCTCTCAGGCTGGATCGGTTGAGAGTCTTGGGATATGTGAACCATCCTGTCTCCTTCGGTATAAATTCAATCATCGGGTCCAGTCGCGGTCCCGCATCCCCAGTGGAATGCAAAAAAGATACCTCTTCTCCCCGCCTCCGCCAACACTGGTCAAATGAACAGGACGATAAGGTTCAAGCGATGTTCACTCCACCGTCACGGATTTCGCCAAGTTTCGAGGCTGATCGATGTCACAACCCCGCAACCGAGCTACATGGTACGCCAGAAGCTGGAGAGGAACAATGGAGATGAGAGCGTTCAGGTATTCATACGGGGTCCCGGGCACTCGGATGACGTGTTGGGCGAGTCGGTCTCCATGCTCGTCGTCTTCCGTCGTCACCGCAACCGTCGTGCCTCCCCGCGCCTCAATCTCCTTGATGTTGCTCATCAGCTTTTCACGCAAAGTTGCATCGCTCGCGCCGAAGATCGCCACAACGCCTTTCTCGACCAGAGCGAGCGGGCCGTGCTTCATCTCGCCGGCGGGCGACTCTTGGGTCGGGACATAGGCCAACTCCTTCAGCTTCAGAGCGGCCTCCAGCGCGACCGCCGAATCCACCCCGCGCCCTAAGAAAAAGAAAAGCGGCGCAGACTTGAACTTTTCCGCCATCTCGACGATCTGAGGTTCGACACTTCGCGCCGCCGCGACTTTGTCGCTGAGCAGCTTGAGTTCGCGGGCGATCTCCTCGGTTCGGACCCCCGGCATCTCTTTGACCTGAGCGATATAAAGGGCCAGCATCGCCAGAACCAAGACTTGGGCGGTGTAGGCTTTCGTACTCGCGACGCTAATCTCAGGCCCGGCCTGAGTGAAGATCGTCCGGTCGCATTCGCGGGCGATGCTCGACCCGACGACATTGACGATGCCAAGCGTCCGGATTCGGCGAGTCTTGCAAAGCCGCAGCGCCGCCAAAGAATCCGCCGTTTCGCCAGACTGGCTGATGAAGATCGCGAGCGAGCGAGGTGCCAAAACCGGGTCGCCGTATCGAAACTCGCTGCTGTGGTACATATCGACCGGCAGCCGCAGTAGCTTTTCGATCATGTATCTACCCATCAGACCCGCGTTATAGGCGGTCCCACATCCAATGATTGCGATTCGATCAATCTCGTGCCAAACGTGCTCGCTGAAGACGTTCTCGAACCGAACCCGATTCGATTCGTCCAATCGACCGGCCAGGCATTGACGGATCACCTCTGGCTGTTCGTGGGCTTCTTTGTAAAAAAAGTGCTCAAACCCACCTTTTTCGGCGGCTTCGACATCCCAATCGACGTGCATCACCGGACTCGGGACGACCCGACCATCAAGGTCCATGACCTTGATTTCGCCTGGGGTCAGGACGGCGATTCGGTCATCCTCCAAGATGATCACCTCGCGGGTGTAGGGGAGCAGCGCCGGGATGTCGCTCGCGAGCATATTTTCGCCGTCGCCTTTGCCTAGGACCATCGGGCTGGCGTTGCGCGCGGCCACAATTTTGTCTCTCTCTCGCTTGGAGATCACGACGATGGCGTAGGCTCCTCGAAGCCGAGCGACGCCCCGTCGAACAGCCTCTTCCAGATTTTCGGTCTTGGCATACTCGCGGCCGATGATGTGAGCGGCGACCTCGGTGTCGGTTTCGCTGCGAAAGACGTGTCCTTCCTTCAGAAGCTCATCTTTGAGCTCCAAGTAGTTCTCGATGATGCCGTTGTGGATGAGCGCCACCTGCTCGAAGTGGTCGTAGTGGGGGTGGGCATTCAGGTCAGTGGGGGCCCCGTGGGTCGCCCAGCGGCTATGCGCCATCGCGAGCTGGCTTTGGGGCATATCCTCGGCCATGACTCGCCCGAGCTCGCCGAGCTTGCCCGCCCGCTTGAGGACCTTGATGTCCGTGCCGTTCAGATAGGCGATGCCCGCACTGTCGTAGCCCCGATACTCCAGGCGTCTGAGCTGGTCAAAAACGATCTCGACCGCATTCTTGGGTCCGACATATCCGGCAATTCCGCACATAGCCCCTTGATGGTACTAGATTCTGCCCCGCCCTGCGTGGGCCCCGCGGGCTCATTCTTGAATCACGCCCCCGTTTATGGGCTGGCGCGTTTCACTAGCTTTTCAATCCACTGTTGAAAAACCTGTTCACTCGTTTCGCTCGTCAACAATTTTTTTTTTCCAAGGCAATCATTTCCTTCGCAAGACTCTGGACTTGCGTCTCTAGGTCAGACGTCTCAACTCTCAGAATCTCGTACTCTGATGATCCTCCCCCGTTCGCAGGTGAACGCACAAGATTCGAGTACACCCGACGCATGGACCCGTGGTAATCATCAGTTGTACTGCGCATCGTGTAAGGAATCTCAACCTCCTTACCTCTTAAAACCGTGTAAACGCCCTTATCAATCCCCAGAACAACAGGCAGAAAGGCCTTCGCTCCAGAACCCGAGATGATGAGGATCTGAAGCCGAGAACGACGATTACCAAGCCAGTAGAATGCCTTTTCCCGATCCATTTTTACTTTTATCTCCTTGTTTTCCAGGATTTCTACGGGCCTGAGTTCATCCTTGTCGATAATATACTGGACAGAAAGACTCTTCGAATATTTTTGTTGCAGTTCCTCAGCACCGAGCGCATCGTAAGCGTCCTCCAGGATTTCCAGATGCTTCCGGAACTGAAACTTAAAGTACTCCGCGCCGATGAGTCGATAAGGCATGGGAGTTAAGTCGCTTTCATCTTCATCGTCTTCCAAAAGCAACGGCTTAAATGACCTTTGGATGACTCCGAAAGATTCATCTTCTTTATCACCGCTTTGCTTAGGGTTAAAGCACGGCACGCGCTCATCCTTTTCTCGGATAAACCGCGAGGACTTCCGATAAACGTCACCCGCCATTTTGTAGGCGCAGACGCCATGTGGTATTCCATGGGTCCTCTCTTGCGAAAGTTCGAGAACCCGGGTCCAGGTTTCCTCGTGGCGCCTTCCAAAAAGATTTAGAATGCAACAACACGTCGCCATCGTCTCGATCCAGATTTCATAATGCCGACCAACGACAACGTGTTTAATATGTTCTACTCTGCCGTTGACCTCTTTGTAGAGTTCTTCGAGGGTGTCACCTTTTGAAAAGTATCCAGAGAGACCTGATAGAGCGTCCTTCAACTGGGTCTTATCTTCATCTTTCACTTCCTCGACACCCGTATCGGAAACCGTAGGGTCACTTTCTTTAATCTTATCTACGTATTCACCTAGTGACTTTTGGTACCGCTCTGAGAAAAGCAGATGATTCAACACAAGATCGCCTTGAAACTCCGAATAGCTCTCGATGCCCGCTAAGTAGATTCCGAAGTCCTTAACAAATCCAAGAACAGCGGTCAACGCACTCTCGTCACCAACAGCGGTCAACGCACTCTCGTCACCAACAGCGGTCAACGCGCTCTCGTCACCAAGACCGTCCAACGAGCTCTTCATCCATATTTTCGACCACCTTTTGTTTGCGCTCCACGGGAAGCTAGGCTTCCGTGTATTACTCCATGCCCCTTGTTTACTGGCATCTTTTAAACTCTTACATATTGACGACCCCAAAAACATTTCCCCGAGTTTTCGCTCTACGGACTGCTCTAGGTTCTTCTCGGACATCACATCTCGCATGTTGAAACAGACAAGGGTTGCCAAGTCTGCCAACACCATATATGGATTTTGTTTGAAACGAAAAATACTTCGAAGAGTCTGCTCGTCTTGCCTGATCCAGGAATCGATGTTCAAATCGCGGCCTCCTGAAAAAGAAAATCGATGAGTTCGACCTCATCAGGATTATTGCTCTGGGGATTCTCTCTTATTTCGCACCCCAAGAATCTAGCTCTGGTTCTAATATACTCTTCTAAGATGAACTGGAACTTCTTAAGGCAACCCTCTCGATCGAGTTTTCCATCGCTGATGTCTTCTCTGTTGAGCACTTGACTCGAAGTGTTGGCGAGTGCATCTCTAAGCAACTGCTGAGCGAACTCATGACTTCCAGCTCCCAGCAGTCGACAACAGGCTTCGATCTTATCCCAGCTTTTGATCTGAAATCCTTGATCAAGTTTTAAAGCGCCACCAAGCCGCTTTTTCGCCTCTTCCATTTCCCCGTACCGAAAGTAGCTCTTATCAAACTGCGTTGACAAGAGAATACTGGCGATATATGACTCAGCCCTTGAGCCACGATCATAATTTCGGACGAGAACGTTCTCGTAGGTGGTGGCAAGTCGATGCTGGCTCAGCTGTCCCCCACGGTTTTCGTCATAATCTTCGTGTAGAGCTCTGGAAAGCGCAGTCGCTTCATCACTTGTCTCGATCATTTGATAGGTTTCGTCCCCGATCACGTGCGCCCAGATCGGCGCAAGACCCACTCGGATTCGAGCAGGAAGAAGTTTTGAGTCAACATAATTCCTGTCTTCCTTCTTTTTCTGCTCATTGTATTTTTCGAGAGCTTTATAAATCATCAGCATCGTGTAGACTAGCCCGTAAAAGAACCTTGCATCACGACCGACACTGGATGTCCAGAACTGGACTCTCACAGGGGCATCGGTGAGAAACCGCGCGTGACGCCTTCCCCTTTCATTGGCCACATGAAGCGAATCGCTGTATTGAGTCAAAGCTCTGAGGACATTATTGGAACCTGAGGACAGAACGTTCCTCCACTCGTCTTCTAAGCCCGGGACGGGTTGAAATAGTGCCCACTCCTGGTGGACTTCCCAGAATCGAATCGTGGCCGTGAGTCGAATTCTCGACTGAGGTTGCGCTTCGTATTGCTCCAAGAAACAGGAGGACCACTGGTGGCGCTCACTGTATCCCAAGATGCGTTCAGCAAGGTGAACTAGCTTTTTTTCTTGCTCTTCGACGGTCCTGTCGAGCTTTTCTACGACCTCGCGAACTTCTTCGGGAACTTCTTCCAGAGCGGCATCATGGTCTGCAGCGACAATAATAGCAACAAGTGCCATGGCAAAAACCGCAGGGAGGTACTCGTCCTTCATGATGAGGGCGAAAGTGGCAGATGGTGTAATTGCCACTGTGTATGAGGCTATATTGACCCAGCGATCGAGCTTTACACGCTCCTCACCGAACGCGGATCTACGGATGATTGACTTAAGCTTCTTTTTCAGCTTCATAGCGTAGAACGCAATGAAAGATAGCAAAGCTACGACGATCAGTTGCAGGATCGCGTCAGCAAGGTCTTGCTTCCCGCCACTTCCGGCCAGGAGATCAATCATGATCCTCTACCCTGAGGACCCTGGTCGCGTTGAGGAATAATGCTAGGCGGAGTTGGGGTTAACTCACTCTCTTTTTCATCGGGACGAACTCCTTGTGGGTGCAGATGAAGATTTTGGACATCAATATTGACCGACCCGCTAGGAGAGATGTGTTCCTTTTTAGCTTGCCGAATCATGATTATGAGAACAAGAAGTCCGAATAGTAGAAAGAACAAAATTAATGCTACTGAGGAATTCCTGATGTCCCTAGTGATGACAAATTTTTTTTGCTTGGCAAGCCGCTCGGTCTCCGCTTTGTGCACGGCACTTTCAGCCTTGTCGCGCAAGGACTCGATTTCAGTTAGCACTTCTCTTTCGCTCGCCGTCGCTTCTAGTTTCAAGAGTTCCTTGATTTTGTCCATTCGTCGATTCCTATTTGCGTCGAATTCCTGGCTGAGCTTTTCAAGCTCTAGCCGCCCCCTGATCTCCCAGTAATTCCCAATCTTATGAATATCAGCCAAAGTAGCGAGTCTTCCTCATGATGCGATTGACCCTCTTTCCCATTTTCCGAATCAGCGCAAAACGCCTCTTAGGATCCCCTTACACCTTCTAACGTCAGCTTACCAGACAGTTAGTCGCACTTCAAGTGCGCTCTGATTTCTACGTGGGGGAGAGCGAATGGCCAAGGCAAAGAACTTGGGCCCGGGGACGAAGAAGATCGGGGCGGGGCGGATGATCCGCCCCGCCCCGATCGGGCGATATTGCTCTTGAGTCGAGCTTAGTTGGCGTCTTTCGCCTTGTGCATCTCAGCGACGAAGTCAGCGGTCGCGCGATAACCCATGAACTCGTGGACGACGGTGCCGTCGGCCTTGATGAACTTGATCGTCGGCATCGCGCTGATTCCAAAGGCTTGGGCCACGGCCGGCTGTTGATCGACGTCGATCTTGCAGAACACGAAGTACTTGCTCATCGCCTTGAACTCGGCCGTCGGGAAGACGTCGCGCATCAGCATCTTGCAAGGACCGCACCACTCGGCATAGAAGTCGAGCATCACGCGGCGGTTGGAGGCCGCAGCAGCCTTTTTGGCTTCTTCCACGTCGTGGTACCACTTGTCGGCCATCAGGTCAGCGAGGCTGACTTCCTTGGCTCCGTCCGGAGCGTTGAAGGCGAACATTTCGCCCGCAACCGCCGCTCCGACCGTGATTTGGGTGGCGTTCAGGACAGTCGTCGCCTTCATGCCGCCCTTTTCGGCGGTGAATTCAGCTTGTCGAATGAGCTTGTCTTCGGGGCTGAAGTAGAAGGTGCCTTGCTTGCCCGACTTCGGATCGACCAGCGCCTCGACCACGCTCAGCTTCATGCCGCGTCGGGTCTTGGAGCCGGCTTCTCGACCCCCTTCGGCCACGGCCGACATCGCCTTGGCATCAAAGAACGGAGCCCAGAGCTGCATGTCTTCGCTCGCGAAAAGTCCAGCAAATTCGCTGGGAGTTTGATCCTTCCGATAGAACGAATTTGCCTTCTTGTCAAAGACCGTGATCTTGCTGCCGTCGGCTACGATGAGCTCGTTGGCACGCTCGATCTTCGCCATATTCGGCTTCGAGAGCAGAACGGTCGTGGTTTCGGCCGTTCCGCCGATGAGTTGGCTCGTGTAGGAGACTCGCAAGGAGCCCGCCTCGTTCAAAGTGTCGACGTACGACTTCGCCGTCGTGGAGCCGCGAGTGACCGCGAAGGCCACCGCAGCAGCCATCACGCCCAGTACAGCCATGATTGCATAAGATTTTTTCAACTTGAACCCTCCAAGGTCTATCGCTTTTCAATACGATAGTGCATCATCAGTTTATCCTGAGTTTCGGAAAAATGGCTCAGAAGTTCTAATTTCTTTGACGATGCAAGCGAATTCTTGGCCGAAAAGCCTCGTGTTGATCCTGATCCTCTTTGGGATTCTGGCGACTTGGTACGCGGCCGTCACTCCCTATCGTCAGGCAGGAATCCTTCTCGGGCAGCGCGATCCTCAGACTCGGCAGCGCCTCCAAGTTCCCGATATCGGTGCTCCGGACGAGCGACAGCATGTGAACTACGTCTCGCAGGTCTTAGAAGGGGAACTGCCCCGACTGGTCCCGGGGGATTTTGAGAACTATCAGGCTCACCAACCGCCCCTCTACTACTTGATGGGGGCCGCCATCGCGACGATCACCCGACAGACCGCCGACCCAATGCAGCTGAAATGGCCTCTCCGAGGGCTCAACATCGCCCTGGGGTTGCTGACGCTCGTCGGTGTGTTTCGGCTGGCTCAGCTCGTCTTGGATTCAGAGCCGCTCGCGTTGGCCGCCACGGCTTTGGTCGGATTCATGCCCATGTTCCTGGCTCTTCATGGGGCCGCTTCAAACGACCCGCTGCTGTTTTGCTGGATGACTTGGGCGCTCGTCTCTCTGTTCCGCGCCCTGAAGACGGGTTGGACCTCTTCTCTTTGTATAGGCTTAGGCGTTTTACTTGGTTTGAGCGTGTTGACCAAGACCAGCGGCCTGGCGCTTTGGGCCACGGTCGGGGCCGGCGTCTTTTGGAGTCTTCGTCGTCCCCAAAAAGACGGTAAGCCGTTCGTCCTGAAAACTTTGGTGCAAGTTTTCGGACTAGCTCTACTCATAGCGTCACCCTGGTGGCTTCGAAACGTCCAACTCTACGGCGATCCCCTGGCCATGCGAGCGTTCAACGAGGCCTTTGCGGGCTCGCCCCAAGCCTCCTTTTTCATCCAACAAATGGGGGCCTCCACCTACTGGGTCGAGATGGTCGGATGGTGGACTGCTCGTAGCTGGGTCGGAGTTTTCAGCTATATGGACATCTTTTTTCGTCCAGAATTGTACGCAGCATGTTGGCTAGCCCTCCTGGTGATAACGCTGGGCGGAGTGTTTCGACTTCAGGATCTTCCCTCTGAATCTCGCCCATTGCTGGGGCTCTGCCTTTTCCACGCGCTGGTCGTGCTGGTCCTCTTCATCCAGTTCAATTCCCAATACTTCCAAGGCCAAGCCAGGTACTTGTATCCCGCGATCGGGGCGACTTCCGTGGTGGCGGCGGCGGGCCTGAGCAAGCTAGGCCAGGCGGTTGAACAGCGAGGCTGGATCGTCTTGGCAACACTGATGGTCTTGGGCAACGTCTATCTGCTGGCGAGTTTTCTTCCAGCGCAATTCGACCTTCGAACTGTGGGAGCATCGTTTGGCGGGCCTGGGTAACCTCTCCGCAAGCTTGAGTCGTCCAATTTGGTGAAGTGGTGTCCCGCATCCTGAACGAATCTGCCCGAAGCCCTTATGACGCCGACCTGATGTTGGTCGATCGCTTCTTGGCGGGAGATGAGTCCGCCTTCACCCGGATTTATGAGGATTACTACCCGCGCGTTTTTGCGCTCGCCCGAGGAATCCTGATCGACTCCGATGAGACCGAAGACGCCGTTCAAGAGGTCTTTACACAGATTTATCGCAACCTCGTTCGATTCGACCGGCGAAGCAAGCTCAGCACGTGGATCTTTCGCATCACGGTGAACCGGACCATCCAATACGGACGGACTCTCAAGTTCAAGCGACGCCAGGTCGAACTGGAGCAAGCCGCTCACCAAGCCGCTCCGGATGCTGCCCTTTCCATCGCCGACCCCCGCATCGCTAGCGCCATGCGCAAGCTAGTCGCCAGCGATCGCGCCGTCTTGACCCTCTACTATTGGCAGGAGTTGAGCTTAGCCGAGATCGGGCAGAGCCTCGGATGCAACGAAAATGCCGCCAAAACAAGGCTCTTTCGGGCTCGAGATCGATTCAAGAAACTTTACGAGGCCGAACTCGGATGAGCCGAATTCCGCAAGCCCTGGACGAACTCATGTGGCTCTTGGCCGACCAAGAGAGCCCCGAGGCGATCGACAGCTTCATTCAGAGATACCCGCACCTTCGTCGCGAGATGACCCGACGCGCCCTGGCGGTGAAGGACCTGCGGCAGTCGCGGCCTCAAGAAGATCGGATTCCCGTTCCGGCGTTCCGAAAGCCGACATCGGGTCCTCTGCCTGCCCCGTTAAAGTCCTTTCGGCTTCAGACCGCCTCGCTCTTTGTGGGGGCGGCGGGTCTCGTTTTTGCGGCATTTGTCGCCGTGCGAATTGGGCTCGCTCCTGCTGAGCCTGCTTCGGAATCTGCGGCCGCTGTACTGGGCTCCCCAGAATCTGCTCCGATGCCGGCTCCCATGGGGACTCCGATGACCAAGAACTCGGCCGATCTGGCCCAGGCCGACCGCACGGGCAACGCGAAGGCAGAACCCGAAGCCGCCACCGCTCCGGCCGAAGGAGCGACTCCTTCGCCGATGGACGCCAGAAGCCCCGAGAACCCCGCCAAGAACCTCGATCTTCGGACCGCCCGCAAGGTCACGATCCGGATGGAGCAAGCTGACCTCGAGGATGCGGTGCGGCTGGTTTGCGCCAGCGCGGGCCTGGAGGCTCAGATCGCGCCCGGCATGCCACAATTCAAAATCAACTTGGAGTATCGCGAAACCCCGGCCCTCGAAATCCTCCGCGAAATGGGGGCGAATTTCGGGTTCTCCGTCTTTGAGCAAGGCCAAGGCGTGGTTCTCATTGTGCCCGCCGTGGACAGCCGATTCGACCCCTGAGGAGCCTTTCGGGCTCGTTCTGCGTCCCAATGATGTAAGTGGGATGGTGAAGCAATGCCAGAACGAAGTTCCGACCTGATCGAAAACCATTCTGCCGTGGGCATGTCGGCTCTCATCGGCGGAATCGTCGCCTTGTGCCTGGGCCTCTTTGTCTTTCGCGAGATGTACAAAGAGCTTGCCTACCTGCTCATCATTCTGGGGATCGGCGCGGTGGGCTACGGCGCGTATCGACTCACTCAGATCCGCAAAGTCCCGGTGGCCAAAGTAAACTGCCCTTATTGCCGAGCGACGAATGTGCTCACCGAGGCTCCGAAGCATGACTTTACATGCACGTCGTGCCACCGGCTTGTCCATGTGATGAATGGCCGTATCTTAGAAGTCTTTCAGGTGCGATGCGGCTTTTGCAATCACCTCAATTTTTATACCAGCAAGTCAGTCGGCCTGATTTGCGAAGACTGCGACCGCGAGATTCCGATCTCCACTGCGGACGGCCAGATGGCTTCCAAGGCGTTTTCGACCTTTTCTCGCCATGATGATGAGGGCTTTTACGAGCTCGCCCTCACTTCCGCTGGAAACAAAGAAGAAGAGGTGATCGCCACGCTCCAGAAGATGCTTGCTCTCAATCGAAATCAGGTCAAGCAGATGCTCGAAGAGCTACCTGTGGTGCTCCTGACCGGGATCCCCAAGAAGAAGGCCGAACTCCTGAGCGCCCAACTCGCCATGCATGGCGCGGTCGCCCAGATCAACCCGCTTGCGAGCCCGCCCGGGACTTAATCTCGGCGAACGAGCTGCCTTCCGCCTGCGATCAAGAGTCCGACCCCCAGCACCGCCGCGACGCCCTGCAAGGCCATCCAACCGGGTGAAGCCGCTGCTTGGGAGTTCTCCTTCGCCTCGACCTGAGGAAGATTCTTGGGCCATTCGCCGGCCCACCGAGCCACAACACCACCCGATCCGTTCTCACGCAGATCGAATATCTTCGTTCCGAAGGGGATAATATTCTCCGGGAAGATTCGAGGCTTGGGGTCCACCATCTTGAATTCAAATCGCCGAATTTTTCGGCCGAAAGCTTGTAGGGTCCATTCGCCGCGCGTCCGGTCTCGGGAGGTGTTGCCCTCGATCATTAGCTTCATCAGAACGTCAGCACCTGAAAACTCTTTGAATTCTAACTGGTTCCGCTCGGGTCTCCAGACGATCACCGTCTGAACACCCGTTTTGGATTCGCGAACTAATAGACCCTGTTCATCGATTCTGATCGGCTGACCTCGCCAATTTGACAAGATAAGGAGCTGCGCAAAGGGTGTCGACAGGTAGGCGGCTCTGTCGGCCGAAATCAGTTCAGCCCCGTAGCCCCGAGTCGCGAGGCAGATCTCTCCGTCAAAAATCATGACGCGTCGGCCAGGGGGACCCGTTCGGTCGAGCCCTGGAGGTTGCTCGAAATGCATCGCCCGTTTCCCGTCTTTCATTTTCCCGACGTAGAGCTGAAACGTCTTCCGCCGATCCGATCTTTGAAACTCAACTTCGGCCCTGACCTGGGCGGGGTCGCGCAAAATTATATTCTGCGGGTGGATGTCTTTGTCGCTAAACTTTGGATCACCGAACTCGGTCTGCGTGATTTGATAAGTCTGAGCACTCGCCACCAGCGCAATAACTTGAGTCATCACAATGAAGGCCCCCCGAGCGATTGTTTTCATGGATTCAATCCGTCGCATTCATAGCCTCGCTCAGACCCTCGGGAAATTGAAATCACATAACTTTCGTCACAAGAACAACCAAGCGCCGAAATATGGCAAGGGTGAGTTCGAATTTCGTATTGAGCGATCCCACCGTTAGAGGGATCCCAATCTACACAATCATTCCAGGGATCATAGTGGCACCGACCTTCCAATGTGCGCTTTGTTGCACAAGTACCACTTGCCACAGTACAGTCAGCAAGAACGCACTCGTCAATTCTATTCCAATCGGTCCAAGCAATCTTGCAATCGTATAGGCCTGATGTGGCGGGCAGGGTCATTGAAAGAACTCCGATACAAAGTAAGAACTTATTCATAGTGATTGATCTCCTAACGTTTTGAAAATGGGCAACTCACTCCTCTGCTCATGCTCAGTAAGGCGACAAGCGTCAAGAACATTGTCCCCTGGAACAAAGGGCGCAAATTGAATCACAGTTGGATGAAGAAACCCCACGTGGCCATCGAGAAAGAAATAGCTTCCGAGTCCATTGTACACCGACGATTGGCGAGGCTCAATAATTCGACCTTCGTGAGATCGCATTTCAGCGTGGTGCTGAAGATAATGATCAGAAGTGTGTGTCACTGGGAGCGCAAAAGTTACTATTCCCTTTTCTCCACGCCACTGTCCAAAAGTGTGTTCAACAAGCATGACAGTACGGCTCGATCGAAGTCCATAGACACTCACGAGACTTAGGCAATCATTGAGCGCGTATCCTGTAGCAAAACTCGCATTCGCATGAATTCCGAAAAGTGGCGGACAAATTTTTTCGGGGTCGGTCTTGCAGTAAGTTCGGATCTGTCGGTACCATGCTCCCTTCGACAAGTCTTCATTGGAAGCCAGTTGATTCGCGTTGTCCTCAGCATACTGCAACTGCCCAAGACCTAAAATTCGTAAATTCTGGGTGGATTCGACCTTTTTTGCCGAAATTCTTGCGCGACTAAAAACCGGAGTGAGCAAGGCCATGAGGACCCCCAAGATCGCCACCACGACCAAGATTTCGATGAGCGTCAACCCTCGGAGCCGCTTCACTTCTTCGCCTCCACCAAAATCGGCGTCACCTTTTTGTTCAAGATGCTTCGCCGGCCCGCGGATTGAACGGTGACGGCAATCCGAAACGGCTCTCGGGCCATGAGCACGCTCGCTTTGACATAGGTCACCATCGCTTCAGATCGAAAGGGCGCGATTTTCAATTTCGACCGCTCCGCCTTGGAGCAACAGCTCTCCCCGGCTTCGACTTCGATCGTGCTCAAGGTTCGATTGCGAATTTCGCTTTCAACACGAATCCACTCACTCGTTTTCGCCAAGTTCGACGGGACCCTCGCCGGCTTGACATCGAGCGTCACCGCGAGCGGATTCGCCTGAATCCAGCCTACGCCTCCGAGGAGAAATACCCCCCCCCAATTGTTGCGAGATCAACAGTTCGATGACGGCTGCTTCGTGCCATGTCTTCATCATAGCAAGATTTTCGCGAAAAGCAAGGGTTTTTGCGAGAATTTTTGAAAATACCGGACTGGGAGGGTCAGTCGTCGCGCTCGCCGCGCGCACGGGTCAGAACGCGGATTCCCGTTCCTTCCAGCGGAAAATGGCGACGAATCTGGTTTTCCAGATACCGCTTGTAGCTGAAATGCATCATGTCGGGATCGTTGCAAAACAGCACAAAAGTCGGCGGGCGAGTGCTCACCTGAGTGGCGTAGTAAACCTTCAATAGTTTGCCCTTGGTCGTGAATGGCCGAGCAAAAACGGCTTCTTGAATCAAGCGATTCAGATGCCCCGTGGAGATGCGAAAACTCCAGTTTTCCAGCGCCATCAAAACCGTATCCAAAACGGCAGAAAGTCCCGACGATTCGAGCGCCGACGTAAACCGAATGGGCGCATAGTTTGTTTCGGGCATTTCGTCTCGAATGATCCGCACCAGATCTTTCTTTTCCGGGCTGGTTTTTTGCGGCGAACCGTCGGGCGGCTCGACCAGATCCCATTTATTCACCGCAACGACCAAGGCTTTCCCTTCGTCGTGGGCCATCTTCATGATCCGCTTGTCCCCGTCGGTCAGCCCTTCGGACCCGTCGACGAGCACAAGCGCCGCATCGCATCGTTCAATCGCGCGGCTACTTCGAAGTGCCATATAAAACTCGACGGTGCCTTGCACCTTTCCCCGTCGCCGAAGTCCCGCCGTATCGATGAGTCGAAAGGCTTCGTCGCGGTATTGAACCAAGGTGTCCACCGCGTCCCGAGTCGTGCCCGGGATGTTGCTCACGATCGCCCGCTGTTCGCCGGTAAAGGCGTTCAGGATGGAGCTTTTTCCGACATTAGGACGCCCTACAATCGCCAGTTTAATCTCTTCAGCTCGTTCGGGCAGCTCGTCGAGCGCAGGAATCCGGGCGATGATCAGATCGAGCAAGTCGGCGACCCCGTCGCCATGAAGACTGCTGATCGGCATCACTTCATCGCCGATTCCGAGGGCAAAAAATTCGTTCGCCGAAGCTGCACGCTTGGGGTTATCCGCCTTGTTGATGGCTAAAATGACCGGCACTTTGACGCCGCGAAGCTGATTCGCCAAGTCGTAGTCCCCGGTCGTCAGTCCGTCGACCGCATCCGCCAAAAAAATAATGACATCAGCTTCGGCGAGGGCGACTTCGGCCTGAACCTTGATCTGCTCCACGAGGGGATCGTCATCGCCAAAAAGGATCCCGCCGGTGTCGATCATGATGAACCGCTTGCTGCCCCATTCGGCCTCGGCATAGAGTCGGTCGCGCGTCACCCCTGGTTGGTCTTCGACCACGGCAATGCGTTTGCCCACAATTCGGTTGAAGAGGGTGCTTTTGCCGACGTTCGGTCGGCCCACGATCGCAATTTTTGGAAGAGCTTTTTGGTTCACGGGGCTCTGGCGTTGTACCCGATTCTGCGAGGCTCTCTTGGGTATGGTGAAAGGGTCGTGGTTCGTGTTCTTGGGATTTTTCTGAGTTGTGCGGGTGGGCTTAGCGTTGCTTCACTGGGCCGCGCCAGGCCCACCGAAGGCTCTTCGTGGTCGATCTATGCCGGGGCGGTGCGCTCGGTGCCAATTCTGGGAACGAGCGATGAGCGATTCGGGATCGTGGCAGGGATTCAGTACTTGCATCGCGACCCCCGATTCGACTACGGCCAGGTGCCCGGGTACCTGGTTTTGGAGGGTTACTACCTGGGCACGAGCGGCGGCATTCAGCCTTTCCCCCGAGATCGCGCCAATGCCCTGGGAGGCCTCGTGATGATCCGATACGTCTGGGAGCCAAAAGGCCGACTTCCCGGGACGTTCTTCGAGTTCGGATGGGGTCTTCAATACTCCGACCGCACGAGTCGCGATCTCGATGCCCACTGGAACTCAACTCCGACGCTCGGGGGCGGCTTCTTGCTTCGCCTCAACCAACGCACCGTGACGGTCGGGGCGCGCCTGCACCATATCAGCAATGCCGGCACCAAAGGCGGAAACCGGGGTCAAAATCAGGTCCATTTCTTCGTCGGCTGGTCGTTTTAATCCCGGTACAATGCGGACAGAAAGATGGGCGACGGTTGGGGCCTTTTGTTCGAACTTTTGGTCGCCCTTTCGGCGGCACTTGTTTTCGGCGTCCTCTTCGAAAAGCTGAAGCAGTCGGCGGTAGTCGGCTACCTTTTGGCCGGAATTCTTGTCGGCCCGAGCGTCGCCGGACTCGTGAAGAGCGGCCAAACGATTACCCAACTCGCCGAAATCGGCGTCGCGCTCCTTCTTTTCACCATCGGCCTCGAATTTAGTTGGCGTCGACTGCTGAAGATGGGGCGTTTGGCTCTGGTGGGCGGGACGTTGCAGGTGCTGGTGACGCTCGGGATCGCTTTCGTCGTGAGCCTGGGCTTTCGGCTCGATTGGAAGACCGGCCTGGTCATTGGCGCGGCCGTCTCGCTCAGTTCGACCGCAGTCATTTTACGGATTCTGAGCGATCAAAGTGACGTCGATAGTGTCCACGGCAAAGCGACGATTGGCGTGCTCCTCACTCAGGATGTTCTCGTGGTGCCCCTCGTTTTGATGGTGACCTTTTTGGGCACCGGCTCGGGCGAAAAAGGGGTGCTCGCGACTCTCGGCGAGACGGCGGCCAAAGCGACGATTTTCGCAATCGTCCTCGGACTCACGGCCAGCTTACTTCTGCCTCGAATTCTGAGCATTCGGACGATGGCACGCAATCGCGAGCTGCCAATTTTGGTCGCGATCAGCAGCTGCATCGGAGCAACTTGGGCCGCTCATGCGGCCGGACTCTCGCCCGCTCTTGGGGCGTTCATGGCGGGAATCTTGCTGGCCGACACCCGCTTCAGCGAGCAGATGCGAGCGGACGTTTTGCCCTTCAAGACCCTCTTTTTGACCCTCTTCTTCGCGAGCATCGGCATGCTGGCTGATGCGAAGTGGATCTTTCAAAACTGGCCCCAAGTACTCACAGTAGCAACGCTGATCGTCGTGGGCAAATCGATCTTGACCTTCTGTTGCATTCGCTCCTTTATGCCGTCTGTCATTGGCGCGTTGGCCGCGAGCCTGATGCTCGCCCAGGTCGGCGAGTTCTCATTTGTGCTGAGCCGGATTGCCCTGGAAAATGGCCTCATGGAGCAAGAGCTAATGCAGCTGCTTCTTTCGAGCTCGATCCTGACGCTCCTCGTCACACCCTACCTGGTCAAGCTTGGACCCCGATGGGCACGCCGAATCGCGAAGTATCTCGTGCCCGCCCGGCGGCTCGCCAGCCAAGAGATCGAATCCCACCGAGCGGCTGGGCTCAAGGGGCACGTGATTTTGGTGGGGTACGGAGACTCGGGCCAGGCGGCGGCTCGGGAGCTTGCCGATGCCGATGGCGTCCAGGTGTTTGTGCTTGAAATCGACGACCGACTCGTCGGGTTGGCCTGCGAACACGGCCACAAGGCCCAACTCGGAGACGCCTCACAAGCAAGCATTCTGGATCACGTTCGGATCGGAGATGCATGTGCCATTATCGTCGCCGTGCCGGACATCAACCAGTGCCGGCTGATTTTGTCCCAGGCCCGGGCGATCGCTCCCCACGTCCCCCTGGTGGCCCGCGCGCGATATGCGCTCCACCGAGACGAGCTCGACATGGGCGGCGCCAGCGTCGTGATCGACGAAGAAACGACGACGGGAATCCATCTCGGGCGCGCCGCGCTCAAGCTCCGCAAGGGTGAAGTGCTGTTAGTGGGCGACGAGAGCACCGGATACGACACTCGATAAAAGATAAAACCGGCTTCGGGCCGAGGCCCTCCGCCGGTCCGTCCTACCTGTGACTTGATCGCGGTTATCCCGCTTTTCGGAGTTGATCTTCGGTCAACAACTCCGGTGGGTTCTTTTCGGTGATCACCCCCGCCGGAATCAGGACCTTCTTCACCGAGTCGCTGCTCGGGACTTCGAACATGGCTTCTTGCATCACGTCTTCGATGATGCCGCGGAGCGCCCGGGCTCCAGTTTTGCGCTTGAGCGCTTCCGAGGCGATCTCTTTGAGCGCTTCCGAGTCGAATTCGAGTTCGACGCCATCCAACTCAAAGAACTTCTGATATTGGCGAAGAAGCGCGTTCTTGGGCTCGGTCAAAATGCGGACCAGCGTCTCTTCATCCAGCTGATCGAGCGTGGCCAGGACCGGGAGCCGGCCGATGAACTCTGGAATCAGACCGAACTTCAGTAAATCGTCCGGCAGGACGCCTCGGAGGACGTCGCGCTTGCGTTCGGCTTTGCTCTGAGGGTCGCTCCGGAATCCCATCAGATTCTCTTTCTGTCGCCGCATGATGATCTCTTCAAGACCATCAAAAGCCCCGCCACAGACAAACAGGATGTTCGTCGTGTCGATCTGGATGTACTCTTGCTGCGGGTGTTTTCGGCCGCCTTGGGGCGGAACGTTGGCCGTCGTGCCTTCCAAAATTTTCAGCAATGCTTGCTGAACACCTTCACCGCTCACATCGCGGGTGATCGAAGGGTTCTCGCTCTTTCGAGCGATCTTGTCGATCTCGTCGACGTAAATGATTCCACGCTCGCAGAGCTCTTTGGCGTTCTTCGGGTCCATCGCATCCGCGGCTTGATAGAGCTTCAGGAGGATGTTCTCGACGTCTTCGCCCACGTAGCCGGCTTCGGTGAGGGCGGTCGCGTCCGCAATCGCGAACGGGACATGGAGCATCTTGGCGAGCGTCTGCGCGAGCAAGGTCTTGCCCGATCCGGTCGGACCCACCATCAAGATGTTTGACTTTTGCAGCTCGACATCGGTCGATTTCTCGTTGACCCGTTTGTAGTGGTTGTAAACCGCGACCGCGAGCGATTTCTTCGCTTGGTCTTGGCCGATCACATAGTTGTCCAAGAATCCGACGATCTCTTTGGGCTTTGGCAACGACTTCCGATCGAGCTTCGGGGAACCGGTGGCTCGGCCCAGCGGAGCCGTTCCCGTCTCGGTTTTGCCCAGCGCATCGCCATTGGCCGACGCCTCGTTCTGGAGGATGTCATTGCAAAGATCGATGCAGTCCGAGCAGACCGCACCATGGAGCCCGACAATGAGCTTTTTGACTTGTTCTTTCGTTTTGCCGCAAAGGCAACACTGGTCCCTTCGTTCAACGGTTCGCGCCATGGATATTCCTTCCTTTCTAACTTATCGGGTTCCAGGTTCGAGAACCTTATCGATCAAGCCATAATTCTTGGCTTCTTCGGCGCCCATGAAGTAGTCGCGGTCCATATCCTTGGCGACTTGCTCGTCGGGTTTGCCGGAGGCTTCGGCAAGGATTGCCGTCAAAATATGCATATATCGCTCAGCTTCGTTGATCGCGATCTTCATATCAGAGAGTTGCCCTTGGGCTCCTCCGCTGACCTGGTGGATCATGACCCGCGCGTTCTTGAGGCAGTGGCGCTTTCCTTTGGTGCCGCCGGCAAGGAGAACCGCCCCCATGCTGGCGGCTTGTCCGACGCAGATCGTCGCCACGTCAGGCTTAATCATCTTCATGGTGTCGTAAATAGCCAGACCCGCGCTGACGACGCCTCCCGGGCTGTGGATGTAAAAGTCGATATCCTTGTCGGGGTCTTCCTTTTCCAGGAAAAGAAGCTGCGCAATGATGAGATTAGCGACGTAATCGTCGATGGCCGAACCGAGGTAAACGATTCGGTCCTTCAGCAAACGAGACCAAATGTCATAGCTTCGTTCGCCGCGAGCGGTCTGCTCAATGACGAAAGGGACGCCCATTCCAGTAATTTCCATGATCGGTCCTCTCATTGTTGGCGAGGCTCAGGCAATTTTCAGGCCTGGGCGTATTCGATTTTAGCTTCGTTGTTGAGATATCCCACGACCTTCTTGAAGATCGCTCGATACTCCAGTTCTCGAAGATTGTTCGTGCGTCGCAGCTCCTTCAGGAGCTCTTCCGGATGGATATTGAATTCTCGCGCCATGCCCATCAGTTCGTCAGACATGTCTTGGTTCGTCAGCTTCATGGCTTCGCGCTTAAAGATCTCGGTGATCGCCACCGCTCGGAGAACTTGGGTCTTCGCTTCGGCTTCGTAGCTCTTGACCAGCTCGGCGATCTCCATTCCCCGCTCTTGCGCGTAGTCTTCCATCTTCATCCCAGCCTCGTGGACTTCGCGAGCGAGATCGTTCAGCCGCTGCATGGCGACGTTTTGCCACATGGTGTCGGGGACGTGAATGGTGCTGCTCGCGACGATCTGGTCCTGAAGCTGCTCGTTGAGGTTCTCTTGGGCGTTGTCCTTTTTCGCTTCCATCAAGCGAGCCTTCAGCTTCGCCTTGAAATCGTCCAAGTTGTCAGCCTTCATATCCTGGGCAAAGGCGTCATCGAGTTCGGGAATGATGACGCTGTTGAGGCTCCGCACCGTGATCGTGCAATCGGCCTTCTTACCCGCTAAGGACTCCTCTTGGAACTCCTTCGGGAACTTCAGGTCGATGTGCTTCATCTCTTCGGCGCTCATGCCGGTCAATGCCGCGTCGAGGTCCTTAAAGGTCTTGCCGACCACGACCATAAACGTTTTGCCGTCGCCCTCTTCGTCCTTGGACCGGATGTTGATCACCGCGATGTCGCCTTCTTGGGCCCCGCGACCGGTGATCGCTTCGCGCTTACTCTTTCGCTTGCGAAGCGCTTCAATGCGCTCGTCGAGCTCTTCGTCGGTGACATCCACAAACGGCATGGTTGCGGTCAGCCCTTTGTATTCTCCGAGCTCGACAATCGGGGCCAAAGGCACAATCGCGTCGAATTCGCACTTGCCCTCTGCGCGCTCCAGAGCCTTCAGTTCGACGCCGGGGCTCTCGTGCGGCACCAGTTTTTCATCCGTGAGAGCCTTTTGAAGCACATTCCGGACGATCTCTTCGGCCGCGGCATTCTTGAGGTCACTTTCTGGCACGAACCGCTCGATCATCGCCTTGGGCGCATGGCCTGGCCGAAAGCCGGGCACTCGAACCCGCTTGCCAAACTGCTTGAGCGCCCGATCAAACCCGGCTTCGACTTGATCCGAGGTGCAAGCGATACTCAATTTCACCGTGCACGGGTTCAAGTCCTCGCGCGTTACTTGTGCGATATTCGTCATCGTTGATCCTTCCATTGAACCCTCCTAGTGTACCTGGTGACGGTTCGGGCGGCTGGAGCGGCTAGCCTTCGCGGGGCCGAGTCGTCAGACGCTCGATCCGCTTTTCGTATCGATCCCCCACGATCAGACGATCGACATAGATGCCGGGCGTATGAATCTGGTCCGGGTCCAACTCTCCGACCTCTACAAGCTCTTCGACCTCGGCGACGCAGACTTTGCCTGCGGTGGCCATCATCGGATTGAAGTTGCGGCTCGTCTTTCGGAAGATCAAATTGCCCGAGCGGTCGCCTTTCCAAGCCTTAATGATGCTTAGATCGGCACGCAACCACGATTCCATCACATACCATTGACCGTCGATTTGCCGGGTTTCTTTGCCTTCGGCCACGATGGTGCCGTAGCCCGTCTTGGTGAAGAAAGCCGGGATTCCCGCTCCTCCAGCTCGGATTCGCTCCGCCAAGGTGCCTTGAGGATTGAACTCCAGCTCAAGTTCTTGGCTCAAGAACTGCCGCTCGAACTCGGCGTTTTCGCCGACGTAGCTGCTGACCATCTTTTTAATCTGACGAGTCTGCAGGAGGAGGCCCATTCCGAAGTCATCGACCCCGCAGTTGTTACTGATGACGGTGATGCCTTGGACCCCCGAATCTCGGAGCGCCACAATCAAGTGTTCGGGAATGCCACACAGGCCAAACCCGCCCGACATCACGGTCATGCCATCAAACGGAATCCCTTCGAGGGCGGCTTTTGCGTCAGGATAGACCTTATTCATCGTACAGGGCCATTCTACTAGGCCCAGCCAAGCTACTGCTTGTCGAGGTCGATCGGCTTTTTTCGAGCGGGCTGAGCCTTTTCGGATTCCACCTGCGCGATCTGCTCGGGCGTACCTTGAATGATGTCCACTCCCGGCCCAGCGACTTTTTCCCAAGTCCCCTTGCCCGCCTTGCGGAAAGTCGAGAGACCCTTTTTCGCCGCTTGGTCCGCCCCTGAGGGGCGCGTCAACTTGAACGCCGCTCGGCTCACGAGCTTTCGACACTTCAGACCGCACGTCGGACAGTGCTCTAGCGGCGGATCGTCGATGGACTGGATCACCTCGAACCGATTCTCGCAGATCGGACAAGGAAAACCTATCGGTTCGTATTCATAAATCGGCATGGCGGTCAGACCAGAAGAAAAAGCGAAATCCGGGGACTTTTGACCCAGTTTCGCCAAAATCGTGATACAGTATAGACGGTCTGGAGGACGCACTATGACGAAGACCGTTGCGAAAAAAGTAGGACCTGAGCCAGGCGAAGATCCACCAGGCTCCGAGAGCCCCGTCGACGACGGGGAGATTGATTGAATCTGATCAAGAAGATGAACCCAGGGCTTTCGCACCTCGCGAAGGCCCTGAACTCTTTATTTGAGGTCCCTTAGTTGATTTGGACCATTTCGAAGGCTTCGATCACATCGCCTTCTTTGAACGCGGTGAAGCCGTCAAACTGGATGCCGCAATCTTGGCCCGCGATCATCTCGCGAACGTCTTGCTTCACGTTCTTGAGCGAACCGACCTTGCCTTCCCAGACCACTTCGTTGTCGCGCTTGATGCGGACATTGCAGTTTCGTTGGACCTTGCCATCGGTCACGTGGCAACCGGCGACGAGTCCGTACTTCGTGAGGTTAAAGACCATCCGAATTTCGACGGTCCCGAGATACTCTTCCACGAACTTCGGTGCGAGCATGCCCTTGATCGCGGCTTCGATATCTTCGATCAACTCATAAATAATCGAGTAAGTTCGAATTTCGACCTTGGACCGCTCGGCTTCTGATTTCGCAGTGGGTTCGACCCGAGTGTTGAACCCGACGCAGATGGCGTCCGCCGCACTCGCCAAAAGGATATCCGACTCGGTGATCGTCCCGACCCCACTGTGAATGACCTTGACCGTCACCTCTTCGTTCTCGACCTTTTCGAGCATCCCTCGGACGGCTTCGACCGAGCCTTGAACGTCGGCCTTGACGATCAGATTCAGCGTCTTCATCTCGCCGGAATCGAGCGACTTTCGAAGGTCGCCGAGCGAGACTTTCCGCTTGCTCGGAGCGAACGCCTTTTCTCGATCCGCCGAAGCCCGCGACTCGGCGGTCGTTCGAGCCTCACGCTCATCGGCGGCAAAGGCCACCCGGTCGCCCGCGTTTGGAACGTCCGTCAGGCCCAAAACTTCGACGGGCGTGCTTGGACCGGCTTCTTTGATCCGCTCGCCGCGATAGTCCATCATCGCTTTGACCTTGCCATAGGTACTTCCAACGATCAAGTTGTCGCCGATCTTGAGGGTTCCTTCTTCGACCAGGATCGTTGCGACCGGTCCGCGCCCCTTTTCGAGCTTAGCCTCAATGACAACACCATCCAGCGAGGTCCGCGGGTCTGCGGTCAAACCCATGATCCCCGCCTGGAGCAGAATCAACTCCAGCAGATCGGGGACCCCCTCTCCGGTCAGGGCCGAGACTTTTGCGACTTCAACATCGCCGCCATAAGGGATCGGAATGACCTGATGCTCGGTAAGTTGCTGCATGACCCGGTCCGGATTGGCGTCCGGTTTGTCCATCTTGTTCACGGCGACGATCATCGGGACGCCCGCGTTCTTCACGTGGCTGATCGCTTCGATGGTCTGCGGCATGATGCCGTCGTCGGCCGCGACGACCAAGATCGCGATGTCCGTCACTTGGGCTCCGCGCGAGCGCATGGCCGTAAAAGCCGCGTGACCCGGGGTGTCGAGGAACGTGATCTTGCCTTCGGGCAGTTCGACTTGATAAGCGCCGATGTGCTGGGTGATTCCGCCAGCCTCCTTGGAGGCGACATTGGCCTTGCGAATATAGTCCAGCAACGAAGTCTTGCCGTGATCTACGTGACCCAAAATCGTCACGATCGGAGGTCGAGGTTGTGCGCCGACGGCTTTCTTGGGCCCGCTCGCCGTAGCCGGACTCGGTTTGGCAGGGGCCGGGGCGTCAACCCATTGAACTTCGTAACCCAGGCCGGCGACGAGCTGTTCCACGACCTCTGGCTTGAGCACGGTGGTGAGCTGAGCCATCACTTTGTGCTTGGTGATCAAGGTCTTTTGGACTTCGGGCTGGGGGACCCCGAGGGCTTGGGCGACGTCGCGAGGGGTCCGATTCGCAAGCATCGGGACTTTTTTGCTCCCTTTGAGCGCGCGGGCCGCCTCTTCGACCAGTTCTAAGATGTCGGCGTCGGCTTCAAACGACGTCGAATCGTGCTGAACCCCGAGCTCATCAAGAACCCCCATCACTTGGCCCGGAACCAAGTGAGTGTTCTTCGCCACGTCTGCGATACTGGTCTGCATAGGACTTTTCTCTAATTGAGTTTGCACGAAATTTCCTCTTGAATGCGATGAAGCTCGTTCGGCTGGGCCTTACCTCGCCAGGCTCGTTCGAGCTTCGATTTTTGGAGTGCATTTTGCCAGCACTCCCAATTCGGACAGACATAGGCGCCACGCCCTGAGGCCTGGCGCCCGATCCCAAGGTCTCCGGCTTTCGAGCGGGCAATTCGGATGAAGTCCGAAGAGTTCGCTTTCTTTCGACAGCCGACGCAAGTCCTCTCGGGATTAGCTGGCGTTCTCGGCCTCCGACTTGTGCTTCCCTTGAGCTTCGACAGCGGCTTGGCTTTCGCTCCGAATGTCGATTTTCCACTCGGTCAGGCGCGCCGCCAATCGAACATTTTGGCCGCCTTTGCCAATAGCCAACGAAAGCTGCGTGTCGGGCACGACGACATAGGCACTCTTCTCTTCTTCGTTGAGCTTGATCGAATTCACCTTGGCCGGGCTCAGGGCGTTGGTGATATAGGTCTCGGCGTCTTCGCTGAACGGGACGACGTCGATCTTCTCCTCGAACAGTTCATCGACGATGGCTTGGACTCGAGCTCCGCGCGGGCCGACACAAGCTCCGATGGGATCGACTCGCTCGTCGGTGGTCATCACGGCGATCTTGCTGCGTTGGCCAGGCTCTCGGGCCACGCTCTTGATCACCACAATGCCGTCGGCAATTTCGGGCACTTCCAGTTCAAAAAGCTTCCGAAGAAGGTTTGGATGAGTTCGACTGACGATGACCTTCATCCCGCGACGGTCGGTGTCGTCCACTCGCAGAACATAGACCTTGAGGCGGTCGTTGGGACGGTAGTGCTCTGTAGGGACTTGCTCTCGTCGAGGGAGCTCGCACTCCACCCGGTTGACTTGAATCAGGACCACGCCCTCTTCTCGGCGGGTCACTTGCCCGCTCACTAATTCACCAATCGACTCGCTGAAGGTCTCGCTGATCTTCCGATGCTCGGCCTCGCGAATCTTTTGTTGCAAGACCTGCTTGAGCGTCGCCGCAGCGATCCGGCCAAAGCGCGTTTTGTCCACCGTCACCTCGACGTAGTCACCGATCTCGGCGTCCGGATTTCGCTTTTTGGCCTCAGTCACACTGATCTGCGAAGCCGGATCCAACACTTCGCCAACGACCTCCTTCGAAACGAAGGTGTCTTGAGTTTGAGGATCGATTCGAACTTGGACCTCGGCGGCTGCACCCGCGAATTTTCGATACGCCACGGCCAAAGCTTCATCGAGCTCATGCTGAAGCTCAGTGACCGAGAGATCTCGCTCTTGTGCAATTTGATTTAAGTATTGGACCAAGCTCATGTTTCACCCTCCTCTTTGTTACGCCGCCCGATTCAGAGGCGCTTCACCGATTTTGGCAGGCCGCTGGGCGACTCCGTCGCGTACAAAAAAGGGTGGCGCTGGGGCCACCCTTCATCGGTCTGCCTATCTTAAAGGCAGTTTAGCATATTTTCCGGTCACTCTTCACGCCGGGATGAGCTTAGCCTTGGGGACCGTCGAATCCGCCGCCACCGCTCCCTTCGGAGTCGTCCGACTTCGGCGGGGCATCGCCCTCGCTGTAGCGGTAATCGATCACCTCGACGGTGCCGTCGGCATATCGAATCGTCACCACACCATCGGCTGTCCACTCGGTGCGGGCAATTAAATTGCCTTGACCATCCCACAAGGTGCCTTCGCCACTGCCATCCGGTCGGCAGATGATTTCGCCGCGAGAGTCAGGTTGTTGCCAGCGAGACGTCCAGTCGCCGTTGACCGAACCCGATGACTCGGAGCGATACTCTTGGCCCTGAGCGTCGATGTAGACGTCCTTGCCACTCCAGGTCGTTGGAGTATAGGTGTATTCGAATTCGCTGCGTTCGCCATTACTGGCCGAGTAAGAACCGATCGTGCTTCCGCTCGAATACGTCTCATCGTCAATTGTCGAGACCGAAGAGCCTTCTCGCCAGATTCGCTCTCCGGCGGGCGGCATCGCTCCCGGCTTGCTCAAGACGGTCCCGTCCTCGTCCACCTCGATCTCATGCTCGATCGGCTCGGCGTAGTAGTCCATGTCTTGCCAGCGATAGGAGCTCACCCATCGTTGGGGCCAGGTTCCCGGAGGAGTTTCGAGCTTATATTCGCGGAAACCCGCCGAGCGCGTCATCGCCTCGTCTTCAAACAACTCGTATCGATACTCCCCGGTTACGTCGTCGTAGCTCGACTTGAACCAGAGGTTCATCCACTCCAGGTATCCAGACTCTTCTTGAACTTCGCGACTGGCCGAGCCTCCTGCAAATCCAAACATGTCCCCGAGTTGGCGAATGTCGCCAAACCAGTTCATGCCGCCGCCACCACCGATCATTGCGCCCGGCAAGATGCCTGCCATCTGGCGGTTCAGTCCGCCCAGACCCAAGGTCCGCGAGAGATTGGTGCGAGCCACCGACCGGACCGCATCATCTATCGTGCCTCCGATCGAGTTCCCCGAACCTCCACAACCTACCAAAGCTCCGCCCAGCGTCATGCTGAGGGCGACCCAGACCATCCAACGTTTCATTAGCAACCTCTTGGACACTTTCGTGCCTTCCTTCTTATTCTGATGCACTTTGAGGACTTTCGTTACGGTTTTTTGGGACTTTCGGACTCCGGACTTGCCTGCCCTTGCCAAGCTTGGTAAAAGGCCTCGCGAGCTCGCACGACTCTTTCCCGGGCGAGCGGCCCGACGGCATTGATATGCCCCATTTTTCGACCCGGACGAGAAGCGACCTTGCCGTACCAGTGCACGTGGACCTCGGGGTCTTGGGTCAGAGCTTCGACCAAGCCTCGTTGCCACGCACCGGGATTTAGAACGCCCAAGAGATTGGCCATCGCCGCTGGTACCCCATCGGGCTCCGGGATCGGGAGCCCCAAGACCGCCCGAATATGCACTTCGAACTGGCTGATTCCGCCCCAATCCAGCGTGTAGTGCCCCGAATTGTGGGGCCGAGGAGCAATCTCATTGAGCAAGATGTCTCCGCGCTCGGTTTCAAAGCACTCAACTCCAAAGAGTCCATACCCCTCGACTGCTCGCACTGCGTTCATCGCGAGCCCGGTCGCGTTTGAGTCGCAAGGAAAAACGAGGTCGCAGACATTGTCCGTTTGGACTGTTTCCATCGTCGGGAAACAGCCGATCTGCTCGGCCGTCCGATAGACCATGACCGCGATTTCGCGGCGGAACGGGACATAGTCTTCGGCCATCCAGCCTCCGCCGGCCCAGTGGATTTTGAGGTCCTCAAAGTCTTCTTGAGTCCGGGCGATCCGCGTCCCATGGCCATCGTAGCCGCCAAAGCGAGACTTCAACACCATCGGAAATCCGAGGGTCGCCACCGCCAAAGTCCCGTCGTCATCAATGGGAACGGCCCGCGGGCCGGGAATTCCGTGCAGAGTCATCGCCTTTCGCTGCTTAAGCTTGTCTTGTATGGTCTCCAGAGTCTCGACCCCGGGGATGATGCAGTCCGGCTCTCGGCCCGCCAGTTCGGCCGCGCGCCGGATCGAAGCGGCCGGGACAAACTCGTTTTCTAGAGTCACGAGCATACAGGCCCGGAAAATCTCAGCGATCGCTTCGGGGTCATGCAGACTCCCGACCGTCGAAGCGGCGATCTGACTCGCGGGGGTGTTTTCGCTCTCGTCCAGGCTCAGGCACTGCAAGCCCATCCGTTGGGCGGCCTGGATACTCATTCGTGCGAGCTGGCCTCCTCCCAAAAAACCGAGTTCAAACTCGAATGGCATCGTTTCCGCTGTTTACCTGAGTCGCTTGCTCAGGATCACGCTCGCGTAGTTCACCGATTCCCAGCGAGTCCGCTCAATGAACCGAAAGCCGAGTTTTTCATAGTGGGCCCGCAGCTGCGTCGCGGGTTCTGCGGTGTCGAGCGCAAGCTCCGCAACCCCCTCTATCTCGGCTTGCTCAAAGCAAAAATCGAGCAAACGAGCCCCGATCCCCTGGCCTTGCCAATCCGGATCGACGGCGAACTGTCCAAAGCTCGCGACGTCGGGACGATCATACCAAGGCGTGCCATCGGTCACGTTCGCCGGCCGATAAGTCACCGTGCCGACGATCTGATCGCCGAAAAGGGCGAGAAGTGTCGGGCCTTCGAGGGCTCGTTCCCGCGTCGTCTCTTTGGATTGTTTGGTCGCCACAAAATGGAGCCCGGCCTCGGCGTTGCGGCGATAGGCCTGATGCAACAACTCGGTGAGGGCCTCGACCGAATGTCGATCCGGATCGAACCGTTCGTATCGGATTTGCGGCGAGTCGGATTTCACTTCGACTGAAGCCGGCCCCTCAGCGCATTCACCACCTCGGACGCCTCGGCATGGCGATGGACTTGGTGCTTCGAAAAAATCAATTCGCCATCCGCTTCGACATCAAAGACGCCGCCCCCGCTCGGGATGAGCGTGATCGACTCGATCGGGTGAGGCTGCCGAACGGCAGGCTGGAATTCGCTGACCAAAGTGGCCGCCAAACTGACGGCACGAGGAGTGTAGTTTCACTCCACACAAAACGTGATGGTAAGGCGCATGGGCCGAAGTTTACTGGCCGCCTGACCGCGGAGGGTTGCTTTTTGGGCGAGGTTTTTCGGGCATACGGTCAAAAATCAGGTCGGGGCTGAATCGAGCCGACGGGATGTGAGTTAATTCGGAGATTCTCACGATGAAGAGCGCGACCGCATCACCAAACTCCTCCAGTTTCATAGTCTCGCGCGATCCCGTCACCAGGTTGGTGACCGGCCCCAAGCACCCCATTTTGATCAGCTTGATCGCCTTCTCACGAACCGGAGGAGCCACTTGCAAGAGCTTGGCGTCAAACTCGACAGGACGCGGGGTGTTCGTGAACTTCGGCTTGGCGAGTTCATACAGTCGGTCCAGGCGCTCGATGACTTGAGTCCGTTGGACCGGCTTCGGGTCGGTCACCGGTGCCGAGCGCTTGAAGGGATTAAGCTTGAGCGCGGAGACGAGAGCGTCCTCAATCCGCCGCATGACGAAATCAAATTCGGCAACGCTGACAGGCGGGTCGACGGAGGGAATCTTTGCTTGCTTCGGGCTCCCGACCCAGAGCGACGTGGGCAAGCCGGGCTGGGCGACGGCCGAAGCCGACCCCAGCAAAAACAACACGCCCCAGAACATCTTTGATGCGACCTTCATCTCATCCCTAAACCGATGTTACGGCTCCCGAGGCCCGAATCGCGTCGATTTCTTCGAGAGCCCGTCCAGTTCCTACGGCCACGCAGTGCAGGGCGTTGTCCGCGACCCTCACGGGGATGCTGGTCACGCTCTCGATAAACTTGTCCAGCCCGCGCAGAAGGGCACCGCCGCCGGTCAAGACGATGCCGCGCTCGATGATATCAGCCCCCAATTCGGGCGGCGTCTCTTCGAGAACAGTGCACACCTTTTCGGCGATCTGGCGGACCGGTTCGCTGAGGGCGTCCCGAATCTCTTCGCTCGTGAGCTCCACCGAGCGGGGCAACCCCTGGACCGTGTCGCGGCCACTGATCTCCATGCTCAGTTCAGGCTCCAGCGGATACGCCGAGCCGATTTTGATCTTCACTTCTTCGGCACTCCGCTCGCCGATCATCAAGTTGAAAGCCGCCCGAATGTGGCGCATGATCGCTTCATCCATCTTGTTCCCCCCGAGGCGGAGACTTTGAGACAAGACAATCCCCCCCAGCGAGATCACGGCGACGTCGGTCGTGCCACCACCGATATCAACGACCATATTTCCGCCTGGTGAGGCAATCGGCAGTCCCGCCCCGATCGCGGCGGCCATCGGCTCTTCGATGGTCATCGCCTCGCCTGCACCAGCCTCCTTGGCGGCCTGCAAAACGGCGCGTCGCTCGACATTGGTCACCCCACTCGGGACACAAATCAGCACTCGCGGCCGAATCAAGCGCCGTTGCCCACAGACCTTGTTCAGCAGATACTCGATGAGCTTGACGGTCGTTGAGTAATCGGCAATAACGCCGTCTTTCATCGGACGAATCGCGGTGATGTTGCCGGGAGTTCGGCCCAGCATCTCATGTGCTTCGTTCCCAACCGCCAAGACTCGCCGGTGCTTCGTGCTGACGGCGACCACGTTGGGCTCATCGAGCACGACCCCTTTGCCGCGCCGATAAACAAGGATATTGGCGGTCCCTAAGTCGATTCCAACTTCTTGGGCGAACTTCACTCCGTTACGCCCGCTCCTTGGTGGGCGCAGACTCATCGACCTCGGCATGGACCCGGGCGATGCTCCCGCCGAGATCGTTCACGATCGATTCCAGCCGCTCGTAGCCACGGTCGATGAAGTGCACGTTGCTGATGGTCGTGACGCCATCCGCCACTAGGCCCGCCAGGACCAAGGCGGCACCAGCTCGGAGATCGGAGGCTTTCACATTCGCTCCTCGGAGGCGGTCCACCCCTTCGATCAGAGTCAAATTGCCCTTTTGCTGGAGCTTGGCGCCCATCAGCTCGAGCTGATCCACATGCCCGGTCCGGTTCTCGTAGATCGTCTCTTCGACCTGGCTTTGGCCTTGAGCAAGGCATAAAAGCGCGGCCATCGGCTGTTGCATGTCGGTCGGAAAGCCCGGATAGGGCATCGTCTTGATCCGCATCGCATCGAGGCGTCGCTGCGCCGACACTCGAACCCAATCTGGCCCCTCTTCAACGTCGGCGCCCGCCTCGCGGAGCTTGCTTGCCACCGCGGCTTGATGCTCGGGAATGATGCCATGCGTCACCACCGACCCGCGAGTCATAGCTCCAGCAAGCAAGAAAGTGCCCGCTTGGAGCCGGTCCGCCGGAACTCGAAACTCGCATCCTTCGAGCCGCTGAACGCCCATGATCGTGATTGTCGTGGTGCCCGCCCCTTCGATCCGGGCGCCGAGCCGGTTCAGGTACTCGGCCAAGGTGACCACTTCGGGCTCGATCGACGCATTTTGAATCTCAGTGATGCCTTCGGCAAGGGTGGCCGTCGCCATCAGATGCTGAGTGGCACCCGCGCTTTGCACGTCCAGGTAGATCTCGGCTCCTTGGAACCGATCGACTTCGGCCACATAGGCTCCAGATTCGAGCTCAATTCGAGCCCCCATTTGCCGGAGACCTTTGAGGTGAAGATCGACGGGACGCAGCCCAATGTTGCAACCCCCGGGGGTGGGGAGTTTGATCCGTCTGAGTCGGGTCAAGAGGGGGCCCAGCAGATAAAACGAAGTCCGGATCGGGCGGACGCGTTCTTCATCGGCGTCCCAACCTTCGAGATTCTCGGTGTCTAAGAAAAGCGCCCCTTCGTGCCAAGCGTATTGGATGCCGAACTGCTCCAAGAGTCGCAGTTTGATATGGACATCGCTGACGTCAGGCACATTCGTCAACGTCGTTTGGCCATGCGCCAAAGCAACCGAGCTCAGAATCGCGAGCGCGGCATTTTTACTGCCGGGAACGGCAACTTCGCCTCGGAGCGAATTCCCTCCGGTGACCTGCAACAAATTCATCGCTTCATTCCCTCCATGGATCGGCGTCGTGTTGTGCATTGTACGGCAAAAGAGACGGAAAACAAGGGAGAAGTTTACCTCTTTGGGGTCCGAATTCGGACGGACCGAAGGGTTCAGATCGAGCAACCTTCAGTTCGGCTCGGCAGAAGCTGTTGTTTTTGCCAGGCTGACTTGAACCACTCGCTCCCGAACATCCCGCCGCAAAGTCGCTCGATAAGGATCGCCAAAGGCCTCCAGTTCGACCGGCTCCTGCTGACTTCGCTTCGCCCACATCAGGGTCAAGAGCTGCTCGATCAAGGCCCGCCCCAGAACCTCTTGATCCACCGGCAATGGGTCGGTGCGGAGTTCCCAAAGACCGGCCTTGAGCAGGCCCCGCGTCTCCAGGCAGCCCACTCCCTCGGCTTCGGTCCACCGGAGTTCGACGTGAAAGCCTGGGTTTTTGGTCCGCGGGCTCGACTCCAGCTTCTGGAAAAACTCCTCGGCAGTCCAGATTCGACCGAGCACCGAATCGTAAATGACGGTCCCACGTCCGAGCGAGGCGATCGCATCGGCCATGTGCGGCAGGAACTGAAGATGGCGAAGATCGGCAAGCTTTTGAAGGCTGATGTAGCGGATCTGGACGATGCCTTGGGCTTCAGCAAGTCGGTTCAGAACTTCTTCGCTCAGGCCCTCAACTCGGTCCATCAGGTCGGGTCGAAAGGCGCGTGGATTCTTTGAACGGAGCCCCACATTAACGTAGAGGCGAACATCGCTGAAAACAAGGCCTTCGGCGGCCCCAATGCAGGGCTTGCCAGGGCGGGTGTGGGGGTTGTTGCCCACCATCCGGTCTAAAATCGCTTCATGCGTCGGGAGCCGAGCTTCGGGCAGATAAACCCAATACTCGGTCAAGCTGAAATCGAGAGGAAGTTTGGCTTTGTAAGCTCGCCAAACGATGAGCCCCGCCGCCGCAGACACGAATCCAAAAAGCCACCACATCGAATCAGGGGCCGATCCCCGAGCGCCAGCGATGAAGCAACTCCAGTTCACGGTCATTCAGCACCGCCACACAGACGGAGCAAAGACCGGCCTCGTTGACGTCCGGATTGCGGCATAACAAGCACCGGTCGATCCGCACCGCCTCGGCGACCATCTTCGGTTGGGTCAGAACATACTCCAACTGATGGCGAGGCACCCCTTCTTTGTTCCAGCGCTCCACCCGTTCAGTCTACCGAGGTCCAGTCGCTGGGTAACCTCGTCCCCATCGTGAAAATCGCGACCTTCAACGCCAACTCGGTCCGAGTCCGAGCCGAAATTCTTCTGGATTGGCTGGCCGAAAACCAGCCGGATGTGCTGGCGATCCAAGAGACGAAGTGCGAAGACGACAAGTTTCCGCAAGAAATCTTTCAAGAATCCGGTTACAACGTGGTGTTTCACGGCCAAAAAAGCTACAACGGCGTGGCGATCGCGAGTCGCGCCCCCGCACAGCGGGTCACGACGGGATTTGGGGATGTTTCTTGGCCAGAAGATTGTCGAATTCTCGCTGCCGAGATCGACGGCGTCCTCATCCTGAATACCTATGTCCCGAACGGGAATAAGGTCGGCTCAGAGAAATTTCAATACAAGCTCGATTGGCTCGCGCGATTAAGGAGATGGATGGACGACCGGATGGATTCGGGCCAAGACTGCATTTGGCTCGGAGACATCAACATCGCCCGGCACCCTGAAGACGTCTATGACTCGGCGAAGGTTCTGGGCGGAGTAGGCCACCATCCCCAAGAGTTCGAGGCGCTTGATCGGGTTTTGGATTGGGGATGGTCGGACTGTTTTCGAAAGTTCACGACCGAAGGCGGTCACTTCACCTTCTGGGAGTTCGTGATTCCGCGGGCCGTCGAGCGCGACATCGGCTGGCGCATCGACCACATCTACGCGAGCCCAAGCTTGGCACAACGGTGTTCGGGCTGCTGGATCGACAAGGCCCCCAGGCTCCTGGAACGGCCATCAGACCATACGTTCGTGATCGCCGAGTTTGCTTAGGACGACGTCTTCGGAGAGGCGGTCTTGACGTCGTCTTCGTCGTCCTGGGCCGACGTGCTTAAGGCCCGCTTGCCTTCTTCCAGGCCCTTCTGGAGTTCGCCCACTCCGCGCCCCACTCCGCGCATCAGTTGCGGAATCTTGGTGCCGCCGAAGAGCAACAGCACGACAACCACCACGATGATGAGTTCGTTAGTTCCGATAAAGGCTAGCACTCTTAATCCATCCTCAGGCTTGGGGCCCGACGCTCCATTCTACGATTCGACGACCCCGGACCGTTCTCCTCTTTTCTCACGGCAAAGACGAACGGGACCGAGAAAAGTTCTCCTCGGCCCCGAATGGGTCTATCGAGTCATCGTTTGGGCCGGCTTATCGTCCATGTTGACCGACCCGTTCACTGTCACTGTCAGCCAACCTCGGGCTTCCCCGAAGATCGTGGGCGATTCTTCGCGCGGCAACTTCTTGTAAGGTTCGCTTAGGTTCATCCCGGCCTTTTTGGTCTCAAAAAAGAGGATGGTGGACGAAGGCAGGTCGGAGTACTTCTTGCCGGCGGCGTCTTTGTTGAAGGCGATTCCGGTGATCACGCCTTCATGATCTTGACAGCGCATCTCGCTCTCGATGTTGGGCATTTTGATCGGATTCCCCTTCTCCACGTTTGTCGGAATGGCTTTGTAGGCCGCCGCTAACTCCTTCTGCCAAGTTTCGGCCTTCGGGGTCATGCCGTTGTTCTTGATCGAATAATCCCGAACCGCCGACGAAAGGTTCTGCATCGACGCCATGCACCCAGCCATGCTGAAAACGTTGCCAAAGAACCCTTTTCCAGCATTGTACATGAGAATGCCCCCGACGACAGCTCCTCCGCAACAAACGAAGGCGAAGATGCCAAGAACAATCCAGAGCTTACTGTTCCCTTTTCGGGCCTGCGGATATGCCATGTCACCCTATTGTACTGGAAGATGATCACCAGGGTTGCGGAGCCGCTTGAAAGCAGCCGAGCCCGAGAGTGTTAAACTGGGACTTCATGGACCCCGCAAACCGTCCGCCCAGCATCGACCGACTGGCCCGTGACCCGGCTCTTTCTGGCCTGCCAGAGTGGATCCGGTTGACCGCGGCCCGGCGAGCGGTTCGCCTTGGAAAGTCTCTCGGGGAGTCCGACTGGGTCACGCTGGCCCGCGAGGAAGCCGAGCGACTGATGCAGGCCCCCATCCGGGCGGTCATCAACATGAGCGGGATCATCCTGCACACCGGCCTCGGGCGCGCCCGACTCGCCCCTTTGGCTCAAGAAGCCTTGGAACAGGTCTCCAATAATCACGCGACGGTTGAATTCGACCTCGAATCGGGCCGCCGCGGCGATCGGCAAGACGCCGTTCGCGAGCTTCTTCGACAACTCACCGGAGCCGAAAGCAGCCTCGTCGTCAACAACTGTGCCTCGTCGGTGTTCTTGACTCTCTCGGCATTAGCCGCCGGGGGCGAGGTCCTGCTCTCGCGCGGACAGATGGTCGAAATTGGCGGAGCCTTTCGGATGCCCACAATCATTGAGTCGGCCGGATGCACGTTGCGCGAGGTCGGTTGCACCAATCGCACTCATCTGAAGGATTTTGAGGCGGCGATCGGTCCGGAGACCCGGGCGATCTTGCGCTGCCACACCAGCAATTTTCGACAAACCGGCTTTGTTTGCCAACCGACGCCCCGGGAGCTTGCGACCCTCGCCGAGAAGGCAGGTGTTCCTTTTTTCGACGACCTCGGGAGTGGATGTCTGATCGACACCGAGCGCTTCGGCCTCCCCCACGAGCGGACGCTCACGGAGGCCCTCCAAGACGGAGCGGACTTGGTGATGGCAAGTGGAGACAAACTTTTGGGCGGCCCTCAGGCGGGCCTGATCCTCGGTCGGGCCGATCTGATCGAGCGAATCTCGCGCCACCCGCTCGCCCGAGTCGTTCGGATCGACAAACTCAGTCTCGCCGCACTGGAGGCGACCCTCCGGCTCTATCTTGAGTCCAAAGAGCTCACGATTCCAACCTGGTGGGCCGCCTCACGGCCAATTGCCGAGATCGAAAAAGGGGCTCGTTGGCTCGCCAGTCGCGCAGGCGCGACGGCGATCGTCGACGAAGGCACCACCGAACTCGGCGGCGGGTCGCTCCCCGAAGTCGGGATCCCAACCTGGCGAGTGGGCTTCACTGGACCGAGTCCGGACGACGTCTTGAAGTGGTTTCGGAGGTGCTGGTGTCCGATCATCGGGTATGCGCGAGACGGCGTCGCTTGGTTCGACCCTCGCACCGTGACCGAAGTCGAATTGGAACTCGTCGCCGAGCTCTTCGAAACCTGGAGAAACGAAAATGGACGTTGATCAGCTGCTCATTCAATCCCAAAACGACCAGCTTCGGGAGCTGATCTCAGCCCTCGACCTGCACGTCCCTGGTGAAGGCCACCATGCCGAGCGCGTCTCGGTGTATGCGACGGCGACCGGCGAAAAACTCGGACTCGACGATCGGACGCTCATCGACCTTCGCCGAGCCGCCCTGTTGCACGATGTCGGCAAGATTCACGTCCGAAAGGAGCTGTTGACCAAACCCGAGGCGCTGACGGCCCACGACTGGGCCGAGCTCAAGCTGCACGCCGATCATGCGATGCGAGTGCTGGAGAGCCTGGCTTGGCTCTCGCGGTCGATCCCGATGATTCGGCATCACCACGAGTGGTTCAACGGCCAGGGTTACCCCGACGGGCTCGCGGGCGACTCGATCCCGCTCGGGGCGCGCATCATTTCGGTGGCGGAGGCGTTCGACGTCCTGGTCACAGGGCTCTACATGCGCGATTCTTGGGCAGAAGATCATGCCATGGCCGAGATTCGACGCTGTACCGGCACCCAGTTTGATCCCGATGTGGTGGCCGCCTTCTCTCAAGTCCAGCCACTGATCCAGCCGTTGCGCCGCGTCTAAGTTCGGTGAGCAGGAAGCACGATCTCTTAGCGCGAACCCAAAAGGCCTGATGGATCGTTTCGAGCCCGTATCTCCTGGCCACAAGGTCAAGCTCAATGGGGTTTCGGCCGAGCGCCCCGGCAACCTCAGCAAATCCGAGATCGAGTCTCGCACGCTCAAGCTGATGGCCGAGCTCTCGGAGCTTCAAGAACTGCTGTTTGCCGCGGGAACGCACGGCCTTTTGATCGTGCTGCAAGGCCGCGACACGAGCGGCAAAGATGGCACGATTCGGCATCTGCTCCAATGCATGAACGCCCAATCGACACGGGTCGTCCCGTTCAAAGTCCCGACCCCCAAGGAGTTGTCTCACGACTTTTTGTGGCGGGTTCATGCTCAGACCCCTTCTCGCGGAGAAACCGTCCTTTTCAATCGATCCCACTATGAAGACGTCTTGGTCGTCCGGGTTCACAACCTCGTTCCCGAAGCCGTCTGGTCCAAGCGCTATGACCAGATCAATCAGTTCGAGGGCTTGCTCGCCGAAAACTCAACGATCCTCGTCAAGTTCTGCCTGCACATCACCCCAGAGGAGCAAGAGTCGCGGCTTCTTGACCGCGAAAAGGAGCTCGAAAAGGCGTGGAAGTTGTCAGTCGGAGACTGGAAAGAGCGCGAATTTTGGGATCGATATACCGAAGCCTACGAGACCGCTCTGCGCCAGTGCTCCTCCGATGCGGCCCCTTGGTTTATTGTCCCGGCGAACTCCAAAACCTATCGAAACTACCTGGTCACGCGGGCTTTGGTCGAGCGGCTCCGCCCGTTTCGCGACGAATGGAAACAGAGCCTCGAATCGCTCGGTGCTCGCGCGAAAGCTGAACTGGAAGAGTATCGAAAGTCAAAGTCCGACAACGCGCCGGCCTAGCTTGAGCGTAGAATAGAGCATTCTTTGCTCATGGATTGCGCTTGCCCCACCCAGGTCCAGATTTTTGAAGAGCTGGCTCGACTCGCTCCAGGCGTGCCGTTATTGGCCCTCGGGCAAACGGTCTTCTGGGACGAACCGATGAAAGCTGGGGTCGCGCTCCAGAGCCATCGCCTCGGTTTCCCGCGGCCGTTCGTGGCCGGGGTGCACGACACGGACTACTTTGCGAAGCTACCCACCCGGTCAGGCCAGGGTCGATTTCAAGCCATCCCCCACAACGACACAACGACGAAGGGCCTTTGGAGCGCTGCCGCTGAGTTCTCGACTCTGTGGGGCTCCGAGACCGTCGTTACGCGCGACCAGCTCCAAACAAGCGGGCTGAGGCTCGCCAAGCTTGAGCGAGCTCGCCCCGGGATTCTGGACGAAGCGACGGAAGCTTGGGGGTGGCGCGGCGTCGTCAGCCTCAGCAAGGATTCCAAGGTCACGGCCGAAACTCCCCTTTCGGCGGTGTTTGGCGAGCTCCAACGCACCCTCGACTGGGCGATCGACGGAGTCTTGGATTCGATCTGTTGTGGCGATCAGAAGGCATCGGCGGTCGCTCAAGCCGAGGCGCTCCGCTCGATGACATGCGACTTGAACGAGCCGATGGAGGGGTCGAGTTTGAGCGATTACTATCGCCGGCTGCTCGCCCCGATTTACCAATGGACCGCCGGAGAGTCGGTGGACATCGAGACGACGGCGACCACTGAACTCTTAAAGTTCAACTCAAAAACCTGCACACAAAAGCGATTTCGACTCCTGGACTTCTTCATCCAACCGACAACCCGGGCGCAAGCCGAAGCCGCTTACAATGCCGCCGTAACCCACTCAGAAATCTATACTCTCGACCGGTTCGGCACGGGTGCCCTTCCTTTCGATCTGGTCGTGCCCGGAAAGGGTCGCGGGACGTTGCGCCTGGGCCATCGCGGCCTCATCATTCAGACTCCCCAGCCGCTTTTTCTTTCGCTCAAGAAGCCGGTGACGAACGTCTCGGAGCTAGCCGAAGTGATCGAGCGCAAATTCGGCCCTGACTGCACGCTGATTGGCAAAGCGATTCCTTTGATCGGCATGCTGGCGACCGAGCACATCTTCGTTTTTCACGAAGGGGGTTCGGGCTATACCGACCGTTGCCGAGACTTTCACCAGCGGCTCGCCGCCGCCGGAATGCAGCTGGATCTTCACCCGATCTTGCGAGTGCTCTACGAGCCGTGGGACGCTCTCCAATCTTGCTGCACTTGGTTCACTTTGCCCGAACCGTTTCGACGTCCGTTTGGCACTGAAGAGCTCTGTGCTCCGAGTTTCTCCCGGCGCTGGCGTGAGGTTGTTGTCGAACAAGCCGAGATGCTGAACAAGCTCGCCGAACTTCGTCGGCCGATCGACCTGATCGAGTTCTTGGCTCATCGAATCGGCGGCGGATGGCAAACGGTCGCCCAGAATTATCGCGAAGTGTTCGCCGAATTGGACTTGCTCAACAAGCGAATCACCGATATCAAAGCGGACAAGCAGAAGGTGCTGAGTCAACTTCGCGCCGCCAAAAAAGCCCGAGTCGAGGCCGAGCGTGCAAAGGGAGAACACTGGCGAGCCCAGATCTTTGAAAAAAATCCTTCGCCCGAAGATTGGAAAGCCCGCGACGAGTGGACGGCTCGAGTTCGCGAGGCGATGGATGCGGTCCAAGCCGCGAAACTGGCTTGGCAGAGTCTGGAGGCTCAGCAAGAGGCTCTTGTTCGCGACGAACCCATTTTAGAGGCTCATGCCCGGCGACGCGACTTAGAGCTTGAGGCTGAGCTCAAGCGTCTCAAGCTCATTCGAAGCGCAGTCATCGTCAGCAAGGGGCTGCCGAAGGCCGGGCATCGCCCCGCCGCTTGGTGGTTCCCATTGGTCTGCACCAACGGATCTTGGTTCCGAAGAACAATACGCTCTGCCCAATATCGGCTCGAATTCTTGAACTAAATGACCAAACTTCCCTTTCTCAAAGTCCAATCCATCGGCAATCATTTCGTCCTGCTGATGCTCAGCGACGTCCAGGCGCTCGATGCCGATTTGCGGTCTCGGTTTTCGCCGGACCCATCTCAGCTCCTCATAGAGCTGGCTCGCGTCCTTTGCCAACCCCGGTTTGGGCTGGGAGCGGATGGCCTCTTAGTGTTGGATCGAGGTCGGGGCGAGGTCGTACTCCGGATGTTCAATGCTGATGGGAGCGAGGATTTCTGCGGCAACGGGCTCCGATGCGCGGCGATGATCGCTCATGGCCATGGGTGGGTCGGGACCAGCTTTCGAATTTTGCACGGCGATCGCCACATCCAGATGGTGATTCACGCCGACCAAAGCATCGAAGCGGAGTTCCCGGCCGCTTCATTTGATCCTCAGGAGGTGCCTCTTTGTCCGGGCCTCGAGGAGCTGTGGGATCAAGAGCTTCGCCTTGAAAATTCGGCGGCTGGGCGCCTGTCCTCGCTTTCGACTGGTAGCACCCACACGGTCCTCGAAGTCCCGAATCGGCCCGACGACGAGGTGTTCTTCCGAGTGAGCCGCGATCTGGAAAGCGACGCTCACATTTATCCGGACCGCACCAGCGTGATGTGGAGCTATCCGCTCGGTCCGCAAAAAATTGGAATTCGAATCTGGGAGCGTGGCGTCGGCGAAACTCTTGGCTGTGGCACCGGGAGTGTCGCGGCGGCCGTGGTCTGGATGCGACGCCATGGCCGCGGGGGCGAGGTCGAGGTGGTGAATCCTGGCGGGAGCCTGCGAATCCTCGGCGAAAGCTGGGACCGACCGGTTTGGATCCGCGGATTCCCCGAAGAGGTCTTTCACGGGGTCGTCGATCTCGAAGAAGCTCTCGCCGCCAAAAACTGACGCATCGCCTCAATGGTCTCCTGGCTCACGTGGTGTTCGATCCCCTCGGAATCGACCTCTGCGACCCGGGGCGAGACACCGAGCTGAAGCAAGAAGGCGAGCACCAGATCGTGCCGCTCGCGCACCGCTTGGGCGAGCGCCGAACCCGCTTCGGTAAGAAAAATGCTTCGATAAGGCTGGGCGACCACAAGCCCTTCTTTCATCAGCCGTTGAATCGTCTTGCTGACCGTCACCGGGCTGACCCCGAGTCGATCCGCCATCTCGCTCACGCGGGCCTCGCCGGATTCTCGGATGAGCGAGTCCACGAGCTCGACATAATCTTCTGCGAGCTCGCGGCTATGAGCCGCTCGGGTCTCTTGAAATCGGTTCATCCCTGGGGCATTATGGCGCTTGGGGCGGCCTTTCGAGCAGGGCCCGAACCTCGGGAGGAATCGTCACCGCTTTGCGATGCCCGCCCATCGTCACGTGCCAAGTCAAGCCCACCGTGCAGAGTTTTCCCGTCTCTGTATTCAAGATTTCATATTCAAACTTGATCGCAGCCCGGCGAATCTCGGTGACTTTGATGTGCACCTCGATCACGTCATCGTAACGAATTTCGTCCCGGTACTTGATGTGGAGCTCGACGCAAGGCAGCATGTAGCCCATCTGCTCCAGCTCTTTGTAGGTGAACCCCCGAGCCCGACACCAAGCCGCGCGGGCCTGCTCAAACCAGAGCGCGTAATGGCCGTAGTACGCGTGGCCCATCTGGTCGGTCTCTCCGTAACGGACGCGGATTCTTTCAACAGTCGCTTCGGGCTGCATCGGCCCTTACCTTACCGGATCGGCTCGGGCGATTGAAGCAGCCGGAGTAACCGCTTGAGGCGTCGTTGTTGCGTCGCGAGCGGCAGGGTCGATTCCAAGGGGACATGCACAAAGCCAGCCTGAATCTCAGGCGCCCTTTCTAAGCAAGTATAGAGCAGAAAATTGCACAGATAACTCCCCGCCGATGAGGAGAGATTCCACGACCTTTGGGGCCGAAGGACCTCATCCCGGGCAAAAAGACTCGAGGCCAAGATCGAGGGCCCTGCCGGATGAATCGGCCCCGGACCTCGCACTTCGCCCCGGACGTCCGGGGATTTTCCGATCAAGTTTCGGCCGTAAAGCTCAACACAGAGATTCTGAGCTTGGGATTTGACCCCGAGCATCAGCCAATGCGTCACTCCATCTCGACGGGCTTGCTCAACTTGTTCTTCAGCCGCTGCGAACGAAACGTCCAGAATCGCGGGCTCGTCGGAAACCGATCTCGCCAGACGAGCAGACGGGTTGTCCAAGACATCGAGAAAGGGACCAAACCCGGAGATCAACCAACGCATAGGCACCTGGTGCCGGGGGAGGGACTCGAACCCTCATGACCTCGCGATCAGCGGTGTTTGAGACCGCCGCGTCTACCATTCCGCCACCCCGGCCGGGCCTACAAAGATACCCGATGAGACGATAGCGTATTCTAGAGTCATGAGCGAGGAACAACGCGCATACTCAAACGGCGAGATCACGGTCCATTGGGATGCCTCGAAATGCACGCACTCAGGCAACTGCGTGCGGGGACTGCCCCAGGTTTTTGACATCCGCAAGCGGCCTTGGATCACGATCACAGGGGCCTCGACCGCCGAAATCGAGGCGCAAGTGGCCCGGTGCCCCTCGGGAGCCCTTCGAATCACCCGCGATGAGTGACGCCTTTTTGGGCTCGCGCAAGGAGTACCAGCTTTGGGAACTGGAGCCGGCCGATCTCGATCCGGATCCGATCGAGCAGCTTCGAGCCTGGATTGCCGAAGCCGGTCAAGCGGGGCACCTGGAGCCCAACGGCATGACCTTGGCGACGGCGGACCGAACTGGCCAACCGCATGCCCGAGTCGTGCTCCTGAGGAGCTTGACGCCGGAGGGCCTGGCCTTCTTCACGAACTACCTCAGTGCCAAAGGTCGACAACTCGACGAGAATCCGCGTGCGAGCGCGAGCTTTTGGTGGCCCGAAGTCGAACGCCAAGTCCGAATCTTGGGCGAGGTCGAACGGTTGTCCTCTGAGGCCAGCGATGCCTACTTCGACTCGCGGCCGTATGAGAGTCAGCTCGCCTCCGCCGCCAGCCCGCAAAGCCAAGTGATCCCCGACCGGGGCTCCCTGGAACAACTTCAGGCCGAGCTGCGGGCCCAGTTTCCTGAGCGAGTCCCCCGGCCCACCCACTGGGGTGGCTATTTACTGCGGCCCGAGTCGTTCGAATTCTGGCAAGGCCGACCCGCACGCCTTCACGACCGGTTGGTCTATCGAAGGCGGCCAGGCGGCGGTTGGCAGATGGAGCGGTTGGCTCCCTGATCGACTCTAGGCGTGGACGACGTTCGGGTAGCTCTGGCGATATCGGCCCCGAGTGTCGACGATGAGTTGAGCGTGCTTTTGAATAAGCGCATAGTCGAACGCGTCGTGATCGGTCGCCAAGACGATGCAGTCGTAGCGGGCGATCGTATCTGGGGTCAGCTCGACCGACTGAAGATCGAAGTGATAATCGCGCTTCTTCGGAAACGTAGGAACGTGCGGGTCGCTGTACTCGACCAGTCCGCCGGACTCTTGCAGCAGATCGATCAACTCGGCCGAAGGCGACTCTCTTGAATCGTCAATGTTCTTCTTATAGGCAATGCCTAAGACCAAGAATTTGCGGCCTTTGATGCACTTTTCATGGTCGTTCAGAGCTTCGGCAATCTTGCCAACCACCCAGTGCGGCATGTGCGAATTCACTTCTCCAGCAAGTTCAATGAACCGAGTGTGAAGGCCATATTCGTGCGCTTTCCATGTGAGATAGAACGGGTCGATCGGAATGCAGTGACCGCCCAGCCCGGGCCCGGGGTAGAACGGGGTGAACCCGAACGGCTTGGTTGCCGCCGCATCAATCACCTCCCAGATGTCGATCCCCATCGCGTCTGCGACGACTTTCATCTCGTTCACCAAGCCGATATTGACCGAGCGATAGATGTTCTCCAGTAGCTTCGTCATCTCGGCGGCGCGAGTGCTACTCACCGCGACCACTCGGTCGATCACCGCCCCGTAGAGGGCGACCGAAACCTCAAGACAAGCCGGAGTCATGCCCCCGACGACTTTCGGGATGGTGCGAGTTGTAAAGTTCGGGTTCCCTGGATCTTCGCGTTCAGGAGAAAACGCCACGAAGACGGTCTCTCCGACGCGAAGGCCCGCCTTCTCGAGGCGGGGAGCGATCTCTTCGTCGGTCGTTCCGGGGTACGTTGTGCTCTCCAAACTCACGATCTGGCCGGGCCGGACGTACGGCAGAAGCGCTTCGATCGTATTGATCACGTAGCTTAGGTCGGGCTCGCGATGCTTGCCCAGCGGGGTCGGAACGCACAAGATCAAAGCATCAGCATCCGCCACCTGAGTGAAGTCGGTGGTCGGTGCCATGAGACCGGTCGCCATCATTGTTTGGATAGCTTCGGCGCCCAAATGCTTAATATAACTGACCCCCTTGTTCAGGGCGTCCACCTTCGCCTGGTCGATGTCAAACCCTAAGACTGGGTAACCGGCCTCGGTGAACCGCATCGCGAGGGGCAAACCAACATATCCCAGCCCGACGATGCCAATTTTCGCCGTCTTGGACTGGATTTTTTCAAGCAATTCTTGCTTCATGGACGTCAGGACTGTACCAGATGAACCTTTCACCTGGTTTATGATCGGAGGTTAACCTTTGAACCTCCAGGGTCAATTTTGAAGCCGAATTGGGCTAAGATGTCTGGGGCAAATGCCTAGAATGAGAGGTACAGAATCCCTGGTCCCAAGAAAATGAGTCGTGAAAAAGTCCTTGTCACTGGTGGAGCTGGCTTCATTGGAAGCCACCTCGTCGAAGAACTGGTCGCCCAAGGGGCGGAAGTCGTCGTTCTCGACAACTTTTCGACCGGCAAGCGAGAGAACCTCTCTCGGGTGGCCCCTTCCATTCGGCTCATCGAAGGGAGCGTCGCCGACCCCGGACAGGTCGAAGAAGCCGCCCAGGGCGTGAATTGCATCTTTCATCTGGCCGCGATCCCGAGCGTTCAGCAGTGTATCGCCCAGCCGATCGAAACCGCCCACGTGAATTTTGAAGGCTCTGTCCGAGTGATTGAGGCCGCCAAGCGCAACCAAGCTCGCATCATTTTCTCCTCGTCCTCCGCTGTCTATGGGGACAGCGATGAGCCGAGCGCCCAAGAGGACCAACGTCCGAAGCCTCTTTCTCCCTACGCGGTCCAGAAGCTTGCAACCGAGCATATGATTCGTGTCAACCACTCGATGTTTGGCTTGGAGGGATTTTGTCTTCGCTATTTCAACGTGTATGGATCGCGCCAAGACCCCCAAAGTGAATATGCAGCCGTCGTCCCAAAGTTTGTGACCCGAGCTCTGGAAGGTCGCGACCTCGTGATCTTTGGAGACGGCGAACAAACACGCGACTTTGTGCACGTGAGTGACATCGTTCGAGCTAATCTTTTGGCGATGAAAGCGGCCGATGCCGATGGCGCGGCTCTGAACATCGGATCCGGAGAATCTTTGACCGTCACGGCCCTCGCGAAGACCGTTCTCCAAGCAACTTCTTCCGATTCGAAAATAGATTATCAACCGGAGCGACTCGGCGATATTAAGCATTCAACAGCCATCGTCGATCGAGCTCGGGAACGAATCGGATTTCAATCGAGTGTTTCTTTGCTTGCTGGGCTGCAAAACACGATCCAGTACTGGCAATCGCGTGCAGCCTAAAAACGCATCGTCATGCCCACGTAAAACCATAACTGGCGAGTGGCATCACCCGCTCGAAGCGAGTTAATAAATGTGGAAGGTTGCATCCAACTTATTCCGGCCATCCCTGTGAGCCATTTGTTCAAGGTTTGCCGATAATCCAGGGAGACTTCGTCACCCAGAGCTCGCCCCGATTTTCCAGTTGGATCTAAGCCCAAAAGGACCGGTCGAATCCCGACGGAGTACCACCCGTCCTTTGGATTTTTTAGAGCGAATCGATGGTATTCGATCTGCAATCGAGTCCCCGAATTCGGCTGATAATGGACAAACAAAGCTAAATCGATCAGGTTGCGCCAAGAAACAGCATCTAGGATGCCAAACAGGGTGTGATTTGGCGAAACCAAAGGATCAAAAGTTTCACTTTTTCTGTTGGACTGGCCTCCACTGGCCATATTCAGATCTATTCCGACTCGAAGGCCCGAACGAATCGTATAACTCGCACGATTTCGCATCGCCCAGGCCCGGTGATCTTTCCCCTGGTTTCTGCCGATCTGACCGATCCATTCGCCTTCGAAACTCCAAGGACCGCTTTGAATTCCCCCCGTCTGAGAGAGTGTAAAGTGATCTATCGACTTTCCTTGAATTCGATCATGCTTAAAGTACAACTGGGAAAGGCCAAACGGGAGTGAATACGTCAGCGCCAGAATTCGAAATTCAGAGGGGCGGTTCGCCTGGACTCCAATCCGCCCACCCATCGCCTCGAACTTCCCGATTCGCATCGCGACCCCGTCATATGAGCTCCCCCGATTTCCAAAGTCTGAGGATCCAAAAAGACTCTGATCTCCGACCACCATTCGCTGTCGCCCAGCTCGGACGACGCCATCCTTCCAGGTGTAGGTGATGTGCGCCCAAAAAAGATCCCAATCGTCCAGGGAGAAGTTCTTGCTCGACGAATGGGCGAGGCTCGAAACAAATTGGCCCTGCAGGGTCAGACTCCACTGCTTGCCGGAAGTCAAGACGAATCCCGGGCGAATCCGGGTGAAAAGGTCGGTTCGACGATCGAGCTTCGTCCGGTCGAAGTCGCGATCTTGCCGAGACTCAAAGCGCTGACGAAGCTCCAACGTCGGCTTGAACTCAAGCGGAGCGACTTGGGGCGCCAAAATCATCGCGCCGATCCGGTGCCCTGTCGCTGCCGACTCGATAGGATCGCTCGGTATTGCGAGACATATCGCTCGACCGGAACGCGAGCAATCGCTTGGCCGATCACATCTAATGCCAAGTTTTCTAGCTTCTTGAATCGCACACAGCTCTTGCCCATGTCGAGCTTTTTGCCGGTGGCAGCATAGGCCTCGGAAACCCACTTCATCTCTGCTTCGTTGCCGTATTGGCACATCAGATAGACCGCCATGTGGTTTTTCTGATTCGCCAGGGCCGCATAAGTGAGCGGATCTTTTGGGTTGCAATGGTAGCCTTCGGGCAAGATTGAATGCGGCACGACGTAGGAGATCATCCCATAGAGCATCTGCTCTTCGTAGCCCGGCGGAAGGTTTCGAAGAATCTCCGCCCGAACCGCCTCGATGGCCGCGCGCCGATCCTCGGGGAGTTCGGCAATATATTGCTCCACCGTCGATGCATCACTCGTCATGCCTTAACTTTACCTTAATCTTTTCTTAACACCGTCTGACACGCACTCGGGGGAGTCGCTTCTTCGCGCGGAGAGGCGATCTACTCAACTTTCGAGGTAGAACGATGGGAAGCCATGTCGACTCCGACCGAAATTGTTGTCCCGAAGGCGATCACCTTGAAAGAGGTGAAGGCCAACCCGAAAGTCAAAGCATTGATCGATGGGGCGAACGAAGTAATGCGAGCCATGGGCTACACCGAGCACGGGCATCGGCATGTCGGCGTGGTCAGCAGCATCACTCGCTATATCATGGAGAACGTCGGGTGCCCACCCCGTGAGATTGAACTGGGGCAGATCGCCGCTTATCTCCACGACATCGGGAACGTGATCAATCGAATCGACCATCCGATGACCGGGGCCGGCATCGCGTTTCGAATCTTGGACGAGATGGGCATGCCGCCGGAAGAGATTGCCCCCATTCTCGGGGCGATCGGCAACCACGAAGAGTTGGCCGGTCTGCCGATCAGCACGATGTCGGCGGCCCTGATCGTAAGCGATAAGAGCGACGTGCACTTTAGTCGAGTTCAAAATCCGATCATGGAGACGTTCGACATCCACGACCGGGTCAACTATGCGGTTCAGAAGAGCCGGGTCAACATGGACAATGACGCGAACTTGATCGAGCTGACCCTCGAGATCGACACGAGCTTTGCGTCGGTCATGGAGTACTTCGAGATCTTTCTCAGCCGCATGGTGATGTGCCGCCGCGCAGCCGATACCTTCGGGTACCAATTTCGACTCCGCGTGAACGGGACCGTTCTCGAATAGCGACTAACTCTTAAGAGCTTCGGCCCCGCCGACGACTTCCAAGATCTCTTTGGTGATGCCCGCTTGGCGCTCTCGGTTGGCCTTGAGCGTGAGATTTTGGATCATCTTGCCCGCATTGTCGGTGGCACTGGTCATTGCGGTCATCCGCGAGCCATGCTCCGAGGCGGTCGATTCCAGCATTGCCTGAAAGATGATGGTCAGAACGTATTTCGGCAAGAGTTCGCCGAGCAAGCTGGCGGGATCGGGTTCGAATTCGTAGTCCTTTGCGCCCGCTGAACTGGCCGCACCCTCTTCCGCGGTGGGCGGCTCAATCGGCAGAAGCTGAATGACTTGAGGGACTTGCCGGATCGGGCTGTAGAACTTGGAGTAGCAAAGATAGATCGCGTCGGCTTCTCCGCTTTCGAAGATTTCTCGGGCTTTGGCCGTGACTTCAACGGCATCTTGCAGTCGCGATCCCGCCGTGGGCACCGTAACTTGGTGCACCACTTCGATCCCCCTCTTGGCAAAAAAGAGTGAGCCCTTTTTCCCGACTCCTAACATCGAAATCTGCTCAGTTCGGGACTTAATCCAGTCTCCGGCGCGACGAATCAAGTTCGTATTATAGGAACCCGCCAATCCGCGCTCGGCAGTGATCAAGATGAGGCAGATCTTCTTGACCTCTCGTTGTTCGAGAAGAGGGTGAGAGGGCAACTCTCCGGCGGCCGAGATCGACAGCATAAAATCACGCATTTTTTCGCTATAAGGGCGCGCTTCTAAGACCCGATCTTGAGCCTTTTTAAGCCGAGCAGCCGCGACAAGCTTCATCGCTCGCGTAATCTGCTGGATGTTCTTTGCGGTTCGAATCCGTTGCCGGATTTGCTTAAGAGTTGCCATACGAGTTTAAGTTCGAGTGTCGTCCTTAGCGATTAAAGTTTGCCTTTGCTTCTGAGTAAGCGTTCTTGAGTTTTTCTTCAATCTCGCTGCTCATCGACTTAGTGCTACGCAATGTCTCAATCACGTCCGGATACTTCTCGTGAACATAACCGATCAGGAACTTTTCGAAAGCGCCAATCTTTTCGGTTTCGATCTCATCGTAAACACCCGAAGTTCCAGCGTAGATCAGAACGACTTGGTCGATGACGTCGTATGGCGTCGCCAGTCCTTGCTTCAAGAACTCCGTGAGCTTCTGGCCACGCAGAAGCTGCAGCTGAGTCGCTTTATCCAAGTCACTTGCAAACTGAGCAAAGGCCTGAACCGATCGGAATTGGGCCATTTCGAGCTTCAGACGCCCCGCGACTTGCTTCATCGCTTTGATCTGGGCATTTCCACCGACCCGACTCACCGAGATCCCGACGTTGATCGCCGGGCGAACGCCCGCGAAGAAGAGATCGGGCTCCAGGTAGATTTGGCCGTCGGTGATCGAAATGACGTTCGTCGGAATATAGGCCGAGACGTCGCCGGACTGGGTTTCGATGATCGGCAGTGCGGTCAGAGAGCCTGCGCCCTTTTCGTCGCTCAGCTTGGCCGCGCGCTCCAGAAGGCGGCTGTGAAGATAGAAAACGTCACCCGGATAGGCTTCGCGTCCTGGCGGTCGGCGCAGGAGCAACGAGAGAGCCCGGTAGGCTTGGGCGTGCTTCGAGAGGTCGTCATAAACGGCCAGCGCGTGTTGGCCATTGTCGCGGAAATACTCGCCAATGGTCGCCCCCGCAAACGGCGCGAGGTACTGCATCGCGTTTGAGTCCGACGCTCCGGCGACGACAATACAGGTGTAATCCATCGCCCCGTTTTGGGTCAAGGTTTCCACAACCCGTGCAATCGACGAGAGTTTCTGACCGATCGCAACATAAATGCAGTAAACCGGGCTTTCGCCGGGCTGGTGCGTATAGCGCTGGTTGATGATCGTGTCAATACAGACTGCGGTCTTTCCCGTCTGGCGGTCGCCGATCACGAGTTCGCGTTGACCTCGCCCAACCGGAATCATCGCGTCGACGGCTTTGATGCCCGTTTGAAGGGGCTCTTTCACAGGTTGTCGCTCCACGACGCCGGGCGAGTTCATTTCGATCCGGCGAAACTCTGAAGCAGCAATCGGTCCTTTTCCGTCGAGGGGTTGGCCGAGTGCGTTCACGACCCGACCGAGCAACGCTCGCCCCACGGGGATTTCGATGATGCGTCCGGTTTCTCGCACCTTGTCGCCCTCTTTGATAGCGGCATCATCGCCGATCATCACGGCGCCGATCGAGGCTTCTTCCAGGTTAAGCGCCATGCCCATGACTCCACCGGGGAATTCGAGCATTTCGCCCATTTGGCAGTCCGGCAGGCCGTAGATGCGCGCAATGCCGTCGCCCACTTGGATGACGGTGCCGACGTTTTCAACGTCAACTTTGCGCTCAAATTTCTGGAGTTCTTGTTCCAGGATCGAGGTGATTTCTTCAGGTCGAATCGCCATGGTTCTTCGTCAGTTTTCCGTATTCTTAGTTTTGCTTGAGAGCGTCGTAGAGGAGCTTTTCTCGCATTCGATTCAAGCTACCTCGAAGGGTTCCATCCAAGACATAGTTGTCATAAGCGACTTTAACGCCGCCAATCAGCGAAGGATCGACTTGAGTCGTGGCCTCCACTCGTTTTCCGCTTTGAGATTCGAGCTTAGCCACAATCGCCGCCACTTGGACGTCGTCGAGCGGGCTGGCGCTGATGATCTCGGCATAAATCACACGGTCCTTTTCGCGCCGGAGCCGAATGAACTCTTCGCGAATCAGCGGGATTTCCGCTTCGCGTCGTTTTTCAAGCAGAAGGCGGAGAAGTTGCATCGAGAGTGCGGTGACGCGGTCGGAGAAGAGCCGGTCGAGAATGCGGAGCTTCTCATCTCGGCTGAAATCGGGGCTCAAGAGGAACATTCGGTTCTTCTCCGAGTGCTCCAGAAAGCTGTTGATCCCTTCGAGGTCGGCTTCGACGCTCGGGATGATCGCCGCCTTTTCCGCGGCGGCAAAGAGAGCTCGCGCATACCTTCGGGCGATGCGAGAGTCCATCTTTAGCGAGGCACCTCGACCTTGGCCAAGAAGTCGTCGACCAGCTTTCGATTGCGCTCGTTATCAACGTTATCTTGCAAGAGCTTCTCGGTCGCCTGCAGACTGAGCGTGACGACCTTTTGGCGAATCTCCGTCAGAGCTTGTTCTTTGTCTCGGGCGATGTCTTCCTGGGCTCGCTTCAAGAATTGATCGGCCTTTTGGGTCGCTTCGGCCATGAGTTGGGTTCGCATCTCTTGCGCTTCCCGAATCTGGGCTTGAATCTTCTCGCGAGCCTCGGCCTCGGTTTGAGCCAGCCGAGCTTCGAATTCGGTCTTCATCTGCGTCATTTCCGAGCGAAGGGACTCGGCTTCGCCGAAAGTGGCTTCGAGCGCGGTCGTTCGGCCTTGAATCGACTCCCGAAGCGGAGTGAAGTAGAAGACGTCGATGACCTTAAACAGGATGAGGAAGACGCCGATCGCCGAGATCGTCTTGCCAAAATCGAGCAGGATCCCCTGAGACGCGAGCGTTTCCAGGAACGATAGCTTGACTTCTTTCGAGACCCAGAAGCCACCTACCGCCAGAATCAACCCGATGATGAACATCGGAAGAAGGGGTGCCGATTTAGTTTCGTTTGAATTCGCCATACGCGGTTTTGGAGTCGGGGGGTCGCCCGAGCCGAATGCTCGGGCGACCCAAGGGTCAACGAGAATTAGACCTTCAAGCTGCCGGGCAGAACGAAGACCGCAAGCAAGAAAACGAGCTCGACGAATGCGAGCGCGATCAGCATCGCGGTTTGGATCTTGCCGATGGCTTCGGGTTGTCGGCTCATGCCTTGCATCGCGCTGTAGCCGATGAGGCCGAGGCCGATGGCAACGCCCATTGCGGCGAGTCCGATACCGAGTCCGAATACATGTCCTGTCATTGTGTTTTTCTATCCTCCAGTGATGTTCAAGTGATTTGATGGTCGAAAAATGGATTAATGCGCGGCGGCGGGTTGAGCCTCGGAATGCCCGGCTGGTTCGCCTGCTTCGTCGTGATGGTGGTCGTCCTCATGGTGCGTGACCAGCGAAAGATAAACGCACGTCAGCAAGCTGAAGATGAGGGCTTGCACGATGCACGTCAGGATCTTAATCGGCATGAGCAAAAACCCGACCGGGACAAAGCTGCCGCCGAGATTGTTCATCGCAACGACCGCTTGGTGGCCGCCTTCGATGTTGCCGAAAAGTCGAAGGCTCAAGCTGACATTCTTCATCACTTCCGAAATGATTTCGATGATGAAGATCATGAAGGAGATCAAAAGGAGCGCCGGCGGAAGTTTGGGTCCGGCGAAGTGCTTGAAGTGGCCGAGGACTCCGTTCGCCTTCATCCCTTCCCACTGCACATAGCCGATGGCGATCAGCGCCACGCCGAGGTTAAAGCTTAGGTCCGCAGTGGGTGAGGTCGGGAAGAAAAGGGCAACGACGTTTGAAACGAAAATTACGAGCCAGAAAGTCAGAATGAACGGGATGTACTTTCGGCCGTGGGCACCGATGATGCCCACACAAAGATTTTCAATGAACAGATAAACCTGCTCCAGGAGCTGAGACCAGAAACCTTTGAAAACTCGCTGGCCGAAGTCTTGCTTCGCTCGGCTGAGGGCAAAAAAGACGATCCCCAAAACCAGGGCGATGTAGACCATCATGCCCAGCCAAGAGAGGCCATGATGCTCGCCGCCTCCGGCAGCCCACAACGACGATCCGATCCCTAGAGTCGTGCCCATAACTTGCGAAAGAAGGGCGGTTAGTGCCGAAAGGCAGCCCACCCTACTGCCAACGAGTATACCAGAGTGACCCCCGCCATAAAGCAACCCGGCGCGGGGTCGCCGATGCGATAAACCGCCACCATCATCGCAAAAAACATCGGCACTTTCAAAAGGAAAAGCAAAATCGTCATCGCGATCCCCAAAGTCGCTTTGGGCCCATGGGGGGCCGCTGCCCCCATCAACTTGACCAGTCGCCACAAAACCCACAGACTGAAAAGTCCAAAGACGAGCCCAAGACTCACACCGATCGCGCCAGAATCACCACGAAAGACCCACGTCGCACCGGTCGTCGTGACCCCGAGGACTCCCCAAACCGGCGGCTTGAGGATGGCCAGGCGAAAGCCTGACCAAAATGCGTCCCGCCGGGCGGCCGGATCAAGATCGTCGGTTTTGGAGTTGTGCAAGGTACATCCCATAGCCGAAGCCAAGAAAAATGCCGACGATGGTCAAGATGTTTTTCCAACCTTGAGCCCCAGTGAGAGACTCGATCAAGAGACCGATCAGATAAAAGCCGATCGGCACCCCGGCGATGGCATAGGCAATCGCCATTCCATAAGCTAAGCCCGAAGAGGCCTGCTGCTCGCCCTGGGTGCGCCGGTTTTGCTCGCGGACTTCTTGCTCCCGCCGGTTCTTGGCGCGGCTCGCCCTTTGCTCTAAGGCCGCCAAGCGACTCTCAAAATCGGCCTGAGTCGACTCCATCTTTTGGCGTGCCTCGTCGAGGACTGCTTGCGTCTTCTCCTCCAGCGCTCCGAGATCGTTCGGATCGCTAGCGGGCGATTCGGACGGCGGATCGACCTCCAGTTCAGGAAAAGGAGCTCGTTTTGGATCAGGAGCGGGCTGGGCGTCGTCCGTCATACTACTTAAGATAAAGGTACCGCAATCCCGATGAGCGAACCGAGCCGATCTTTCTCGCGCGGATTACAAACCGAAGTCCAATATCTGAAAGGGGTTGGGCCTCGGTTGGCTGAATCGTTGCGCAAGCTCGGTCTGCGAACCGTTGGCGATGTTCTTTGGCACCTTCCTCGGCGATACGATGATCGCCGCAACATCCCGCCGATCCGCTCGCTTCGCGATGGCGACCTCGCGACCGTTCGGGGTCGCGTCGTGGATATGGTGAGCAAGCCCCTGCGAAAGGGGATGGTCCTGCTCAAGGTGGCGATCGAAGATGAGACTGGAGGAATCGACCTCACTTGGTTCAACCAGCCTTGGCATGCGCGGCGATTCACCGGCTATCGAGGCGAAGTCATCGCCTTCGGGACGGTGAAAGAGGGGTCCCACAAGCTCGAGATGAGTTCGCCCGACTTCGAACTTCTGGACGAACAAGACGACCCCGACTCGTTTGCGGCCCTGGTCCCGGTCTATCCCCTGACCGAAGGCACCTATCAAAAGGTCGTGCGCAAGGCCGCTCGCTCGGCGGTCGATCACTATCTTCAGTCAGTCGAGGATCCGCTTCCCGAAGCGCTGTTGCGCGAGCACCAACTCGAACCGCTCGGTTGGAGCCTCGCCCAGATGCACTTTCCCGAGTCCGAGGAGCTGCAGCAAAGGGCTCGCCGACGCCTCGTCTTCGAGGAGTTTCTCTACCTCCAGCTGACGCTCGCACTTCGCCGGGCCGAAGTCGCCCAAGAGATCGGCATCGCTTTTCCAATTCAAGCTCTGGAGCGCGGCGAGCCGATCACCCCTCCGCTGGGCGATGAGCCGACCGACTCACTTTTTGCTGGCCCCACTCAAGCCGTCGTGCGCCCCCCGCTTTGGGACGAGATCAGGTCAATGCTGCCCTTTGAGCTCACTCGAGCCCAGGACCGGGTCGTCCGCGAGATTTTTGCCGACATGCAGAGCGTCCACCCGATGAACCGCCTCGTGCAAGGGGACGTCGGGAGTGGAAAAACCGCCGTCGCTGCCTGCGCGATTCTGGCGGCGGTTCGCAGTGGCTATCAGGCGGCGCTCATGGCCCCGACCGAAATTCTCGCCGAGCAGCACCTGGCGAGCTTACGCAGACTCTTCGAGCCGCTCGGAATCCGAGTTGCCCCGATGCTCGGCAAACAACGCTCAACCGAAAAGGCTCGCGCGAAGACCCACGCGAAAATCGGCTTAGCTCATGTCGTCGTGGGAACTCACGCCTTGGTCCAACAAGATGTCGAATTTGCTCGACTCGGTCTCGCCGTGATCGACGAGCAACACCGGTTCGGAGTCCTCCAGCGAGCCGCGCTCCGGGCCAAGAGCGCCACCAACCCCGATGTCCTCGTGATGACAGCCACGCCCATCCCTCGGACCTTGACCATGACCCTCTATGGCGATCTGGACCTCAGCGTGATCGATGAGATGCCCGCCGGCCGAAGGCCGGTGAAGACCCATTGGAAGTTGCCGCACGATCGAGGCTCGGTCTACACGGGGCTGGATCGACTCCTCGAAGAGGGGCGCCAGGCGTATGTGGTCTGCCCCGTCATCATGGAGAGCGAAAAGATGCAGACCCAGGCCGCGGTCGACCTCTTTGATGCCCTCAAAAACACTCACTTCGCCCATCGGCGGGTCGGATTGTTGCACGGCCAGATGAAGGCCCCCGAAAAAGAGGCGGTCATGGAGCAGTTTCGCGCGCACGAGATCGACCTTCTTGTCAGCACCACCGTCATCGAGGTCGGGGTCGACGTTCCCAATGCCAGCGTCATGGTGATCGAGGATGCGAATCGGTTTGGCTTGAGCCAGCTCCACCAACTTCGCGGCAGAGTTGGCCGAGGGGCCCACCAAAGCTACTGCATTTTGATTGGCCAAGCGACCACTGACGATGCTCGAGAACGGCTCTCAATCATGACCCAAACCTCGGATGGGTTTCGAATCGCCGAGGCCGACCTGGAGCTTCGGGGCCCCGGCGAGATCGCCGGCACTCGCCAAAGTGGTCAACTCGATTTTCGCGTGGCCGACCTGATTCAAGACGGAGCGATGCTAGAGGAAGCCCGGCAAGCAGCGATGGCCATCGTCCAAGCGCATCCTCACTTGATGGGCGAAGAGTGGCAACTCGTGCGGGAAAAACTCCGCGAACAGAGAATCGAAGAGGCGCTGATCACTGTATCCTAAAGCGATGCATGAAGTCCCTACGATCACGCCCCAGGCTTTGAAGGCCGAACTCGAAGGTCCAAATCCGCCGCAACTCCTCGACGTGCGCGAGGACGATGAGCGCGAAATCAGCGTTTTGGACGATCACGCCCACATCCCGCTGGACGACCTCCAGGACCGATTTCGCGAGCTCGACGCCTCGGCCAATTGGGTCGTTTATTGTCGCACCGGCAAGCGGAGCCACAACGCGGCCGCCTACCTCAAGCATCGCGGGTTCACTCAAGTTCGCAACCTAGAGACCGGAATCAACGGGTGGGCCGAAACGATCGACCCGTCGATGACCACCTATTAAGACTTCTTGCGCTTGAAGGTGGTGGAGCCTTCCGACCCGGTTAACTTCAAGGTGTCCGGGTCGGGCATCTCATATTTCGACGCGGCCTCTTCGTTATTCTTGCGCCGGATGCCCTCTTCCATCACTTGGGCCATGCCTTCTTGGACGCCCTTGACCTTCACCTCTTGGGTGTCGAGCTTGAGTGTCCCATTGCTCGGGACGAGCGAATAAGTCCCGGACTGCTCGACGTGGAGCATCATCTCGGTTTCCCGATTGGGCCCCATGATGGTCATCTTGAATTTGCCATCTGGGGCCAAGGTCAGCTCGATTTCGAGATTGCCGTTCTGACCCAGCCAAGTGCCCTCGATCGACGGCTTCGAGGCGCACCCGATCAAGAAGAGAGCCGCCCCAAGGACAAGCCAGATCGCGGCCAGACGCATCACTTCTTGCGCTTCATTTCGAACGTCGTGCCCTGACTGGTGATCTTGAGCGTATCTTTGTCAGGCATTTCGAAAGTTCCGGTCATGTTTTGCTGAGCCTGGCTTTGCAGCTGCTGCTTCATCATGGCTTGCATCGCTTGGGGGATTTGGCTGACATCGATATCGTCGACCGTCGAGGTCAAGTTCTTGCCATCTATCTTATAGGTGCCCGAGTATTTGAACACCAAGTTTTGACCGGCAGCACTGACTGAAACCGTGCTGGAGTACTTTCCGTCTGGCTTCATCTCGGTCTCGAGGTTGGCGCCCTGCATTGAGCCCACCCACGTCCCCACGAGGTCATTGCTCTTTTTGCAGCCGACGAGCATGCAAATCATTGCCACGCACAACGCCACGACGAGTCGATTTCTCATTCCCCTAGTAAACCAACTTTCTCGACGCGCTTGCAAGGCGAATCGGGCAAAATGGGGAGATGCTTCGGTCCTCCGAAAAGGCTCGCGACGTCGGAATCGGCGTGGGCCTCGGAGTCGTGGCGTTCCTCGCGGTCTGGTTCAGCAGGACCTCGTGGCAGGTCCCTTCCCCCGATTTTTACGACTTTCTGCGCGTGGCGGAGGCTTTCCAGGCAGGCGAATGGCCGGAGTCGTTCAAGCGGGCCCCGGTCTATCCCGGGCTGCTCGTCGCTTTTCAATCCTTCGGCCTCTCGGCAGTGGATGCCTCGCAGTTGATCGGAGCGATCTGCATCGGCTTGATGAGCGGGCTGCTGTATGCCGGATTCCGGACGGCCATCGGCTGGGCCCCGTCGCTCGTCGCCTCAGCCTTGGTTGCAGGCTATCCTGATCTGATCGCCGCCGCCCATGGCGGACTCTTGGAGCCGGTCTTGATGGTCGGCGTGGTCGGCTGGATGGCAGCGGTTGCCCGAGGCCACGTCGTCGGAGCGTGCCTATTTGCCGCGCTCGCGGGGGCAACTCGGGCCGAAGGATTGCTTTTGGGAGCTTTGATTCCGTTCATCGTTTGGGATGGGGGTTGGAAGCAGCTCTTGGGCCGAGCGATGGGGTCTTTTCTGGCATTGGGTCCCGGGATCGCTTGGATCTTGCTCGGACGGGGTCTGACTCAAGACTTGAGCCCCTACGTGGGCGAGACCGACGCGCTGGGCCATGCGGGGGTCCGGTTCTTGATCCTTGCTGGGCTCGGGCCGGTGCGAATCCCTGGCCTCGAGGAGATCACCTTTGCAACCGAAGCCCCGGCGGCCTTTGGCATTCTGGCTGGGCTGGTGACGCTGGCCACCCTCTTGGGGTTGCTTCGATGGTCTGGGCGTCATGCGGCTCTCGCAACCGTCTTGACCGCTTGGCTCCTCGGATATGCCGCCATCCACACCTGGTTCACGGCCGCCCACATGCGCTACGTCGTGCCGATGGTGCCCGTGTATGCCTGGGCCTTCTTGGCGCTTGTGGCGTTGCCCCCGCGCCCCAAAAGCGACCCTGGCGCCCCCCAAGCGACCTTCGATCAGGTTCTGGAAAAATCGGTGTGGATCATCGCGCCTCTCGGCCTGTTGGCGATGATCTTCGTCGGGACGCCCACGTTGGCGCTCGGGGGCCTTGTCATCGCCACCGTCTTGTTGGCTTGGATTTTTCGCAGCCCGGTTTGGCTCGGATTGCCGTTGGCGGCCGCCGCGATTGTGGGGCAAGCCACGACCGCCCGCGAGCTCCACCGCGAAACCGGCCAACTCTGGTCCGAAGCCGAGCCGACGGCGGCCTGGATTCGGACTCACATTCCCGAGCACGACCGCATCATCGTCTACCACGGTGCCATCCCCTGGCTGGTCCGAGCGGGCATTGAGGAGACGAGACTCGTGCCCGATTACAACTTAAAAGAGGTTCAAGACTTCGATCGGATGGGTGCCCGTTGGCTCATCTGGACCTCAACCGTCGAGACCCTTTACAGCAGCGGAGATCAATGGCAACTCCGGGCCGACCGGGCGATCTATCGCGACCAGGAGCCGCTCACTTGGCTTCGATCCATGCTTCACCCCGGCATCCAGGGCTGGGAGCAGGTCGCCCGAATTTCGGCCGGCCCGCGCGAAAGCCGGGTTTATCGGCTCGCCCTCGACCTCGAAGAGCGTCGGCGCTGGGCCCTCGCGGTCCGCGACCTTCAGTTTCTTTGGCCGGGCCCCGTGGGCCAAGTCAGCCTGCCGGTTCGTGGGCTCGAAGAGGTCTGGGCGCCTGGCCTCCGGTCATCCTCGCCCCAAGACAACGGCCCCGAAGTCCAAGACCTCGGGGCCGAGTCGGCATTGCCAGATGGAGATTAGAAGTAACCGTCGCTCGATGCGTGGGCCGCATCGATGTATTTCCCGATGAAGTCCAGAACATCCGCCACTGCAGACTCTTGATCTTTCGGTCGGTGCAGCGGGATCACCCGGTAAAAGACGCCGTCCAAGTTATCGTTGCCCAAAAACTCCGCCTTGAACATCGACCACTTGACGTCGTTCGTCCCGGCGACATAGCCATCCGGACCCTTGTAAAAGAACGCCGCCACCTTGTTTCGATCCGCCTCGGTCCGGCCCGTCATGACGACGATGCTGACGGGGATCGTCCCGACCGTCTTCGATTCGGCCTTCATCTGGTCTTGCGTGACCAGCGTCCAACCTTGCCCCGTGAAGCAGATTCGCGGGTCGTGGAAGCTGTCCTTTGACCGCGACGCAATCAGGACCACGTCATACGCTTTGTCACGACTTCGATAAACTCGGCTGACGATTCCGTACGGCAGGAGCAGGTCGTACGTGACCTGGTCCATCTTGTAGCTCTGCTCCGGATTTTCGTTGCTCGGATCGTAGGGCATGCCCTCGACCGTGTCGGGCGCACGCTGCTCCATCCAGGCCTCATCCTTATCTTGGACCGGCGGTTGGAGCAAGCCCATCACCGTAAATCCTGCGCCGACGAGAAGGAGCCCAAAGCCAAAGGCATAGGCTCGTTTGATCAGTCTTTCCATCCTAACCACCTTGCGAGTTTAAAGAGAATTACGAAGCAGACCACCAGCGTGATATAGCCGCTGTAGTCATGAAACTGGTGCCCAGCGGTGGCACCATATTTGCCACCGACGACGCCGATCAGTGCGATCCGCAGTCCGTTGATCGCCAGACAAATCGGCAAGACGGCGCTCACCATGATGACGTTGCCCCACCATTTGAGCCCGCCGATGCACATGAAAAGGACCGTAAAGGCGGTGACCGCCAAGACGAGTTTGAACCCTGAACAGGGGACGCCGACGTCCAAGACGAACGTTGAATTCTGAAGGAAAATCGTTGTTGCGTCTTCCTTGTAGGGCCCCATCCCGAACGCCTTGAGCATCACCACCGCGACTTCGGTCGAAACTTTCTGGAGCGGGTTCGTGTAGTTGTCGATCGCCATGGTGAAGAGCGGCAAGCCGAACCCTAAGTACAAAATCGGGACCGTGAGCGCGGCCAGCCAGCGAAAGCCCGCAATCAGCCACACCCCGAGCATCAGAGTCAGAAGAAAACTTAGAGCGAGGACCAACTGAATCTCCGCGAATTTGGCCGAGCGGAAGACCCAGATCAGCGGGATCAAGAAGAGAATCGCAAACCACCCCGGCCGAACCGGGATGTCCTTCAGCTTCGGCCACCATCGAATGATGATGAACATCGAAATGAAGGGCACCAACCAGCCGTGGCTATAGTAGCCATCCGCCGTGGTGTACATATCCTGCAGCCGGGCGAACATCGACCAGTAGCAAGCGCAGATTCCCACAAAGATCACCAACGCCGGCCAAAAGGCTTTGGACCGGGTGGCCCCCCGAAGTGTTTCGATCGCAACGTCAAACACTCCGGGCGTCATGGCCTTCGGATCAACCTTCGCTTCTTGGGCTGAGAATTCAGGAGTCCCCATATTCGTCATAAGTTACCTTGGAAGCACGTCCTCACACCGACTCGGTGCAGATTCCGTGCCATATCTAAATGATCAGCATCTTCTGATGAATCCTAACGCCTGAAGACGAAACTTTGTGCCGGAATCTGCGAATGGATGGTAAATTTTCGGGATATGCCCCGTCTCGTCGACGTTTCCCAGGTCGCAGGAGCTCGCCTGATTCCCCTCAAGAAGCATGGAGATGCTCGCGGCTGGCTCATCGAGCTCTTTCGGGCGGACGAGCTACCGGACGGATTTTTGCCACAGATGGGCTATATCAGCCTCACATCTCCCGGCATCGTGCGGGGCCCGCATGAGCATCGGGAACAAACCGACGGCTTTGCCTTTCTGAGTGGAGAGATGGAGTTGATCTTGTGGAAACGCGAGGGCCCGGACGAAATTCACCGAAGCGTCCACCGAGTGGGTGAAGAGGCACCCCACTTCGTGCTCGTGCCTCCCGGAGTCGTTCACGCTTATCGAAATGTCGGCCCGACCGACGCCTTGGTCTTGAATTTTCCGAATCAGCTCTATGCGGGCTGGGGGCGAGGTGAGCCTGTCGACGAAACTCGCCACGAGCTCGACCCCGAGTCGCCCTTCTTACTGCCATGAGGCTCTTGGTCACCGGCGGCGCCGGTTTTATTGGCTCCCATTTTGCCCGCAAGGCTCTCGCTGAGTCGGTCGATCACTTGGTTGTGCTCGACGCCTTAACGTACGCGGGCAATCTCTCGACGATGCAGGACATTCGGGCCCAAGGCACCGTTTGGGTCCAAGACCGAATCGAGAACGCCGAGGGTGTTGCCCACGTATTGCGAGACCACCGCATCACGCATATCGTCAACTTTGCCGCCGAAACTCATAACGATCAGTCGCTCTTCAACCCCCTGGCGTTTGCGACGACGAACGTCGTGGGGGTCCAGAATCTATTGCTTCAAGCCCGCTTGCAAGGGGTGGAAAGGATCGTCCATATCAGCACCGACGAAGTCTATGGCAGCATTGCCGAAGGATCGTTCACCGAAGAATCGCCGCTGGAGCCCAACACGCCTTACAGCGCGAGCAAGGCTGGTGGCGATCTGGTCTGCCGGGCCGAGTGGAAAGCCTTTCAAACCCCAGTTCTGGTGACGCGAGGGGGCAACAACTACGGTCCGTATCAGTACCCCGAAAAGCTCATCCCGTTCTTTATCAGCCGCTTGATCGACGGGAAGAAAGTTCCCCTCTATGGCGATGGCTCACAGGTTCGGGAGTGGATTCACGTGGGCGACCATGTCGACGGGATCTGGACCGTCCTGGCCCGGGGCAAGCCGGGAGAAGCCTATAACATCGGAGATCATAATGAACAAGAAAACCGCGTTGTTGTTCAACAAATCTTACAGCTTTTGGGCCGAGACGAGTCGTTGGTCAAATCGATCCCCGACCCCCGAAAAGGGGCCCACGACGCTCGATATCGAATGAGCTGCGAGAAGATTCAAGCCCTCGGCTGGTCCCCCATTCGTCCATTTGCCGAAGAGCTCGCCCGAACGGTGGCTTGGTACGTCGACAACCCGGGCTGGTGGCGCGAAATCGTCGCCCGCGAACGGTATCAAGATTTTGTGCGTCGATTTTACGGACCCAGCCTCGGAGACGATTTATGAAGGCACTCATTCTTGCGGGCGGCAGCGGGTCTCGACTTCGACCGATCACCTTTTCGATGGCCAAGCAGCTCTTGCCGGTGGCCAACAAGCCGGTCATCGAGTACGGCATCGAGCAGATTGCACGGGCGGGAATTCGGGAATTCGGGATCATCATCGGCGACACCGGCGACGCGGTTCGAGCCGCCTTGGGCGACGGCTCGCGCTGGGGCATCGAATTGACCTACATCCCCCAGGCTGCCCCGTTGGGCCTAGCTCATGCCGTCCGGACCGCACAGCCCTTTCTTCAGGATGACCCTTTTGTGATGTTTTTGGGCGATAACCTCCTCAAATCCAGCATCGAAGGACTCGTCCAAGAGTTCGAAGCTCACCAACCTGCGGCCACGATCCTGCTGGCGGAGGTGCCCAACCCTTCGCAGTTTGGCGTCGCTGAAATGGCCGGAGAGCGCGTGGTGCGCCTGGAAGAAAAGCCCGCCTCTCCTCGGTCGAACCTGGCTCTAGTCGGGGTGTATCTCTTCAGCCCGCAGATTCACTCGGTCATTGAGACGCTCCAACCTTCGGCCCGAGGCGAATACGAAATCACCGACGCCATTCAAGGGTTGATCGATGCCGAAGGCGAGGTGCGCTCGGTTCGAGTTGAAGGTTGGTGGAAAGACACCGGCACCGTCGAGGCGATTTTGGAGGCCAATCGGCTGATTCTCGAGGACCTTTCCTCTGGGCTCGCGGGTGAAGTCGAGCAGAGTGCAGTCGAGGGTCGAGTTCAGATCGGGCGCGGCACGGTCGTCCGCAACAGCACGATCCGGGGCCCGGTCGTGATCGCCGAAAACTGCCACATCGAAGAAAGCTTTATCGGTCCCTTCACGTCGATCGACGCTGGCACGCGAGTGATCCGCAGCGAAATCGAGAACTCGATTGTTCTTTCGGAGTGCTCCATTCTCGATGTTCCGGCTCGAATCAGCAGTAGCCTGCTCGGGCGTGGGGTCCGCGTCGTCCGCTCGGAGGGCCGCCCTCAAGTCAGCCGGCTCGTGCTCGGCGACTCCAGTTCCGTAGAATTGCCGTAACTTCGCGGGCATGTCCCGCCGAAAATAGGCCTATGCTGTCCCTTTGCGCGGCTTGGGTCCTGCAACAAGCGACCTCGGAATCGACTTTGCCGAGCCTCGCTTTTCCGGCTCGACCGATCCCGGTCGAACTTGAGCGAGGCCGAGAACTCGCCCGAAAAGGCCGCGCGCTCATCACTGTCGGCGCTGAGGATCGAGTTCCGGTTGCCAAGTGGTTTGACGGAGTTTTGGCTCGGGACGTGGAGTTCATCGAGTATCTCTCGCCGGGCCTCATCTCCCGATGGCTTGGATATCTCGACGCCAAGGAGCTTTGGCCCGAAGGTGAATTACAGAATCGATGGAGCGTCCTTCGCGGGCGCTTGGATGGCCAAGCTACGTTTGTAGTGACCTTGTCGGCCTTTCCGAAGCTCTCGGTGCAGGAGCTGACCGAAGAAGTCCCCGCCGATCCGACGCCCTTGGAGAAGTCGCGATTTGTGCTCACCGTCGGCGAGCGCCGAATCGAGGCTCGTGGCTCCTTGATGGCGAGTTGGCAAGCGAAATCCCGCGACGAGCTGCTTCCCTATCGCTGGTGGATCGACTCGCCGCTCGATCCGCTCCTCACCCCTCTGGAGGAGTCGGACGCCAACGAAGCTCCGCTCCCGCTGGGGGATTATCACCAGGCGTGGCACTGGGTCCAGGTTCCTCTGGTGCCCGAGATGCATGGCCCGAACGGCTTTCAGCTCAGCGTTGTGAGCAGTCGGAGTCTCCGGACCGCATCTTTTCCCCGAGCCCGGCCTCGCGGAACGATCGAATAGGCTCCGAGCAGGTTCTTCCTGAACGAGTGGCGAACTGGTTCGTTCGCATCTCGTATGAACGCCTGCTTTCGGCCTCGAATCTGGAATCTTCTCTTTTGCCTGAGCTTAGGTTTCTTTTCGGCGTCGGCAGGTGCGAATCCGCCTTCCCCTGAACCCCAGAGGATTGTCGTTTGGGGCAAAGCTCTGAGCGGGGGCGACCGCGGTTTTGAAGCCCAAGTCCGCGAGTTTGAACGGCGACACCCGGAGTATCGAATCAGTGCGGTCGGCCTCGGTGCGGGCCGAATGGACCCCCAAAAACTGATGACCGCCATCGTCGGAGGAGCCCCGCCCGATGTGATTTTTCAGGACCGGTTTACGATCAGCGACTGGGCTCAACGAGGGGCCTTTCGTCCGCTGGATGACCTGATCGCTCGGGATCGCGCCCTCCCGCTTTCGCCCCGGCCCGAGGACTACTATCCCGCCGCCTGGCAAGAGGCGACTTATCAGGAGCGGCTCTTTGCAATCCCGACGGCGGCCGACGTTCGATATCTCTATTTTAATGAAGAAGTTCTTCGGGCTGAAGCTGAACAAATCCGCACAGCTGGACTCAATCCGAGTCAGCCGCCTCAGACTTGGTCCGAGATTCTCGCTTTCAGCCGCGTCCTGACCCGATTTCACCCCGATGGGCGACTGAAAAGAGCAGGTTTTATTCCAAATTTTGGTGATAGTTGGCTCTACCTGTACGCTTTTCAAAATAACGCCTCGTTTCTCTCACCGGATGGTCGCACCTGCACCCTGGCGAGCGAGCCGGTACGAGAGGCGCTGGAGTTTATGCGCCAAGCGTATGCGATCGTGGGTGGCTATGCCGAGGCCCAGCGATTTCAGTCCACGTTTCGTTCCGGCGAAAACGATCCTTTCGCCCTCGGTCAAGTCGTGATGAAGGTGGATGGAGATTGGAATCTCCACGGCTTGGTCCGATATAACCCAAAACTTCAGTTCGGGGTGGCCCCGGCCCCGGTGCCCGACGACCGGTTCATGCGACGAGGTCGTTTCGCCGCAGAGCCGGATCGATTCATCACCTGGTCGGGCGGACACAGCTGGGCGATCCCTCGGGGGGCGCGCCAAGTGGAAGGAGCCTGGAAGTTCATCCAGTGGATCACGAGCGAGCAGGGACGCTTGCTCTCCCTGCGGACCGACGCCGAAGATTATCGTCGACGGGGTCGAGTTTTTATCCCACCGCTCCAGGCTCATCGCCGGACCACGGAGGTCGTTTATCAGGAGATGCTCTCGGCTGACCCTCGTTACCGCCGTGCGATGGAGCTGCATCTGGAGCTCATGAAGGTCTCTCGCAGTCGGCCCCCGACGTTTGCCGGACAGGTGCTCTGGGATGCTCATGTGCGAGCGACGGAGCGAGCCTGCCTTGGAATCGTCTCGCCCGAGCAAGCCTTAGCCGAAGGACAGCAAACCGTCCAGCGGAATCTGGACGAGGTTTTTGGGATGGACCAGTTCCCGGTGATCGACTTGCGAGTCCCGAGCTGGCTTGGGGTTGGGGCGGCGGTTTTGGGAGCAATCCTCTTGATTTCGGCGACCCGCCGTCAGCGGATGGGTCGACTCGCGCGGACGGAAAACCGCTGGGGATATCTCTTGATTGCGCCATGGATGGTCGGCTTTTTCGTCTTCACGTTGGGGCCGATGGCGGCTTCGCTCTTCTTCAGCTTCACCCAATACGACGTTTTGAACGAGGCCCGTTGGGTGGGTCTCAAGAACTTTTCCGACGCGGCAACCTATGATTCGGCGAACCTGATAAAGGCCTTCACAAACGTTCTGTATCTCGGCGGGATCGGGGTCCCGCTGGGCCTGGTCACCGGGCTCGCCATCGCGATGTTGCTCAATTCGGCGGTGCGAGGCATGCGGTTCTATCGCACCCTCTTTTATCTGCCTTCGATTGTGCCTGGCGTCGCAAGCACGATTCTTTGGATGTGGATCTTGTCGCCCGACCCGAACCGGGGGCTGGTGAACGCGGCTTGGGCGTCCACGATCTCACCCTGGTTTGGCGTCGCCCCCCCGGGGTGGTTTACGGTCGAGCCTTGGGCCAAGCCGACTTTGATCGTGATGGGACTCTGGGGAGCGGGAAGCGGCATGATCTTGTGGCTCGCCGGGCTCAAGGGCATCTCGAAGAGTCTGTATGAGGCAGCGGTCACCGACGGCGCGAGCCCGTGGCGGCAGTTCACAAGCGTGACGTTGCCGATGTTGAGTCCGATTATCTTTTTCAACACCGTCATGGGCTTCATCGGTGCGCTCCAGACCTTCGACCAGGTCTACGTCATCACCGGCGGCTCGGGATCGGGCCCGAACGACGCGCTTCTCACGCCGGTGATGCACCTGTTTCGGAATGGTTTCGGCTACTTTCGGATGGGCTATGCGAGCGCCCTGGCCTGGGTGCTCTTCTTAATCATTGTCGCGCTCACGTGGGTTCAGTTCAAGCTGGCGCCTCGCTGGGTCTACACCGAGGTCGAGAAGTGATCTACGCGGTCGGGACGTTGGCCGCCTGGCTTGGCATCGCGGCCCTCCTGACGGCTATCGCCTCCTGTCTTCGTCGAAACTGGCGACGAGCTTGGGTCTCTGGGCTTCTGGCCGGGCTCGGCTGGATGATCTCGGGGCTATTGCCAATGACACCGGAGAGCCGGGTTGCCCCCGGAAGCGGCTGGAGCCTGCCGGTGGTCTGGTTGACGATGAACGTCTGGGGTTGGATGGTCGCTTTTTGCGGGGTCGGCCTTCTGATTCGTTTGGGGCAAGCCCTCAGCTCTTGGCGTCAACGGCATCGACCGGTCTGGGGCTGGCTCGGATGCACTTTGGCCAGCATCGCCCTGGCCGGGCACTTCGGAATCGAGGCCAATCTACTCAAGGGCCGGATTTCTGCGGCCCCTTTGAGTTGGCTGGGGGGCCTCATGTGGGTCGTTGTGGGGATGCTGATCTTTGCATGGGCCGGACGAACTCCCCAGGGGGCTCGTTGGTCAAGGGGTCTCGCTACTCATGCCGCGCTGGTCCTAGGGTCAATCCTTTTTTCGATTCCGCTCTTTTGGCTCTTGCTGACCAGCTTTCGCGAGGATCGGGATACAAACATGGCCGACGGTTTTCGATGGTGGCCCCGCGTCATGGTGACGACCGAGCACGTCGACCCCAAGAATCCCTATCTTGAAATGTCGTATCGAGGTCAGCGAGTCGAAGGGTTCTTACTGGAAGGAAACCCGGCCCAAGTTCGGATTGAACGCCCCTCGATCATGCGAGGATTAACTGTTCCTCATGATGCCGCAAATTCCCGAACGATCTCCCAAAGAGTGCCCGTCGTGACTGGTGAATATGAGGGGCAACTCTTTGAAGGAAAAGTCGTTCGATCACGACCCGATGGCTTGCAAGAGATTCTCATCCTGAGGCCAGCTTCGTTAGCTCAAAAAGAGATCGTTTTAAGCCCGGGGGACACTCAACCGGTTTGGCGCTCGGGACCCAAGTGGAGTAACTACTCCGCAGCGACCGAATACTTGCCCTTGGAATCCGAGCGAGGATTGCTCTATTTGCGCAACACTTTGTTCCTCGTCGTGATGACGGTGATCGGCACGGTTCTTTCTTGTTCGATTGTGGCTTACGGCTTTGCGAGAGTCAGATTCTTTGCGAAGAACTTCTGGTACGCCCTGCTTTTGGCAACGATGATGCTCCCAGGAGCAGTGACGCTGTTGCCCAGCTTTTTGATCTTCCGCGAGCTGGGCTGGATCGACACGCTGCTCCCCCTTTGGGTGCCCGCGTTCTTCGCCGGCGCATTCAACGTCTTTTTATTGCGTCAGTTCTTTTCGAGCATTCCAATGGAACTCGAAGATGCGGCCCGCGTGGATGGTTGCACGATTTTGCAAACGTTTTGGCGCATCATGATGCCTCAGATCAAGCCGGCTTTAACGGTCGTCTCAATTTGGACGTTTATGGGCACTTGGAATAACTTTATGGGTCCGCTCATCTATACCAATTCTCCCGAGAAAATGACGGTCGCTTATGCCTTACAACTTTTCCTCGGCGATCACAGTGCCGAACCGACACTAATGATGGCTTTTGCGACCATGGCCATGCTCCCTGTTCTGATCGTTTTCTTCGCTGCGCAGAAGTACTTTATCGAAGGGGTCACTTTGTCAGGATTGGGGGGACGATGAAACGCATTCCTTTTGATAGCCTGTGCTTGCGGGCTGTCGTCGATGAATTGCAGGAATGGCGCGGAGCCAAAGTGCAAAAAGTGATCGTGGCTCATGGGCTCGACTTGTGGCTTGAACTCTATCTTCGACGACCCGCCTGGCTCGTCATCAGTGCTGATCCTCTCTTCGCCCGGGTTCATTTTTCTTCATCAGGTCCCCCCGCAATGGCTTCGGAGGCGAGCGGATTTCAGCAAGAGGCTCGAACTTGGCTTCGAGGGCTGGTGCTGGAATCGGTCCGACAGCGCGGCTTCGACCGGATTCTGGAGCTCGACTTTGCTCGGGCCGACCAAGAAGTCACGCTCGTGGCCGAGCTGATGGGCAAGCATTCGAACCTGTTTCTTTTAGCGCAAGGCCGGCTCCGGGCCGCCGCCAAGTGGTTGGGGCCAAGTCAGACACGCCGTCCGATCCGTCCCGGGGCGCTTTACGAGCCGCCGCCGATCCCTCTTCGCCCGAGCCTGCTGGAGGCCCGAGAAGGCGACGATCTGACCGAATTTGAAGGCGCATCCCCGTTCGCCATCGAGTGGATCGAATCTCATGGGCTCGATGCCTTTCAGCGCGCGGCCCGAAATCGGGAATGGTCGCCCGGCTATCTTCCTGGGCGAGGGGCTTATCCCTTGCCGATTCCCGATGCGATCCCGGCCCTCAGCTTCTCTGACGCCCTTCAGTCCGCACTCGCCCCGACCGTGGCCAAGGAGAGACTCGATCGAGCCAAATCCGAAGTTTTGGGGCCCTTGCGGCGAACCTTGCGGGGCCGAGTCGCGGCTCGCGCTCAAATCGCCGAGGCCCTCGACTTTGCCAGCCGCGCCCGCGAACTCCAAGAAGAAGCGGAGCTCATTCTGGCTTATCAGGCCCAGATTCCAGCTGGCTCCCCTGAGGTCGTCGTTTGGGATTATGCGGGCGAAGAGCGGCGGATCCGCCTCGACCCGAGCCTGAGCCCGGTCGAGAATGCGGAGCGGAGGTTTCGAAGAGCCAAAAAGGCGAAACAAGGCGCCGATCAGGCTCGCGAACAGGACCAAGCTTTGGCAGACCAGATTCGCCAATTGGAGATCTGTATTCATAACCTCGAACTAGCGGAGAGCCTCGCCGACGTCGAGATCGAAAAGACCCATGCGCGGGCCCGCCGATGGTTTCAGCCGCAAGCCGCCCCCACGCAGATCAAGTCCGAGCGGCCCTTCGAAGGCCACTCCGTTCGAGAGACCTGGAGCCCAGCTGGTTGGAAAATTTTGTACGGCGAAAATGCCACCTCGAACGATTACGTCACCACGAAGCTCGCGAAGCCGAACGACTACTGGCTCCACGTTCGAGGCGGCCCGGGGGCTCATGTGGTGATCTGCACCCAAAATCAGCCCGATCGAGTGCAACGGGCTGACCTGATGGCGGCGGCCGTGATCGCCGCACGAAATAGTCCGCAGAAGCACTCTCGGCATATCCCGGTGGACTATTGCCTCAAAAAGTACGTCCGCAAGCCTCGAGGTTCGGCTCCGGGCATGGTGGTTTACTCCCACGAGAAGACATTGGACGTCGACTCCGTGCCCGGTTTGGCCTGACATTACGCAGCGAGCCCACCTTCCGTAGGGAAGGTGGGCTCTACTGGCTTTCCTTTTGAGAGAGGGAGGAAGAGCTCGGGTGGGCCTACGGCACGTTTTGCGCGGGCTTCACACGAAAATCACCAGGATGGACGGTTCCTGTAAACGTAAAGTTCACTGCGTTTTGTCCGCCGCCGGTAAACGTGATGGTGTAGCTATCCGGATCGCCGCCTTGGGCGTTCGGCGCGCGATTGTCGGTCGCCGTGATCGAGACCGTCCCTTGGACGTTCTGCGGTGCCTGATTGCCGACGCGCACCGTCATCACGCCCGGGCCGCCAACGGTGCCAACGTTATTGGCGATGCTCAAAGTTTCGGCTCGGAATCGGACGACTCGCACCGCGCCGGGTTGTCCATTCGCCGGAGGACGTCGTTGCTCGAATTCACCTTTTCCTCGAACGGTGGCCACTCCATTGACCAGCTTTTCGCCAACCTGGAGGTCAAATCGAGCCTTCTTTCCGTCGGCATCGGTCAAGGCGCCTCGACCACCGACAAAAGGTCCGGTTGGCCCATCGGCCATGGCAAAAACGGCGGCAAAGGTCAGGCCCACGAGGGCGATTTTTCGAATGTTCATGTGCTGTGCTCCTTCCTGTCAAGCGGGCGGTGAACCCGCCTGATGTGGTGTTTTCTTGGTCTTCCCCGGTCGTCCACATTGACCAGGACCCCATAGCCAGCACATTTGCCGGGGAAGACGAGGGACGAGTTGGGGCTTAGTTTCCTCCGCCCGAGCCACCGGCCAGGACGACCAAGTTTCCTTCGACAACAAGACCTTGCCATTCGAAGACTTGGCCTTGGTTATTGGCCGGGACAAATCGAATCGTGATCCGGTCGCGAGGACCGTTCGTGTTTTGTGGGTTGCGCCGATCTTCGGCTCGGACCGCCAGCCGACCTTGGATCGTCTGATTCCCGTTTGCGGTTTGGACGACTCTGGTTGCGTTGCCCGCAAAATTCGCATTGATCGAGTTCACGCCGAGCTCATCGGGCCGCATTTCGAAGACGTTGCCCGGGCGATCTTGGCCCGCTGGAAAGGCGATTCGGAATCGACCTCGAACTTGCCAGCCTTGTTCAGTTTGGACTTTCGCCACTTCGTAGCGGAAGTTCGCGCTGAAGTTTTGGCCTTCTTTTCGGGCCAGCCCTTGGCCGTGGCTTCGTGGTCCAGGTGTTTGAGCAAATGCGAGCAATGCCACGCTCGCCAAGCTGACGATCAGAATTTTCTTCAACATTTTTGACAAGACCCCCAATCGAGATTGGAATGAACCTTTTTTCAGGCTCGATACGCCATTTGACGATGGCCTGCGTGGGATGTTCAGTCAATTTTCGAGAATTTTCGACCTGATCTTCAGGGCTTTTCGACCAGTTTGGCCCGCATTGCTTTCATCGCGGCCTCGGTTCGACTGTTGACTTGCAGCGCCTTCAGGATGTTGCTCACATGGTTTTTGACCGTCTTTTCGGCGATGCCGAGTTGCTGGGCAATCTCCTTGTTTCGAAGTCCTTGGGCGATGCAGTCGAGAATCTCCGACTCACGATCGCTCAGCACAAAGAGCTCGGTGTCGTCGGTGTCATCATCGTCCTTGACCCGCCGGAAATCCTCGATCATTTTCGTCGCAATCTTCGGTGTGATTTTGGCCTCGCCTTTGTAGGCCAAACGGACCGCTTCGATCACTTCTTGGGGAGTCGAGGTCTTGAGCATGTATCCCAAAGCTCCCGCGCGAAAGGCGTCGAAAACGACATCATCGTTTTCGTTGACAGTGAGAATGACGACCTTCAGCTCCTTTTCTTGCTTGATCGCCTTGCGAATCAGCTCGATGCCATCCATGCGCGGCATGTTGATGTCCGTCAAAAGGACGTCAGGATGTTGTGTCAAGCAGTACTCCAGAGCCTCAGCCCCGTCTTTGCAAACCGCGATCACTTCGCACTCGGGCGCAAGGCCGAGCGTCTTTTGAATCGCATTCCGATAGGCCGGTTCATCTTCAGCCACCACCACACGTATGGTCAACGCCATAGGTGCGAGTATATCCCCCTTCGAGGGGCCGCATAATAGGGACTATGTCGGTTCTGCGCACCCAAGATCTCCGAGTTCAAATCGGCTCGACCCCGATCTTGCGAGGTTTGAACCTGAGCCTGGAGGCCGGAGAGACTCTCGGGGTCGTCGGCGAATCGGGTTGTGGGAAATCCATGACCGGCCTGGCGCTGATGGGGATGTTGCCTTTCGGCGGGGTCGCCTCCGGCTCAATCGAGTTCGAAGGGCGCGAGCTCCTGTCACTGCGAGAGAGAGACTGGGTCCAGCTACGCGGCCGCTCCTTGGCGATGGTCATGCAAGACCCGTTCACGAGCTTGAATCCGATGATGCGGGTCGGGGACCAGATCGCTGAAAGTTTGCGGCTCCATATGCGGATGCCCCGAGCCGAGGCCAACCAGCACGCGCGGCAGCTCTTGGGGCGCGTGGGTTTTCGCCAACCCGAACGTGAGGCCCGGGCGTATCCTCATCAGCTCAGCGGCGGTCAGCGGCAGCGGGTGGTCTTGGCGATCGCTTTTGCTTGCAAGCCCAAGGTCTTGATTGCCGATGAACCAACCACCGCCCTGGATGTGACGCTCCAGGCCCAAATCCTGCGCCTCATCCGCGATCTCCAAGAGGAGCACCAGACGGCGGTCATGTTGATCTCCCACGACATCGGAGTGATCGGGTCACTCGCGTCGCGGATCGCCGTGTTCTATGCGGGGCGAGTGGTCGAGCTCGGGCCGGTGCAGCAGGTCCTGGAGCAGGCTCAACACCCCTACACTCAGGCGCTCCTGGGCGCAATTCCCGACCCATCGCGGGAGCGCCTCGATTCGATTTCCGGTCAGCCGCCCAGCTTGGCCCAACTGCCGCCCGGCTGCTCGTTTGCCCCTCGGTGTCGCCACCGGTTTGAGGCTTGCGACAGCGAGCCCGAACTCGCAGGGCCCTCGGATCACACCGCGGCGTGTTGGAACGTCAAGAACAGGCGTTGAGCGCTTCTAAGGATCATTGCTGGACCTGAGATGAAGTCTCAAGGTTCAATTTGGTAATGAACTTGATACAACCTGCCATCGAAATCTTTTGGTTCTGATCCAGAAATCATGAATCCTGCTCGGAATCCAAGCTTTAGAACTTCATCTCCATTTAGAGCATAGGATGCCATTCGTCTTGCAAAAAACGTGGACCTTTTTGCAAGGTCACGAGCAAGAATGGAGCGACCATTTTCAAAATCTTCTCGACTCAACTTCTTGTAATCCTCGCCCTCTGAGAAGGAGAATGTATCGAAGATTCGGTCCATAAACTTGTTGTACTCTTCAACTTGTCGAACTTCTGCCCATGGAACTTGAGTTGGAATTCTGGGTCTGCATTGAATCTCCATTAGTTTTCGAAGGTCTTGCTTTTGAAACTTACCCTTCAGAAAGACTAAACTGTTGTTAAGTCTGGAGTCGAAAACAAAGTGAACTCCTAGCTCAGCTCGTAATCGACGGTTAAGTTCCCAAAGAGTCATGACTACGCCACTACGGAAGTCTACTTCTTGACCAGAAGGCAGCGGCGTCTCTCTTACGATGCTAGAACTAGATGACGTTTGGCCCAAAGGAAATCTTTCAAATTGATTTCCAACGCTTGCTGTTCGAGTTCGACCAGAGGCATCCTTCCACTCCGCGACTGGATTTTCAAAGAGCTTTACGGTGACCGGATCTCCTTGGAGAATCTGTTCTGCTAAACCTTCGGCGATTCGAGCGTTGGCAGCAAGCATCATTTTGAGATCTTGCGGCAGTTCCGACAGCAGCACCCCATTGGAGATTAGCTTCTTAAGAGTCGCATCGTCTAAACTATTGACAGACTTTAACATCGATTCACGAGTCGAAGAACTTGTATCATCTAGCGCATCATTCTGGCGCACTAGCATTGCGCCGGAATCCAAGACAAGTAGGTCTCTTCGCCAGAGTATTGCGAGGCGTTCGAGCGTTTGGAGCCCTGTCTCAGATTTCAGTTTTGAACGGATCGGAATATCCGCATCAGGAATATCGATAAACACCGACCCTTTGACCTCCCGAAATAGCACGAGAAGCGGCTCGGTCCAGATAGATTTTCGAGACGCGATTGAGCCGTCACCCACCGAGTTTCTACTGGTAACAGCCGGTCCAGCAGGCGGACTAGCCGTTGGAGACTGGCTGACCTGGAGAAGCGCTGGTACGCTCAAAATGACTGACAGGAATGTTGAAATCATGATCGATTATGGGCAGTCGGTGATGGTTACATTAAACTGTCGAAGTTGATTACCAAATTGGTAATATCCAGGAGTCGTCGGCGTAGGTGTGTATACCAGATACCAATCGAACGAGACACATTTACCAATGGGCACCTCATAGTTGCCATAAACCGTTTGGGAAAAGGTATATGAATGTGTACCATTCGCGTAGAGCCAGAATCCTCTTGGCCCGCCTGTGCTATAGTAGATAAAAACTGGCAATTCCTCACAAGCGCAAACAAGCCCGGAGCTTCCTGCATACCAGCTATAAGGTGGAGGAGATTGTGCATCGGCTATTGAGGGAGTTATTGAGCAAAGTGCCAGCGAAATGATGGCGAGAAGTCTTTTCTTGTTGTCCATGGCGCAACTCTACCCCCCCCCCGTTCAATGTGTCAAGGATTTTCTAGTTTTCTGTGTAATTTCTAGGAAAGACTATTCGGTGATTGCCCGCTCATTTCAACAAAGCGTCCGTCAGCCGCGTGAACGCCTTGTCGTCGAGCGGATGGACGCCCACAACCAGGCTGCCCAGGCCCCCACCCAGCATCAAGACCATCCAGAGGGCGGGGTCGGCGAGGGGCGAGCCTTTCACCAACGCGCCATCGTCTTTGGCCGATTGCAAAAGCTCTTTCCAAGCCTCTTGCCGGCCCATCCAAAAGTCGCGGATTGACTCGGCGAGTTCGGGGTCTGGGGCCGCGGCCGCCTGGAGGCTGAGGAAAACTCGATGCCAGGCCGAACGGACGTCTGGTTCGGACCGGAGACCATCGAGGACGGCCAAAAGTCGCCGCCGGGGATTCTTGCCGGAGGCCACCCGGGACTCCCAATCGGCGATGAACTGAGATTCGGCGCTCGCCCAGACGGCTCGCAGCAAGTCACTCCGAGTCGGGAAATAGTAGTGGACCGTGGCGTGGTTGACGCCCATGCGGGCGGCTAAGGTGCGTGCATGGAGGCCTTCGAGGCCATCCGTGGCCAGGATGTCGAAGGCGATTCGCAGCATCTCCTCACGTCGATTCGTCCGTTCCATGGCCTCACCAGTAGGATCGCTGTGGTTCCAGACGTTCAATTCCTTTCCAAAGTCGCGCCGAGCAGAAAAGTTGCGCCGCAATCTATCCATTCTCGCGCGTAGTGAAATAGACTTGGAATATCATTGCAAGCCATTGCTTTGTGAGGAATATCAATGCCGCTTTTGACAACCCTTTCTGCCGCTTTGGCGCTGAATACTCGAACTCCGGAAATCACCCGGATCGAGCTAGAGCGCACTCTCCGATTTCTATGCCAGCCCGCTTGGGAAGGAAGACTGACCCTGGCCCCGGGCGAACGCAAGACCGCTGAGTTCTTGATCGAAGAGCTCAAACAGATCGGACTCAAACCTGGAAACGGCTCGTCGTACATTCACGAATTCGACATCACCGTCAACCAGCGCCCGACCGCGAACAATGCCCTTCGCCTCCGATTGGCGGATGGAAGAGAGGTTCGACTTGAACTCGGCAAGGACTTCACCCCCGTCGTTGGCACAAAGCCGATGAGCTTGGTTTCGGCCCCGATCGTGTTCGTCGGCTATGGCCTCAACCAGGAGGGCTGGAACGACTATGACAAGGTGAATGTCAAGGACAAGTTTGTCCTGGCATTCCGAGGAGTCCCCCAAGGCAAGCCGAACGTGACGAACGGCGCTAAGGCTCAATGGGCCAAGCAAGCCGGAGCCCGTGGAATCTTGTTCATCGGGCCGGTAGCCGAGGGTCGCCAAGAGTTGCCGGTGCCGACTCGGGGCCAAGGAATCCCGACCGGGCTTGAGCTGGTGGTCGCAGGCCTCCACCGGGACTGGTTTGACGACCTGACCGGAATGAGCTACGTCCAGGCGCGGGCCATGGCTGCGCCGGCGAGCCAAGAACTCAAAGCGGAAGCCCGATTGGTCACCGAAATGGAGCCGAATCGGGGCCGGGGCCTGAACGTGATCGGCATCCTGCCCGGCAACGATCCAAAGCTTCGGGAAGAAGTGATCGTGATCGGAGCTCATTACGACCATTTAGGATTTGGCGAAGTCGGCTCGCGCACTGGAAATGAACTGATTCACCCCGGGGCCGACGACAATGCGACCGGCGTGGCCGGCGTTTTGGCCTTGGCCGAGCACTTCAAGATGACCGGCAGCAACCGCCGGACCATGGTCTTCCAACTCTACAGTGGCGAAGAGGTCGGCTTGGTCGGGGCCGCCGCGTGGGTGCGAGACAACGCCAACTGGATTCAGCGCACCAGCGCCATGATCAATATGGACATGATCGGTCGGCTTCGCGACGAAAACCTCACCGCCTTTTGCACCAGCTCCTCCACCGAATGGGACGCCATTCTGGACGGCATTAAGGTCCAAGGTGTTCGAATCAACAAGGTCCCGGCCGTCGCTTCGAACAGCGACCACGCTCCTTTTGCGCGAGCTCAAGTGCCGGTGGTCTTTTTCCACACCGGTCTCACGCCCGAGTACCACACCGAAAACGACACTATTGAGACCATCAACTTCGACGGCATGCTTCGCGTCTTGGATGTGGCTCGCCAGACGATCGAAGCCGTCGACCGACGAGACACTCGCATGAGCTGGAATCCGCAAGCCAGCTTTGGTCAGCGAGGCGGCCAAGCCCGCCGAGTCCGGGTGGGATTCATGCCGGACATGGGCAACACGACCGGCCCGGGGGTTCTTCTTCAAGGGACCACTCCCGGCAGCCCCGCCGAAAAGGCTGGACTGAAAGCGGGAGACCGAGTGCTCCAGATCGGCACCCGAGAGATCAAGTCGATGGATGACCTTCAAGCCGCCTTGGCCGAAGCTCGCCCGGGGCAAAAGCTGACGGTCATCGTCCTTCGTGGTCAGGAGCGCATGACCGTCGAGATCACTCCTGAAGCCTCCCCCGCCGGCAACTAGCCCAACGCCTGATCTCAATGACGATGGGGGCTCCTCCAAAGTTGGAGGAGCCCCCATCGTCATTGCGGCCGGAAGCCTGATTAGAAGCGGAAACCGATCTCGACCGAAAAGCCCGCCGAGTCGCCGCCGCTGGTCAATCGAACTTGACCGAACACATCCTTCTTGAAGTTGTAGCCCAAGAAGCCATGAAAAGCGACCGCGCCCTTGGAGCCGAAACGATCGCCGTCGACCGTCACTTCGCCCGTGATGAAGCCCGGACCAAACCCAATAAACAGATCTCGGGTCGGCTTCAAAACGAAGTTGGTGTAGACCCCGACTTGGGCCAAGGTGTCACGACTTCCCCCATTTCGAATCTGGAAGAAAGTACCTCGAGCTTCGAACTCAACGATCCCATTTTGGTTTTCCCAAGCCTTGTAGCCAAATCCAAAGGTGAAACCGCTCTTTGAGCTCGCATCAAACAAGTTTGAGGTCGAATCAAAGAGCCCTCCAAAGACCTTCAGCGGCTTTTCGGTCTTGTCAAAGGCCTGTCCGCCATCGCCTTGCGCCATCGCTGTGGCCGCCAACAAGGCAACCCCCACTCCACTCATCCATTTCAAATGCATTCAGCAACCTCCTGTGCGCCGTGAGGCTACCTTTCTGGCCTCTCAGCGTGTCAAGCCTCGCTGATTAGCCCTCTTCATCGAAAACCGGCTCCATCACATGATCCGAGGCATCTTGCTCGATGTCATCGGCCATGCGCAAGGCGTATTCTCTGAGCTTCGGCTCGGGGTCTTGGCGAGCAGCTGTCCGCATCGCCTCCGCGATCGACTCGCGGCGTTCGGGGAGCCATTCTGCCAGGTGAAAGGCAGCGTGATAGGCAGCGCGTCGCCCAAATCGGCTCGGCGCAGAAAAACACTCGACCAGAGCATCCCCCGCTTCGGGCGTGGAGATGTGACCTCCCAGCACGACGCCGGCCTTATAGATCGTACGGGCATAGTCATCGGTGGCGCCCCAGATCAGCGACCGTATGGCCTGGATCGCCCGGGATTGCTGGGCAGGCTCAGGACAAAAGCTCGGGAGATCTTCGAACAGGTCCAGCACGCACCACTGGGCACTCCGACGGTGCGGGTGTTGAACTTCTTCGAGGATCGAAATCAGAGCCTCACTGAAAATCTGCAAGCTGGCGTGAGTCTCGACGACCACCTGAGCTTCGTGGGCAACGTCTCGGTCTGGACAGAAAAAGAGTTGGAGGAGTTCCAATGGAGACAGATCGCGAATGATGCCGGTGAATCGTCCCTCTCGTCCGAGGGTTTGCGCGATCGCCTTTTGACGCTGAAACAGAGGCTGGCACTCTTTTTTGAGCGCGCTCAGCATTTTGGCCTCGTCGTCTCCCCGAGCTTCGGCCCAGAGCGGAAGACATCGCCCAAAAACTCCGTAAGGAGTCTTCGCTACCTGAACGGGAAAGACTTCTCCATGACTCTCGAAGCTCGCCTCGCCGGTCCAATCACTCGTCAACACGTGAAAATCGGCACTGATCGGATGGTGCGGCCAATGAAACGGGATCCGGTGATGCGGCGGGACGATCTCGGTGCGGCCCCCTGCCTTTTGGACGGCATCCTGAATCGAGGCCGTGAGGGCTTCGGCGAGTTGCTGGGGATCGACATGGTGCCCGTTGAGTGGCATAAGAGTTTCGATAGCCTACCCGGGTTCGATCGAGACGACCCCAGGCCCGCCCTCTTGACCTAAGATCGTCAGATGAATCGGCATGAACTGCTTGATGATCCAGGCTTGGGTCAGGAGCCTGGACGTGATTTGGCTCGTCTTGAAGGTGGTCGGACCCGTCGCCAAAAGGGCTGGGATGACCAATTGATCGGCAAGGTAGGGATCGACGGTGGCTTCGCTGGCCATCCACGATTGAAGCCCAGCCCAGGCCTGCTCAACTACCGACTCCATCCGGACTCCCCGGGCCCCCATCGCGGTGGACGACCCGAATCCGCGCTCGAATTCGGCGATGATCGTGACAAATGCGCCGGGTGAGCGTGACCGGACCGGCTGACTTTCGACCGACAGCACGCTCCGATAGTCTCGCATCAGGTCCTCGGCGGCTTGCACCCCCCGCGCGGCGACCGAGTCCGCCAGCTCGGAGGTGGTGAGGACAACCGTCAGGTGTTGAAGCTCGCCCCGAGTCCGCCAATCGACCCCACTCGGCAACGAAGGCTCAAACTCAACGACGACCTCGCCCCGCCCGCCAAACCCGTACCCTGCGGCGACCAGTTGGGGATAAACGTAGATTCCTTGTCGGCGATGCGCCACCAATGAACTCCGTTCCCAAGCATCGAACGAAAGGGTGTTCAGGTTGTGAGTTTCGCCGAGCAGGGTGACTTTGGAGTACTTCCCCGTTCGAGCAAGCACTGGGAGTAAGCTTTCCAAAATGACTAGCGCATTGCCTGGGACCGTCCCTTGCTCGTGCTCGGCGATGTCGAATTTCGCATGAAGGGCGCGGGGCCAGTGCTTTGGGCTGAAGGTCAGCTCGTTCGAGCCGAGCTCGTCGCCGATCAATTTTGCCCCGCACGAGTGCCCGAGCATCCGCGCGAACGTAAGATCTTCGGGCCACAGTCCGGGCTTGCGCTTGGCGCCTCGGATCGAATGGATGCGCACCGATCTCTCGGTGAACGCAGACATCGTGAGGGCGGTCCGAAAAGAGGCCGCTCCACCTTCGCCATAAGAGCCATTCAAGACGAGCGGAGCGAGCTCGGATCGCATGATTAGATCTTGACCTTGAAGAACAAATACTCAATCAGCTTGAGGAGGTACGCCATCAGCATCAAGAGCAAACAAATGAGCAAGATTTCGCGGAAAATCTGCATTCCACTGCTGGCCTCGCGAGCAATGGAAGCGGCTGAACCCGTCTCGCGAAAACTCGCCGCTCCGATCGCCGAATCAACGCCGGACATGATCGCGCTGAGTCCGCTCAACAGGAATCCACGCCCGAGCCCGTAGAGCAACAGGACCGACGTGATGACTGCGGCCAGGCCCAATTTGTATTTATGCCTCTGGTGCTCGTTGTAGATGACGCACGATTTGCATCGTTCAAATTTAGCTTTCGGGCTGAGCTTGCTGTTTCGAGGGATGTAGGCAGCCGCAGCTACGACGTCGCTCGGGGTGATTTTTCCCGCCATCGCATTTTGAATCACCGACTCCTCGCACATGCATCCGACTTGCTCTTTCCAGCAGGTCCGGCGGCTGTGGTAGATCGGGCACTTTTCGCGGACAAATTTTCGGCAGTAGGGGAGTTGCCAGCACTTGCCCATAAAGACGTTCTGAATGTCGTCCTGAGCTTTGATGCCTTTGCCGTACTTCATCTGCTCGGCTTTGGCGCCCTGCTTGACACGCTGTTTGACCCGAGAGATGACATCCCCGACGATGCATAGAATCGCGCCTATGCCGCAAACCAGCCCCGTGAACTGGATGGCCGCGAGCCCTTGTTGAGGGATCGGAGTGCCCGAGCCTGGCCCGAGCATCGAAGGAAAATAGAACGGCGCGAAATAGAGTGCGCCCGCTGCAAGCAACTGCATCGGGCCCAAAATTTCTTCGCCAAAGAACAGGTATGCCGTCCCGACAAGCGTCGCCAAACCGCCCGCCAAGAGCAGCGTGCGGAACATGGTGATGTTGGCTTCGGCCTGGGCTTTCGCCCCGTCAGGCGCGCCGCCTCCCGAGAACACCATGATCGTGTTCACCAAGAACGCCAGGGCGATGACCATGGCGACGATGCCACCCCACATCAAGAATCGAGCGATCCCTTCGAGGATCCGCATCAGCGTATCGTCGCCAGGGACGCTTACCGGTCCGGTTGGTCGAGGTTCTTTTGTGGACATTCGCGCTTGCTATTTCTTGCTGACGCGCTCAAGATACGAATCGGTTCGGGTATCGACCTTGACGATGTCGCCCACGTTAATGTGATACGGCACGTTGATGGTGGCCCCAGTCTCTAGCTTGGCGGGCTTGGTCGAGCTTCCGCTCACCGTATCGCCCTTGTATCCCGGATCGGTCTCGGCAATTTCAAGCTCAACGAAGTTCGGCAGGTCGTAGCCTAAGACCGCGCCATCGACCACCAGAGCCTGGATCTCCATCTCTTCTTTGAGATACTTCGCTTGCGAACCGATCTCAGCTTCGGGCACGGGCTCTTGCTCGTAGGTGTCGAGGTCCATGAGCACCACCTCGTCCCCTTGGCGATAGAGAAACTGCTTTTTGACCTTCTCCATAAAGGCCTGATCGACCTTTTCTCCGGCTCGGAAGGTCTTTTCGATGGTCGAGCCCGACTTCAATCTCTTGAGCTTTGTCCGGACAAAGGCCCCACCCTTCCCCGGCTTGACATGCTGAAACTCGATGATCGAACAGACTTCGCCGTCGAGATAGATCGCCATTCCATTCTTGAAATCGCTGGTATCAATCGCCACCCACAAACTCTCCTTGATCCGCCTCGGGATCGCAACTCAAAAGGTACCCGATCAGGCCGGTTGCCGAGCTATGCCAAAATAGCTCCCATGGCCGGTCACTCCAAATGGAAGAACATTCGGATTCGCAAAGGGAAACAGGACGCGCTGCGAGGCAAGCTGTTCACCAAGCTCTCGCGGGAGATCATCGTCGCGGCTCGTTCAGGCGGGGGTGATCCCGCGACCAACAGTCGCCTTCGGGTCGCGGTGGAAAAAGCTCGGGAGGAGTCGCTGCCCAAGGAGAACATCGAACGAGCGATTAAGCGCGGCACAGGCGAAATCGAAGGGGTCAACTACGAAGAACTCGTCTATGAAGGATATGGTCCCGGCGGCTCCGCGGTGATGGTGGAGGTCTTTACCGAAAACAAAAACCGCACGGTCGCCGACCTTCGGCACGCCTTCACCAAGTGCGGTGGAAACCTTTCTGAAAACGGCTCGGTGAGCTGGCAATTCAAGCATGTCGGCCAAATCACCTTGAAAAAGGAAGGGCTCGACGAAGAAGCGGTCACGTTAGACGCTCTGGACGCCGGTGCGGAGGACGTTCAGTTCGATGAAGAGTTCTGCTATGTAGAAACTGCCATCGAAAACCTTCACACAGCAAACGATGCCCTCGAAAAGAAGGGGTATCGGGGCGAAGAGGTCGGACTCATTCGACAAGCCACGAACTGGGCGACTCCCGAGGCCGAAGACTTCCCGAAAATTCTGAAACTTCTCGACATGCTCGAAGACCTGGACGACGTGAAGGAGACCTTTATCAACGTCGAAATTCCGGATGAGATGATGGAGGAGTGACGGCTCGGCATCGACCCATCGCGTGATTTTGTCTAAGAAAACGTAGAATTCTTTTATGCAACCAAGACCAAAAGTTCAGGGACCGGCGACACTCTCGCGAATCCCAGGGGTGGTGTTGGTCTTGGTTGCGTTGAACTTGGTGGGGGCAATCGTCTTGGTCCTCAGGCCCGAGATGGCTCTCGAACAGGGGTTCTACCCCCATGCCCCCAGCCTGAGCGCGGCTTTGGTTGCGATGTTCTTGCATTTCAACCTGTTTCACTTGCTGGGCAACATGCTGTTTCTGGCATCGGTCGGGCCGGCAGTGGAACGAGGGACCACTTGGTGGAAGTTCGCGGTGCTCTACCTCGCGGGCGGGCTCATCGGGGCCTATAGCCACGCTCTGATGGCCGGAGGTGACGGTCTCTCGAAGCCGCTCCTCGGGGCAAGCGGGGCCATCAGCGCCTGCGTGGGCTATGCCGGGGTTCGGTTTTTTGGTTCCAAGGTCGAATTTGTCCCCGGTCACAGGCTGACGGTCGGATTTCTGGTCGGGCTGTGGGCGCTACTCCAGGCCATCGGAGTCTGGGTGCGACTGGGCGAACCGCCCGAGATGGGCGGGACCGCGTTTTTTGCTCATCTAGGTGGTTTCTTGACCGGGGTGTGTTTGAGCTTGCTTTTTCGCGCGAACCGGGAGGCATCGGCTGACGGCTCGCGAGCCCTCTTGGGCGACCTGCAAGATCGGTCGCCAGCAGCGGTCTTGGCAGCGGCCCGGGCCCACCTGGAGCAGCATCCCCACGATCCCGAGGCGATTCTGCAGGTCGGTCGGAGCTTCGAGCAACTCGGCGACCACGCGGCTGAAGCCGACCATTGGGTGGCCCGTTGGGCGGCATTGCCTTCGGGTCAGCGCTGGGAAGCGATCAGCCGACTCGTGCTCTTGGGCCAGATCGAGCGAATCCCCGCCCCGATGCGACTCAGAGTAGCTTCTGAGCTTAAACTTGAACACAGAGATCTCTCTGAAGCACTTTTGACCTCGATTATCAACGAGCAAGGATCGAATCCCGATTGTCCCGACGCATTGTTTCAGTTGGCGGCATTGCGCGAAGCCAGTCAGCCCGAACAGGCTCGCCAGCTCGCCGAACGGCTCCTTCGCGACTTCCCCGTTCACCCGGCGACCGAGATGGCGCGGGCCCGAGGGTTGCTCGGTTGAAAAAGCTCTGGAAAGCCATTCGGTCCCGCCTTTTTACGGCTCAAGTGGTGAGCTTCCCGATCTACTGTCTCGCCAGCGCGATCGGCCGGAGCCTGAAGATTCAAGAAGTCGGTCGGGCTCCGGTCGACGAACTCACTTGCGGCAAGATCATGGCCGGTTGGCATGGGCGGACCTTTATCGCCGCCACTGCGTTTCGCGGAGAGGGGGTCTGGACGATCATCTCACGCTCCCGAGACGGGGAGATTCAAAACCGAATCTTTGCCCGATTTGGGTTCAACATCATCCGAGGCAGCTCAGGGCGCGAAGGGATTCGAGCGGCTCTGGAGTCGATCAAGGCCTTGCGCAGCGGAGCGACCATGGCCTTCACCCCGGACGGCCCGCGCGGGCCGAGCGGGGTGATTCAAGAGGGGATCTTGATGATGGCCCAGCGGTCCGGTGCGGCCCTGGTGCCGGTTGGAGTTTCCGCCCGCCGGCGATGGCTTGCACGATCATGGGACCGATATCTCATTCCAAAGCCCGGCTCCGAGGCGGTCATGATCTACGGCGCGCCGATCTGGATTCCCGCGGACGCCACCCCAAACCAGGTTCAGTCGCTCCGGCAGCACCTTCAAGACGAAATGCACCGACTGGAGGCCGAAGCCGAGGCGCTGATGGGGCATTCGGTGACCGCGTAGAACCCAGCACGATGCCGGTGAAGGTCTTTGAGTCGCTTCTGAACGCTTCCGTCGAGGAGGTTTGGGCGTTTCACGGGAGCGTCGAGGCGTTGAAAGCTCTGACGCCGCCGAACCAGAATGTGACCATCGTCGGCCCAGAGACGGCGGTCCGAAACGGGGCCTTGCACCAGTTGCGGGTGGTCCGGGGCCTCCTTCCCCTTCATTGGCACGCCCGCATCAGCGAGGTCGAACCGCCGAACAGGTTCGTGGACACCGCCGAGCGGTCCCCTTTTCGGCGATGGCGGCACACTCACGAGTTCTTGCCGGCGCCTGGGGGAGCGACGCTGCTGCGCGACACCGTCGACTACGAGCTCCCGATGGGTCCGCTGGGGAGACTGATTGACCGGCTCTGGGCCAGCCGCGACATTGATCGGCTCTTTGCCTTTCGGCACCAGGCGACGCAACGCGCGCTCAGCGCAAATGCTCGAACGCCTGACTGAGGTCGGCTTCGAGGTCCTCAGGGTTTTCGAGCCCGACGTACAGTCGAATGATCCATCGGGGCTCATTCCAGCCCATCGGCTGCATCGGAATCGGCACGCAAAGACTCTCGAAGCCACCCCAGCTCACGCCGAGCTGGAATAGGTGGAGCGCATCCGCGAAGGCCCGAATCTTGGCCTCCTCTTGGCAGACCGGTTCGAAGCTCAGGAGGCTGCTCGACCCTCGCATCTGCGACGTCGCGAGCTCGCGTTGGGGATGATCGGCGTCGCCCGCGTGGAAAACCCGTGCGACCTCCGAGCGACTGCCCAGCCAAGCCGCCATTCGATGACCAGCCGATTCGGCATAGCGCATCCGTAGCGCTAAAGTCCGCATCCCGCGGATCAAAAGCCAGGCCGGAAACGGCGCCATCCCGCCGCCCAACAAAGAAATCTCGTTCATCAGGAGCTTGGTCATGCGTTCATGCGAGCAAGCCAGCGCCCCCGCGACGACGTCGCTGTGTCCACCCAGATACTTGGTGGCTGAATGCACGACCATATCAACTCCCATCTCGGCTGGATTCTGGAAATAGGGCGAACAGTACGAATTATCCGTGACGGTTGTGATTCCCTTTTCCTGAGCAAACTGTGTGACTCTTCGAAAATCTTGAAATTTGAAAAGAAGGCTACTGGGAGACTCCAGGTAGATCAGCGAAGTCTCAGGTAAACATGCATCCAGAATCTCTTCGGTGCAACTTCCTTCCACATAAGTATGCCGCACTCCAAACTTTGGCAAGTAATCTTGAATAAACTGCTTCGTCGGCCCATACGCGGTGTCGACACAAACGACGTGACTACCCTGCGCCACAGAGCTCATGATCGCTGCACTGATAGCGGCCATGCCTGAACCAAAAACCTTGGCAGCTTCAGTCTTTTCGAGCGCGGCGATCTTCTCTTCGGCGATCTCTAAAGTTGGGTTACTGACCCGGCTGTAGTTGTGCTTTCTCTGCGTGGGATCTTCGAGGGAAAATGAGTTTTGAAAAGACCACGTATCTTCAAAGACGAAGAGGCTATTTTGGAAAATAGGAGGCACCACTGCACCCTCGGGCTTATTCTCCTCGCCCCAGTGCTGCAAGATGGTCTCTGGATGAGATTGCGGATCAAGAGCCACTCGATTAGGCCTCTCCCATAAATGGATAGCGATATTCGGTGGGAGGGACAAAAGTCTCTTTGATCGTCCGAGCGCTGAGCCATCGATAGAGGTTCAGCATGGAACCCGCCTTGTCGTTGGTGCCACTTCCGCGCGCCCCTCCGAAGGGCTGCTGGCCGACCACCGCGCCCGTGGGCTTGTCATTGATGTAAAAGTTCCCCGCCGAGTGACGCAGCCGCTCGGTGGCTCGGTCCACAGCGGCTCGATCTTGGCTAATGACGGCTCCCGTCAAGGCATAAGGGCTGGTCGAATCGACGAGATCGAGCGCCCCTTCGAAGTCGTTTTCGTCATAGACGTAAACCGTGAGAACCGGCCCAAAAATTTCTTCGCACATCGTCCGATATTTCGGATTTGAGGCCTCGATCACCGTTGGCTCAATAAAATATCCTTTCGACTTATTGGACCCACCTCCGACCAAAATCGTGGCCTCGGGATCTTGATGCGCTTGCTGAAGATATTGTGTGATCGAATCGAAACTCTTTTCATCAATCACCGCGTTCACAAAGTTTGAAAAGTCTTCGGTCGTCCCGACTTTGAAACTCTTAACTCCATCGATCAGGAGTCGCTTGATTTCGGCGGCAAGATTGCTCGGCAAATAGGCCCGAGATGCGGCGGAACACTTTTGGCCTTGATATTCAAAAGCTCCTCGCAAGAGCGCTGTGGCCACCACCTGGGGATCGGCAGATTTGTGGACCAAAACAAAGTCCTTGCCGCCCGTTTCCCCGACAATTCGAGGATACGAGCGGTACGTGGCAATGTTCTCGCCGATCGTCTTCCACATGCGATTGAAAGTGCCCGTGGAGCCTGTAAAGTGGACGCCTGCGAAGTCTGGGTGAGAAAAACAGGTGTCTCCCACCGTTGGCCCATCAACGAAAACAAGATTGATGACGCCTGGTGGCAGGCCCGCTTCCTGCAAAATTTTCATGAACATCTGGGCGCTGTAAACTTGTGTATTTGCGGGCTTCCAAACAACGACATTTCCGCACATAGCCGGTGCGGTGGGCAGGTTGCCCCCAATGGCAGTGAAATTGAACGGCGTGACTGCCAAAACAAAGCCTTCGAGGGCGCGGTATTCCATGCGATTATGCATGCCCGGACCGCTAACCGGTTGTTGACGATAAATCTCACTCAAAAAGTGGACATTAAATCGCAAAAAGTCAATGATTTCGCACGCGCTATCGATTTCGGCTTGATAGACATTCTTGCTTTGCCCGAGCATTGTTGTGCCATTCATATAGGGGCGATACTTGGTGGCGATCAAGTCGGCAGCGCGCAAGAAGATGTTGGCACGATTCTCATAGCTCATCGCCTCCCAATCGGCTTTTGCCCGCAGAGCAGCGTCGATGGCGCTTTGCACGTAAGTTCGGTCGCCGACATGAAACTGGCCCAGCGTGTGCGCCAATTCATGCGGCGGATGGATGGGCGAAGTCTGGCCCGTTCGGACTTCTTGCCCGTTGATGATCATCGGGATATCGAGGGTCGTCGATTTCAGTTCGGCCAATACGGCCTTCTGGCGAGCCCTCTCTGGGCTGCCGGGGGCGTAGCTGAGGACAGGTTCATTGGCCGGGAGTGGGATCGAAGGGGTGCCGAAACTCATGGCTACGAGTTTACCGAACTGCGGATGAGCGAGGGCGCCCTTCGGGCGGACTCGCGGATCGGGACCGCCCTTCGACTCTCCTGAACGCCTTCGGGTTCTTTGCTCAGTCGGAGCCAAGCCATTCTAACGACGGTGGGGCGCTCACCGAGCGATGCCCGAGCCCTTTAGAATTCCGGGGGCCTGCCAAGAATGCGGGTATGGCACAACTGAAAACGGCTCCCTTCGTCAAAGGCCTACGCGGTCGAACCGGCAATCTCGTCTTTCGGCAGACTCGATACGGAACTCAGCTTCTGGATCGAGAAGCCGGGCGAGACCCAAAATCTCCCGCCCAGATCGCCGCCCGGGAGCGGATGGCCCGTGTTGGAGAGGCGTGGCGAAGTCTCAGTTTTGAAGAATCTTCGGCTTGGAATGCCTACGCAGAAGCTTCTGACAAGCCGACGACCGGTCAGCTGCTCTTCTCAAAGCTCTCGATGCGAATCTTGCACATCAACCCGTCGGCCGATCTGCCCAAGCTCCCGCCCTCCGAAGCGTTTGGCGGCGACCCGATCGAGGTCTCGGCGTCGATTTCAGGTTCAAAAATCGTCTTCAGTGCAAATCGAGCCCATCGAGGCGGCGTGGTGAGCGAAATCTTGATTCAGCCACTCGCGAGTCGTCACCGAGCTGCCTATGCAGAAAAATATCGAACCCAAGCTTTCGTCAGCTTTGAGAACCGGCGATTTGAACTGGACGTCCGGCCGGGTTGCTATGCCCTAGCGGTCCGAACATTGGACTCCCGGACCGGCCAAGCCACCTCGCTTCATGAGCTTGGCCGGGTGGAAGTGATCGCGCAAGCCGCTTAGCGGCGCGTGATGGAGATCGTCGACTTGATCGTCATGGATTGCGGGCCTTTGGACTTCGATTTCGAGGCCCCACCCATGCCGCTCATGTCCATGACCATGGTCATGTTCAAGGAGCCACCATCCATGCTTCCGTCGCTCACTCGGGTTCGGAACGTGCCGGTGCCGTTGATCTTCATGCCTTGCTGAGTCCCGTTGATGGTGACGGCGATGGTCGCAACGTTGGCGGCAACAGATCTCAGCGTATAGGTCCCGGTCATCTTCATGCTGCCGCCCATTCCGCCGGACATCGCTCCCATATCTACATTTTGAGTCCACTTTTGACCGATCTTGACCGGACCTTGGGGCAACGATCCGAGGAAGTTCATCTGGCTGGCTCCGCCACCGACAACGTTGCCGCGCGAGTCCATTCTCATGGTCTGCTCTTGCTTCGGAATTTCGCTCCCCATGAATTTCGAGGGTCCGACGACGGACTTGATGGTTGCGACGCCGTTCTTGACGTCGGTCACCGTCATCGACATCGGCATCGTCATGTTCATGTTTCCACCCCCGCTCCCTTTGGGCATCGAGCCCGAGGGCATCTGGGTGTTCATGGTCATGTTGTAGCGCATGGTCTGCCCTTTGGTGAACTTCATTCGCAGAAGGTAGCCTCCGCCTTGTGCGGTGACTTGGGCATCTGCCACTGGGGCCGATCCGATCAAACCGAAGCCCACCACCGTGAGCACCAACCACTTTTTCATACTGATATTCTTTCTCCGTGATTCAGAAGCGCGCTCCTGGTGTGGAGCGCGCTTGTTGCTTATCCTTACGTCGGACCTTTGAGGAAGGATTCCCGAAGGCTCACTTGCCGTTGATTTGGACCATCTCGATTTCGAACAGCAAGATCGAATTGGCGGGAATCTCTCCCCGATCTTGCGCTCCATAGGCGATGCCGGGGGCGATCCACAGCTTTCGGGTCTCGCCGCGCTTCGTGCCGACCACGCCGGCATCCCATCCTGCGATCACTTGACCTTGTCCCAACGTGAATTCGAACGGCTTGCCACGATCCTTCGAGCTATCAAATTTGCGGCCATTGACGAGCCAACCGGTGTAGTGAACAGCGACCTTGTCGCCCGTCTTGGCTCCTTCGCCCTTTCCGGGCTTGACGATCGTCTTTTCCCAAACGTTCTCCTCGCCCTTTTTGACGAGGTCCAAGAGTTTGATTTCAAAGACGAGGGTCGATCCCGGGGGAATGCCGGTCGTGCCCTTGTCACCATAGCCGAGCTCAGGTGGGATGGTGAGCTTTCTGGTTCCGCCCTTTTTCATCCCGACAAGGCCCTTCTCCCAGCCTTCGATCACCTGCCCGGCCCCGATGCGGACCGTAAACGGAGGGGCTCCTTCCTTGTCATTGGAATCAAAGACCGTGCCCGAGGTGAGCCGCCCGGTGTAAATCACATAGGCCAAGTCCCCATCGGCGAGTGACTGTTTGCCGACCCCCGGCTTGGTGTCTTCGATTTTGAGCTGGGTCGTCGACGCAGAGGCGTTGGGCTTAGGTGGCTCCGGTTGAGAGACCGTTTCCGGAGTCGCCGGTTCCGGTTTCGGAGCCTCGGTGCTCGCCGTGTTGGTCGGAGGGGTCGTGCTGGAGGACGGGGCGTCCGCTTTTGGCGAGCAACCGGCCAGCGCAACGCAAGCGACGAGGCTAAGGAGGAGCCATCGATTCATGACATTAATTTACCTCTTCATCGGGGTCCAGTTCAGCCTGCAACAAGGTCGAAGGCTCGGGGTAGGCTGAGGTTTCTTATGGCGCAAAAAAAGAAGACTGACGTGGGAGAACCGACCGGCCGGAGGCTGACCGAAGCCGATCTCAAGCGTGTTCCTTGGCGATGCATCGGTCCTGCCATCATGGGTGGCCGAATCAGCGACATGGCGTTTGCTCCGGGCAATCCCAAAACGTTCTACTTAGGCTACGCCAGCGGAGGGGTCTGGCGCACCACAAATCGAGGAACGACGTTCGAGCAGTTGTTCAAGACCGAAGAGACCTCGAGCATCGGCGCGATCGCCGTGTGCGATGCGCCTGCCGATTGGAAGGGCTGGGACAAGTCGGTCTCGAAGGCGGATCGGGCCAAACAAGGCCAAGGCAAGATCATCTGGGTGGGCACCGGCGAGGGCAACGGCCGCAACTCGAGCTCTTGGGGCAACGGGGTTTATCGATCCACCGACGGCGGCGAGACTTGGGATCACCTCGGGCTCGAAGACTCCCACGACATTCCCCGATTGGCTGTTCATCCGACCGACCCCGACACGTGCTATGTGGCGGCTCTTGGCCACCTCTGGGGGTTCAACGAAACCCGCGGGGTCTATAAAACCACCGACGGCGGAAAGACGTGGGATCGGGTCCTCTACATCGACCCCCAGACCGGATGTTGTGACATCTTGGTGGACCCCAAGAATCCAAACATCGTCTTCGCTGCCCTCTACCAGCGGCATCGCACCAGTTGGAGCTTCCGCTCGGGCGGTCCGCAAGGCGGGATCTACCGCTCGACCGACGCCGGCAAAACCTGGACCAAGCTGAGCCAAGGGCTCCCCTCCCAGACCGGGCGGATTGGGCTCGATCTGTTTGCCGGGGACTCCAAAATTCTGATGGCGGTGGTCGAGTCGACCGAAAAGGGGGCCAACAGTATCCGCGACGACCGCATGCGCGGGGGCGGAGTCTTTCGATCTGAAGACGGCGGCGAGACTTGGGAGCGGCGAAGCGTCCGCAGTCCACGAGCCTTCTACTTTAGCAAGATCAAAATGGATCCTCAAGACAGCCAACGAGTGTATATGCTCGGGTGGACGTGCGAGGTCAGCGACGACGGAGGATTCTCATTCCGCGAGGGGTTTGCCGACCTGCTTCATGCCGATCACCACGCGATCTTAATCGACCCGAACGACCCCGAGCACATCTTGATTGGGACCGATGGCGGCGTCAGCCAGAGCTTTGATCGCGGCAAGACTTGGGACTTCTTGAATACGATGCCGACCGGTCAATTTTACAACATCTCGTTGGACGATTCCGATCCATATCGCATCATCGGAGGCCTGCAAGACAACGGCACCTGGCTCGGGCCCAGCGCCACGCGAAAGCGCCAAAAGGCCGATGAAGCCAGCAAAGTCAGTGAGTGTGGAATCACAAATTCCGACTGGCAGGTCGTGTATTGGGGCGACGGGTTCCACAGTGACTTTGATCCCGAAAACCCGAACATCGTCTTTGGCGAATGGCAAGGCGGTAACCTCGGGAAGATCAATCTCATCACCGGCGAGAAGCGATTCATCGCTCCGGAAGCCCGCGAAGGTGAGCCCCGTCACCGATACAACTGGAATGCGCCGTTCTTGATCAGTCGGCATCATCCGTCCACGATTTACCACGCCGGGAACAAAGTCTTTCGAGTCAACTTCAAGGAAGAATCCTGGGTCTGTATCAGCGATGATCTGACCACCAAGAACCCAGATCGGATGGAGACCGTTGGCTCAAACGCCGAAACCTACTGCACGCTGGTTTCTCTGGCCGAATCGCCACGGCAAAAGGGCGTGATCTGGGCCGGATCAGACGATGGTCTCATCCACGTCACCCGAGACGATGGCAAAACCTGGGCCAATGTCACTCCCGAAGCGGTCGCAGGCCGGTATGTTTCGAGGCTCGAGGCGTCTAGCCATGTGGACGGTCGGGCATACGCGAGCATTGATGGCCATCGTCTGAACGATTATCGACCGTGTGTCCTGGCGACCGATGACTTCGGCCAATCCTGGACCGACCTCACCTCCAATCTTCCCGAGCGCCGGAGTGTCATGGTCGTGCGGGAAGACGTCCGCAACCCCGAAGTACTGTATTGCGGGACCGAGAACGCTGTTTACGTCAGCCTGAACCGAGGGGCCGAATGGGTCAAGATGCACGGGAAAGCGCTTCCGACGGTGCCGGTGTATGACATCAAGCAACAAGCTCGGGTCGGCGATCTGGTGCTGGGAACCCACGGTCTTTCGATTTGGGTTCTGGATGACGCCCGGTGGATCTCCGAACTGACCCCCGACGTCTTGGCGTCGGGACTTCACCTCTTCTCGATCCAGGATTGCCGGCCGCAGTGGTTCCTCGAATACAGCGGGCTTTGGACTCACAAGGTCTTCCGGGCCCCCAACCCGCCCGCGGGCGTTCGGATCGACTACTGGCTGGGCGAGTATCCGAACGAGGAGGTGTCGATCACCATCGAGGATGCCCAGGGCGTCGTGATGAAGAAAATCACCGGCTCGAATGCCCCCGGCTACAACCGAGCCACGTGGGACCTCACTCCGAACGACTGGCTTCAAGCCCTGGACCGAGGCGAGGACACGCTCTTTCAGTCGTATCAAGTCCAACCGGGTGAATACAAGGTGAAATTGACCTGCGGAAAGCTCAAGGCGGAGGGTTCCTTTCGCGTTCTCCCTCGGAAACTAGACTAAACAAGGTTCGTTGGTTCGCTTGATCGGGTATTGTTAGCGCTACGCACGTGACCCTTGGAGACCTCTTTGGCCTCCAAGGGCCGGTGATTTTACTGGGGGTTTCGTCTTAATACTATGTCTCGGATGAACCATAAGGGAGGGCTCTGGGCAAGCGGAGCACTCCGCCAGGGTGCCTTACGGCTCCTGTTCGCCATGATGGCGCTCTTACCAATGCTTGCCTTGGCCGCGGGAGGCGAGAACGTCGTTCTCGAATTCACCGGCTCGGATAAGAACTTTCTTTACGCCTCGCTCGGCTTTGGCATTCTCGCCATCGTCGTGGCGTTCATGCTTCAGAGCTATGTTTTGAAGCAAGACCCGGGGAACGAAAAGATGCGCGAGGTCAGCTCGGCCATCGAAGAAGGGGCCCGGGCGTACCTTCGCCAACAGCTTCGCTTGATGGCGATCTTCGTGGTCATTTTGGCGGTCGGGCTCTTCATGCTCTACCGAAGCTATGGCACGACGACCGCGGCCTATATGGCGATCGCCTTTGTCGCCGGTGTGGGCGCATCGTACTTCGCCGGCTTTATGGGCATGGTCATGGCGGTCAAGGGCAACACCCGAACCGCTCATGCGGCTCTGACTAGCTACAAGCGCTCGCTCGAAATCGCTTTCCGAAGCGGTGCGGTGGCCGGCATGTTCACCGTCGGGATGGGCCTTCTCGGGGCCACGCTGATCTTCCTCGTGGCGGGCAAAGACGCGATGAAGCTCCTCGTGGGCTTTGGCTTTGGTGGCTCGCTCGCTGCTCTCTTTATGCGGGTCGGCGGTGGCATCTTCACCAAAGCTGCGGACGTCGGTGCCGACCTGGTGGGCAAAGTCGAAGCGGGAATTCCCGAAGACGACCCGCGCAACCCAGCGGTCATTGCTGACAACGTCGGTGACAACGTCGGGGACTGCGCCGGTATGGCCGCAGACGTTTTCGAATCTTACGAAGTCACGCTCGTGGCCGCCATCGTTCTCGGTGCGGCGACGGCGGCGATCTTCGACACCTCGACTTGGATGAAGCTCATCCTGTTCGCCTTGATGGCGCGCGGTGTGGGTGTTGTCGCCTCGATTGTCGGCATTTACTCGATGAAGGGCTCGGACGATCTGAAGTCCGATCCTCTCAAGAGCATCCGAAAGGGCTTCTACTCCTCGGCCGCTCTCGCCTTCGTTCTGACCGTCGGCCTCGCCTGGTGGATGATGGGCGGCATGGGCAACACGATCAAGACCAGCCAGTTCAAGACGCAACAAGAGTATGCGACCGACGAACTCAAGGTGATCAAGGCTGTGCAAGCCCGATATGCCAAGGAAAAGGGTATTCCCGCCGACGATGTTCGACCTGCGGACATCTTGAGCGACCCCGAAATCGTCGCGCTGAAGCTCCCCACAGAAGGGCAAGAAGCGAATGTTCAACAAGCGCTCAATGTGCCTGAGGATCAGATCCGCGAACCCAAAAAGCTCGCGGGCTTTCGCGCCGTCGATTTCGGCGACGCGGACGCATTGGGCCCAGCCGAGCGATTTTCGGTCCAAGAGATCACCGGACCTGATGGTCAGTCCCTGCCGCCCGATCGGCAATATATGTCCGTGCGGGACTACTACAAGGACCGCAAACTCGCAGTCTATCGCTTGAAGCTGACTCAAACTCAGCCCGCTCCGGCGGCGGAGCGAGGTCAACCTCAACCCGCCCCGAAGGTCCAGGTTCGAGAAATCCTCTTCGGCCCGGCGGATGAGGCGTTCTTGAATGCTCAAATCGAAGCGGCCAAGGCCTCGCAAACGACGGTTGAGAAGCTTTCAACGTATCCCGCTCAGCTCTACGTCAACAACGATGGCAAGCTGCTGATCGGGATCGAAGAGATGCCAGATCGACCGCAGGGCCTCACCGCTCGCCCGATGAGCTACTACGCTCGATCGGCTTCAGAGATGGTCACGCGCGCTCAAGATGTCACGTCGGGCAAGCAGGTCAACTTCCCGCGACCCGAGGTCGTCGAAGTCGCCTTTGTTGAGCACAAGACCGTCGAGTGGTGGCGCTTTGTCGCCTGTATCATCTTCGGCCTCTTCATGGCGTTTCTGATCGAGTGGTTGACCGACTACTACGTCTCCACCGAAAAGCGGCCCGTGCAAGAAGTGGCCAACGTCTCGTCGGCCGGTCCGGCTCCGATGATCATCCAAGGCTTCGCCTATGCGAAAGAGTCGAGTGTCTTCTCGGTCTTTGCCATTGTGGTGGCGCTCATCGCGCCGATGCTGATCTTCCCACCTTCGGAGTATGGGGGTTATATCCTTAGCTTCTACGGCATCGCCTTGGTGGGTCTGGGGCTCTTGACGACCACCGGCTACATCTTGGCGATGGACACCTTCGGTCCGATCAGCGACAATGCACAAGGCGTCTTCGAGATGTCGGGCGCCGGCCACGACAACCCCGAAGCCAGCCGAGCCGTCCAACGACTCGACGCTGCCGGCAACACGACCAAGGCTCTGACGAAGGGCTTTGCCATCGCCACAGCCGTGGTTGCGGCGGTCGCCCTCTTCCACTCCTATGTCGAAGGCGGCAAGATCACCGAAGCCGGTCTGCGACTCGAACTTCCCGAGATCTTCCTCGGGTTGATGATTGGGGGCGCCGCTCCTTATCTCTTCTCGGCATTCTCGATCAACGCCGTGGGCCGCGCGTCGTTCAACCTCATCAATGAGGTCCGACGCCAGTTCCGCGCCGATCCGGGAATCATGGAGGGCACGAGCAAGCCCGACTACGGCCGGTGCGTCGCCATCGTGACCGCCGCCGCTCAGAAGGAGCTGCTCGGTCCGGGAATCCTCGCAATCGCGTTGCCGACGGTGGTGGCCTTTGGCTTTGCCATCGGCAAAGAGACCGTGCGGATCGGCGGAATGGAATACAACCTCGTGGGCGCCCAGGCTCTGGGCGGATTCTTGGCGGGATGTATTGTCAGCGGCCAGCTCATGGCGGTCCTTTTGGCCAACTCGGGCGGTATGTGGGATAACGCGAAGAAGCTGATCGAGGACGGCATGCACGGCGGCAAGGGTACCGAAGCTCACAAGGCTGCGGTTGTTTGCGACACCGTCGGCGATCCGTTCAAGGATACGGCTGGCCCGGCGCTCAACCCGTTGATCAAGGTCATGAACCTGTTCGCGTTGTTGATCGTGCCCTACGTGATCATGCCCCACAGCACGGGAGTGCTTGTGGCGATCACGGCCGTCTCCATCCTACTGCTGGTGATCGCGTTCTATGTCTCGAAGAAAGAATCGCTTTCTTCGAAGATGAGCGAAATTACCGGTGGACCGACCGGGGGCGAAGCCCACTCCGGCTAAAGCTCCTCGCTCAAAAAGTCCCCGCGCAACCTGCGTGGGGACTTTTTTTGTGAATTCGTCAAACTTGTCTTATACTGCATGTGTACCCATCACCGGAACCATCCGAACCGGAAAGGATTCATTACTATGAAACTTCGATCTTTATATGCTTTGGCTCTCGTTGCGGGCGCTTGCCTCGCCGGAGCCACCACCACGGTCGCTCCGACAGATTTCGAAACGACCTCAACAACCGGCACCTTCCTTGGACCGATGGCCACTTCGGTCCGTAAGCTCCAGCTGATGATCGCACCGACCGAACTTGTTGCCCACTTGGGTCGGCAGATCAATGCGATCAGCTTCAGAATTCCTCCTGCGGCGACGGCGAACTGGCCTGTCGCCGACGCGACCTCAAGCACCTTTGAGATCAGGCTGAGTGCTTGTGTCGAGATTCCACTTCGAACGACAACGTTTGCATCAAATGTCGTCGGTGCGCAAACTCTCTGCCGATCCGGATCGTTGACGTATCCGGCCAATTCGTTTACCTTCGGCGGGAACCCGAACGCATTCGGCCCGGACATCACGTTTTCCACTCCTTACCCCTACAATGGGGGCCCCCTGATGATCGAAATCAGCATGAGTGGATTTACCCCGGGGAACAGTCGATCCGTCGAGGCGGTGCTTGCGACGGGGGGTCCTCCCGGTGTCTATGGCACGAAGGTGACCGGCATTTGGGCTTCGTCTCTGACCGCGACGACTGGCTCCCAAGCAAATTTCAGCGTCACTCAAATCAAGTCGGTCTCGAATGTGCCGACCGTCACCGGCACCGTGGACTTCGGCCAGCTGACGGCGGCTTACAACAGCGGCGCGAACCTGCCGTCGTCGATCCCGGTCTTGTTCCGCGATGCAACGAACGCAGAAATCGCAAATGGTACTGCGACATACAACCCAGTGACGGGCGCCCTCTCCGTAGCGGTCCCAGCTGCGGTGACGGTTCCGTACCGGGTGAGCTTTAAGCACGGCTTCTGGCTCCGCAAGACGATGCCGAATCCGTCTGATCCTGCCACCCCGGTAGGTAGCTACGCCTTCGGTACCGTGACCCCGCTGGTGGGCGACTCGGACGACGACAACGAAGTGACGAACTTCGACTACTCGCTCTGGGCAGCCGCCAACGGCAACTCCGTGACCGCCAACACCGACAACGACTTTGACGGTGACGGCGAGATCACGAACTTTGACTACTCGCTC
>DDCB01000008.1 GCA_002335425.1 Chthonomonas sp. UBA2017
CGCCACGCATGCCACCGCCGCCCCCTCCGGCTCGGCCGCCGCCACCAGCGAGCCCGCCGCCTTGCTGGGCGGCTTGCATCTTCTCTTGAATCTCTCGAATTTGCGCCATGTTGATTTCGGCCACGACGACTGAGTCGCCCTCGGCCAGACCTTCGAGCACCTCGATGCCGTCATTGCCACGCTCACCGACCTTCACTGGGCGACGGACCGGCTTGGCCCCCTTTTGCTCCACCAGCACATAGGCGCCTTGAGCGTCCATCTTGACCGCTTGGCTGGGAGCCAAAATCACGTCGTTCTTTTCGAGCGTGATGAATTCGCACGTGGCGTTCATGCCCGGCAAAATCCTGATTTTGTAACCTGGGAGAACCTCGACTCGAACCTGGATGGCGGTGACATTACTGACCGTCGTCGCCACGGGGTCGATTCGGACGACCTTTCCTTCGACCGCTTGACCGGGGAACGCTTCGACAAGTACCCGGACCTTTTGGTTCAGCATGACCTGTCCGATGTCGGCCTCATCGACCGCACAATCGACAAAGAGGCGAGTCGTGTCGCTGATCTGGACGATGTTCGGGGCGTTGCTGATCGAGCTGGTGCCGGGCGGGATGATGGTGCCCTCTTCAAGATATTTCACTGTCACCACGCCATCCCGAGGAGCCACAACCGTGGTCTCGTCCAGGTTCATCTTGGCGTTCTCCCAGCTTGAGCGTGACCGGGTCACACTCGCCCGCGCGCTTTGGACTTGGGCTTGGCTCGTGTTGACCGTCATGCGGTCGGTCTGAGCCCGCTGCAGAGCGAGTTCGGCTTGGCGAACGGCTTTACGCGCCTCGTCGAGCGAGCGAGCGCTCACGACATCGTTGCTCTGATTGGCCCGAGCTTGGGCAAGGCTGGCTTCAGCTTGGCGAACCGACGCTTCCAGGCTCGCCTTTTGGGCAAGCAGTTCTTGCTCAAGGGTGGCCAGCCGCTGTTGGGCATTTCGGGACGCAGTTTGGGCGCTCGCCAAGTTGGACTGGGCTCGCTCCACAGCGGAAAGGCTGACGTAGCCCTTTTCAAACAAGTCTTGTTGCCGACGGGCTTCGCTCTCGGCCGCACTGAGAGCGGCGCGAGTTTGGTCGATCTGCCCTTGAACGTCGGTGCGTCGCTGAGGATCGGTGACGGTTTTGAACTCTCGCAAGTCCGCCTCGCGAGAGGCCAGAGCCGCTTCGGCATTCTGGATCGAGCTCGTTGTGAGCTTTGGCTGGGTCCGGAACTGTTCTTCGGCTTTGGCAAGCCGAGTCTTGGCAAGCTCAAGCGCGACTTGAGCATCTTGCACCTCAGTCGAGGTGTTTTGCTTTTGCATCGAAGCATTGGTCCGAGCGCGCTCAAGTTCGGCCTGGGCGGAGCTCAGGTCTGCGGTCGCCACCTCCATCCGATTCATCATGTCGATCGTGTCGATCTTCGCAATGACGTCGCCCTTTTTCACTTGGGCTCCTTGCTCGACCAGAAGCTGGATGACTTTTCCGCCCGCCCGCGACCGAATATCGACGCTGGTCAGCGGCTTGACCTGACCCGAGGCGGAGATCGATCGGACGATATTGCCCCGCTCGATTTTGGCGTAGCGATACTCGATTTCGGCACTTTCTGAGCGCTTGCAACCCGAACCGAGGGCCAGGGCCAACATGGCCAGCGAGACGAGAATGAGAGATCGTTTTTGCATTATTCTTCTTCACCCGGCAACGGCTCGCCGGTCACCAAACGGAGACGAATTTCGGAAATCAACCAATCGTATCGAGCTTCCACGGCGTTCGACTCCGCGGTCACGAGACTGATTTGTGCAGTGAGGACAGCGATGACGTCGCCCGCACCGAGACGCTGCGCTTCGATCGCGGCCTCATAGTTCTCTTGGGCCGCTTTGAGGGCCGCCTCGCTTGCGGCGAGACGTTCGAGGTTCACCCGGACCTCAGAGTATGCGGCCTCAATCTCCGCTCGGGCGTCCAGCAGGTCTTGCTCGTAGTTGGCTTCTTGCGCCTTCAGCGAAAACCTCTGGCTTCGAACTCGCTCTTTCGATCGAAACCCGTCAAAGAGCGGCATCGAGGCCTCGAAGGCTAGTGCGCTACGCTCCGAAACACCCGGCGCAAACGCCTTTCGAAACTGAAGATCGAGATTCCAAGTGACGCCCGACTGAATTTCCGTCAACCTCAAATTCGATCGAGATGCGTCGATCCGCTTGCGGGCGGCGGCGAGGTCGGCTCGATTTTGGAACCCGCGCTGGATGGCTTGCTCCAAGGTCTCGTCCGCGGGCGGCGCGGCTTCGGCCGCGACCGATTGGAGCTCAGGGCTCGCACTCGGGACCGACCAACCGATGACTGCTTTGAGATCGGCCATCGCATTACGCTCTCGCGATTGAGCTTGGAGCACGCTCGCTCGGGCATTCAGGGCGTCAGCGCGAGCCTGAAGAATGTCTTTTGCGGGCGCGTCGCCCACTTGAACCCGGGCTTCGGTGGCCTTGAGAATCTCACTCGCCCGCTTCTCTTGGGCCAGCTGCACGCGGAGAAGCTCATTCGCACGAAGTGCGTTCAGGTATCGGTCGTGAACTTGAAAGAGCACTTGGCGCAAGGAGTTCAAGGCACTTTGCTCGCTCGACTCGGCCGACTTGCGGCTGCTCGAAAGAGTGGCCAGCCTCTCGCCGCTATCTAAAATTCGCCATCCGGCGGTGATGTCGAACGAATCGTCCGCCCCGCTGCCCGACCCCGTGGCCCCGCCAGTTCCGGTCTGAAATCGCGTTCGGGTCGAGTCGTATCGGTACACCGGCGTGAGAGTCGGCAGGAAGCTTCCCAGCGAGCCTGCAACCTCGCTCCGAGCAGACTTCAGATTGAACACCGCCGCTTGAAGCGTGCCGTTCCTGGCCTTCGCCATCGAGAGAGCTTGGTCAAGAGTAAGAGTTTCTGCTCTTAAAGCTGCACACAGCGCGAAAAAGCCGATCGCCAAACCGAGTCCCCGGCGTGGCTTTGAATTCACAGCCTGACGGATTTGCCGAGCCGATTTCGCCCCGGAGTGATGGAATGATGACTCAAAATGATGCATGAACCCTATTGCCATACGTGTGCTCACGCAAAAATTGCACCTAGGTTTCGATAAAAAGAGCGGATGATCAGTAAATTGGGGACATCCGAACAAGATACAATGAGGACATGGCATCGACGATGGCGAGCGGCCTCGACCGCATCGTAGAACTTCTGGGAGCTCAGGCCCCCAGCCTTTTGGAGCACCAATGTCGCACGGTCGACAAGAGCCTTTTGCACCTGCCGGGGCCCGATTTTGTGGACCGGACGTGGGCCAACTCGGACCGAACGCCTAAAGTCCTGCGGAGCTTGGAGACCTTGCAGCGCAACGGTCGACTCTCAGGAACGGGCTACCTGAGCATTCTGCCGGTGGACCAAGGCATCGAGCATAGCGCCGGTGCAAGTTTCGCCAAAAATCCTGCATATTTTGACCCCGAGAACATCGTCAAACTCGCCATCGAAGGCGGCTGCAATGCCGTGGCGTCAACCCTCGGCGTGCTCGGCGCAGTCAGCCGAAAATACGCTCATAAGATCCCGTTCTTGGTGAAGATCAACCACAACGAGTTGTTGACCTACCCGAACAAGGCGGATCAGATTCTCTTCTCCAGCGTCGAACAGGCCTGGGACATGGGGGCGGTGGCGGTCGGGGCGACCATCTATTTCGGAAGCGACCAAGGCGGTCGACAGCTCGTCGAGATCAGTGAAGCGTTTGCCCGGGCGCATCAACTCGGCATGGCGACGGTCCTCTGGTGCTATCTGCGCAACTCGGCCTTCAAGAAGGACAAGGATTATCACGTCGCGGCCGACCTGACGGGCCAAGCCAACCACCTCGGAGTGACAATCGAAGCCGACATCATCAAGCAAAAGCTGCCGGAAAACAATGGCGGATTCTTGGCTCTGAATTCGGGCGACAGCAGCTATGGCAAGCTCGACAAGCGGATGTATTTGGACCTCGCGTCGGATCACCCGATCGATCTTTGCCGCTATCAGGTGGCCAACTGCTACATGGGTCGGGCCGGGCTGATCAACTCGGGGGGAGCCTCGGGCGAAAACGACTTCGCAGAGGCCGCAGCGACTGCCGTCATCAACAAGCGAGCGGGCGGCATGGGCTTGATTTCAGGTCGAAAGGCGTTCCAACGACCGATGGCCGAAGGCATCCAGCTCCTCAACCTGATTCAGGACGTCTATCTGAACGACCAGATCACCATCGCCTAGCCCCGGTCAATCGGCGAGCAGAAGCTTCGGCAGTTCGTCGGCCGTGGTCTGGGTCGGGTTCGCCAAGTTGCGAAGGTCTCCCAAAAGAGGCGCAACTTGGCGAGCTTGCCATTTGCGGGGAATCGAAAAAGCCAGACGTCCCGACGGATTCCAAACCAACCAAGCTCGCTGGCCGCTCGCCATCTTGAGGCCGACGACCCACGTGCCGCCCGGCTCCGTCCGAGCCCCGATCACTGTCGCGCCGACCAGCCATCCATAGACTCGTGAATAGGCCTGGGCGGCCTGATTCGGGGTGACCATGTCTTCTCCGACTAACGGGACGCCCGTGTGAGTTCGGTTGTCCCACGAGTACCAATAGAACCGCTCGACGCCGTTGAGCCAATACAGGACCAGAGCCCGCGCCAGGATGCCAGCCCCCTTTTCACCCTCGTAGACCGTCCGTGGACTCCGCCCAACGGTGCTCTCGGTATTCCAAAGCGGGAGGTGTTGCAAATTATGTTGGCGGAGCAGGGCTCGGATCCGCTCGATAGTCGCACGTGCTTCCTCAGGCTGGGCGAGTTCAGGCAGGTAGAGGTGGTATCCGATGACATCGACAAATCTTCCGCCACCGGCCGCGAGGAACTTTTGGAACCAAGCTTCCCCAATGCCCGAGGGGCTCGGACTGACGAGGGTGATCGACGGGTCGATTTTCTTGAGCTCATAGCGCGCGATCTGAGTCATTTCGATCAGCTTCTCGATGCTGCCGGTCCAGAATCCGGGTGCATCTGGCTCATTCCAAACCTCGTAGGTTTGAACCAAGCCCTTGTATCGCTGGCCCAAGGTTCGGACATAGAGCCGCCAGTCGTCGATCTGGGCGGGCTCGCTCGGCCCACCCGCCATATACGGCCCGTAAGCCGAGCGATCTTGAGGGCGCGCCGCCGCCCAAGCCGGCGTGTGCCCCAAAGTCACCAAGACATCGATGCCTCGGGCCCGGCTCATGAGGATCATCTGGTCAAGGCGAGTGAAGTCCCATCGGCCGCGCTCGGGTTGGACCTGCGCCCAACGGGTCCCGAACGAATCGTGGCTCCGATAGGCCCCGAAGCTCAGATCGGGCCACGGGCGAGTATGGCCAGCGTGATGGAGGTGCATCCCGAAGTAGGTCGCCGGAATCGGCTGAGACGGGATGGGGAGCCCGGCGGCCGCGTCGGGGGCGGAGCTCCCCCCGCAGGCGATCAAACCGCCCAAAAGGGCGAGACCCAGAGATCCCAAGAGGCGACTCAGAACATTCCCTCCTCGCCTTGGCGACTGAGTTGCAAAAGGAGCCCGACGCACGCACAGCAAAGCCAGAGCGCCGTCCCTCCGAAGCTTAAGAATGGCAACCACAGGCCCACCACGGGCGTGATCGACAGATTCATCCCGAGGTTCAGGACCGTATGAAAGCCGAGGACGGCAAAGATTCCCGCCGCCACCGCTCGCTTGTAGGGGTCGGACGTCCGGACCATCAGCCACCAAATTCGACCGAAAAAGAGCGAAAATGCACTGATCAGAAGCGTCATTCCCATGAGGCCGCCTTCTTCGCCGATGGTGGTCACGACGAAGTCGGTCTCTTGCTCGGGGATGTAGCCTCCGCGCTTCTGCTCCCCTTGACCGTAGCCGGTCCCGAGGACTCCACCTTCGGCAAAGGCGATCGCCGCTCGGTGCTGCTGGTAGGCGTTGGTCTTGTTGTCGCCTCGAAGAAGGCCTTCGACGCGCTCGCGCTGGTAGCCAAGCATCACCGCCGGGATCGCCAGCGCCCCAAGGCCGATGAACGCCACGATCCAGCGCCAACGAACCCCGGTCACGACCGAAATCGCCAGCCAGCTCACAAAAAGAACGAGCGTCGCGCCCAAGTGGGGCTGGAAGAACACCAAAAGCGCCGGAGGCAAAACCCAGAGAAGAGACCGAAGAAACGTGCCAAGCGAGCGGATCTGGTCTTGGGCCGAAACCAAGACCTGTGCGATCATCAGGACCATGACGAGCTTCGCCATCTCGCTCGGTTGGAATTCGATCGGTCCAAACTGAATCCACCGCTGGGCTCCTCCCCGGGTTTGGCCCGCGAATTCGACAAGCAAGAGGAGAACGAGATTGAGCCCGTACAGCGGCAGGGCGAGCTTGCGCCAGGTGGTCAGCGGAACCCAAAAAAATGCGGCAAAAAAGAACATCCCGATCCCCAGCCGAATCACATGATTCTTGAAGATGGCTTGCTGACCGGGCTGGTCCTGGGCGATGCTGTAAAGGGCCATGAGCCCGAAGACCAGAAGGACCACCGTGCTCAAAATGAGCCACCCGTCATATCCGGCGAGCCGCTTGCGTCGCTCGGTGGTCGGGAGAGCGGGCGACCGCTGCAGCCGAATCATCGCCTACTCCGCCACAGGCTCGCGGGTCGAGCTGGAGCCAAACTCTCGTTTGACCAGTCCGGCTCGTTGAGCGAACCAAAAGGAGAGATGTCGCTCGGCCGCGCTCGGGCCGCCGCTTTCGATCTCAAGTTTCACTCGGACGAGGACGGAAGAGTAAGGCCCCCCCGGGACGTTGAGCGTGACGCCTTCGGAGGTGACTTGGGCCGAGGCTTGGCGCGGGGGGGTCGGGCCGGAGGCCATTTTTCCGGACCAGTCCCAGCTGCGGCCCGCCGACATGGGGAATCGCAAGATCGGAATCGGCGGGGTGAAGCTCTCGCCGCTCGCGTTGCGCAAGAGCAGCTCGCTGGGCCCCAACTCGTAAATCTCTTCTTCGATCTGCTGGCCGCTCGCCAACAGGAGGTAGTGAATCTCGGAGCCTTTCTGCTTCAACTGAAGTTCAATCGGGATCACCGTTCCCGCCAGAATCAATTGGCCTTGGGTATAGGGCAGAGCATCGAGCTTCAGATCGGCTGCGGATTCGAGCGTGAGGATGCGTGCCGCCGGCGGCTCCTGCTGGGCCGCGACGTCAACGGACCCTTTTTTGACCAGACAACCGGCCCCGAGGACGATCAACGCCAAGAGGGCGATCTTCCCACTCCAACGGCTGAACGGACTCAGTGGCTCGACCCCTTGGGCAATGTGAGGCCGATGAGCTTTCGCTCCCGAACTTGCTTTTGCGAGCCCATCACAGTCGTATCTTTGGCCTCGATCAACCCGATCCCTTTTCCGTAGCGGGCGATCCGCTCCGTCCGGACTTGTCCAGGACCGTCGACCCCGATGGTTCCGGTGAGCTTGACTTCAAGGGTCTCCACCGACTGCCCCAAAACTCTCGCGCTCCGGCCGAGCTTTGCTTCGCCTTGCAAGCGATGGGGCGACGGTTCGGGGGTGTAGTTGGTGGTCGTTTCGAAGTTCCACGTGGCTCGATCGGTGTTCGCCCCGACGACGACGGGATAAGGGGGCTCGAAAGGCTTTCGAGGATCGATCGCCACCATCAGAACTCGATTGTCTTGGATTCGATAGTACAGAGTCTCGGCGAGCTGACCTTGGATGCGGGTCTCGATGGGGGTCGCTTCGACCTCGCCGACCCGCATGACCGGGTTCGCGACTTCAACGACTTCAAATCGAGAGCGTCCGGACTTTTCTTCGAATCGCCAAACCGTTCCCGGCTTCATCGGGAAGAACTCTTCGACCGAGATCGACCGCGTCTGCAAGGCCAGGCTCAGGGTCAATCCGAGAATCATGCCGGTTTTTTCAGGAGCACGAGCTCGACTTGGTTCTTTTGGGTGCCCATGTTGGCCACCGACGTCATCTTCACCAGGCCGATGTCTCGCACGAGCCAAGACCGGGTTTGAATCGTCCCTCGGGTGGCCTCCGACTCAAATTGCCCGTCGACGGTGACCAAGATCGCCTGAAACTCGCCGGCGGGGGTTGTGACTTTTTCTTCTCGGACCGCCTTATAGGTCGCCTTGAACTTCATGGTCGTTCCCGAGTCGCCGAACTCCATGTCGTTGGCGATATTCCAGCTCGAACCGACTTGAAAATTCGGAATGATCTCCAGAACTGGGGTCTTGGGGTTCATGCCTTGTTGACGAACCGTCCAAACGCCGTACTTGTCGAGCTTCATTTCTGAATTCCCCAGGCGGCCCAGCCCACCAGAGCGAGTGATCATCAGCTCGACGCGGTCGTCCGAAACTTGAGCGATTCGGACTTGTTGTTCCCCTTCGACGGGTTCACTTTCTCCTTCGCGAAATCGGTACGTGAGTGACTGGGTGTGGTTTAAGCCGTAGTAGCGGGCGCCCTCATGCAGTAAGACCGCGGGCACCGCTTTCGGCTGCGCAGCTTGCTCCGTTTGAGCGGCATCCGACTCCTCGCCGGGCGATGCGGGAGCATCCGCGGTCGTTTCGGAGGGGGTCGTCGGAGCGGGAGACGTGCCGGCCTCGCGCTTCGGGGCCTGGCAACCCCCGAGGAGTGCCAAGCCCAGAGCGGCGATCAAGAACCGCGTGGTGAGAGAGTGCATATCTCCTTATTACTTCAAAGTGGAGCTTTTTAGTCGCAATAACTGCACCGCGGTTTGACCATTTGGCGATGCGAGCTCTTGTCGAACCCGGACGAGACCCTCATTTGGCTTCCACCACGACATTCCGATCATGCGCATGTCGACGCCTTGGGCACTGCGCCATGTCGTCATCGATTGGACGGCGATCGCCGAGACTCGACCAGTTTCGGTGTCCACTTCCTCTTCGCCCAGAATTCGCGATTTGACCTTCATTCGGCCGGTGCCGCCATCGGGCAGCGAACCGGTGCCTTCCCAAAGGAACGTCTTGCCCTTTTCGTACGGGAAGGAGAATTGGAGCTGAGGCGGGTTAAACAGGACGTTGTTCCGACCTGAACTGACTTGGTAAATGCCCTTGTCGTTGACCATCCAGATGGTCCGCTCTTGGACCTGGTCGTTTCGGATGATGTCGATTTCAGCTCGCTTGCCGCCGGGGACATCCTTGACGCTCTTGACCAGCAACGTGACCTCGCCCCGGTCACCGCCCGAGCCTTGAGGGCCCCGAACGGCGGCCTCGACCGTATAGACCCACTGGCTCCCCACGGTCATCGGGAAGAGGTTCTTTTCTTGGCCAGCTTGGAAATTGATGGGCTCGACCTTGGCCACAGGCTTGGCCTGATAGCCTTCGGACTTGTTTCCACAGCCCGCCGCAACGAGGCCGAGGGCCGCCGCACATGCGGCAAAGATATGGATAGGTTTCAACGTGATTCTCCTTGGTTCTTTTGTTTTGTTGAGGCCGCTTCTTGGGCGGCTTGGACAGCCGATTGGGCAAGGCCTTCGTCGGATATCCGCGAAATCGTGACCTGGTCAAAGGGCAACTCTTTTGATATGATCGGCGCCGCGATGGCAATTCCATCGACTATGAAGAGAAGTTGGAATCCGGTTCGGGCGCGGCTGAACTTCCACAGTCGGAGTCGGCCTTCATTCGTCAGGTCGAGATGGACCGTGTAAGAGGGATCTTTGCCTTCGATTTCGACCTTTTCGACCCGAGCCCCTTCGATGAAATCGTCGTTCAGAACGATCTCAGCCGAGCGAAGGACCCGCTCAGGGCTTTGGGCGAAGTTCTGAAGCCGGGCGGGATCGATCCGGTCGGAGAGCTCTTGGCGGAGCCGGTTTCCCCCTTCCGACTCGATCTTTCGGACAAGCCGAACGTACGACTCGGCCAAGACCGCCTTGGAGTACTCCTCGCCTTCGACGAAGCGATCTTTATCAAACTGCCTTTCGAGCTGGACCATGGCGTCGGTGCGAAACTCCTCTTGAATTCTTCCCGTGAGCTGGGTCGGCTTTCCGGCAACTTGCACTTGGATGGTCACGGGCAGGTCCAAAATGAGCCCTCCGAAGACCGCCGACTCCCGGATGAAGGACGGAAACGTCCCGTCCAGATTTGCGTTCACATCTCGCTGCAGCTTTTGTGCCAAAGCCACATCGCCGTCGAGAGCCTTTCGGATGCCTTCGGCTTTCCAGACAATTCCATCGGGGGGCAAATCTTCCCGAATCAGGTCGTTCATCGCCATGACCATCGGTCCGGCGGCCTCGGCTTTGCCCTGAAGGCACTGAAGGAGCTCACGGATGGGGACCCGCTTGCGGTTGATGGTTTGAGATTCTTCCGGATCGAAATCCCGCGACCCGATCTGACGAGGGTCACTCAGCTCGCCGAGTTGTGCGATTCGGTTGGCGACGATGATGCGGTACCCGGCTTCAGGTGAAACCGCGACGAGATTGACTCGGCCCGGGGCGATCGGGGCGAACTGAGCCCGATCCACCTGACTCGCGGCGAAAAACTGATACCCATAGTAGCCTGTCGCAGCCAAGGCGACGACTCCGACCGCGATCTTGGTGGATGCCCGAATTTTCATACTACAAGGGGGACCGGCTTCTTTGGAGCGAGGAACGATCTCAAGTCGAATAACAGATTCTGGGCGGGCGAGATTCCCAAGCCCCGACGAATTGTACCGGAACCGACGCCACGACCCGGCAACCTTACCGGGAGTTAGACGACTCGAAGCGGACTGAGTTCGCGAGGTGTCTTTTTCTGACTGGGATCGGGCTCTGTCCAGACGCCATCTTCCTTCAGGAGCTGGATGAGCGCTTCGACGCCTTGCTCTTGGGGAATCCCGTTCTTCACGACCTGCTTTTTGCGGTAGAGGGTGATCTTGCCGCCGGCGGCGCCGACATAGCCATAGTCGGCATCCGCCATTTCCCCTGGTCCGTTGACAATGCACCCCATCACGGCGATATCGAGGCCGACGAGGTGCTGAGTGGCATCTCGGACCTCGTTCAGGACTCGCGGCAGGTTGAACTTCGTGCGACCACAAGACGGGCACGCGATGTATTCCACCTTGGTCTTGCGGAGCCCCAGGCTCTGGAGAATGTCGTAGCAAACCGGAATCTCGCGAATCGGGTCTTCGGCCAAAGAGACGCGGATCGTGTCGCCGATGCCTTCGAGTAAGAGCGTCGCGATGCCGGCGGTCGATTTGATGCGCGCATAATCGCCGTCCCCGGCCTCGGTTACGCCGAGGTGAATCGGATAATCCATCCCCGCTTCGTCCATCCGCTGGGCCAGAAGACGATTGGCGGCGACCATGATCTGGACCCGACTCGCTTTGACACTGATGTTGATCTCGCGGTAGTCGTGCTTCGCGGCGATTCGGCAATACTCCAGCGCACTCTCGACCATCCCGGCGGGGGTGTCGCCATAGGTCACCAGCATTCGCTCCGACAGCGAGCCGTGATTTGTGCCCACGCGCATGGCCCGCCCGAATTTTTTGCAGGCCTCGATGACCGGGACGAAGCTCTCTTCGACCGCCTCCAGCTCCTCTTGCCACTCCTCCGGGCGATAGGCGAGCTCGGCGCGCAACGTCTCGACGTCGGGATCTTCGGACCCCCGCAAATCGAAGTCGCCTCCGGTTTCGGCGGCCTCGCTCAGCCCGGCTTCTTGGGCGCGCGAGCCGTGGCGCTTGAAAACAAAAAGTCCAGGATTGACGCGAATTTCTTCCACATATCGTGCTGCTTCGACGGCGATCGCGCTTCCTTGGTGATGCACGTCTGCGGTCAGCGGGACGTCTTGATATCGCTCGCGGACCTTGGCCTTGATCTCTTCCAGGCACGACGCTTCGGCGAGCGTGGGAGTAGTCACTCGGACCAGTTCGCATCCGGCCTGGTGGAGCTCAATGATCTGTTCGACGCAGTTCTCGACGTTCCGAGTCTCTTCGGTGATCATCGACTGGACCAAGATCGGGGACGAACCGCCCATCGTGAGGCGGCCGATGCGGATGGCGCGAGTTTTTCGACGAGGGTAGTGCATCTCCGGAGTCATGTGCATTTTCACCAGGAACGATCCTTCCTACGCCGCGATGCAGCGCCGTAGCACGAGAATTCTTCGGGCTACGGGCTTAGTAACCGGCGGTGAAGACGACCCGCATGACTTCCTGGGGATCGGTTTGACCTTCGAGAACCTTAATCAACCCGTCTTCGCGAAGCTCGTGCATTCCGTTCGCCTTGGCGGCTTCTTTGATGTCGTTCAGCGGCGCCCGCCGAACCACGAGCTCAGCGATTTCGGCGTTCATGACCATGAGCTCGTGAAAGCCGGTTCGGCCCCGATATCCCGTCATCCGGTTATCTTCGTGGGCAACGCCTCGATAGAGCGTGACTTCCTCTTCGGGGTCGGTGACTTTGAAGCCGAATCGCTTGAGGTCCATGGCGCGCACGGTGTACGGCTCGCGGTTATTCGGGTCGATTTTTCGGCCGAGACGCTGGGCGAGCACGCCCATGACGGTCGCGGCGATCAGGTACGGCTCGACGCCCATGTCGATCATCCGCAAAGTGGCGGAAGGAGCATCATTCGTGTGGAGCGTGGAAAGCACCAAGTGGCCCGTGAGCGACGATTCGATCGCGATCTCGGCGGTTTCCAAGTCGCGCATTTCGCCGACCATGATGATGTCGGGGTCTTGGCGAAGGAAGGCGCGCAACGCGGTTGCAAAGCTGAGACCGGCTTTCCGGTTCACTTGAACCTGAGCAATTCCGTTAAGCTGATACTCGACCGGATCTTCGACGGTCACGATATTGACCCCGACCGTGTTCAGCTTATTCAAGACCGAATACTGGGTGGTGGTTTTGCCCGAACCGGTCGGACCGGTACAGAGGAACATGCCGTTGGGCTGGCTGACCAACTCTTCGATGCGGAGCTGATTTTCGTCGGTAAAGCCGAGTTTGTCCAGACCGATCATGACGCTCTGCTTATCAAGAATCCGCATAACGATCTTTTCGCCTTGCGGAGTCGGGATGGAGCTGACGCGAAGATCGTACTCCTTGCCGGCATTTCGAACCTCGATCCGGCCGTCTTGAGGCACCCGGCGCTCGGCGATGTTCATTTCCGCCATGATTTTGAGGCGGCTGATGAGCGGGGCCTGAAGATTCTTGGGGACGGTCATCGCTTCCAGGAGCACGCCGTCAATTCGGTAGCGAACCCGCACGGCCCGCTGCTGGGGCTCGACGTGGATGTCGCTGGCTCGGTCTTGGATGGCTTGTTGGATGAGGGCGTTAGAGAGCTTGATGATCGGAGCTTGCTCCGCCATCTTTTCGGCATCGGCATCCCCGGCGTCGTCTTCGCTCGCGCCTCGACCGGCCGAGGCTTCGGCCATGAGCATCCGCATCGAAGCGTCCATGCCCGTGCCCCCCGGATTCGCGGCACCCCCTCCGGCGGGTTTGGCCGCCTCGGAGGAGGCTTGGCCTGAGCTGTAGTATTTCTTGATCGCGTCCTCGATGGCGCCGGGGACGGCTTGGACCGGCACGACTCGGAGCCCCGAAACCATCTGAGCGTCGTCGATGGCCTGGATGTTTTGTGGGTTCGCCATCGCGACATAAAGATTCATCCCGTCTTTCTTGATCGGGATGATCGAGTGGTTCTTCGCGACCCTTTCGGGCAAGACGTTGATCGCGCTACTGTCGATGGTGTATCGGTCGAGATCGGCAAAGGCAAGTCCGGCTTCTTGAGCTTTGCCTTGGAGCACCTCGCGCTCGCCGACCATATTCAACTGCACGAGGACTCGGGCGAGGTCGCGTTGGCCGGTCTGCTGCTGAACCTTCTGAGCTTCTTCGAGTTGTTCGGGCTTAAGATAGCCTTGCTGCAGCAGCCACTGCGCCATCGGAAGTCGGGGCAACGCCATATTTTCTGATCCTTCTCAACAAAAAGCCTGCGGCCCGTCCAGGCCTCTCTTTTTCGGCTTAACGGGCTATTGTAGACCTTTTGGGGCCCAATTTCGCCACGCTTCTTTTTCGGGGCCGAAGAAGAACAATACGCCAGACGGAATAGCAGCCGCCAAACGTTCGCCGGGACTCCTCTCAAAAATACCAGGGTCTAGGCTCGCGAGAGTATGGAATTCCCTCTCCAAAGCTCGCGATTCAGCGGGCGGTGGGATTGCGGGGGCCATCATGCGGAGACTGTTTTTGGGACTATTTTTGGGGTGCTCGGTCGGAGCGGGAGCGACTCCGACGATGCTCCACACCATGCCGATTGCCGACATTTTGCGGCACCGCGAGGTCGTGCTGGGAACAACCCTCGCCGGGACCGAGCGGAACATCGATTCGAGAATTTACCACTCGAATAGTGGCACCGTCGGGCTGTGGGATCGACTCGAGATCGGCTGGGCCCATGATTACGAAAAGACGACGAGCTTTTCCGTCAAAGCTCTCCTCTTCGAGAATGAGCGTGGCGCGGTGAGTGCAGGCGTGATGTCCTGGCGAGGCGACGCCATCGACCCGTATGTCGCAGCCCGGCTGGATCGGGGCTGGTTTCGACTCCACCTCGGCTGGATTCGTCAAGAAGGCGTGAGCCGAGGGATGATCGGCTTCGATGCCGACTTGGGGAGCGGTTGGACCTTGATGGCAGACCATTTGTCCGGCCCGGGGAGCTTCACTTGGGTCGGCTTCGCGACCGAATTGCCGGGCTTGGCGGGCGGGTCGATCACGCTCGGGCTCGGAATTCCATCTCGGCGCCCCGACGGATTCCAGGGCTCGTTCAACGTCTCCTACGGGTTCCGGTTCTAGTCTTTGGGCCCGGTCTGACTTGGGCAAAACCTGGGGAAAACTTGTTTCGGCTCGGCGCGTCGTTGATCGGCGCGCCTTCGTCTTGGGTACGTGTCGTCGCGCACCGATTTGATCCCCGCCGGAGAGATCAGCCCGCTCGGGCTCTTTGAGCCCCCGGAGCTGGTGGTCGAGTGCGAGGCCTACACGGGCACCCTGAGCACCCTTTTTCTGCTCGTCAAGCAGCACAAAGTCGATCTTTTGGGAGTCCCTCTCGCTCCGATCTGCGAAGCCTACTTGTTGTATCTGATTCAGCGGGCCGGAGATGACCTCGAGGCCGCAGCGACGGCGCTCGCCGCGCTCGCGTATCTTCTGGAGCGCAAGAGCTTCTTGCTCTTGCCGGCGCCGGAGATCGACGATGAGCCCGAAGTCTGGGAAGATCCGCCCGAGCCTTACGTACACGAGTTCGCCGAAGTGATTCATCAACTCTCGCGGCGCTGGGACGAGCGTGACGAGGTCTTTTTCCGGCCGCAGTCGGGGGCGGCCCAATACGAGTTGCCGTTCGAGATTCGCGAAGTTTCCAGCTCGCAATTAGCGTTTGTTTTGGAGCGATTGCTCAAGCGCGCCAAGCCCGATCTGATTCAGCCGCTGGGCCGACCCCGACGCTCACTCAGCGAACAGATGGAGCTCGTCATGGACTCGATGACCGAGGATTGGCGGACGCTCGATCAGGTCGTGGTCGGCGAATTCACTCGAAGCGAGGCGGTCTGGTGGTTCCTCGCCTTGCTGGAGCTGATCCGCCTGAGCAAGGTCTGCGTGAAAATCGAAGAGGATGAGATCTTTTTTGCCGCTGGAGGCACGGTCTGAGGCTCGTCGATCAAGTCGAAGCGCTCCTCTTTGTGGCGGATTCTCCGGTCACCTTGGACGATCTGACCGGCCTTCTGGAGCGGCCTGTGCGTGAAATCGAAGAGGCCCTGCATCAGTTGGGGAGCCGATACGACGCGAACGGCCCCATTCAAGTCGTGCGCTTAGCCGGAGGGTATCAACTTGCGACCAAGCCCGCCTACTCCCGCTTGGTGGCAAGCTTCTTAAAGCCGCAGAAGAAAAAGCTCAGCCAGAGCATGCTGGAGGTCTTGGCGATTGTCGCTTACCAGCAGCCGATCACGAGTGCGGAGATCGACGCCGTCCGCGGGGTGCAGAGCGATTACGGGCTCAGTAGCCTCATCGAACGACGCTTGGTGAAAGAGGTGGGACGAAAAGCCACTCCGGGAAGGCCGATTCTTTACGGCACGACTCAGCACTTCTTACACCAGTTTAACTTGAACAGCTTGGAAGAGCTTCCCGAGCTCCAGGTGGACCAGCAGGCATTGCCGGGATTCGAGCTCGAAACGTTGGGCGAAACTCCTTCGGATCCCGAAGAAAAGACCGGCCCCCGGGCCGTGGTTGTTACCAGCGAATCAAGTTAGCGCCCCAGACTAAGCCGGCACCAAAGCCGACGGTCATGACGAGATCGCCCTTTTTCAGCCGTCCTGCCGCCTGGGCTTCGCTCAGCCCGATCGGGATGGACCCTCCGCTTGTGTTGCCCATCCGTTCGACGTTGATGAACACCTTTTCTGGGGGCAGCTTGAGCCTCTTGGCCGCGGATTCGATGATTCGAAGGTTGGCCTGGTGAGGAACAAAGAGGTCGATGTCGGTATCCGACAGACCGGCGAGCTCAAGAGCCCGGCAACAAGCGTCCCCCATTGCGGTCACCGCGAATCGGTACACCTCGCTCCCGGCCATATAGATGAACTTCGAGGTCTCATCCCACCGCGGCGAGCCGTAAGGGACCCGCGAACCGCCGCCAGCGATGTTGATATGGCGGCCACCCGAGCCATCGCTGAGCAAGACGGTCTTGACCACGCCTCGGTCGGTGTCCTTTTCTCCTCGGAGCACGACCGCCCCCGCGCCATCCCCGAACAAGATGCAAGTCGCCCGGTCGTTCCAGTCGATGTATTTTGACAACGTGTCGGCCCCGATGACAAGCGCTGTTTGAGCGGCCCCGCTTTCGATCATCGCGGAGGCCGTGGCGAGCGAGTAGATGAACCCAGCACAGGCCGCGCCCAGGTCGTAGGCCCCGGCCCGGTGAGCGCCGATGGCGTCTTGGACCAGGCAAGCGGTGGCCGGAAACAGCATGTCGGGCGTCACAGTCCCGCAGACGACCAGGTCGAGTTCTTGAGCCTCGATCTGGGCGGACTCCAGGGCCCGCTGACTCGCTTGGAGTGCCCACGTGAACGTCGATTCGTCGGTCGTCGAGATTCGGCGCTCGCGAATCCCGGTCCGTTGGACGATCCACTCGTCGGTGGTATCGACCCGTGCTTCGAGGTCTCGATTGGTCAGAACGGTGCCGGGGACCGCGTGCCCGACGCCTTGGATGACGGCTCGCATACTCATGACGTTTGTATTAGGTTCGCATCGACGCTTTGGCGGATCGTGCTGACCAAGTTTCCTTCGATGGCCGCTTGGGCCAGCAGGATCGCGTTTTTAATCGCCTTGGCGTTACTCCGACCATGACAAATGATACACAACCCGTTGACTCCGAGCAGCGGCGAGCCGCCGATTTCGGCATAGTCCATCTTTTTTCGAAGCGGCGCCATGAGGCTCTTCATCGGGAGATAGGCGAGCCGGGCGAGCTGGTTGGTCGGGAGTCGATCCCGGATCGTGTTGATGATGAACTCAGCCACCCCCTCGCTGGTTTTGAGGACGATATTGCCTACAAAGGCATCACAAACGACGACATCGGTGTCGGTGCGAAAGAGGTCTTTCCCCTCGATGTTGCCCGCGAACCAAGGATACTGGCTCAATAGCTTAAAGGTCTTTTTGGCAAAAGCGTTGCCTTTGGAGTCTTCTTCGCCGATGTTGAGAAGCTGGACTTTCGGCTCGCGGCGGCCCAACACTTGTTGGGCATAGGCCCGGCCCATGAACGCGAATTCGACCAAGTGCTCGGGATCGACATCAGGACTGGCCCCCGCATCGAGGAGCAGAAATCCGTCTTTTTTGTTCGGCATGAGGCTGGCGATGGCGGGGCGATGAATCCCAGGAATTTGTCGCCAGCCAAGAAGCGCGGCGGCGGTGCAGGCCCCGGTGTTTCCCGCCGACAAGAAGGCCTGGGCTCGCCCCTCCTTCACCAAATTGACGCTGACGACCAAGCTGGAGTCTTTTTTTGTCCGCAAGGCGTGAGTGGGCTTTTCGTCCATCTCGACGACCTCGCTGGCGGGATGGATGCTGATTCGGGTGGGGCACGGCCGCGGCAAATGTTCTTCGATTTGGGAGGGATCGCCCACTAAGATCAGGTCGTGCCTCAGGAGCGGAACCGCCTCCAACGCCCCCAGGACGACCTCTTTCGGTGCGTGGTCTCCCCCCATGGCGTCGATGGCGATGCTCATGCAGGCGGGTTCTCTCGATCGATCAAGGCTTGAAGTTGGTGGCCCAGCGATCCTTCCGGAGCGGCTTTGAGCTGCTGACCTTGGAGTCGCTCGGCATGCGGGCACGGGCCATCCCACCCGGCCGAACAGAGCGGCTGAATCGGCAAATGGATCATCAGGACCTCGCGGACGAGATTCTCCACGAGAAGGTTGTTGCCCTGGAACAGTTCATAGGGCTCGTCAGCCACCACCCGGGCGTGGTCGTCCTGCGAATACATAGCCGGCGTTCCCTCGACCGGGAACTGCTCATCCATCTTGAAGGCGACCTGCTGCTCGATGGAGTGACCGCATCGCGAACACTCCATCATGCAACTCGTCTTGAACTCGCCCTCGATCAGCAAGAGGTTGCCGGTGCTCACCGCCTCCAGCCAACCTTCAAGAGGTTGGGTCAGGTCCAGCTCGCCCTCTTGGGGCAGCTCGGTGCTGATGTCCACGGTCACTTTACGACCGGGATGCTGAAGGACATCATTCAGGTCCAGAAGGTCATCCCGCTTCATGGACCCCGGATTGTACCCCTGGGCCGGGCGGTGCCCTTAAGACGGGCGGTCGGCGAACGGGTATTCGACCTGCTTTCGGGCCCGCATCTCGTCGTACTGGCGAATCTGCGCCTCGATTTCGACCGGGTTCTCTTCGGCGTAGGCGAGCGCGCTTTGGAGCTCGATTTCGTCGATGCCGGGATACCGAGCCTGAACCGCCTCCAGGCTGCCCAGCTTGCGGTGGGCCCGGACGATCTCCCAGATGGCGATCTGCGAGCCGGAAAGCTTGGCAACACAGCCATGCTCCAGGTCGCGAACGATCGGGGCCCCGTATTGGCACTGGGACCGGCGATATTCGCGGAGCTTGGATTCCACTCCGGCTTCGGTGAGCCCGAGTTTTTCCGCGCACTCTTGGATCGAGAGCATCTCTTGATCGACCGCAGCGATCGCCAGGTCTTCAAAAAGGCCGGGCGAGGCTTGCCAGAGGGCGTTGAGCACCATTTCGATTCGGTTCGGGTTTTGTCGCGCGATCCGAGCGAGCTGGGTGAGCTGCCAAGTTTCGAATTGCAAATACGTGTGTTTCAAGGTCGCTTCGCTGATTACTTTCCTTCATTGGGCCCGAGAGGGACCTAGCAGAGTTGGCCGTCTTTCGGTCTGGTCTGGGATTCTTCGTCCAATACCTTCGACGGCCGCCATACGTTCGACGGAATTTCGGCCCAGAATGTCGTTAAGGCTGGGCACAAAGGCTTAATTCTCTTCGCCGATGGGCTGATGAGCCCCGACTTTCAACGGGGGCTCGACCCCTTCGGCGATGTCTTCCCAACGAAAGACGAGAAAGTTCTTGTCTTTGGAGTTCATCGCGACAAGAATTCCGTTGGGAAACCGGGGCCCAAGCCCGGCCGACGTGACTTCAATGCCGTCCGTCTCGTCGGATTTCCCGCCAAACTCGGCCAACAAGGTCTTGTGGTCGTTGGGTCGGCCCTTTTCTCCTTCTCGCTTGAACACCCGGAATCGGGAATCGCCCGGGAGTTGGTCGGTGACAACCAGGTAACCCGAGCCGTTGTCCATCGCATAGAGGGCGATGCCTTCATGATCGCCTTTCCAGCCCGACGTGGCCAAGGTCCCGAGCTCGCGCTTGGCTTCGGGATGATCAGGGTCGGCGTTGTACTTGTGGACTCCAAAACCCTCGTCGCTGTAGAAAACGTAGCCGAGCATGCTGTCGACCGAGATCGACTCTATCTCCTTCTTTTGGCTGTACTTTCCGAACTCGCGAACCTTCTTCAGGTCAACTTTGCCTTGGGCGTTGTAGACCAGCTCGTACTGCCAAAGATAGCCTTCGGCGGGGCCGGTCTTTCGGCCGACGATGGCAAAGATCTTGCGATCCGAAGGTCGCTTGTAAAGGCCGATGCCCATGGGCTCTCTGGCCTCGCCGGTTTGGCCTTGGAAGACTTCCGTCTTGCCGGTGATGTCCTTTAGCTCGCCAGATTGCGGATCGAAGGCGTAGATCAGGAGCCGGTGGTTGAGCCGCTCGGTTGCGACCGCGATGTCGATGAACCCGGTCGGGGTCTCCAGACCGTATTCAACGTCGATGTTGTTGGGTCGATTGAGGCCCTTGATGTGCTGGACGATCTTGCCTTCGAGGTTGAAAACATAGATCCCTCCGGCGGGCGCCTCGGTCTTGTCGGTCCCCAGGATCAGGCTTTGGGCTCCGTCCGTGGGGTGGACCCAGATCGCCGGGTCGTCCGGATCGGTCCCGACCGGCTGGGTGGCGAAGGCCGCTTTGATCTCGCGGGGGCCTTTGCTCACCTGTCGCTGATCGGCGGTCGGCTCTGGTCGAGACCAGCAACCCACCAGACTGGGGGCAAGCAAGGCGAGCAACATCGGCACGATCCAGGAAGTCCGCATACGGACTATTTTGCCTGGAAAGGGCCCAAAGTTGCGGGGCGCCCGGAGGAACTCAGATAGACTGAAAGGAAGCATGACCATCCTCGAAGTCGGGCCCCGCGATGGGCTCCAAAATGAACCGATCCCCATCCCGACCGAAGTCAAAGTCGAATTCATTCGGGGCCTTGTGGAGTCGGGCCTCCGAGAAATCGAAGCGACCAGCTTTGTCTCTCCGAAGTGGGTTCCTCAGATGGGCGATGCTTCGGATTTGTGGCCCCAACTGCCGAGCGGCGCTCAGTTCAGTGCGCTGGTGCCGAACCTGAAAGGGCTTGAGTCGGCACTTCAAGTCGGATGCGACCGGATCGCGCTTTTCACTGCGGCGAGCGACGCTTTTACGCTCAAGAACATCAACAAAACGGTCCTGGAGTCGATCGAAGTCTTTCGAGAGGTCATGGCGGCGTTTCGGGCGCAGGCTCCGGGCGGATTTGTTCGAGCCTACGTCAGCACCGCGTTTGAATGCCCCTATGCGGGGCGGATCGATCCGGAACAGGTCATGGTGGTGGTCGAACGGATCCTGGAGTTGGGGGTCGACGAGATCAGCATCGGCGACACCATTGGGGCCGCTTCGACGAACGAAGTGCATGCACTGACGAAGGTGCTCCTGGAGGAGGTGTCCCTCGACCAGCTGGCCTACCACTTCCACGACACGCGCGGCGGCGCGATTGCGAATGTCGCGGCGGCCTTAGAGCATGGAGTGCATCGGTTCGACGCCTCGGCGGCAGGCCTCGGCGGATGCCCCTATGCCCCAGGCGCGGGCGGCAACCTCGCCACCGAAGACTTGGTGTACTTTTTGGAGCGCAACGGCGTCGCTACGGGGATTGATTTGGCAAAGCTGGCCCAGGCGTCGCGGCCGGTGCTTCAACACCTGGGGCGGGGGCCGATTTCGAAGGTTCAGATTTGGGAGTTGGCAAGAGAAAAGCGCTGATCGCCAATCCGAGGGCGAGCACGCAGACGCCATAGGTCGCGTTGCGCTCTTCGCGCGTGAGCTGGAATTCCCCTCGATTGATCCACAAGACCGTCAGACCGATCGGCAGCAAGGCGGGCAACATGCCGAACGAAAACCGACCAATCGTGACGTCGCCGAGCACCAAAACGATCAGCAAGTAAGCGACCAATATCGGGATCATCCAGCGAAATGTTTCGATGGTTTTCATCTGAAACTTAAACAAAACAATGAAGAGCATCGAGAGGATGAAGAAGTCCGCCGGACCGATTCGGGCCAGCTCTTCGGCGCCAAAAGTCGGCACCACATAGGTGACCTTTTCGAAAAACTGCGGCATGCCCTCCAGAATGGCCTTCGTCGGAGTCACTGGGGCAAAAATCAGGAAGACGTCGAATCCAGCGAGAAACGCGGCGATCGGCAAGATCAAATTTTTGTCTCGGATCAGACACGCGAGGAGCGCGCCGAGACCCACGCACCACAACATCAGGCCCCATTGGGCCAAGGCCGAAAGCGCCACCCCGCCTAAGCCCTGTCCGCGAAAAAGACTCGATGCCAAAGCCAGTCCGCCCGCATGCAACAAGACCCCCAGGATCAGCAGTATCGCCCCCCGAGCGGGCGTCCAACGGTCGGCGGCCGCTCGGAAAAGGGCGATGATCGGCAACGCCAAGAAGAGGGCGCTCACCCCCAGGCTCAGGAGATAGGCCACCTGGGGGCTTTGAAATTGGACAAAAAAGAGCCCGACGCGAGCGAGGGTGAGAGCGGCCCCAATCATCAAGAACACTCGCAGGCCGCTCGAAATTCGAGTGACAGGGCTTGTTTCGGGCTGAATTGGATTCATCTTTGCGTGGCCACCTCGCGGGCCAAGTCGGGAGTCGAGCCCGGCGAGAGGGCCTCCCGGTAAACCTGGATGACCTGATCGACCATCGCATCGACGCTGAATCTTTCGGCGGTCGCTTGGGCCCCAGCGCTCAGCTGGGCGTACAAGGACGGATGTTCGAGGCATCGACCGGCGGCCTCGGCCAATGCTTCGGGGTCGTTGCGGACCAAGAATCCGTTGACCCCATCTTCAACCGCCGCTCCCGCCCCACCCCCTTGAACGACGACGGCGGGCAGTCCATACTGCATCGCCTCGACCACGACGAGGCCCTGAGTTTCGGTGGTCGAAGCGAAGAGAAAGAGGTCTGCGGCTGCGTAGTAGCGATCCACCTCGGCGCGGGGGACAAATCCGACGAGGCGCGTCCGGTCCCCGATTCCCAGATCGCGAGCCATCTGAACTACTTCGTCCCGAGACGGCCCATCACCCACGAGCCAAAGGACCGCGCCTGGAATTCGCTGCATCACCTGGGCCGCTCCCCGGAGCAGGGTGGACAGGTTCTTCTCTCTCGCCATCCGACCCACATAGAGCAAGACAGGGCTGGATTCACTCGCCCCCATGCTCCTGCGCAGGTCCTGGGGCGAGCCCGAGGGATACCGGACGATTCCGGTCGGAATCACCGTGACCGGCTTACGGACGGAATGCCGGCGAATCCATTTGCGCGCAGCCTCCGACGGCACGATGACTTGATCGACTTGATTGTAATAGAAATAGGTATGTTTGGCGATCTTATATCGCACATATCTCTTGGGAAAGTACGGGATGTAGTGAGCGTACTTGTCGTAGAGCGTGTGGTAGGTGCTGACGAGGGGGAGCCCATGGGATTGGGCCCAACGCAGCCCAACGAAGCCGAGGGTAAAGGGGGTGTGGGTGTGGATGAGGTCAAATTTTTGGGCTCGAAAATGCCGCAACATGGGATAGAACGGCGGCAGAGCGAGCGGATAATCTTTGGTCCACGGCGTTTCGAGGGCGAAAAACCGATAGGTATGGGGATCGGGGTCGGCAAACCCCGGCGCCCGGGCCGTAAAGAGGCTCGCGGAGTGGCCGCGTTGACGCAGACCCCGAATGAGGGCGTCCAAGCTGATACTGACGCCATTCAAGATCGGCAACGCACTGTCGCTAAAAAGCGCAATGCGAAGCGGGGGATCAGCCTTCGGGATGTCGACCGTGTTGATCGACAAATTTTACAACGCCGGAGAGACGAAATCGTCGCTGGCCGCCCTGGGTTCGATGATGTTCGAGCCAATTGCGGTTGGTGTAGCGTCGAACCGTCGCCGGGCATACTCCGAGGAGCCGGCTGACCTCTTCGAGCGAAAGCTCGGGGTCCAGCAGGCGACGAATCAACTCTTCTCGACTCTCCTTGAACTCGCCGCGATAGTAGTTCGCGGTGACCGAGTCGTCGAAAAATCCGCTCAGGAATGTGATGTTCTTGGGCAGTGCGTTCCAGACTTCTTGAAGGCCGGGGTCGATGGCAGAAGATTCGGCGGCGGTCCCTTTGACTCGGCGAGGGCGCGGCGAGCTCAGCTTGCGCCGTCGGAATTTGGTTTTCGGCCCTTCGGATGCCGAAGCGAGCTTGGATTTCTTTTTGGTCGTCGGTTCGGCAACGGAATTGGAGCTCAGATAACTTCCGATGGTGGGGAGTTCAATCTCCAGGTTCTCTTCGTCTCGCTCTCTCACCGCGGTTTTTTGGCCGGGCTTATCTAAGAACGCGTTTTCGATATAGGCAAGGGGGTCAAATTTATCGCTCACTGTCATGGGACCTCGAAAAGAACCGGGCGTATTGTACTCGAAGTTGGCGACAAGTTGATGCGGCGAGAGCACTACAAAATCAGCATCGAGTCCCCAAAACTTAAGAACCGGTATTCCTGACGGATGGCCTCCTCGTATGCAGCCCGTATTCTTGCTGGGGTCACGAGCGCCGAGATCATGAGCAGCATCGTGGTTCGAGGCATGTGAAAGTTGGTGAACATCCCATCGACCCCTTGGAACGAGTATCCGGGCTGAATGAAGAGCTTACTGGTCGCTTCGCCGGCCCGGATTTGGCGACGCCCCTGGGCGAGGGTCTCGAGGGTCCGAACAGTCGTCGTCCCGACGGCAATGACTCGCCCGCGGCACTCGGCGATCGCTTGGGCGGTCTCGGGCGGGACCGAACATCGCTCGCCGTGCATCACATGCTCGTCGATCTGGTCGGTCTGAATCGGGCGAAAAGTATCGAGTCCCACATCCAGGGTCACTTCGGCGAATTGCACCCCTCGTTCTGCCAATGCTTGATTGAGCTCCTGAGTGAAGTGCAAGCCCGCCGTGGGGGCGGCCGAGCTCCCTGGCTGACTGGCATAGACCGTCTGATAGCGCTCAGGATCGGCCAACTGAGTGCGGATGTAGGGCGGGAGGGGAGCTTGGCCGAGGTCGTGAAGACGAGTTCGAAGTTCGCCGGTGGCACATTCGAACCGAATTTCCCGTTGACCCTCGGCCAGCACCTGGGTCACCTTCGCCCGGAGCCCCTCCTCGAATTCGATGATCGCCCCGACCGGCAGGCGTCGCCCGGGGCGAAGCAACGCAACAAAAGACGATGGATCGGCCGCTTCTCGCAGGAGCAACGCCTCGACCGATCCGCCCGTGGGTTTCTGGCCGAAGAGGCGGAGCGCCGAGACTCGGGTGTTGTTGCGAACGAGCAGATCGCCCGGTTCGAGGATGTTGACGACGTCCCGAAAAGTGTGGTGGCTGGTGCGATCGGCGGCTCGATGGACCCAAAGGAGTCGACTCGCGGCGCGGTCGGACAGCGGGGTTTGGGCGATGAGGCGCTCGGGCAGAGTGTAGTCGAAATCGTGCAAGCTCATAGCCGGTCAAGAAGTTGGGTGAGGCTCGTGAGAGTCGTAGGCCCAGGCGATGAGCTCGATCGGTCCAGGAGCCACGCTTGGAGTCCAGCCGAGCGTGCGCCTTGGACGTCGTCGACCGGGTTGTCGCCGATGTGCAGAACGTTTTGCGGCGAGACTCCTAGTTGGTCCAAAGTCAACTCGAACAGCCTCGGATCGGGTTTTTCAATCCCCCATTCGAGCGAGGCGATCACCCGCTCGAAGAACGGCGTGAGCCCATGCATGGCGAGTGCTTTGTGCAAGGTGACATCCCAATTGCTGATCACGGCCATTCTTTGGCCTCGGCGGGCAAGCTCGGTCAGCGTCGGCAAGACGTCGTCATAGAGTGCAAAGGTCGTGGAGTTCGCGCCAAAAAGCAGTTCGTCCGCACGATCTAGGATCGGATCCAAAGCCGTATCGGGAATTTGAACGCGGTGGAGCCAGTCTTGTGTTAACTCGCGCCAAAAGGCGTCGGTTTGACGAGGATCGCGCGAGAGATTGATCCGCTGATAATCACCCCATCGCGGCGCGAGCAACGCTCGATAGACCTCATGGGCCCGAGAGCGGTCCAGCGGATGCCCAAGCTCTTCGGCGCACTGGACGGCCAAGCGAGCCGGGTCCCACTGCGCGTCCATGAGCGTGTGGGCACAGTCGAAAGTGATGACAACAGGCGAATTCATAGGTGAATCGGACGCCCAGGTCCAAGAAACCCGGGCGTCAATCACCCTAGATTACAGCATCGGAACAGCCTAGTTCTTCGTGGGCTCTCCGGTCGGGGGCCGCGAATCGGGGCTGCCTTGCGGGGGAACTCCGCCGCCGCGTGGACCCGAGCCCGGAGCACCCGCTGGCATGGTCGGCCGCAGGCTGGTCTCCTTCTCGATCTTCAGGTCGGCCTTCGAGACCTTGATGAGGCGATCTCCCATCAAGATGTAGAGCGACGAGCCATCGGCGACCATCGTCGCTTCTCCTCGTCCTCCGCCCATGGGGCCCATCGCCATTCCTCCTGGGCCTTGAGGGGCCATCATCGGACCGGGGCCCGGCTGGCCTTGCTGGGGTCGACCTTGGGCGGGTCCAAGGGGCCCGGCTTGACCTGGGCCCGGGCGCCCGCCTGCCTGAGAATCCTCGCTCGACGTCGATTGAGCATTGAGCGTGAGCGGAATGGTGAAAGCACCGACAACAAGCGCCGCGATGAGCGGCAAAGAATGGTTTTTCATTGTTCCTCCAAACCCTGGACCCATTTGGGGTCCAGGATCGTGAGGACGATCAGTGTAGTGAAAAGTTCAGTGGGGACGAGCGGGCGAGAAAATGGCTTAGAGTTTCACTCGATCTCGCGGCTGAACGAGGGCTCGGTCAGGTTCGGTCGGTCGAATCTCACCTTTGCCTCGGTCGATGGCGGTCATGACCTTGCCGACCACGCTTTCGAGTTGAGAAAGGACATCAAAGGCGTAGTTTTCGGCCCCGCGACGGACGCTGAGGGCATCCCGATCGGCGGCGTTGCGGACTTCTTCGGCTTGGAGTTTGGCCAGCTTCAGGATCTCGCTCTCGGCGACCATCTGCTCTTGGGTCAGGCGGCCTTGTTCCAGAATGCGCTCAGCCTCTTTTCGGGCTTCGGCGAGGAGTCGGTCGGCCTCTTTTCGGGCTCCACCGAGGGTCGTTTCGGCATCTTCGCGCGCCGATTCGACGATCCTCTCAGATTCTCGAGTGACGTTCGCCGCTTGTTTGACCTCCGAGGGCAAGGAGGCTCGGATCTTGGCGATCTGCTCAGCGATGTCATCTCGGTTGTATCCACTCCAGATGAACGGGCCGACGCCCCGCGGTCGATCGACCGAAACGACGTAGAGCTGATCCAGCATTTTCAAGATATCCATGCTTAACCTCGACAAATCGTACGGGACCGGGCTTAGCCGGGTTCCCATATTCCCCTATATTCTGACTGATCTCCGACTCAGTTGGGGAAGTTATTTTTGCGAGTTCGCCGCCAACTTCTGCGCGATCATCTCCGCGACCGCGGGGGGTACGAACTGTCGATAGTCGCCTTCGAGTTGCGCAACCTCTCGAACAATACTGCTGCTCAGGTAGGAGTGCTCCCATTTGGTCATGAGAAAGATAGTTTCAATCTCGTGTTGGAGTCGTCGGTTGACCATCGCGATTTGGAACTCGTAGTCAAAGTCGCTGGTGGCCCGGAGGCCCCGAATGAGGGCCTTGGCTCCTCGTTCTCGAGCGTACTCAACGAGCAGTCCTTCAAAGCTTTCAACTTCGATGTTGCTCAAGTGCTGACAGGCTTGGCGAAGCGACTCGATTCGCTCTTGATCGGTAAAGAGCGGAGACTTGCTGCTGTTGCGGCCGACGGCGACGATGACTCGGTCAAAAAGATTGGAGGCTCGTTCGATCACATCGAGGTGTCCCCAGGTGGGAGGATCGAACGAGCCCGGATAGATGCCGAGTCGGCGCATTTAGGGCCTGAGTTCAGTGGCCTTTTCTGGAACGCTTCCCATGACCATGGACCAGAGTCGGCGCGATTCTGCTCGCTTTCGGTTGGCCATGTTGACGTAGGAGCTTTGGCCGGGGAAGTAGCGTTGGGCCGAGCTGCGAATCGCGAAACTGGCGTACTTGGCTCGCTCGTAGGCTTGCAAGATCGACGCGGCGTTGTTTCGGTCGTAATCTTCGGGAGCCGACCACTCCTCCATCAGTCGCTTCGCTTGAGAGAGCGTTTGGGCGTCAATCGGGGCGTAGCGGCGAACTGGCAACGGCTTTTGAACGATCTCGACTTCGGGTTTGGCGGCGACTTTCACTCCGCCCGGAGCTTGGACGGGCACGAACCGGATGGGATCGATGGTGGCCTGAGATGCGGGCTCGTTTGCATCGAATCCGTTCCAGAGCGTCATGCCGAGCGCGACTCCGGCAAAGAGCGTCAAGGAAGCAGCGCGGAGCCTCCGCTGGGTGAATGCAGCGACCAGCGCCATCAACACAACCAGAACCAAAAGTTCAAAGGATAGGTACATCGTTCTTTCGAATTGCCTCCAACCGTTGGACGCTACTATATCCTATCTTCGGTGCATTCGCCAGCTTTATCGACCAAGAATCGCCGAAATCATCTGTTCATCGCGAGAGACGGGGATGCGGACTGGTGATCGTGGATTCGCCATGAGCCGGTGAAGACGGTGGCCGCAGGCCCGGTCATCCAGACCTGAAGGTCGGCATCGACCTCGATGGTGAGGCGTCCGCCCGGCAGGTCGATCTCCACCGGAGACTGAGCTTTTTGGTTGAGGATCGCCGCCACTGCGCAAGCGCATGCCCCCGTGCCACAGGCGAGCGTTCGCCCGGCGCCTCGCTCCCAGGTGAGCTGCCGAAGATGGTGGGGGCTGACCGCCTCCACAAAGTGGACATTGACGCGTTGCGGAAAGAGGGGATGATGCTCCAGCCTGGGCCCCCAATTTTCGAGCGGGACCGAGGCGATGGACTCGACAAACATCACCAGATGGGGATTCCCCATCGACACTGCGGTGCCTTGGAGGGCCGGAGAAAAGCTCTCGACGGGCTGATTCACGAAGGTCTCATCTTCGGGCCCGGTCATTCCGATCTCGCCGCGAAGCAGACGAGCTCGGCCCATGTTCACCCGCACCTGAGAGCCGGGAAGCCGCTGGAGCTCCAGTTGGCCTGCCCCGGTGAGGACAGGGATTCGGTCATCGACGGTGAGGCCTTCTTGATGAAGAAATTCGGCAAAACAGCGGATGCCGTTGCCGCACATTTCGCTTTCGGAGCCGTCGGGATTCCACATCCGCATTCGAAAGGGAACGTCGGCATTGCCGGGCATCGCTAAGATGAGGCCATCGGCCCCGACGCCGAACGAGCGATCGCATGTTTGGCGCGCCAGGTGGGGCCAGTCGATCCGGTCATGGTCCAGACCGAATCCGTTGACCATGACGAAATCGTTGCCGATCCCGTGCATCTTGGTAAAAGCGATCATTCGCCGTCGTCAGAATCTTCTCGATGAGAATCGTGGTGACCTTCGTGATGCGAATCATGTCGGCCGCCGTTTTGGCCGCCGATGGGTCGGCTCGGCACGATGCTTGTCACGGCGTGTTTGTAGACCAGTTGCGTCGGTTTGCCCGGCGCATCCAGGAGCACGGTAAATGCATCAAAGCCGCGCACTTGGCCGCGAAGTTGAACACCTCCCATGAGATAAACAGTGACCCCGATGCCTTCTTTCCGCACCTGGTTCAAGAACATATCTTGCAGATTAATGGACTTCCCCATTCGGTTTCCTTCCTCAATTCAAATTTGAGAGGAGCCGCGCCGCCGCTTCTCTCCCTTGGCCCGGTTGCCAGGATGGACAAGGAACCAAATGAGGTTCGCTTCGCATCCAAGTTCGCTGCCTCTTGGCGTATTGTCGCGTCTGTTGCACGACTTTGCCTTCGAGATCTGCAAAGGAGGTCTTCCCTTCCAGGGCTTCTAAGATCAAACGATACCCGATTGCTCTCATACTGGGGGCTTCTGCGCTCACTCCTAGAGTTCTTAACGCATTCACTTCATCCACCCATCCCCGAATCAGCATTTCTTGGGTCCTTTGGGCAATTCTTTGGTCGATTTCGGCAGGTTCGACTTGAATTCCGAACTTGACGACCTCGAAGTCGGGGTAGTCGATGGTCACGGGGTCCGGCGCCGTCCGCAGACGTTCGAGGGCCCGAGTGACCCGGACCGGGTTCGCGAGATCGACCTTCGTCTCGGGGTCGAGGCGACGAAGTTCGTCCACCAAGGCCGGAAGCCCTCGGCATTGGAGCTCGCGTTGAAGTGCCGCCCGAAGACCCGGATCAGGCGCAGGAGCCAGCTCCGTCCAACGCTCGGTGAGAGCTCGAAGATAGAGCCCTGTTCCTCCCACGAGCACCGCATCCCGCGATTGGGCGTGGAGTTGTCCGAGCAGATCGGAGGCGAGCCGAACCCACTCGCCGACACCGAAGTCCTCGTGGGGGGCTTTGAGGTCGAGGAGCTTGTAGCGGTCTTTTTCGGTCGGTTTATTTGTGCCGATGTCGAGACCGCGATAGACCATAAACGCGTCCGAGTTGATGAGTTGCGCTTGGGTCAGATCGGCCAGCGCTTCGGCAAGTTCTGATTTGCCGCTCGCCGTCGGGCCGTAAATTGCGAAGAGGTGAGGCACGGGTGCGGGATGATCACGAGCGGCCCCGAGGGGTGATCCCGTCGGAGCCGCTGACTTTTGAAAAGGGTCTTTCGCCCTTTTTAGAACCGAGTGCCGACGAAAAGACCCCAGCCGCTCAGCCGAGTTTCGCCGCTGCCGATGTACTTGGCTTCGAAGAAGAGCGGAGTTTTGCCGCGCATCATTTCGTAGCCCACCCCGAATTGATAGGTGAAGTCGGTGCCGTTGATGGTGTCGGTCCCGGCTCGCACTCGGCTGAAGCCGACGCCCGCTCCGGCGACATAGTAGAGGCCTTCGGTGCGACCGATGAAATTGAGCATCACCGGGACATTCCGAAAATCGCCTTTGTTGTAGTAGTCAATCGAGATACTGTAGGAGCTGGAATAGCCCGGATTGGACATGCCGAACTTGAGGTCACCGATTTTATATTCAAGGCCAAAGCTCAACCAGTTTTCTCCCTGGTCCTTGGCTTGTCGATTCGTCGGCAAGAAGAGCCCTGCGCGAACCGAGAGTCCCATCGGCTTGGTTTCTTGAGCTTGGGCGAAGGTGCCGAGCGACATCGTTCCCGCCAGAGCCAGAGCTGTGATCAATGCTGCGTTTTTCATCCTGAAAGTTCCTCCTGAGGAGCGTCTTCATGCTACCTGTTCACGAAGCGCGCATGAAGGCAAGCCTCCTACGCTCAAGACGAACCGGCGGGGCCCTGAGAGTTCCACGAATTTGACTGGTGCCTGGGAAAGGAGATCGGGGACCTTCGGCGAAAGGTCTACACGTGGTTTCAGGCACGGTTTCTTTTCGAGCCCTTCTTGGTTTAGGGGTTTGTGTTGCCTTTCTTTCCGTTGCGACTGCGCAACGGGCGAACTGGCGCGATCAATACGACGCAAAGGAGTTTCAGATTCCGGCCCGCGACGGGGTGAAGCTCTACACGGTGGTTTATATCCCGAAAGACAAGAAAGGGCCTTTCCCGATCTTGATGGAGCGAACGCCCTACGGGGCAGGATCGCCCACGACCCCACCCCAGCGCAGCACGACCAAGATTCGCGAGGCGGGCTACATCTTGGCCTTTCAGGACGTCCGCGGCAAGGGTCGGAGCGAGGGGGACTTCGTCAACGTTCGACCCACGCTCAAACCAGGCCAGCAAGGGATCGATGAAACGACCGATACTTACGACACGATTGAATTCCTGCTGAAGAACGTGCCCGACCACAACGGCCGAGTCGGCATGTGGGGGATTTCTTATCCGGGATTCTATGCAGGCGCGGGTGCGATTCGCACTCATCCGGCGCTCGCGGCGGTTTCACCTCAGGCCCCGGTGAACGATTGGTTCCTCGGCGACGATGTCCACCACAACGGCGCGTTTTTCATGCAAGAGACGATCGACTTCAGCTTGTTCTTTGATGTTCGACGCGGCCAGCCCGGCGTCCAGATGGATCGCCAGGGCAAGAGCGCGTACGACTTTTATCTTTCGATGGGCGCGCTCTCCAATTTCGACCCCAAAGTTTTCAAGGGGCGTTTGCCGTTTGTGTTGGAGATCTTCAAGAACACGACCTATAACGATTTTTGGAAAGATCGAGCCTTGTGGCGAGCCTTTAAGGACGTCAAGTGTGCGGTTTTGACCGTCGGGGGATGGTTCGACAAAGAAGACCTTTGGGGCGCCTTGAATCTGTATCAAGCCGGCGAAAAGCAGAACCGAGGGATTCCGAACTATCTGGTCATGGGGCCTTGGTCGCACGGTCAGTGGGCGGGCGGCAACGGAAGTTCGCTCGGCGACTGGAACTTTGTTGAGCGAACCTCGCCTTGGTACCAAGACGAAGTCGAGTTTCCGTTCTTTGAGCGCTACCTCAGAGGCGATCTTTCGGTGCCAGCACCGGCCGAAGCCACAGTCTTCGAGACCGGTGCGAACGTCTGGCGAAAATACTCTGCCTGGCCGCCCAAAGGGGTCAAGCCGTTGTCGATATACACTCAGGCCGACCGGACGCTCTCGCGCACCAAGCCCGCGCAAGAGGGGCAAACCACCTATGTGGCCGACCCGGCCCAGCCAACGCCGTACCTTTCGGACTATGCGACCAGTCGCCGGGCCCCCGGGGACTGGCTCGCCAGAAACCAGGCTTACTTCTCCACTCGCGCGGACGTGGCGACGTTCAAGATGGAGCCACTGGCCGAAAATCTGCGCGTGGCGGGACCGATTGAGGCCGATTTTTGGGTGAAAACGACCGGGACCGACATGGATCTGATCGTGAAGGTGATCGAAGAGTTTCCCGCCGACACTCCGCTGAAAACGGCACAAGGCGAATCGCTCGCAGGTTATCAACTCATGGTGCGCGGAGAGATTATTCGTGCGAAGTTTCGCAATTCGATGGAGAAGCCCGAACCGATCTTGCCGGGTCAACCGACGCGCATCAAGTTGAAGCTGAACGATGTGCTCCATAGCTTCCAAAAGGGGAGCCGGATCGTTGTTCAGGTTCAAAGTTATTGGTTCCCGATCGCCGACCGAAATCCGAATGTTTTCTTGGAGATTCCCCAGGCAAAAGATTCCGACTTTGTCCCAGCGACCATTCAGATTCTGAGTGGAGGCAAACACGCGAGCCGAATCCAATTGGGAACGCTCGCTCCTGAGCCATGAGCGAAATTCTGCCGCTAACCGGAACGTTTTTGGATGAGATCACGCACGACATCCCCAGCCAAAACTGGGGGCGTCGGGAGTGGGAGCGCGAGTTCGAGCTTTATTCCAAAATTGGCATCGACACCGCGATCATCATTCGTGCGGGCTATCAGGATAAGTGCATCTTTCCGAGCCAGGTCGTGCCCGATCGCTTGCCCGTTTATGAGGACTTGGCCGAGGTCTTTTTAGACCTGGGAGAGCAGTATGGAGTCGCGATCTTTTTTGGGCTGTATGATTCCGGCTTTCACTGGCTGCGCCGAAGCTGGTGGAAAGAGGTGGAGCTGAACCTAGCCTTCATCGACGAAGTTGTCGAACGCTACGGTCAGCGCTCCGCGTTCCAGGGGTGGTACATGTGCCACGAGACGAGCCGGCACGACGTCCACATCACCCAAATTTTTAATGCCTTGGGGCAACATTGCCGCAAATCGCTCCCGAAACCGATCTTGATTTCGCCGTTTCCTCAGGGAGCCAAACAGTTTTCCGGAAGCGAAGTGATGACGCTCCCCGAATCGCTGGACCACTGGGACCGAATCTTCAACGAGACCCACGGGTCGTTTGATATCTGCGCGTTTCAAGACGGGCAGATTCACTATTCGCAACTCCCGGACTTCCTCGCGGGGATTCAAGACCTGGGCGAGCGGCACGCCGTTCGGATCTGGTCGAATGTCGAGTCGTTTGACCGCGACATGCCGATCAAGTTTCCACCCGCAGACTGGCGATACCTTCGCTATAAACTCGAGGCCGCCAAGAGCGTCTCAGAAAAGGCGATTACATTCGAGTTTCCGCACTTTATGTCGCCCTACTCGTGCTATCCGGCCGCCCATCACCTGTTCGACCGGTATTGCGAGATGGCTCACATCAAGCCACCGTCGCTCCGTTAGCGCTCAATCGGCACACCGACGAGGTTGCCCCATTCGGTCCAAGAGCCGTCGTAGTTTCGGACCTTCTCGAATCCCAGGAGGTACTTGAGCACAAACCAAGTGTGGCTGGAGCGCTCGCCGATCCGGCAATACACCACCACATCATCTTGGGGGCTCAATCCGCCCTCGGAAGCATACAGCTGCCGGAGCTCGTCGAGCGACAAGAACGTGCCATCGGCAGGATTGACTGCGCGAGCCCAGGGGACGTTTCGGGCGCCCGGGATATGCCCGCCGCGCAATGCTCCCTCGTTGGGGTAGTCGGGCATGTGAAGGCGCTCACCGGTGAATTCCTGCGGGCTCCGGACGTCGATCAGCTTGCCGGGAGTTTGCAAGTGGGCGAGGACGTCGTCGCGAAAGGCGCGGTTGGAGCGGTCATCGCGAGGCCGGGCGCTGTATGACGTGGCTGCGTAAGTCGGGATCTCTCGGGTGAGACTTCGCTTTTCGAGCTCCCATTTGAACCGGCCGCCGTCCATGATCCGGGCGTTCGTGTGGCCAAAAAGTTGAAAGACCCAATAGGCGTAGGTGGCCCACCAGTTGTTCCGATCTCCGTAAAAGATCACGGTCGTTTCGGGGGTGATCCCGATGCGCGAGCAGAGCGCTTCGAACTCGGCTTGTTGCAGGTAGTCGCGCCGAATTGGGTCGTTCAAATCCCGAGTCCAATCCACTTCGACGGCGCCAGGCAGGTGCCCCGCCACATACAGGAGCGGATCTTCGTTCGACTCGACGAGTCGGACTTGGGGATGGTTGAGGTTCTCGGCGACCCACTCGGTGGAGACGAGAACGTCCGTGCGGCGATCATTCGAAGTCGGACTGGCATTCATCTTGACAATTCTCTCTTGTTTCAATTCTACGCCCTGCGGACGGAATTTGTCCTGATCTCGGTTAGACTGATGAGGATGAGATCGCCTCAATTGTACTTGGCCTGGGCCTGTTTGATGATGCTTTTGGGAGGTTGCGCCCGGACCGTCACTCAAACGACGGTCGAAGAGGACGGAAAATGGACCCGAACGGTCGAACTTCGAGTCGCCAAGAACACCCTGGGAGGACAGACTCCCCGCCCCGAGCAGACATTTCTCCTGCCCCGGAGCGTCTTTTGGGATTCGAAAACTCTCGACACCCCGAACGAAGTGATCTGGCGGGGAACTCGGTCGGCCCGGCTCGGCGAAAGCTTCACCGACATCCAGATCATGGAGGCCGACCCGGAGCCGATGTCGCTCGATCCTGAGGCTCCTCCCAAGCCGATCAAGCCTCGCCCCGTCATCGCCGAGAGCCGGGTGACCGTGCAGGACCGGGGTGATGGGACGGTCGAGTATTTAGAGACCGTCACCTGGAAAGGCTCGCTCGACTCGGTTTTGACGACCCCACAAAAAGAGGTCATGGAGGCTCTGAAGCCCCACCTTCCCGAAAATCTACAGCAAGATGCGCCCTTGCGCCAGATCGCTTTGGACTTGCAGAAAGGGGTTTTCCTGGCTGTTTTTGGGCCGCCTGAGCCGATTTTGCCTTTGCTTTTGGGGCATCCGGGGCTCGCCGAAGAGCGGCTCAAAGAGCGCCTTGGTGAGTCGATGGTCGCCTCCATCAAGCGCGCCGATCCTCAAATCTCCGCTGCCGAGTTACGCAAGATCGGTCGAGCTCTGATGCGCCAGATTGAGAGTGAAGACTTTTTGGCGGGCCGGACGCCGGAGGCCGCACCCTCGAACTCATCGATGACGCTGATCGGCATGACGACTCGGCTCGACGTTCCGGGAGACGTGGTGGAAACGAACGGCAAGCTCAATGCGGCCACGGGCCAGGTTTACTGGGCCCTTTATCCCGAAGCCGGGATGCTCGGTCCGGTTCAGCTTCGGGCCGTTTTTCGGCTCAAGCCCACTCGCTAGAGTCTTCCCAACGCTCGGCCAGCACCGCAGAGACGTGCTCCAGGAGCGCTTCGTCGCTGGCGTCGAATGCGCCGACCTCGTGGCCATCGACGTCGATCTGGCCGAGAATTTTCTCGCCTCGGCGGATCAGGACGACGATCTCGCTGCGCGTTTGAACGCTGCAGGCGAGGTAGTTTGACAGCTCGCGGACGTCGGCGACGATCTGGTTTGCGTTCTCAGCGACGGCGGTGCCACAGACTCCGACCCCGACTTGAATCCGGGTGTGATCGGTCTCAGCGCCGATGTACGCATCCAAGATCAGCGTTTCGCCCTCCAGGCGATACACGCCCGTCCAGTTGAAGTGCTCAAGCCGGTCGAGTTCAGTCATCGCGAGCTCGCGAAGCGCCCGACCCCGGCGATCCGAACTCCGGATGGCCTGAAGAATAGCTTCGGCTTGCTCGGCCACGACCATCAGCTCGCGCTCCGAGTCGGCAAGATTCGGAGCCGCCGATTGGGCTCTTCGCCGACGCTCTCAGCCGCGAGACGCTTGCTTTCCGCGAGTTGGTGTTGGAGCTTTCGGAGGCGGGCATCGCGAGGGCCAAGGTCGATCGGCTTGCCCGTTTGCAAGACTTGCTCGACGGCCCGAGCCGCCTCTTCGACGGCGTCCTTTTCGAGGTCTTTGCGGTCGCCTTGGCCAACCACGTCCTGGAGCGCGGTCGCGATTTGGGCGAAGGTGTTCGACTTCACAACCACGATCGGAACGGACTTCCTGAGCTCCTTGAGCTTGTTGGGACCATTTTGGACCGTCGAGCGGATCGCAATCACGGCATCGGCTTGGTGAATGTCGTTGCAGATGATCGCCGAGGCCTTTGACTCGCGAATGGCTCGTTCGAGCCGAGTCCGAGCAATACCGTAGGGGTAGATTCGGACCGGGTCTTGGCTCGAGCGTCGCTCACGAGTGGGCGCACGAGCGGGCGCAGGGGGCCGCTGAATCTCCTGGCTGTTGGTTCGCTCGACCTTCTCGGGTCGGTGCGACAAGGAAGGGAACTTCTGATTGAAGCCCGGCTCGGCGATTTCGGGGGTCTCTTCCTCTTGGATGACCTCCATTTGGCCCGAGGCTTTGCGCACCCGAATCTCTGGGCGGGGCGGCAGGCCGCGCAACATCAGGTCCACGGTCTTTTGTACGTTGGTGTGAACGGCGAGCCGGTCGTAGTCCAACAGCTCGATGATGACGTCGAACGTTGGCGGGGCTTTGCGCTCCAGGACTGTCTTTTGGGTCCCTCGTCGCCGGGCTTCGTCGTCCGAGAGGGTCACAGCTTGAATCCCGCCGATCAAGTCGCAGAGGGTCGGGTTCAGCATCAGATTTTCGAGCGACTGGCCGTGGGCCGTGCCGATGAGTTGAACTCCACGCTCGTTGATCGTCCGGGCCGCCATCGCTTCTTGCTCGGTCCCAATTTCGTCGATGACGATCACTTCGGGCATGTGGTTTTCGACCGCCTCGATCATCGTTTGGTGCTGGAGCGAGGGGATGCGGACTTGCATGCGTCGAGCCGACCCGATACCGGGATGCGGCACGTCGCCGTCGCCCGCGATTTCGTTCGAAGTATCGACGATCACGACCCGCCGACCGACCTCGTCGGCCAAAACCCGGGCGACTTCGCGCAGCTTCGTGGTTTTCCCGATTCCGGGGCGGCCCAAGAAGAGGATCGATTGACCCGAGCGCACGAGATCATCAATGATGTCGATGGTGCCTTCGAGAGCCCGGCCGACTCGGCAAGTCAGCCCGATGATTCGGCCTTGGCGATTGCGAATGCAGGAGATTCGGTGGAGAGTTCGCTCGATGCCTGCCCGATTGTCCTCGCCAAACTCGCCGATGGCTTTGACAACAAACTCGATGTCGTGCTCGCTGACGGTGACGTTGGCCATGCGGTCGATCCGGTCGCGAAAACGCACTTCGGCGGGGCGGCCATAGTCCAACACAACCTCGACCAAAGAGTCGAAGTCGGCCCCGACCTGGAGTTTTTCTCGGATCACCGGGGGCAGGATATTCAGGAATTGCGGAAGACCGTCGGTAAAGATAGACATTGCGTCAGCCGGTTCAAGCAGCGCCATATTGCAGGGACGCCTCGCCCTGGCATGGGGCCGCTTGGCCTTGTTAAAAAATCTTCAAATCGATGAGCGTGACCGTCGCAGTGCGGGTTTGACCTTTCGACCAAAACTCGATCTTGACTTGGTCTCCAGGGGATTTATCGGTCATGAACTTCTGAAAGTCCAGGACGTCGTCCATCGGCTTGCCGTCGATTGAGAGGAGAATATCATACTGCTTCATGCCCGCTTGGCCGGCGGGACCTTGTGGGTCCACTTGGGTCATAAAGACCCCTTTTCGAGGCGGCTCAACGCCCATTTCGCTCTGATAGCTCTCGCGAAAACGCGCGTTATTGAGGATGCCAGGAGTGGGCTGGCTGTTCACCCCGAGGTAGCCGTAGCGGGCTCGCCCGAACTTAATCAGGTCTTCGACGATCCTCTGGGCTCGGTCGATCGGGATGGCGAACCCGATTCCCACAGATCCTCCGCTTGGCGAGGCGATCGCCGTATTGATTCCGACGAGTTCGCCTTGGTCGTTCGCCAAGGCGCCCCCGGAGTTCCCTTGGTTAATTGCGGCGTCCGTTTGGATGGCGTTCACAATGACCGAACTCTGGGTTGGCAAAGTGCGGTCCAGGCTGCTGACCACTCCCACGCTCACGGTGTTTTCATAGCCGAGCGGATTGCCCACGGCGATGACCCACTGGCCGATTTTCAGGCTGCCGCTCCGGCCCATTCGCGCGGGTTGGAGGTCTTTCGCAGTGATCTTGAGCACCGCCAGATCGCTCCGCGGGTCGCGGCCGACGAGCTTGGCATCCACACTGCGGCCATCGCTCAAGTGGACCTGAATGGCGGTGGCCCGCTCGATGACGTGGTTGTTCGTGAGGACGTAGCCGTCTTCGGAGATAATGACGCCTGAGCCTTCGCCGCCGCTTTCGACCGTCTCGCCAAACCAGTTTTGTTGCTGGGTGACGGTGTCCACGGCGACCACGCTCGGCATGATTCGGCTGGCGGCCTCGGAAAAATCAGTCGGAACCGAAAGAGACTCCGCATTTGGCCGCTGGACCGTCCGCGCCTTTTCGAAGAGGCCTTCGGTCCGCGAGCGCTCGGCTCGCGTCGAGAGCATCTGATTCACTTGGAGCACAGCCAGTGCCCCCACCACGCCGAGAGCGACACAACCTGCAAAGAGACCGAGACGATTCCAACTCACGTTCTTACTTACGCCATCGGGGAGCGCTTTGGCTCCCCGATTCAGGCGAGTTGGTCTATTCGGCCTGGGCCGAGGCAGACGCCGGGAAGTGCTTTTTCAGCCATTCTCGAATGACTTCAATCACATTCGGATTGAATTTGTTGCCAGGCTTGCCCCACTTGCTCATGCTGTCGGCTTGAGAGTCGGTCTCATTGAATCCGTGGTCGCTGCGCGCGAGCAGTTGGAACGTCGCCTTGCCGGGATTCGAGCGATTCACCGCTTCGGCCAGGAACTCATGATCTTCGCGGCACGTGACAAAGTCGTTTTCTCCATAGAGCAATAAGGCAGGCCCTTTCACCGACTCCCACGCTCCGGCGATGTTCGTTTTTGCGATCGTTTGAAAAAATGGAATTCCGACACCGCTCATCGTCTTTCCATCTGGAACATTTTGCTGGATAAAGGCTTGGAGTCCGGGTCGCTCATTCTTGATCTTTTCTAAACTCCAACCCTCGGCAAAGAGAAGTGAAACGAGCGGGACATATTGCTTCATATAGGCTTCGGTTTGGGCCGCGGTGGCCCCTCCGAGGAGAAGCTGCCTGCGGGTGTTTTCGATCATATATTCGGTCCAGTCTTTTCCACCGGTCGCGGCTGCGATCATCCCCGAAACAGGCTCGTTTTTGTTCACAATCGGTCCGAAAACCCCGCCCATGCTGTGGCCAAAAATGACCAACTTGCTTGTATCGACAAAGTCATACGTCTTGGCCATTCGTACGGCTTGAATGTAGGCATCGAGCTCCTCTTCGAACGTTAAATCCGTGTAGAGCGGCCCTTCACTATCTCCTTGTCCGGGCTTTTCGATTCGAACCGTCGCATACCCCACTTGGGCCAAGGGGCCGAGAATGTTTCCATATGGCATCGTTGCGAAAGGTCCGTCCATACTGTAGGCTCCAATTCCCGGGATCATGAAGATCGTCGGGTACTTCTTTTGGCCCTCTGGATGAGTGGCGATGATCCGGATTCTCTTCCCTTGGCTGACCACTTGGTCATAGATCACCTTCTGGCCGGGTTCGACTTGTCGGGGTCGCTCTTGAATCGTTCCGGTCAACTCGACTCTTTTGCCTTGGCGGAGCACCTCAAGTTTCGTGGGTTGGCCCCCGATCAGGTTTCGAACCGCAACCGCCAGATCCTGGGGCTGGCGCAAGGATGTGCTGCCAATTCGCAACAAAATGTCGCCCGGCTGAACTCCGAGCTTGGCGGCGGTGAGATTGGGGACCACCGAATCTACCCGACGCCCCTCGCCAGCGGCGAGTCCCGATGCCTGGGCTTGCTCGGGCGTCAGCAAGGCCAACTGGACGCCGAGTGCACCCTTTCGAGGGAGAGGCTCTCCCCGTGGGGGCGGGGCCGCCCCCGAAAAAACGGTCAAACTGAGGGTTGAAAAGAGAACGAAATTCCGAATCCAAGATGTCTTATTCACGATTCTGAGAATACGGATGGCAATGACACCCCACCAGGACCAAAGTCCCGACCGAGCCCGACTCTTGCTCCACCCGGAGAGGAGTCGCATTGTCTTGATGCTTCACGAAGCGCCCTTGACCGCGCAAGAGTTGCGAGTTCGATTGCCGGATATCCCTCTGGGGAGCCTTTATCGCCATCTGAATCTGCTGATTGAGGCCGATTGGGTCGAGACGATCGGGAAGGCTCGAAATCGAAAATTCGCCCCGGTCTTTCGCTCGAACTACCTCAGTTCGGCCGAGCGGGAGCGGATCACGGCCGAGTCGCTCCCGAGTTTAGCTCGGCTGATCTTGGAGATCGTGGATCGAAGCTTTGTGCGATTTGCTGCCCAGGCAGAATTTCCGCTTCCGGATGGTGAAGTCGCCCTGGTGAACCAAGCGTTATGGCTGACCGATGAGGAGTATGAGGCGTTTCGAAGCCAGGTCAAAACGCTCTTTGCTCTGGCCGATCGCGAGCCGACCCCGGGAATGCGGCGGCGGATGATCGCTTATTTTGCGGTGCCAGAGCCCGAGGATTCGGGGGCCTCGCTGGAGCCTGGGACATCAAGTTGAAGTCCCAGGCCCGAAGTCACCGAGTTTATCGGGGGCTGACTCGGACGGTTTGGAGCTTTCCGGACTGCCAAGTGATTTCGACCCAGAAGCTCTTCGTACCCGCGACCACTCTGGACATCGCCTTGCGGTCGGTGTACTCGGTTTTCACCTGAACCCGGGCGGGATCCAATCCGCGCTCCGCTGCGACCAGTTGGGCCAGCGGAACCAGCAGACGCGTGAAGACCGGTCTCGGGAGGCCGTTCGAGTCGCTTTCGAAGTCGGAAATCTTTTCGTCTGCGACCAAGCGCCGAACATCGTCGAGGTTCTCGGGCGAAAACGCCTCAGCTCGCCCGTTGACCACTCGAATCAGCTTTCGCACCGGGCTTTCGGGTGAGGACTGGAGCGGGACATCTTTTAGGATCGGGAGATCTTGCAGGCTCTCACTCAGGAAGAACCGACTCCGAAACGCGCGCATGATCGCTTCGGACTCGATGGGTCGGAGCTGAGGCGAACGCGACTTCGCCCCCATCGACTTTTGATGGATCGGCATCGCAAGCTCCATCGCCGGAGGCGGCTCGGTTTGAGGCAAGAACGCCGTAAGCTCTTGTCGGCTATAAACCTTTCCTTGACCGTCGATGTATTCGGTTTTTGCTAATCCCACTCCTCGGACGAACGTGTAGCGAATGGAACTCTTCCCCCATTCGGCGGTTTGTTCGATCTCGACAACGGTGGCGGGTCGTCGACCGATTCGAAGGTCGGTAGGCTCATCCACCGAAAGGACGCGGCCGCGCAGGGTGCTCGGGTCGGGCCATTTCGGTTTGGGATTCTTGGGATCGACCGTGATCTGGCCTCGAAACGGCTCTTTCCAGGTCCAGGTCTGGCCCTTTTGGGGCTTTTTCGGAAGAATCATCCCGTCCTCGCGGGGCGGCTCGAAGCCGGGCTCGGACGAGATCAGCGTCGTCCTCCAAACTCCGGTCAGCCCTTGGCGATTCCAGGCGAAGTAGTCGAAGGTCTTCCAGATCTTTCCACTCGGAGTGGTGGATTCTTTCAAGAATTCGAGCACCGGAATCGGCGAAACATTCTTGCGAGACCAGGCGGTCCAAGTTTCGGTTTGGACCCCTTCGGCGGAAGTGACCTCATAGACCCAGCGTGAACCTTCAACGAACGGGAAAAAGTCCGTTGAGTCGGCGGTGCGTTGAGGGACGACGTCAAGAGCCGAAAGTGTGAGCGCCGTCGCCGCCATGCAGACGGTGACCGCACCCAAGGTGACCCGGCGGGTGAGTTGTGGATTCATGAGGATGCTCCTTGCGTTTTTGAGAGATTCGATCCGTTCACTCAGCGGCGAGGCCGGACCAAAAAGGGCGAGGGCGATGGACGCCCGGGTGGGGGTGAGTGCGCGCTCGGCAAACCAGAGCAAGGTCTCGGCCAGGGGGCGTCCACTCCCTTGATCCTGACTGACCATGGCGTCGCCTTCGCAGTCTTGAGCGAGCTCCAGTCTTCGGAGGACCCAACCCACTCCGGGGATCCAGCCGTAGAGGCACCGAACGACGTCGGCGAGCTGCTTCTGGCGCACATGACCCAGTCGGAGGTGATAAAGCTCATGCAGCACAATCGAACGAACTTGGACCTCGGGCAACTCGCGGATCGCATCCGGCAAAGCGAGAGTCGAAGGGATCCCCCCGAGAATGAAGGGCGGCATCGAATCGCACCTTTTCAGCTTGCTTTCGGGAAGGCCGAGACGGAGCGATTCTTGACGCACCATTTCGGCGCAAGAGCCCTCGTTCCAATCGGGGAGCTGATCGACCTGGCATCGAAACCGCCGACTTCGAAGGATGTGCAATCCCCCCACCAGCAAGACGCCGAGGGCCCAAGTCCCAGCCAAGAATGAACCGATCGATCGAGGCCCGGTGCCCGATGCTTCAGAGATCGTTCGTTGAGGCGCCACCAAGCTCAGCGGCCCTTCGCCCGGAGTCATTTGAGCCGGCGATGAGACTGCAGAAGTTGGCGGACTCGGGCGAAGCACCTCGCCCGCAGCTTGGGCTGGCTTGCGCTCCAACTGAACGGGTCGAGACCAATAGAGAGCCCCCGGGATCATCGGGGCGGCGAGGATCAACACCAGTGCGACTGTCAGCCACGGGGCTTCCACCCGGTGATGCGGCCACACTCGCCGGGCGAGCCACCCAAGGACCGCAGCAAAAAAGCAGATCAAGAAGACCGTGGTGGCTAGAGCAAGCAAGGCCATCATGATCGGATCGCGAACGAGCATTTGGAACGGGGAGTTCATTTCTGATTTTCCTCAGCTTGGGATTCATTGAGGAGCTTGCGGAGTCGGTGAATCTCCTCGGCAGAGACTCGGCCGCTCCCCAAAAGATTCAAGACCATTCGACTCGGCGAGCCGCCAAAAAACCGATTCAAAAACCCATCAGCCAGATGAGCGGCGGCGTGATCGGACTCATGGAGCGGGCGATAGAGCGCCCCTCGTCCGTTTCCCATTCGGGCGATCCAACCTCGTTCGACGAGCCGCCCGAGGAGGGTGATCACGGTCGTGCGGGCCATCGGCCGAACCCGGTTGGCCTGGGCCCAGACCTCCGCCGCGGTGAGCCCTGCTTCGGGCCCTTCGGCGAGAATCTCAAGGAGAGCCCACTGGGCCCCGGTCGGCGGATCGGAAGGAGAATCATGTTTAGACATCTGTAGAGATCATACTTCGACTTTTGTCGAAATGGTGTCTCTTTTTGGAGTTTTTTTGAAAATCGAGTAGGGTGGGGCCATGATTCGAGGGGTTCACACGATGTTTTATTCGGACCAAGCCGCGGCGCTGAGAGCTTTTATGCGAGACGTCCTGGGGTTTTCGGCCACCGACGTAGGGGACGGCTGGCTGATCTTCGACCTGCCCGAGGCCGACATGGGGATTCATCCGACGGATCATCCGGGGAGCCCGGCCAGCGGGACGGCCGAGATCAGTTTTTATTGCGACGACATTCAATCGACGGTCGACGAGCTCCAGGGCCGCGGTGTGGAGTTCGTGAGTGACATCGAAGACCACGGATATGGCTGGGTCACGCGGATGAAAGTGCCGGGTGGATTTGAGATTCAGCTTTACCAGCCGAAGTACGAACGCGACCGCTCCTCGCTCCGGTGAATTACTGGAAATCCCCCGTCTGATCGCCAGGATTCTCTTAATATCCTTTCAGTTTGAACTCTTGTTGAAGTAGCTTTGCTGATTGGAAGCCGTGTGGTGCATTTGCGCCACAAATTCGGCCCGATATTTGCAAGGAGAAACGAGAGCAATGTTCAACCGATGGACCCTCATCCTATCATTCGCAGGACTGGCCGCCACGAGCCAAGCTGTGACGACCACCTTTTTGACCCCGTTTGAAACCGCTGGCCAGGAGGCCCTCTATGTCCAGTCGGTGAACTGGATTGCCGAAGGCCGCATCGCCAACCGCGTCGCGACGGGCGACCAAGAGATGACCCTGCAGGATCTCTCTTCGGCGACCCAATCGAACGGGCAACACACTTGGATTGCGACCCACCAGAACGACTTCAGCTTGAATTACAACGGCGGAACGAAGCTGGCGACGTGGGCGATCACGAACCACCTCGGAGTGACGACCACGATCACGCGGACGATCCAGCAGCCGAATTTCACCGATATGTGGATTCGGGTCCGAGGCCGCAACAACACCGTGGGCGGGCCCGATGAGATGCGACTGACCAACCTCGCCCTCGACGGGACCCCCCTCTCGATTTCGAGCGTGACCGGACCGACCGGCGGGGTGCAAGGCGTCGCGCTTTGGGTTCAAAATGGGGATCTGGCGAACGGATTTACCTTGACCGGCAAGGCTCAATTCGCCTGGATTTCGGCAACGCCGCCTTCGGGAAGCAACGTGGCCTTCCAAATCAAGCTGGGCACGCCCCAACCGGTGCCGGAGCCAGCAACAATGGCCGCCCTCGGCCTCGGGGCGGCTTACTTGGCTCGACGCAAGCGCAAGTCGGCCTAACTTCTTTCGACCTTCATCGCTCGCCAAGACCAGAACCTCGTATTATTACGAGGTTCTGGTCAAAAATTTTGTCCTTTTGGAAAATTGTGATAGTATGTATTCCAGGTTGAGCCGAGGTAACTGGGCTCAGACATCATATATTGTGGATTGGAGGAGATTGATGAAATCGAAAACTCTTGTTGTTCTTGCTGCAGTGCTGGTGAGCGGTCAGGCTTTTGCCCAAGTGGACCTACACGATTTTGAGCAGTTCGCCCCGACTTCGGGTGCGCAGTTCAATCCGAATCATCCGGGCTCGTTGCAAGCCTTTACGTTGGTCGGCATGTGCTCCAACATCATTATTCGGCGAGTGTCCGTCACCGGCGCCCCCGCGACGTTCGACATTCATGATCACACGAACTGGGGACCGTTCCCGCCATCATGGGGCAACCGAAGCCTCAATCCGTTTACAGATGATCAACAAGGCGCATTCTGGCTTGAGTTCACATCCCCTGTTCAGGGATTCTCACTTGAATACGGCGACTTCGGTGGAGACCTGGATATTGGCCAGATGTGGGCGTATGATGGTGTGGACAACACCTCGAACTTGGTGGACACCGATGTCGACAACTACGGTGCAGGCGCGTTCCCTGGGAGTATCGGAACCCTAGCCGTGAGTGGTGCATCGATCCGATCGGTTTACTTCATTGCAGGGAGTAGCTCATTCCCGCACTCAGCCTACTACGATAATTTCCGAGTTCGATGCGTGCCGGAGCCCGCGACGATGGCCGCCCTCGGCCTCGGCCTCTTGGCAGTCCTGCGCCGCCGAAAGAAGAGCTAACTCAGTTAGCTTCTTAGGGTTTCTTGGGTCCGGGCGAATACATGTTCGTCCGGACCCAAGTTGCGCTAGCCTCTGCCATCGGATCGAGCGGCAGGTGGATCCAAACGTCATCGGATTTCCGGTCCTCCTTCCAACTTTTCCCGCCGCTATCTTTTCCGTCCCGGCCAATCGACCAGAGCACGACTCGATTCTGTTGGACCCGATATCGAATGCGGCGGCTGTCGAAAGGATCGCGCGGAAGATGATCCAGCTTGCTCGGCCATCGGCCTAGTTTTTTCCACTCTTCCAATGCGAGCAACGAAGCGCGACAGAGCTCTTGATTTGCGAGTCGCCTGCGCTCATTTATAGAACTTGGCCTAAAGTCAGAACCCGTGTAGATGACGAACCAGAGGCTCACTCTCTTGTCGGCTTCTTGGCGAAAGCGAAGGCTATCGCTGGCGACCCCTATCGCCACAGGATGGAAATGATTTTCTTTGGCAACGTAATGGAGCTCGCGGATGTTTCGAAGTGCTTGGGTCTGCCAGGCCCGACGAACGATAGGGAATCGGGCCGCAAAGATGCGCTTATCAAAACTGTTTGAACGGGTCGCGGAGTACCCGAGGACCGTTTCACAACGTTCGGCAGCCTTCAGCGCCCAATACGACTGCAATTTGAATACCGGCTCGAAATCTGAGAGAGTTTTCCACTCGTTAACGAGTGCCAAGAGTTGTCGAGATCGTTCCTCATTTTTAAGAAAGTAAATGGCGGCATGACTCATAACTCGGAACGCAGTTGATTCCAAATTCCGCGCAAGAATATATCCCGTTAAGTTCGGATCCTGGTAGGCGAATTCGATCAACCGATTAGCGATACGAAAACTTTGGAGAGATGCCTCAAAGTCGCCTCTTCGAGCCAGCCAGAGCCCTTGAACGATCTGCGCCCGAATCAGGTTTGAGTATGAACGCCAAAACAAAGAGCCTGTATACCTGAAAGGATCGCTCCTCTCGATGGGGAATGACATTTTCGTCTTAGACAACAAGATTGAAGTGTCTCCTGTTTGGTCAAAGACTGCGTTGAGGGCTTCGTCTGAACTGAACTGATTTGATTTCGAGACGACAACCGTTTCTGGAAAAGGAAATTGCAGGAAGTTACCGAGATACAGTGGCGACTTGACCTTTTCGAGCCGAGCCAACATGGGCGCAAGCAGAGGCCTGGCGTCTTCGTTGGGATCGACGGCGGACAGCTTCTCGAACTCGGCATCGGTGAGGATCGCGCCTTCACGCTGGGCCGCTTCAAGCTCTGAGGAATAGCTCATCGCCGCCGAGACCACATCTCGATAGATCAGCCCCAAGGAAAGGGCCAAGACGATCAGGCACACCAGCGTGATAAGGATCACCTTCCCACGCCTCTTGCTCAGGTCAGCCACATGATGAGTGACGGAAAAATCCTGCCTAATGGTTTTCGGTCCCGAGAAAGAACATGAGATGCAAAGGGCTGCGAACGAGATCTAGCCAAGTCGAAGATCAGCGCAGGCTCCAAATGGGCCGACGCCGTGAGGATTGAAACTGGATCGGACCTAAAAGCCTCCGATATCCTCCTACAATTGCTGGGATATCGTTCGCATGTTAAGAATTTGGTGTATAACGAGAAGGCGTGAGAGCCTGTCCGAAAAGTTAACAGGCCGGGGCGAGTGAAATTGATATGAAATTGAAAGTGATGATGTCGTTCTTGGTGTGCCTTCTTTCCTTGCCCGCGCACGCAGCTTGGAGCCACGTCAATCTGCACCCTGCGAGCGCGACGGTGTCGGCTGGCTTTGGCGGGTCAGGCAATAACCAAGTCGGCGGTGCCGTGATCGGCGGTGTTCGACGTGCTGGAATGTGGACCTCCACCTCGGGATCTTGGAACGACTTGCATCCGCCCACCGCGAGCTACTCCGATGCGTATGCTTCTTCGGGAACTTCGCAAGTCGGCTACGCCCACTTTGGAGTGACAACGAAAGCGAGTCTTTGGACCGGTTCATCGGGCTCTTGGGTCGATCTCCATCCGACCGGGATTGGATCCATTGCCTACGGCGTTTCGGGCGGGAGCCAGGTCGGGGCGGTGTACGCCTTTAGCACAGTTGTTGCGAGCCGTTGGTCAGGCTCATCAGGATCCTGGGTCAACTTGAATCCGAGCGGCGCATCGCAGTCGGTCGCCTATGGAGTCGATGGCGGCACCCAGGTCGGCTACGCAAGAATCGGCAATGATCGTGCAGGACTTTGGACAGGATCTTCTGGATCCTGGGTCGATATGCACCCTGGCGCGGCGAGCGATTCCTATGCTCTGGGTGTGCACGGTTCGACTCAAGTCGGACGAGCCTATGTCGGCGGAGATTCGCACGCAAGCCTTTGGAACGGCAGCTCAGCGTCATGGGTAGACCTGCACCCATCGGGCGCGTCGCAATCCGTCGCATATGGCACATACGGTGGATATCAGGTGGGCTCGGCCGTCATCGGAGGCGCCCAGCGAGCGGCCCTTTGGACGGGGTCGGCGGGCTCGTACGTCGATCTGCACTCATTCTTGCCGGCGGCCTTTACATTTTCCTTGGCACAGTCGATCAGCAGCGACGGGGTGAACTACTACATCACGGGCTCAGGTCGAAACAGCCAGACGTTCCGTGACGAGGCGATTCTTTGGGTTCAACCCGTGCCGGAGCCGGGAACTATGCTGGCGTTGACTTTGGGTTTGGCGAGTTTGGTTGCTCGACGTCGACGCAAAAAGTCCGCGTAACGCAAAGCCTGTTATCCGCCGCCGCGCCCCATGCATCGGCTTCGCGCTCTGGACTCTGCCCGCTCGACGAGAGTGGAGGTCCGTCAACCTGAGATCCGCCCAAGAATTCCAGAGATACGTCGCGCTGCCTAAAGTCTCAGCACACGCCAACTCACGCGGTTTGAGTCGACTGATTCGGATCGGGCATTCCGGTTCGGTTGCTCCCAGAAATAGGGACCAGGCAGGAATTCCCGGTTGCTCTGGCAAAACAGAGGAGGATGTTGAGGCGATGTGGATGGTTATGGGTGCTTTTGGGTTGTGTTGTCTCGGCGGCGCACGCGCAAGTCGATGCGAAGCTGATGCAGGGCCTCAAGTGGCGCGAGATCGGCCCTTTTCGCGGGGGACGTTCGAATGCGTGCTCGGGGGTCGTCGGCCGGCCGACGGAGTTTTACATGGGCACGACGGGCGGGGGACTCTATAAGTCGACCGATACGGGCGTGACCTGGAAGAACGTGAGCGATGGGTTCTTTAAGACGGGATCGGTCGGGGCGATTGCGGTTTCGATTTCGAGTCCCGACGTCGTTTATGTCGGGATGGGCGAACACGCCATCCGGGGGAATATCTCTCCGGGTGATGGCGTTTACAAGTCGACCGATGCCGGGAAGACGTGGCGGTCGATGGGGCTCGCGGCGACTCAAAATATCAGCAAGATTGTGGTGCACCCGAAAGACCCGCAGAAGGTCTGGGTGGCGGCGCTCGGGCCTGTGTATGGGCCGAGCCAAGAGCGCGGGATTTTTAAGTCGGAAGACGGCGGAATCAGCTGGCGAAAAACGCTCTATGTGGATGATCGGAGCGGCGCAATCGACCTCGTCGAAGATGAAAAGAATCCTCAAGTTTTTTATGCCGCTACGTGGACGGCATGGCGAACGCCTTTCAGTCTCAATTCGGGCGGTCCGGGCAGTAAACTGTGGAAGTCCATAGATGGCGGTGAAACCTGGCAAGATTTGAGCCGCTCTCCGGGATTACCGGAAGGAGTTTTGGGCAAGATATGCGTGGCGGTGAGCCCAGTTGACTCGAATTTGATCTTTGCCATGGTCGAAGCTAAGCAAGGCGGACTTTATCGCAGTGATGATGCCGGAGCCACTTGGAAACTCGTCAATAGCACCAACGATATTCGACAACGTCCTTGGTATTTTTCTCGAGTTTTTGCTGACCCGATAGATAAGGAAACAGTCTATGTCGGCAACGTCATGATGCATCGATCCACCGATGGCGGGAAGACCTTCCGCAGCTTCGTCGCTCAACACGTGGACAATCATGACTTTTGGATTGATCCAGCAGATAACAAAAGGCTCGTCTGTGCGAACGATGGCGGCGTGAGTGTGAGTGTGGATCAGGGACGAACCTGGAGTGAACAAGATTTCGCAACCGCTCAATTCTATCACGTCAGCACCGACAACGCCTTCCCGTATCGAGTTTTGGGCGCGCAGCAAGACAACTCAACGGTGCGGATTGCGTCGCGGACCTTCACGCGAGGGATCGGATTTACGGATTGGACCGCGACGGCGGGCGGCGAGTCTGGATACGTCGTGGCCAAGCCGACTGATCCGAACCTGGTTTTTGGCGGAAGTTATGGCGGCACATCGGATTGGCTGAACCATGCGACCAATCAGCGACGGAGCATCGACCCGTGGCCAAATCAACCGCTCGGCGCCGGGGTCATCGAACAAGCATATCGGCTGAACTGGACGTTTCCGATTGTCTTTTCTCCGCACGACCCGAACACCATGTATGTGGGCTCGCAATATCTCTTAGTGAGTCGAGATGATGGGGGTTCTTTTACAAGAATCAGTCCAGATTTGACCACAAACGATGTGAGTAAACAACAGTCAAGTGGTGGGCCGATTACGCAAGACAACACGAGCGTAGAATATTACTGCACAATCTTTACAATTGCGGAGTCTCCCAAGCGCCGAGGATTGATCTGGGTGGGGTCGGATGATGGCCTCGTCCATTTAACTCAGGATGGAGGACGAACTTGGTCGCACGTGACGCCTGCCCAGATGCCGAAATGGGGGCTCTGCAGCATGATCGAAGCCTCACCTTTTGAACCTGGAACCGCCTATTTAGCGATGGATAACCATGAGCAGAACGACTGGCGGCCCTATGTCTATATCACGCGAGACTTTGGACGATCTTGGACGCTCGCAACCCGAGGAATTCCGTCGAATCATTACGTTCGTGTGGTCCGAGAAGATCCGACGACGCCTGGGCTCCTCTATGCCGGAACTGAGTTTGGACTTTTTGTCAGTTTTGACCGAGGAGAAAACTGGCAGCCGATGCAAGGAAACTTGCCGATCGTTCCGATTCATGATTTGGTGATCAAAGATCAAGACTTGGTGGTGGGCACTCATGGTCGTTCGTTCTGGATTTATGATGATCTTTCGGCGATTCGCCAGATGTCGAAGGCGTCCGCGACCGAGCCTCACCTCTTCACACCGGCACCCGGAATTCCGATTTCGTACGCCAATCCCATCGCCGGCACCGACAATTTGGGCCAAAACCCCGAGTTCGGCAATATCATCGTTCAGTACTATCTGCCGGCCGACAGCTCGGTGAAGTTCGAGCTTCGTGATCAGGCCGGCGCGGTCGTGGCAAGCAACACCGCCGCGTCGGGAAAAGCGGGCCTGAATCGGCTCAGTCTTCGACCGAGCTATCCGAGCTGGCGCGGCTTCCCAGGGCTCGTCCTCTGGGGAGGAGGAGCCGGGTCGATCAAGGCTCCACCGGGCACTTATGAACTCAGCATGACCGTTGGGGACCAGGTCCGAACCGTTCGGGCGGTCTGGGCGAAAGATCCTCGCGTGACGGCGACCGATGCAGACCTCGTGGAACAGTGGCGATTCTCGTTGCAGATCGCCCGCCGCACCGACGAAGCGAATCGCGCCGTCGAGAAGATTCGCGAGCTGCGGACGAAGCTAGAGAAGGTCCAAACCCCCGACGCACAGCGGATCGCCGCAGAGTTGACCAAGGTCGAAGAGGTCCTGCACCAGACGCGGGCGCGAGCCACGCAGGACCTGCTGAACTTCCCGGTCCGGCTGAACAACAAGCTTTCGAGCCTGCTCGGCTCGGTTCAGACAGGCTGGAATCGCCCGACCCGACAAGCCTATGAGGTATTCCGAGTGCTTGAGAAGGAGCTCCAGGGCTGCTTGGAGCAACTTGAAAAACTGAGCAAAGAGGCGCAGGCTGTCGGCACCGAAGCTCAGGTCAGTGTCTGGCTCCCGGCATGGGCCTTACGCTAGAGATGGTGAAGTCCCCAGGAGCCAAGCTCCTGGGGACTCTTTTTTCATCCGTTTCTGTGGGCCTCTTATCTGGCTCCGGGCTTGAATGGCGGGATCGCCGGTCGCGCGGGAACGGGAATCTTCGCAGGCGGGTTCCTTTCAAGGAGTCGCATGATCTCAACAATCGCTCGTTCAAGCTGCGAGTCCTTCCCCTGGCGCCAGAGAGCTGGATCGAGATCGACGTCGATGTCCACCGGGGTGCCGACATTTTCAATCACCCACTTTCCGTTCGGACTGAACATCGCATCATCTGGACTTGAGATGCTTCCTCCATCGGCCAGTTCGAACCCGTAATTGATCAGCATCGACCCCCAGGTTCGCTTGCCGATGATCGGCCCCACTTTGTGCTGGCGGAACAGGTACGGCAAGATGTCGCCGCCCGACCCGGCAAGCTCGTTGGTTAACATCACCTTCGGCCCGTAGATGCCCTGGGACGGAATCAAGAACGGCTCGCCGTGGCGAGTGATGGTTTTGGCGGAGATCATCTTGGTCATCTCGCGCATCAAGAAGTCGGCGATTGCGCCGCCGCCATTGAACCGGCCATCGATGATGACCGCGTCTTTGCCGGTTTGGGCGTAATACATGCGCATGAACTCCGACCATCCGCCGGCGCTTGTGTCGGGAACTCGGACATAGCCGACCCGCCCCCCGGTGGCTGCGAGCACCCGGCGGCGGTTGTCTTCTTCCCAGGCTCGGAATCGGAGTCCGACTTCACTCCCCAGCGCCCGGACGACGCCTTCCCGGCTCCCTTTTCCATCGGGAGTCGGCCCGATGCGGATTCGCACTTGCCGTCCAGCTTTGTTTTCCAGAAATTCATAAAGGTCGGTGCTCCCGTTGATCGACTTGCCGTCAATCGCCAAGAGGTATTCGCCTGCTTTCGCTTCGATGCCGGGCTGAGCCAAGGGCGCGACGAGTTCGGGGTTCCAACGCTCGCCATCAAAGACTCGCTTGAACCGGACACCCTCCTTTTCGAAGCTATAGTCGGCCCCCAGCAGACCACCCGGGACCGATCTTCGCCGGTCCCCGAGATCGCCGCCCCCGATGAACATATGGCCGACGCACAGCTCGCCAAAAACCTCGTCGAACAGGTAGTTCAGGTCTTCGCGCGAGTTGAGAAGCGGCAGCATGGGCTCATAACGCCGGGCGATCGCGTCGAGATCGACGCCGTGCATCTTGGGGTCATAGAATCGCAACTTTTGCTCGCGAATCGCCTCAAAATACATGTTTCGCCATTCAGTTCGCGGATCGATGCGGACCGACGCTTGCAACACCGGAAGCACCCCATCGCCTGAGAACGGAGCCATGGACGACGTGATCGCCATCCCCATACTGCTGCCGAGAAGCATCTTCTGCCCGTCGGCGGTGAGCTCGAACCCAAAGGCACCTCGGGCGATGGGAGTGGTCTTTCGCTCGGCGAACGAATAGCGAACGAGCGTCCCGCCCCCGCCAGAAAAGTCAATCGCCGAAACTGCGGGCTCGGTAAACAAGGCCAAGAGCTGACCCGGAGCTGGGCTCCCTAGCTGGCGATAGATTTGCCGAGGCAGAGGAACGGCGAAGATTCGAGAGATCAGTCCTTCCTCGTCGACGGTCGTTTTCGGGGGACCTTCGGGCGCCTTGGGTGGGTCGGCCGGCTTTTCGGTGGGCTCCTCGTCGCTTTCCGGCGCGAGCGAAAAGTCGGCCAGCCGCCGGAGGTTCACGCCATAGATGCTAAACGTCGTGTTGGCCTGAGAGAGGCTTCCGATGTCTTGCCAGTCGGCAGCGAGACCAAAGTCGGTGCTCGCCAAGAAGTAGACCACCTGGCCGCCCCGGTCAAACGTCGGGCTGATCGCATGAGCCATCCCGTCGGTCAAGTCGATGGAGCGATTCTGTTCGAGGCTATAAAGGGCGATCGCGCTTCGCATGTTGATGAGGTCGCGGGTGTAGACCAGCCATTTCGAATCCGGAGACCACGAAGGGGTGAGCGCGATTTGGCCGCGCCGAGTCCCCCGAGCGACGAAGGTGATTTTGCCCGTAGCCAGATCGAGAATCGAAAGCTCCAGACGGTTGCTGGCAAAAGCGATCTTTTTGCTGTCAGGAGACCAGACCGGTCGTTCATAAGCGGCTCCGCCGTCGCCCAAGGAGCGGAACGACACTTGTCCGGTCGTTAAGTCCAGCAGCGCCAGCTGGTGCTGGGGGCCTTCTTGGGTGATGTAAGCAATGGTTTTGCCATCAGGTGACCAAGCGGGGTCTCGTCGCATAAATCCGGGCGTTGCCGGGAAGACTCGGGCATCCCCTTTCTCGGCGGGAAGCGTCATGATGTGGCCTCGGCTCGCGGCAACAACGCGTTGGCCCGTCGGCGAGATCGACATCTGAGAGAGATCGGCGGACAGAGTCTTGAACTGAGTTCGTGTCTGGACGAAGTCGCCCGCGATCTGAATCGGCACCCGCACCAACTTCTTTTGTGCAAGGTCGTAGCGCCAGATCGAACCGGGTCGCTCCAACACAATCTGCCCGGCGCCATATTGAGCCGACTTGAAATCAAGAATGCCTCCGGGAATTTCGACCGACACCCGTTGGTTGGCCGTGTCAAAGCGATGCAGAGCGACTTTCCCGGTTGGGTCGGAAAGGAAGTAAACCGACCCGCCAACCCACATCGGATGCGAGTCGTTCCAGTCGCGGCGCGGGATCGGCCGGACCCGCGAGTCGCTCATCTGAGCGATCCAGATCGGCGTCGCTTGCCCGCCTCGATATCGCTTCCAATTGGGTTGCGATTTGGGGTTCGGCACGTAGGCCATCTGGGTGCCGTCGGGGCTCAGAGAGGCCTGCTCGACGGCCGGAAACGGGAGACGTTGCGGCAACCCACCTTGGGCGGAGACCTGGAATAGCTGAGAGTACGCATTCTCGGACTGCATGCCCGAGGTGAAGAGGATGGACCGTCCGTCGGGCGTCCATCCGGCACATGCGTCGGGGAGTGGATGATAGGTCAAACGTCGAGGCTCGCCGCCTTCGGCGGCCATGACGTAAACATCAAAGTTGCCGTCGTAGTCGGCGGTAAACGCAATTTGAGTCCCATCCGGCGAGAAATAAGGGTCGCTCTCGCGGCCCGCAGAGCTCGTCAGGCGGGTGGCTCGGCCCCCCGCAACCGGCACCGACCAAAGATCGCCCGCATGAACAAAGACGATGGAGCGCGCATGGATCGTCGGGTTGCGCATGACCCGAGGTTCGGGACCGAGGTCGACGTCCGCGCCGCCAGACTGAAGAACCGCTCCCAAGGCCATCAACGATATTACAGACATGGGGCGAATCTTACTCGGATTCAGCCGCACCGGACTGCAAGAACTCCGCCAAACGGTCGTGCCCGGATTGCTGAGCCCAGTCGGCGGCGGTGCGGCCCTCGTCATCTCGCACTCGCGGGTCGGCGTGATACTTCAGGAGCAGTTGGACCAGGTCGTCGCGCCCACTTTGCGCCGCCCCATGCAGTGGCCGAAATCCTCCCGACTGAGCCGCATGAGGATCTGCACCCGCCTACAAGAGCAACTCAATCACACCGATGTCGCCCCCAAAGATCGCAGAATCGAGCGGAGCGACCCCGCCCAACGATTGGCTCCGAAAGTTCGGATCGGCGCCCGCTTGAAGAAGCGCCTCGACCACCTGGCCATGCCCAAAGGCCGCTGCTAAACAGAGAGGCAAAAAGCCGTCTGGTGAGAGCGAATTCGGGTCGGCTCCTGCTTGGAGCAGCTCGGCAAGACGGGCGCTGTTGCCGGTGGTCGCGGCGTCATAGAGATCCCAGTCGGGCCAAGCTGACCCAAGGGCTTCGACAATTTCGGAGCGATGCAGGTAGGCCGCCCACTGCAGGACCGAGGCACCGCCTGGCGCCCGCTCTCGGAGCAGAGTCGGCTCTTCTTGAATCCAACGCAACACCTCGGCCGTTTCGCCCAGTTCAATCGCACGCAAAAGGGGATTTTGAGCAGACATGTTTATTCACTTTTTTGCAGCAAGAATATCACTTCATGGCCCGAGACAAGCATCGTCTTCACTCGCAGAGGAATTTTTAATTCTCTTCGAGCATAAACGAACATCTCGAACATCGCTTCGACATCCCATACATGAAAATGAATGCTATAGTTTTGCTGATCAAGCTGCGCGGCTCTGCGGACTCGTTCTTCGAAACCTTCCACTTTTTCAACGTGAGCAACCCACTCTTGATAGTGGCTCTCTCGGGTTCCTTGAGGACCCTGGTGGTAGTCCTCAATCAAATGAGCGAGCGGCGTCACTTCTCGGCCCGCATCAAAAGTTTCTTCCTTATTCGGGAGCGCGAGAAAGAGCCAACCTTGAGGACGCAAGACTCGAGCAAAGGTTTGCAGTGCTCGAAACGGGTCTTCGGTATGTTCCAGAAAGTGATTGGCGATCAAAAAGTCTTGACTTTCGTCGGCAAAGCTGCTCAGAGTCTCCCCATTGTCGAGGACGTCCGGAGCCTGGATTGGATCGTTCTTCAGCTCGGGATATTCTTGCCGCAAATCTGGCAAATTCATCCGATCGACGTAGGTGACTTTCGTCCCAACTCGAACCGGCAACGGGTCATGCAGTGGCCCGATTTCGAGACCGCTCCCTCGGAGCGTGCGAAAGGAGAGATACTCGCGCGAGAGGCCCTTCTTCGCTTGGAGGCCGGTCAGCCAGCGATGAAGTCGGCGGCGAAAGTTCATTGAGGAACCCGGGGCGAGGCCTGTCGAAGCGGGGTCAACTTTCGACCGGCTTCGGGCGCGGTGAACCCGGCTTGGGTCCCGTATAAATCGTATGCCTCGGCATGATCGATGCGAACCTGAACGAGCTGTCCGGGTTCGGCGTCGCCCTGGAAGTACACCCAACCATCGATCTCGGGCGCGTCGCGATGCGACCGGCCCGCCCGCCATCCTTCTCGCACCTCGTCCACCAGGACCGGAACGGTCTTTCCGATCCAAGAGCGATTCACCTCGAGTGAGATGACTTGTTGAATCGACATCAGCCGATCAAACCGTTCTTTCTTCACTTTGCTCGGGACTTGGTCGGGCATGTCATAGCTCGGAGTTCCTGGCTCTCGACTAAAGAGGAAGGCCCCCACGCGATCGAGTCGAGCTTGACGAATAAAATCGATCAAGGCTTGAAACTCTTGCGAAGTTTCTCCGGGAAATCCGACGATAAAGGTCGTGCGAATAGCACAGTCGGGCATGGCCTTTCGCAACTTCTCAAAAAGCTTCAGGTATCGCTCGCCTTCCCAAGGCCGTTTCATTCTTCGTAGGGTGTCGGAATGAACGTGCTGAAGAGGAATATCGATGTATGGCAAGACTTTCGGCAAGGTCGCCATCGCTTCAATCACTTCGTCAGTTAACTTGTTGGGATAAAAGTAAAGAAGTCGAATCCAGTCGAGCCCTTCAATCTCATTCAGCTCTCGCAAGAGTCGAGGAAGGGAGAACTTCTGATAAAGGTCAAAGCCGTACTGAGTGACGTCCTGAGCAATGAGGTTGACCTCGCGAGTTCCTGTCGTGGCTAAATGGCGAGCTTCATCGAGAACTCTTTCCATCGGCTTACTAACGTGTCGGCCCCGAAAACTTGGAATCGTACAAAACGTACACTGGTGGTCGCACCCTTCGGAAATCTTCAGGTAGGCGCTCCATGGCCGCCCGGTTCGCGCCCGTGTGGGCACATCGGCCCAGCGATGGTGAGGTGGCTCGACTTCGAGGAGCTGCTCGGACGACGTGAGCGTTCGCTGAACGATCTCGTCGAACCGACCCATCTGGCCGACTCCGACATACGCATCGGCACCCGGAGCGACGCGGGCCAGTTCCACCCCCATCCGCTGGGCCAGGCACCCGGCGACAATGACTTTGCCCTTCCCTTTGCTTCGGACCGCTTTGCGGATCGCGTCGATGCTCTCTTGCTTGCTCGACTCCAAGAATCCACACGTGTTGATAATCGTGATGTCGGATTGGGGGCCCGAGCCGTCGATGCGGTGACCTTGGGCTCGAAGAACGCCCGCGATCTCTTCGCTGTCCACCTCGTTCTTGGCGCAGCCTAGGGTGATAATCCGGATCTTTTGTCCGCTCTCGGCCATTGCAAGCTCATTATGACCCTTGCTCGGCGACCCGAACATACGCGCAGGCGGCGACGAGGAACGATTCTTCGACCGGGGCCTCGGCAAAGAGCGCCAGATCGGGCGTGCGCTGAGAGGCTCCCAAGGCAGCCAGGGCCTCTCGTTCCTTGCCCGAGGAATAGAGGTCCAGCGCCCGCCGAAGACGCTGGCTCCGCTTGGAGACGGGCTGCATCATCTGAACAAAGGCAGCATCCCGCGCGATGCCTTCGAGCAAAAACAGGCGATAGACCTTTTCTTCCACCCCCCAGAATCGCGCCAACCCGAGCAAGCAGCGGCGGCGAGTGATAATCGACGTGCTGGCCTGGGCGGCTCGAAGAATCAGCGGCAAGTCGGATCGATCTCCCACGACCGACAAGGCATAAGCCGCCTCGGCGGAAGCTTCGTCGTCAAACTCTTGGAGTGCTTGGCGGAGCGCCGGGGCCGCCTCGGCCAGATGAAGTTCACTGACTCCTTCGGCCGCCGCAATGCGAACGCTCGGATGGCGGTCGGACAGAGCCTGGGCGAAAAGGGCTCCACAATCGGCCGCCTCCATCTCGTTGAGCGCCTGTAGGGCCGACCGCCGCAAGTCGGGGTCACTTCCTGGCCCCGCCGCCACTTGCAACGCGGCGTGAGCGGCTTCGCCGCCAATCCGACCGAGCGCACGTGCGGTGGCCCGCCGCATCCCGGCTCGCAGGGAGCCCAGATAGGGCACCAACGCTGGGACGGCCGAAGGATCGCCCAAGGAGCCGAGAGCGTCCACGACCTCTTCCTCAACCAGCGCGGGGTGTTCATTGAGTTGGTGAGCCAACGCATCGACCGCTTGGTCACCCCCCATGCGGGCGAGCGACCGGGCGGCCTGGCGTCGCACGCGCGGATTCGGATCGTGAAGCGCCTTGACGGCTTCGTCAGAAGCGAATTCGAGGCTCATCTCGCCGAGCTTGTTCAGGGCGGAGGTTCGAGCTCCAACGTCGCCATCCTTGGTCAGCTTCATCATCGTGGCGAACCCGACCGGCGACACACGTCGGAGCTGCGACAGGGTCTTGCGGATCGAGAGCGCCCCGGCTTCGCGGACGGGCTTGAGGAACAGCAGTGCACTGATACGAGCCGCCATGGTGACGGCGAAAACGACTTTGTAGGCTTGCTCAACGTCCATTCCGCCTTCGCGCAGACCGTTCATGAGCGCTGATCCCACCATCGGTGAAAGTGCTCCTACGATCGCCTGCAACGCGAGCCCAAGCCCCAGATAGTTGGCTCGCTCGGCGTCCGGAGCGTTGACCAAGAGCAAATTGAATTGACACGTGGCCATCCCGGCCCAGATGGCTCCGGTGAAGACATGCCCTAGGATGAGAATGGTGGCGTTCATCACTTGGGCCCCAGGCTGGCAAAAGAGCCACATTCCCGGAGTGAAGAAAAGCCCCACAATGAGGATCCCCATGATCGGCTTATTGCCGTATTTATCTAATAATAAGCCCCAAAACTTACCCGTAAGCAAGTTGCCGATAGCGTGGCCGACCGCGCAAAGCTGCAGCACGGTCAGCGGCATCTGAAGGCTCTCCAGAGCAAACGCTCCGAATAAGTTTCCGCCAAAAGCTTGTCCAAAAAAGAGGATCGTAAAGAAGATCAGGAGGCTTCGAAAGCCTCGGTCACGCATGGGAGTCCGGAGCGCGCGCAGACTCTCTCGGACAGACACCCGCACCGGATTCGGCCGGATGCGATCTTGCATCTTCCCGTAATACAGCATGCTGACGACGGCAAAAACAAAGCCCAAGCCGAACACCACCGACAGGCCGATGTTAGAATGCCCGGCTTTACGAAAGCCGTCGTAGATCAGACCGCCCATAAGAGCAGCCCCGGCGCTGAACGCAGTCAGCATCATATTTCGCCGACTAAAAAACCATCCCCGGGACTCGCTCGGGATCAACTCCGCCAGCCAATCGTTGTAGATCGGCCCAACAAGGTGGACGCAGGTGTAAGCCAGCCCAAGACAGCCGATCAAAATCGCCAACCGGACGTCCACGCTGAGAGCCAGGAGCGGCAAAAAGACGATCGGAAAATGGAGCAATCGCCACGCCCAGCCTCCCGGCGTCACATGGGATTTGTAGCTCGGGTTTGCGCGTCCCCAAATCGCCCCGGGGATTTGGAGCAGCCCTAAAAGGCTCGGCAGCGAGGTCATGAGCCCGATCCAAAGGTCGATCCCCTTGGGATTGAGCTCTTGGATGAACTTGACAAAGAACGTGCCGCCCAGCAACGTGGCAAACGCCGAAGCGAAGGCCCCATCCAAGTTGGCGTAGCGAAGCGTCCGCAAATCCGCTAACCGATTGGAGGCATCAGGCACAGTCTATTTTGACCCTAAGGGCGACTCGTGGGACCTTCTGGATGGTCAAAAGGCGTACAATAGCCGAGCAGAAAGGACCAAAGCCCCCCTCGTTCGATAACCGATTTTGGGGCAGGGCGTCTAAACTCATCGGGGAGCCAGGAGGACAGTGGTGAAACGGATTTTTGGGGTCGTGGTGGTGCTATGGATGACCACCTGTTGGGTGATGGCCCAAAGCGCCAGCATCGTCAAGGAGATCGTCTTGCGAGGAAATCAGGAAATCTCGCGGGAGGCGATCTTGGCGGTCATGCGGTCCAAGGAGCAGGGACCTTACATTCAAGCCGACCTTGCTCGCGACGAGCAGGCCATTCGAGAGCTCGGGTTCTTTCGAGACGTCAAGATTTTGAGTCGGGCCCTCAGCGACGTCGAGTGGCAACTGATCGTCGAAGTCCAAGAAAATCCGGTCGTCCGTGAGCTGAAGATCATCGGCAATACGGTTGTCTCAAGCGACGAGATCGAAAAGATCGTTTTGGCCAACCAGTCTTTGGGGCGGGTTTACAACCTGCGTTCGGCGGCCCCGATCGCCTCCTCCGTTCGAGAGCTCTATCAGAAAAGCGGCTATGACGCCCAGACGGACATCCAGCCCGCCCTGGATTCACCGGGGACCCTGACGATTCAGATTTACGAGCAGACGGTCAATCGGATCATCGTCAACGGACTCGTGCGCACTCGGGAAAGCGTCATCCGAAAGCTCCTGCGCACCAAGCCTGGCCAAGCGTTCAACCAAAACACATGGGGCATCGACCAGCGACGGCTCGTCAGCACTCAGTGGTTTGAGGACATCGTGCCGAAAGCCCAAGAGACCAATGAAATCGGCAAGTTCGACCTGATCATGGACGTGAAAGAGGCCCAGACAGGGATGCTGAACTTTGGTCTAGCTCTGGACAGCAAGAGCCGCTTAGCCGGGACTTTTCGAGCCAGCGACTCGAACTTTCGAGGCACCGGGCAATCGGTCGCCATCTCGTATCAACAGGACACCTTTGGGGGCGGGGCCAGCCTCAGCTTAGACTGGCTCAATCCGTTCTATGACGACCGCGAAACGACCGTGGCGGCTCGACTCTACACGCGGGTGAACAGCTACTTCAGTGGCTCCGGCTTCGGGAGCACCGACTCGCCGACCGAAGATCGCTTTGACGAGCGGCGCACGGGCTTTTCGCTCGCCGTCTCCCGGCCGTTTCGAAAAGAGTTTGTTGCATCGCTGGGGTTGACCGGCGAAGTCATCCGGTCGATCAACTTGCGTCAAACGGGTGAGTTCAATTTCATTCAGCAAGACGGGGACCAAGTGATCTTGAATGTGGGAATCGCTCGCGACCGACGAGATGTTCCTCTTGATCCCGCCGAAGGGGACTATTTGCGGCTCTCGGTCGAACCTGGCTTCGTCAATATCACCAAGATTGGCGGCAATGTCGCCGACGAGACGAGCATTTTAGGCCGCAATACTTTTTTCCGCACGAGCCTGGAATACAAGGCCTTCTTCAGCAAGCGCCCGCCCGAGAACAAGCCAGCTGATACCCCGCGAAATGTTCTGGCTTTTCGAGCAAAACTTGGAACGATCTCGGGCGAAGTACCCTTCTTTGAGCAGTTTTTCATCGGAGGCTCGGAATCGTTGCGCGGCTATCAAGACCAGCGCTTCTGGGGGAAGACTCAGTTCTTAACGTCGGCAGAATATCGGGTGCCAGTGCAACGGTCATTCAGCCTGGCGGCGTTCGTGGATTACGGCGGAGCGTGGGGCGGATATCGCGGAATCAACAGATTCTCGCAGTCGAAGAACCTCGACCTGAAGCTCGGCTACGGGCTCGGCGTGGCATTCCGGACTCCGCTCGGCCCGATCCGAATTGACTTCGGCTTCAATCAAGAGGGCGGCAACCGCACCCACTTCTCCATCGGCTCTAGTTTCTAAGGAAAGACACAAGAATACTATGCAAAAACTTAACAAATCTCGAATCTGGGGTGGCTTCGCTTTGGCGGGGCTCCTTTACGCGGCGCTGTTCATCTTGCCGGGCTTTCAAAGCGGGGCCGAAAAGACCGCAGTCGTGGATATGAACCAGATCATCCAAGGAAGCAACCTCGGGAAGGCGAACACGGATCGGCTCAACAAAGCTGTGGCCTCGCGACGCGGCCTGATCGAATTCGTGGCGACCTTCAAGGTGCTGACTCTGGAGCAGGCCCAGTCGCTTCGATCCCTCGAATTGAAGGAGACCATGACCGAAACCGACAAGCAACAAGCCGACAAAATAAAGGCAGACGTCCGCGCCGCCGACCAGAAGTTTCGGGAGCTGAGCCAAAAGTCGAACCCCTCTGAGGCTGACCGCCAACTGATCCAAGAGTACGCGAACCGATCCGCAACGATGAATCAGACCCTCGAGCGCTGGAACCAAGAGTTCACCGATGAGCTCACCGATCTCCAAGATCGGCTCCGACAACAAACGCTGGAGAAGGCGAAAGCCGCCGTCGACGAGGTCGCCAAGAAGCAAGGAATCAGCGTTGTCTTTGAAAAGACCTTCGCCGTCTATGGCGCGAACGACCTCACCGACGCCGCCACCAAAGCGATGAACGCCAAGCCCTAACCCGGGAGAACGTGAAGCAACTTCGATTCGGGTGGATCGCACTGGCTGGGGCCTCTCTGTTGGGGGGGTGCCAGTCGGATCCACCCGTTTCGGTTTATGTCGATCGAAGGCAGTTCTTGTCTCCGGTCGAGACGTGGTCCCAGTCGGTCGCTCGGGAGTCGACCCCGACCTTGAGTGGACCGGCACAGGCTCAGTTTGGCCGCGAACCCGAGATCAGGCTTCTGTTGGGCCGCAACCAGTCTCGACTCGAAGAAGCCGAGGAGGCGCTGAAGCGTAACCGAGAATGGGCCTTTGAACGGCTCCTGGGGCGACTGCTCCGCCAGGCCCGGGCCGACGTGACGAACCAAGAACGAGCAAGGCTCGCCTTGCTCGGCGAATCCAGTCGACGAGAGTTACAGCAGGCATATGCCGAAGCGCGGACGATTTTCGAGCAAACCGCAGAGCCGATGGGCTGGCATCGATTTCGACTCGCGAGCCTGGTCGGGTTCCCGGATCCCGATCCGAACTCAAAGACCGAAGAACCGGCAGATCGACCGGTGACTGCCTCACGAGTCCGAGAAGCCCGAGCCCTGCGGTCCCAGATTTCTGACCTGGATGCTCGCTATCGGCAGCAGATTGAGGCGCTCTTGAGCCGGGTCTCGGCCAACTACGAGGCCGAACTCACCGCCCTGAAAGTCGAGATGACCCGGCTCCTCGACGAACTTTCCCAAGCGGCCGAGGCCGAAGCAAAACGTCTCTCGATCTCGGGCGACGCCTCGCTGATGGACGACGTTCGCGAGTGGGACACTCGGCTTGATGCGGTCCCGCGAGCCGAGTCCCGGGTGACCTGGGCTCGCCCGGCGTCCGCGAGTCCTTCGACCTTGGCTGTGCCCGGCGAGCCCCCTTCCGAAGAGATTTTGGAGGCCGAACTCCAGCTTTGGGCCGCCGAGAACAGATACACTTTGGCCAGCAAGCCCGGCCCCGCGCCCGACTTGACAAGGAACTTCGCTCGATGGCGGAACGCATGGAAGGCTGGACACTCGAAGAACTCGCGGCTGCCCTCGGAGGCCAGCTCAATGGGCCGCCCGAAAAGCGGGTCTTAAGGCCGGTCCCTGCGGGCGAACCGGACCCGGAAGGAATCACTTTCAGCACGGGCCCCGCGTACGACGAAAAGATTCGAGGCTCAGGCGTCGGGGTTGCTTTGGTCAGCCCCGGAACCGAGCTCGATTGCCCGACTCTGGAAGTGCCGCATCCTCGACTTAGCTTCGGCTGGGTCCTTCAAGCTTCGGTGCGAGCTTTGCCGCTGTCGAGCGGCATCCACCCCAGCGCGGTCGTGTCTTTGGACGCGGACATCGACCCGACGGCGCAGATCGGCCCGTTCGCCGTCATCGAGCGAGGAGCCCGGATAGGGCCTCGTGCGCGGGTCTATCCTTTCGCTTATGTCGGCGAAGATTGTGTGCTGGGCGAAGGCGTCGTGCTGTATCCCCATGTGGTTTTGTATCAGGCCGTTCGGCTGGGGGCAGGGGTCATCGTCCATGCGGGGACCGTCCTGGGCGCGGACGGCTTTGGCTATTTTTGGGATGGTCGCCAGCAACAAAAGATTCCCCAAGTGGGCGGCGTCATCGTCGGCGAGCGGTCGGAAATCGGAGCCAATGCATGCATTGATCGGGCCACCTGCGGGGCCACTCGGATCGCAAGCGGGGTCAAGATCGACAACCTCGTGCAAATCGGCCACAACGGCCAAATCGGGGCGCACACCGTCATCGCCGGCCAAACCGGCCTGAGCGGGAGCGTGACCTTGGGAGAACAGGTCGTCGTGGGCGGTCAATGCGCCTTCAAGGACCATGTTTCGGTGGTGGATGGCGCTATCCTGGCGGGGCGGACCGGCGTTTTTTCGGACATCGAGACGGCGGAGGCCTATTATGGGCTGCCCGCAATCCCGGTCAAAGCCGCCCTGCGCCAACTGGCTTTGATCAAGCGACTCCCCGAGATCGAGAAGCGCCTTCGAGCCTTGGAACAATCCCTGGAATCCCAAAAGAAAACATGATTCGAACTTTTCACCGATACACGACTGCCGCCGACGTCACGTGGGTGGGACGCGGACTCCACTCGGGCGAGCCTGTCCGAGCCACCGTTCACCCGGGGACCCAGGGGATCGTCTTTCGTTCGGGTGCCGAACGCATTCCAGCTCGTCCCGAATCGGTGACAGACACGTCTCGATGCACCCGGCTGGGTTCGGTCAGCACGGTGGAGCACCTGTTAAGCGCGATGGCAGGGCTGGGGATCACCGACGCCGACATTGAAGTCGAGGGGGGCGAACTCCCGGGCCTGGATGGGGCGGCGGCCGTCTATTTCGACGATCTGCAAGCGGCTGGCCTGGTCGAGCTAGGAACACGCGAGATTGAGGGGCCCTTTGCCCGAGTTTTTTGGAAGGACGATCCGGTTTCGGTGGCAATCGCCCAAGGCGAGGGTCACTGGCGATACCGATTTGACGCCGAAGGCCGCTGGTTTGGCGAGCAGGTGATCGAGCTCGAACTCACCCCCGACCGATATCGGACCGAGATCGCACCGGCACGAACGTTTTGCTTCGAAGAAGAGTTTCCCCATCTCGAGAAGCTGGGGTTGGGCCGAGGGCTCGACGAGACTTCGGCCTTCGTGGTCGGGAGAGACAGATATCGCGGCGAAACTCGATTTTCCGACGAGCCGGTCCGGCACAAGATGCTCGACCTGATCGGCGATCTTGCCCTCGCGGGAATTCCGATTGATTGCCTCAACGTCACTGGCGAGCGCAGCGGTCACCGGGCCCATGTCGCGGCGGCGGCGCGGCTCGTCGAGGCTGTTCGAATTAGCGGCGATTAGCGGCGGTCTCGTTCGTCCTTTTCTCCGTGCGTTATCGATGGGTGGTTCTGATTTGGGTGCTGCTGGTCAGCGCGGGGATGGGGGCTCGGGCGGCAGAGCCGATCCAGATTCGAATGATGGCGGGTCCGAGTTGGGGCATTCCGCCGAAAGAAGCGACCGACGCAAGGTCTCAAGCCCGACGGTCGATTTTTGAGGAGTTTCATCGCCAAAACCCGGGCATTCGGATCGTGAATGCCGGCGGACTTGAGATTAAGGGGGAGCGGGCCGATAGTACGTTCTTGATGTCGATGGCGGGCGACACGGCTCCTGATGTTTTTTATGTCAACTTTCGCCAGTACTATAATTACATTGATCAGGGCTTTTGCCGACCCTTAGATGACTTGATCGCCCGCGATCCGGACTCCATTTCTCGAGTGCATCCGCGCATTATGGAGGTCGTCAAAAGCTACGATCAGAGAGTTTATGCGATCCCTTGGTTTCAAGTTGCCAATGGCCTCTATTATCGAAAAGACCATTTTCAAGAGGCTGGCCTGGACCCCGAACGACCTCCTCGAAATTGGGATGAATTTTATCAATTTGCCCAAAAGCTAGCGGATTCAAAGCCAGGTCGAATCGGTTTCGCATTTCCCGGTGGCATCGGGAATAAGGCCTATCACTGGACGAACTTTGTTTGGCAAGCGGGGGGCGAGATTGTTTTACGCGAAAAAGGAGCTCAAATGAAGGCGGCCATTGCCACTCCTGAAGCCGCCCAAGCACTCGACTTTTATCGCAAATTAGTCAGTCAGACTTGGACCCGACCAGATGGGACTCCCGGCGGTCCGGCGGCGGCCATTAGCCCTGTATTGAGTGATGATATTCGCCAAGGCAAAGTATCGATGTGGTTTAGCTACACCAGCGATGTTGTGCTGAATATGAACGATCTGCCGCCCCAGCTAATCGGCATCGCTCCGATGCCTGCAGGCCCAGGAGGACGGGCGAACGAAGTGAATGCGGGCATGTGGGCCATTAATGCAAGAGTGACCGATCCTGCTCAGCTCGAAGCCTGTTGGAAATTTATCCAGTTTTACACCAGTGAGCAAGCTCAACGGATCAGCACTTTAAGGTATGTCGAGCTCGGGCTCGCGAGTCAAGTCAGCCCGACAATGTTGAAGAAGTTTGGCTTTCCCGACCTGGCCGCCCAGGTCAACCCCGAGTATGTGCGCGCCAACGAGTCGCTGTTTGAGTCCGGCCACCCGGAGCCTTATGGCCGGAATATGCAGCAAGTCTATGTGATCCTGGATTCCGCCCTCGATCGCGCTAAGCTGGAGCCGCAAACTCCGGCGCTGACCATCCTGCAAGATACCGCCCGCGAGATGGATCGAAAGCTCCTGGGCTACACCCCGAGAGAGCAGTTGCAAGTTCAACGAACCTGGGCGGCTACCATTTTCGGCCTGATCCTCGTCGCCGTGGCGGTCTGGGCCGGCCAAGCCGTTCGCCGATCCCGCCGCATGCAGATTTTGCGATCGGAAAGCGGGGCGAGCCGCGTCGTCGGCACCGACCGCCGTCGGATCTTCCGGTTCATGACCCTTTGCCTTTTACCCGCTTCGCTCAGCATCTTAATCTGGGCATATTATCCGCTCCTTCGCGGCCTGGTGATGGCCTTTCAAGATTACAAGATTGTCGGAGAAAGTCAGTGGACGGGTTTGGATAATTTTATTGCCGTTTTCACCCAACCGATCTTCTATAAGTCGTTGTGGAATAGCTTCATCTTTGTCGGGCTCACGATCTTGATCGGCTTTATCATTCCGATCTTCTTGGGAATCGCCCTCAATGAGCTGCCTCGCTTGCGAGGGTTCTTTCAGACCGTCTTCTACCTTCCCGCGATGACAAGCGCCATTGTCATTGCACTGTTATGGCGGCAATTTTATGCGGCTTCGCCCGACGGCTTATTGAATAAGCTCTTGGCGCCCATCATCGGATGGGTGAACCCGATCTGGCAAAGCCTCGGGGGAAATCCGATCCCGCTCGCCAATGACTGGCTGGGCAGCCCGACCCTGGCGATGTTTGCGGTGGTCTTGCCCGGCGTCTGGGCGGCCGCGGGGCCAGGCTCCATCTTGTACCTGGCTGCACTCAAAAACATCCCTGAGGAGCGATACGAAGCGGCCGATCTCGACGGAGCTTCGTGGTGGACTAAGGTTCGCTGGATCACCCTTCCGGGCCTCAGACCTTTGATCCTCATCAACTTCTTGGGGGTCTTCATCGCCGGATTTAAGGCGATGGAGAATATCTTCGTTCTGACCGGGGGAGGACCCCTTTATGCGACTCACACTTTAGGCCTTGAGATCTGGACGAACGCCTTTATGTTTCTCAAGTTTGGTTATGCCACAGCGGCGGCATGGGTGATGGGAAGTATCCTAGTTGGCTTTACGCTCATTCAAATTAAGAGCCTGCTCAAAATGAAGTTTTCGACGGCGAAGCTGTGATCAAGGTGGAGACCTCCGTTGGTTGACCCATCAGGCAAAACTCAGTACACGATCATCGACGAATCAAGCTTACGATATGCAAGAGCAATGAGGATCAATGTTCCTAGAGGTAGGACCGCGACATAAGGCCACATGAACAAGAGGTCTTCGAGGCTCAACCCCGAGTCCCATAGGGGCAGCGGAAACAATGTCAAAGCAAAGAGGACGATCAACGAAATCCGGTAGCTAAGCAGAAGCATTCGGTCGGGGTCCCCGCTCTGCCACCGATAGAGCATCCCAAGTCCGATCAACGGGCTATGCACGGATGTCAGAACAAAGGTCCCAATCAGGACTCCGAGCCATCCAGCCGAGAATCCGCTCACAAAGATCATCCAACCCACAATGTATACCATGCGCTCGCTTAGGCCTTAGCTTGCTCCAAAGGAGAGCACTCCTCGGGCACAGCTCCTCGGTCATTCTACGCTGGCGACTTACGGAATCTTCGTCATTTCTGAGAGTCGTTGATCCGCTTGAGTTCGTTCAGCAAAAAGCCCATGTTCATGAATGGATCGCCGCCGGTCCTTTTCCAGCGCACACGACCTTGGGAGTCGATAAGGATGGTTGAATGAAGCTCCATCTCTTCGAAGTCGTCGTATGAAGAAAATCGGCGCGCATTTTCGTGGGCGGTGTCCGAAAGATAGGTGATCTTGACTTCCTCTAAGGTCGTCGAAGATTTCAGGCTTTCTGGCGACGAACTACAAACCGCTAAGACGACCGTATTTTGAGCTTGAAACTCAGACATTCGATCATGAATTGACTTGAGCTGACCGACACAGTGGACGCAAGTATCTCCCAAGAAAAAGACGAGCAAGACGTTCTTTCCTGAGTAATCCTTGAGGGTCACCGGTTTCCCGTTGACATCCCGAACTTGTAGCGAAGGTGCGGCAAATGGTTGCCAATTCATGGGTCCCAATCGATCAAGATTTTGGGGTCGATAGACGCGCTCGGGCCGGGGCGTCTCGGCGATCGGCTTGACTTTCAGTCCGAGCTTTCGCACTTCTTCAAGCCAACGCAACTGAGGGTCGGCTTGCGACCAAACATACTCCAATCGACCGGCATAAACCTTTGCTTTTTCGAGATCGCCCGCAGCATGGTGAGCCAGCGCCAAGCCCGAGAGCGTGAAGGCGTCGTTGGGCTCTTCTTTCAGCGCTTGGGTATAGCATTCAATCGCGCGAGGATAGTCGCCTCGTGCGCGATAATCATCCCCCAGAAGGCGGATGATCCGCCAGGGGTTCATCGGGGGATCGCCACCCACATATTGGGCGTCACGCTCAGCCGCGAGTCGCAATGCCTTCTGCCCAGATTCGATGTTTCCGTTGGCAAGATCGATGAGCCCTTCGGCGGTGTTTTGCAACATCATCAGGGTCTGAACGAATTCATTGCTGGGGTCATTGATCGGGCCGGTCACGAATCCGATTCGCTTTTTCAGCAGTTCGAGTCCCTCGGTGGCCTCTTGCTTGTTCCCCAGGCCGTGGTGAGCAAGAGTTTCGGAAAAGGATTGCAGAACTTTGCCCAACGGGTCGTTCGGGCTCCATGGAATGACGCCCGGAGTCAGAATCTCCTTCCATCGTTCAAACTTGATGAGCGCCCGAATCAGGGCGATCTGGCCTTCGGTGGCAGCACCGCCGATCTCGACCGAGTTGAATTCGGGATCGCGTGGGGCTGCCACCAGATCGCGAGCTCCTTGGAGCGCAGCTTCGGCCATTCCCAGCTGTTCTTGGATGTAGCAAAGGTAGTTTCGATTGTGGGGGTAGTTCCAGGTTTCGAACGGCAACGCCAAACGGTCGTTCATGTAGCGCAGCTCCATCCGGGTCGCCGAATCCATCGCGATCGCGGCCTCATGCCACATTCCGATCTTCGAATAGATATGCCCCGGCATGTGCAAGGCATGGCCGACCGCCGGCGCCGCCCGGCCGTACTTTTCGCAGCTGGCGATGCCTTGCTCTGAGGCCACGCCGTCCCAGTTGTGGATGGCCGCGTGATGGGCTCCTGGATGCATGGGGCTTTTCGCCAAGACTTCGTTGATCACGAGCTGGTTGGCGAGCGCGCTCCCTTGGCCGATGTTGAAGAGCGCGAGCAGAGCTTTGGCCTCAAGATCATCAGGAAACCGAATGATCAGGTTTTGTAGCTGAGTGACCAGCACCTTCGGGCGCTCGGTGATGCCCGGAGCCGTCGCTCTCTCCCAAGCTTCGATGTACAGCCGCTCGCGCTCCGAGACGCGGCCTTTGATTCGGACCGCCTCGCGCAAAAAGGTCTTATAGCGCCCAAACCCTTTCTCGTCGAACTCGGGGAACGCCATCGTGAACCAGTTGAACCCGCATCGAGCGAGACCCCAATACGCCATCGCGCAGCCGGGGTCGAGCTTCAGGCACCAGCGGAACGAGCGTTCGGCCTCCTCGAACCAGAACGAATGGAGCAAGGCGTTGCCTTGGTTGAACCACTTTTGAACCTCGGGATTGCGAGTGGTGATCGGGAACGGGGCATTTCCGATGCCCTTCATCTCCCAGGGCCGCGTCCGCATTCCGGAATCGAAAGCCGACCCGTGGCGGGAATGCCCCATCCCCTCATCCGCAGATGCCCATGCCGAAAGAACCAAGACCAAACAAACAAGCAAACGACGCATGATGCAGATGCTTCTGCGGCCAGCCTGGTTATCCTGCACTGCTATAGCGTGCTTTCGCGTCTTTGATCAGGCGCCTTGGTAAACAGGTGAGGAGAAAAAATCAATCTTTCTTCCGAATCGATGCTTCTTTCTCGTCTCCTGATGAGGTGGTGGGCGGTACAGGATTTGAACCTGTGACCCCTTCGGTGTGAACGAAGTGCTCTACCACTGAGCTAACCGCCCTCTATCTAGGTTCAGCACTCGGGCGGTTTTGACTCCCGAAAATGTCGAACGAAGTGGTGTATCAAAACACCCTCTGACCTGTTTATACCCCCTTTTCGAGATTTTCCTAGAACGAATTCGATGTAGGAAAGTTTTGGCGCAAAAACTTCTCTTTTGAGCCTGAAATCCATTGACTTGACCACCCTGTTCTGCCATAATATGATCGTCCCGGCTGTGACCTGATGGGGGCTTCGCCCGCCATCAAAATTCAGTCTGAGGTGTTCCGCCAAGAGCGAATGGATAGTGGGTTTGCACACAAAGAAAAGCAAGCTCGTCAGGGGAAGAGACTTGCACCCTAGCGGTTGGTATCCGGCGAATCAGGAGCCCCAAAAGGTACTTCCACCTAGTAAAAGCGAATAGCTACCGTCCCCCGGCGATAGGTGGGGACTCTTCAGAAGTGCGAGAAAGATACTTCTAGCGGGCTCAAATTCCGGCGAATCTGGAAGTTGCAGTTGGCTGATCGGCTTCATTTGTCGGTTCGCCAAATGACTAAGCCTAACAAGAGGTCTCGCATGAATGAAAATTCCCCATAGAATAGTTCCGTCTCACGGGCATCTTTTGCCCCACCATCTCGAACAACTTCGTGCTTCAGGAATCTCCGATGAAGTCATAGCCGAAAGGGGCTACGAATCGGTCACAAAATCCGAAAAGCTCAAAGACCTTCAATTCCCCTGGTTCCAAGCCAAAGTTCCGGCCCTGCTGATTCCACTGTTCCCGGTCGGAAAGAACCCCAACTCAGCCGATTTCGTGTCTCGTCCCGACAATCCCCGCTTAGGCGAAAAGGGTAAGCCCATCAAGTACGAAACCCCGGCTGATTTCGAGGTTCCGATTGACTGCCCTCCACGGTGCAAAAAGGACTTGCTTGACCCGGCGATTCCCCTATTCGTCACGGAGGGAGTCAAGAAGGCTGATTCAGCGGCTTCACGCGGGCTTTGTTGCGTCGCACTTCTAGGGGTTTGGCAATTCCGAAACCATGATTGGGATGAAGTCGAACTTCGAAGGCGAAAAGTCTACATAGCCTTTGACTCGGATTCATTGGAGAATCCCCATGTTCATGACGCGGCAAAGAAGCTGACGAACCTATTGCGTGGTCTGGGTGCTACGGTCATACGGCTCTACATTCCTTCTGGACCGAACGGTGAGAAGGTCGGAATGGATGACTACTTTGCCAAGGGAGGAACCCCGGAAGAACTCATCACGTTCACAACCAGATTCAGAAGCGGCAAGCTAAAGATTCGGGCCGATCTTCCCACCATCGAAAGCCACGAAGAACGGCTTGAAGAAATGGTTGACGCTTCGATTCAGGCTTTGGTAGAGCAAAATCACCCGCCCTACCTGTTCGTTTATGGAAGCCGTCTTTCCCGGCTCAAACGTTGCGAAGTGAACGGAGTTCTCTTGCCTCAAATTGAGGATGCAACGAAGGACATTATCATTGACCGTCTTAGCCAGTCGGTCAATTACGTGTCTGTAAGCTCTAACGGGCGAAGAATCGTGAATCCCCCGGACATTGTGGCCCGCATGATTACTGCCCGCCCTGAGTTGCCTGGAATCCCGACGATCAAGGGAATTGCAACTTCACCGTTCTTTTCGAAGCAAGGAAAGCTCATTGCCGAGCCCGGATACGACCCCGATTCAGGCGTTTATCTCTTCATTCGTGACGGCTTGAAAATGCCCAAGTTGGATGTATCCCCGGAAGGAGTTCAGAAGGCGCGGGAAACGATTGAAGACTTGATTTGTGACTTCCCCTTTGAAGATGAATCTTCCCGTGCTCATGCAGTGGCATTCCTGATTTCTCCGTTCGTTCGGGAAATGATCGTTGGGCCAACACCAATGTTTCTGTTCAATGCCCCTAAGCCGGGAAGCGGAAAAACCTTGCTTATGACGACGCTTGCAAGGGTGTTTGTCGGTGATGGAGTAGCCTTCACCTCTGCCCCGCAATTCGAAGAGGAATGGCGAAAGCGGCTGACTTCACTGTTCAAAGAAGGGGTTACGCACGGGCTTTTCGATAATCTGTCACGGTTCGGAAGCGAAGCCCTAAATACGGCTCTCACGGCCCCGGATTGTATTTGGAAAGATCGGTTGCTTGGACGCAACGAAACCCCTCATTTGCCCATTCGGTGCGTTTGGGGTGCCACGGCGAACAACTTTGAGGGGACAGAAGAAGAGCTTCGAAGGTGCTTGAATATCCGAATCAATCCGAATGAGGAGAACCCGGCTTCGCGGCGGGGATTCAAGCACTCGGATTTGAAGGCTTACAGCGAGCAAAATCGGCCCCAAATCTTGGCTGCTGTCGTTACCCTGGTGCAAGCTTGGATCAATGCAGGACGGCCCGAATATTCCGAATCAGAACCCCTCATGGGTAGCTTCGAGAACTTCTGTCGGTTGATTGGTGGAATTCTCGAATTCGCTGGATACACGGGCTTTCTCTCGAATCGGGAAGAATTCCTAGCTCAATCTGACATTGAAACAGAGCAGAACAAATCCTTCATTCAAGCCTGGTCGGAGAAGTACGGTAAGGCAATGGTTCGGGCCAGAGATTTGGAGATCATGGCTTGCAACCACTTTCCTGAGTTGGACGCACTCCCTGCGAACGTCGCACGGGTGCAACTAGGAAGACTCTTAGGCAAGCTTCGAGACCAAGTGATTCTAGGCAAACGGATTTGTCGAAAGCAGAGTGACGACGGATTCCGATATTGGCTTGCTGAAGCTACGAAGCCGGGGAAAAGGGTAGCAACCGGGTTCATCGGAGAGGACGACCCGAACTAAGGTGCTCACGATTGAAGCTCCTAAAGGTTGCTCGAAGCCCCCCGGTTCCAGCCCGTCCCAACCTGAAAAACGTCAACTGTCGGCCCTATGGAGTCGGCAGGTTAGACGGTCGGAACCAACTAAGCTGAGCGTTCAAGTTCAGCACGACCCTACAAAAGGAGGTAGCACACTATGCCACTCTACGAAGATTCAGAAATTGATTACATTAACCAATGCAAGGCACAAGCAAATAAATTGATCCGTTCTTCATCCCGATTTCGAGATCGAAAGTCGGTTCGAGACCACATTATTCGACAAGGCACACGTCCCCATTTTCACTCCGGTGAATGGATGGGATTGATTGAAGATCAGGCCGGAAAGATTGGAACGGGTTCCAAACTCTTGTTAAGGCAACTTGCCTTGATGATTGCTGAAGGCCATTTTCCAACGCCAAAAGTGGACGTAGACAGTGAGCGAGCACGGCGGGCAAAGCACATTCTCCGAACGGAGTACATGCACGAGCCGGACAACTTGATTCGCTATACGATCAAGAGTTCTCCTTACGTGCCCCAAATGAAGAATGGCAAGTGGACGGGAGATGCAGAAAATGGAGTCGGAGATCAGGTGACGCTGAACCACCAAGAAAGGGTTCAAATGGCGAAACTCATCAATGAAGGCTATTTCGGCATTGAGCCGATGTAGATAGACCGGGGGGTAGAGGGGTTTTTGTGCCCCTCCATTCCCCCCACCCCAACCCGCGCAAAATTTTCGCTGAATTTTAGTGGGACTCTCGGATTCTGAGGTACCAGAAACATAGTCCCGGATTACTTCCTCAGGTTGAACCTTCAAGAGCCGACAAAGTTCAATGAGTTCAAGGGCCTGAAGCTGACGTTCTCCGCGCTCAATTTTCGACACATAGCTTTGGGGCAGATTTAGTAGCTTGGCTAGCTCCCGTTGGGACACCCCGACCATCTCCCGAACAGAACGCATGTATGCGCCGAATCGGACGTGTTCAATGTCGGGAATGATCTTGTGTCGTGCTGGCAATACCCAGAAGCTGAGATCTGAGTGAAACCTTATTGAGGTTCACGCGGGTAAACTGAACCCGTATGGGTTCAGGTGATTCAGCATTCGGAATGCGAGGAACCGCTTCACTGATCGGGGCGATTCTGTGCACTGCCATTCTCCGGGGTCAAACGGTGGACAGAACTTCGCCTGTATTGCCGATGGTTTCGGATGCCTACGCAACCATGAAGAGCGTTCCAGGTTGGTCGAAGAATCATCTGGGCCAATGGGTTGAACTGCCTGGTGCAATCCCTTATCGGTCGAAAGATACGATTGAACTATCGGAGTTCACGGACAAAAACCTCGGTGCAGACAACTTCACCAAACTGGAACTTCGCAAAGTGTCCGTAGCCGGGAATTCCTATCCTTTACTGATTATTTCCAGAAAGGTTGGAAGGTACCTCTACCCTAGCATAAGGCGAGATTGGGTTGAGTACGTTTCCTGTCGTGCATTTGTGTTTAGGTATTGGCCGACCGTGATTGACGAGGGCAAGGAAGAAAATAAAGCATATAAGCTGAAGTTTCCCTTACACTCCTATATTGAAATCCAGTTTGCTGAGAGCACTGACATTAAGAGTAAGCTTTCGTCTGAATTCCAAACGGTGCTTGATACCGGATCAGTTTTCGACGAAAAGGGAAGAAACCAGAAAAAGGAGTTGAGCGGCGAATTTTCGTTGATGGTATTTCCCGTTACTTCGGGAGGAAAGCGTTCGGTTCGCTTTCTGTTTGACTATTCGATTATTCCTACATGGATGCCTCAAAGCTTACAGTCCAACACCCTTTCTCGTGCCGGAACAACCGGTATCATTTTCCGCGAAGAGATCGGTTCGGAGTTGACCGAATTCGATAAGTGGTATTTCGAAATGCCACGCGAAGAATTCATTTCCTTCTGGACAACTAAGTTTCCAGGCGACAAATGAACAGAAACTTCGAGCGAGTTATAGCGGTAATTCTTGTCCTCGTCTTTGCCTGGGCAGGCTTCCAGATGGGCGAGAAAAGCGGTCGGGCCGAATCTGTGGATAAAGAGGCCGTAAAGGTTGCGGCTGACTCGAAGAGGCAACTTGATAGCGAATTCCAAGCGACTCAGGGCAAGTTGGAAGCCAACAAAGCAAAGCTCAAAACGCTTGAGAACTACGAAAGCAAAGTTGCTCAGTTGCGGGGAGACACTTCGCGGCTTGCTTCAGAACTCAAGTCACTTGACGGTCAGCTTGAAGATAAGCAAGCCGAATTAAAGAGTCTGACCGGACGAATCACACGGGAAAGGACCAAACCAGTTCAGTTACCAGCAGGGCGGTTCAAGGTCGGGCGAGATTTGCGAGCTGGTCGGTACCAAGTTTTTGGAGAAAGCAACTTCGCCGTTTACAGTGCAGACGGAGACCTGAAGGTGAACACGATTCTGGGCGACAACGGAAACGCGAGCTATGTTTGCGATCTCGAAGACGGTGATTCGATTCAAGCCGAAAGTTCCGTGACGTTTCAGCCGTTATAGAATTCATCCAATGTCGTCCGAATCTTCCTCAGTTTCGACGGGCAAAACTAGCTCAACGGTTCTCCCATCCGACCCCAGGAATACAAGGTCTAGAAAGTCGCCCCCGGAAGCTCTAGCCACCTTTGCTCCTGGCAGTGCAAGTTCTTTCACCACGTCGGATAGTGCATGGACAATGACTCCTCTTTGTTTTAGGTGGTCAATTTCCTCATTGTGCCGCAGACGGTGAAGGACCACTTCCCGAGACCACGGGCCGGGAGCGAGAGAAGCGAGCAGTTTCAGCTTCTGGGGATGCCCGAATTTTTTGTGAACCCATTCGTCGGCCCCACGAGAGATTTCGGCTTCAGTTCTCTTCCCTGCATGAGCAGGGCCCCTGCCCGTGGCTTTCTGCTCTGCCTTCGATAGGGGGAACAAGTAACTCACCGGGTTCACGGAAGCCTGTACTTCCACGTGACGGCACTCCAGCCCGCCTTGGGTCGGTCTGATTGCCAGCAAATCCATCTCGTGAACGCCAATTTTCACGCCCCGAATCGTGAAAAATCCGGCCCGATTCAGCCATTCCTCAACCAGTTCTTCCGCGAGCAGTGCCATACTTGATTGGAGTTTCCCTGAATTCGCCCGAACTTTTTCAGGTATATATACGTCTACTAACGCGGACTAAACGATGAAAGCGGACATTGCAGGAAAGCTGAGGAATGCCGAAGTTCCAAAGAGCAGGCCACTTCTGCCTGTCTTCGAAGCAATCGTCAATTCATTCCAGTCCATCGAAGCCAGAAATACAAACCACGGGTTGATCGAAATCGTACTGACGAGGATTCCAACTCTTGTTGAGAATCCTACGAGCGAAATAAAGTCTGTAACTATCCGTGACAACGGAGCCGGGTTCAATGAGCACAATTTCCGTCACTTCCTAATCGCAGACACGCTTCATAAAGTAGCGATTGGGGGAAAGGGCATTGGTCGGTTTACTTGGCTGAATGTCTTCCATTCTGCGAATATCACAAGCGTGTACCAAGAGGGTTCGAATCGCCTATGCAGGACATTCACGTTTTCAGTTGACGATGATCCTGAAGAAAACGCTCAGCTAAGTGAAGCTCCCGAGTTATCGGGCCTACTAACAGAAGTTACGTTAGCAAACCTGCGGACAGAATTTGCGACGATTTTTCCAGTTGACGCCGATGTCATTTCTCAGCAGATAGTAGAGCATTGTTTTCTCCTTCTTATCAAGCCGGATTGTCCAAAGGTAAAGCTACTAGATGGTCCTCAAGAATTTGATCTCAACGAATATTGTGCCGAATACGCACTAGACCGAGTTTTTCGTAAGTCATTCCGAGTCGAAAGAAAGTCATTCGAATACCTAGGATTGCGCAAGACTGAACTAAGCACTGGAGAGCGGACAGAGCACAAGCTTCACATAGCGGCCCATGGTAGACCTGTTCGAACAGTAAATCTTAGAAGCTGCGTCCCTAACCTGAAAGGGCATACCGTGGATTCGAACAACGAACCTTTCTCCTATACCGCATACGTTACGGGTGATTTGCTAGACAGCACTGTAAATCAGAATCGGACTGACTTCAGTTTGTGCAAAACAGTTTCTGAAAAGCTTCAGCAAGAGTCCTTGTTTCCTGAAGCCTCGATTGAAGAGATACAGGAGAGGGCTTTAGAGCTTCTAAACGAAGACCTTAAGGAGACTCTTGAACTTCTAAACGCTAAGAAAATCGAAAAACTCGAAGCGTTGGTTGCAAAGCTACCTGAGTATAGGCCTTTGCTCAAGTATTCGAGTGAGTTCATTGATCGCATCCCACCAGGCTCCGGGACTGGTGAGATTGAGAAGATATTAGGGGACGAACAACACAAGCGAAAAGTCCGAATGAGAGACGAGTCAAGAAGGGTTCTTCGTCAGTTCAACAAGGCTTCCATAGAGGAGCAACAAGAGAATGTTCAGCGCATTATGGAGCAGATTACTGATCTGGAGAAGTCTGCCTTAGCTGAGTGGTCTGCCTCCCGAAAATGA
>DDCB01000024.1:0-10779 GCA_002335425.1 Chthonomonas sp. UBA2017
CAGCAACGCCTCGCGCTGCTCCTCCGGTCGAGCGTCGATCCCCGCGTAGTGCCACAGCATGGCGATGCTCACCGCCCGTCGGCAAACATTCTCTGCGAATCTCAAGTCCTCATCCCACGTCGAGTTGTCGAAACGAGGTTTTCCGGCGACTTTTGTTGCCGGATAAACCAGGTGAAATCGCACGTCAATATTCTTCGCAAATATCAGTACCATCATCGATTCCTTTGGCTCTTCCGGTACCATTCCCTCGTCGGCAATCGAAAGGAACGAAGGAAATCCCCTCCGGCTGTTTCTCCACTCTGAAGGAACCTGCATTGTCGCTTTAAACCAGTCGGTTCTGGGCTTCTTGAGTAATGTGATGCTTAAGCTAGCTGTAGACTGATTCACCTGGTTCTCAAAAATGAACCTCGACGACTCACCTGTGCCATTCGGAATCAACACGTGGCGAGATCTCTCTATTCGGTACTTACTACTCGATGGTAGCATGAAGTCAACTTTTGCCGGAATTTTTTGTGAAGGTTGAAGCGCTAAGGCAATTGGAAGGAAAGTTGATAAAAACATCATAAAACTCCTTGAAGTGGAAAGGGGACGTCATCGACCGAGCTTGGAACATGATACATAGGATGAATAGAGGGGTCAATATAGTTGAACAGGGATTCAGCAGTCGTTGCATACCTTTTCGCTACCCCAGTAAACTGCGCCCCATGGCTCTTGTACCAGTGGTCCGAGTGGCTCCAACTGGCGGGCGGGTTGAAATAGTTTGACAAATCAGGAGCAAGCTTCAACGCTAGACAAGCATCAAAATTCAGGTCATTCCAGAAGACTACGCCATGATTACCCCACAGAACGGTTATGTATGTCGACGGGTTATCTGAATCGCTTCCAATTGGGCAGATTTCATTTGTCACAAAGTGTCCTCCACCCTCTAGGAACCGAACCATCGATTGCCCTTGAAGACCTTGAGTCTGAAACAAGAACATGAGGTAGTTGGCGACATCATGACAATTGCCGCTGATCCAGCCCGGCGTGCTCAGTAATTCTTCCAAAAGGAATGTATTATTCTCGATCCATTTTGCATAGTAAGGCCAACCAACGTATGCAAAACGCTCCGCGTAGTAAAGTCCAAATGTAAGATCATAGGCTACTGGATCTGCACTCAATTCTCCCCAAGCATATAAAGTAGATTCTTCCAGAAGCTCATGCCACACTGGATTCATGTGACCAATTGGGGGCTCTAAATTAACAATGAACCGCCATTCGCGGGTCATTCCAAACCCTAGAAGGCCCGGAATACTAGAGGTGTTGATTTGGTAACCCACTCGCAAGGTCCCTGCATGAATCCAATTGTCCCAACCCGAAATCTGAAACGTCGGGGACCAGAATGTTCCGTAAGCAGGAATGGAGACCGGCCCCGAGGCAGAAGATTGACCGTTGACCAAGAGTTGAGTGGTCGTCCCGTTCGGCATTTCAAGCTCGGCAAAGTTCAATTGAAATGTTGCGTTCCCGAGTTTTTCGGAGTTATTGAAGTGTTGAAACTTCACCGATAAGTCCCCCATGATGTCGATTGAAATCGCGGGGGCGGAGTAAGAGCCGCCCGAGGTCCAGGTAACTTCAGGATCAGGAAACATGCCTTCCACGTTTCGCATCGGATGGTTTCCAGTGAAATCGACATCCCGGGGCGTCATCGGGGGCGGAGAGGCCAGCGCATTCGACGCGCCCCAGGCCCAAACGAGAGCGAGGCCGACCTTGAACGGGACCATTCGCCCGAAGATGGGGCTCACTCGAAAAGAGACAAGCCGCTTCAGCCTAGACATCTGCCCGGGCTGGGTAGCGGGGGGGGGGTAGAAGATGTTGATTCAAGTGGTTCTCCTCACTGAACTGGATTCTTGAGACGCATCGTCCTTGATTAGACGACACAGCTCCCATTCATCTTACACCGTTTTCTCAATTTTGCCCCGAAATTTGCTGAATTCGTCAGCATTCGGCGAAAACGTCGATTCAATACACTTGATTCCGGGGCAAACAGGGCAGCGATCTTCAGATTCCCTCCGACCCCGAACTCCGGAAATCCCATGCTTCGAGGGGCCCATCCCCCTCATTCGACGAAATCGCATGAGGGGGCCGGGGGGAGCCCAATCGCGTTCGGGAGCCCGGCGGATCGGTGGACCGGTGACATCAAGATCGAACGAAATTCTGATCGCCCAAATGACTCAAGGGCCGACATCTCACACCGAAGGCCCCGAGGCTGGGAAGAGAGCTCCGAGTTCATCGGCTCGACGGCGGCGGAAGCGGATCAAGGACGCCAGCCCCGCGCCGAGCAAGATCACCGACGCTGGCTCTGGAACCGGCTTCATCATGAAGTTCGTTGGGACCCCTTGGAATCTCCCGACGCCCACGATGTACCCGTTGTCGTTGATGTCAGTCGCCTGGTCCAGCTCCCAACCACTGGCCGGATCGATCAAGCTATTCAGAGTCACCGCCGGGCCGCCGTTAAACCGGACGAATCCATGGTGTAGACCTGAGTTCTCGTTCAGGCGAGTGATCCCGACGGTGTCACCCGCCAAGTTGATTGCCCGAGGAACCAGAAACGAGTTGCCCGCGACCGGGGCAAAAGTCGACATCCCGACCTCGAAGTTGAACAAGAATCCTTGGACGACTCCTTCAGCGTTCGTAAAGTAGCCGGTGACCATCCCGGCTTCGTTGATGTCGGAGGCAAAGCTCCTGACGGCCCCGGGAATCATTGCGTGAAGGTTGACCAAGGTGTTGTTGGAGGTCCACAAAACCGCCTTGTCGTCGGACATCCCGACGGCGGTCCCCGCAGAATTCACGCGGCGAGCCTGAGAGTCGGTGTTGGGATTCAGCGTCGGAAGCAATGTGGTCGTCCAGTCCAAGTTGAATCTCGAAGCTCGCGCCAGAGAATTCGCAGTGGTCGACCATCCAACCAATTCGCCCAGGCTGTTGATCCCCCAACCCTCGGTGCGGACATATCCCACTGGGGTGAAGTAACCGGCCGTAAAAGCAGGCTGGGACCGATATGCGCTGTTCCAACCCGAATGAAAGCCAGTCGATTGACCGGCATCGTTCAGATCGCGGACGGTCAATGAGAGCGACCAGTTGTGATACGCACTGGTCATTCCGGTTCCTTCCGAGTAGTACCAGGCGACGTTGTTGCCGCTCGACCATGAGTTGCCAGCGACGAGATTGCTATTATTGATGGCCATCGGCGCGCCCTGATCAGCGCCGGGCCAGTTCCCGATCTGGATGACTTCGTACGAGGGAGTGGCCTGAGAAATGGTGGCCCAGGCGAGGACCGAGCCGAGGAAAGCGATGCGAGGGTTCATGCGGATTTTCATGTCGAGTTCTCCAGCACTTATTATATGCGGAAAACTAAACAAAGCCGCGTATATTTCGAAAACTCCGTATTTCGACCTAGGACTTCTTGGCGCGGCGTTGGCTCTCTTGCTGACTCGGCATGAGCATGCAAGAGAAGCTGACTCGAACCAAGTCATCTCCCGCGGGTGAAGTCGCCGGGGCAGAGGTCAAACCCCGAATCAGGTCGAGCAACTCGGCCACGGCCAGTTGGATCCGAAGCGCGCTTTCTCGGCTCAATTGTGCGTGATAAGTCCTGTAAATCAAGAAATCTTGAAAGGTCGGATCGTGCTGCATTGCCGCCAGGAACGACTCGAATTGTCGCTCGGCGAGCCGCATTTGCCCGCTAAATCGGCGCTGATACGCCTCCAATACGTCCGGAGGCTGGTTCATGAGGAGGAATCGAGTGATGAGGCCACGATGCACATAGACGGTCTCGGTTCGAGAGCGCCTCTTTCGAGTGCCAGCCGGGATCACAAGGCCCACCTCGACGAGCTTAGCCATCTGCTCGCTCACCGATGCCGGACTCCGATCAATGGCTTGGGCGACCTCCCGAGCCGAAAGGGCCTCGCCCGGCCCAAGCGTCGAAAAGACCTCGTTGCAGGCGGTGGAGGCCAGTGCAAGAATCTGATCTCGATTCAGGTACTGGATCGGCACTTGGTTGGGGAAGGAGTCGGACATAGCTGGACTTTTCTCTAATTTCCGATTATACGCCGGATTTCGGTAAAGCATGGTCCGGAAAGATATCTCTTTCCTCAGTCCGGGCCGCGAGTCGCGATTTCAGAGGCTCAAGAAAGCCGAAGTTGGGCGGTGCGGAACGCGAGGATCGTTTGGATCAGTTCGGCATGGCTCCAAGTCAGGGGGCTGACGCTCAGCGCTTCGCCGGTGTCGGGGTGGAGTTGTTCGGGCAAGACCCCGGTCGGCGCAGCGTGACGCAAGGCCCAGCGAATCCAAGCTTCGGGCTCCACCAGGTCTGCCGCCGATTTCGCTCGGAGCAACTTCACCTGGGCGAGCCAGAGCGTGCAAATGATCCAGGGGTTCCCCGGCACGTCGTCGCGGACCCGCCAGTAGTAATCCCCCTCATACCTCGCGACGCCGCCGGTGACCGACCCGACGATCAGGCGGCTCTCAACGGCGGCCAGGGTCGCCCCCACCACAGGATGATCCGGCTCCAAGGCCCTGAGTAAGGCCACGCCCAAGGTCGAACTGTCCACCACCGGATCGATCCGAGGCCCGGCAGGGCTCGGCTCCAGCCGACGCCAGATCCGGCCAGACTCGGGGTCGATCATCTGCGTGAGCATCGCGCTCCGGACCTCGTCGGCGACCTCGACATAGCGCGACGCGCTGTCATCGCCGACGGAGCGTGCGAGTTCGGCGGCAGCCCGCATCGCCCGGATCAGGGCGCTGACGGTGAAGGCGTGGATGCCGCGCCTCTCTTCCCAAAGGTCCCAACTCGGGTGCGGGAGCCCCGATTTTGGATCGCGAAAGTCGACCAAAAAATTGGCCATCGGACGCGCAAAGTTCTCCCAGAGCGGGGTGAGGGCCTCCAAGTCTTGGCTCCGCTGGAACCAATCGCCGAGCGCGGCCAAGGTGAGAGCGCTTTCGTCTTCTTGCAACGGAATTTCAGGCTGATTGTCAACGATCCAAGGGTGCCAGGAGGCCCCCAGCGAGCCGTCTGGAGCGTACTTGTGGAGCAGCACGGGCCGGGCCGGATCGAGAACCTGGGCGCAGAATCCGAAGAACCTCCGGGCGAGCTGGTCGTAGCCGAGGGTGCTCAGGACATTGGTCACAAACGCCCCGTCGCGGGGCCACATATACGAGTAGGTGGCGCGAGCCGTCTCCAGAATGTCGCTGTCATTTGCGGCAATGACGGCACCTTGGGCGTCGATCTGGGTGCGGATGATTCGGCAGCTGACCTTCACTGCGCTCGCGAGGTCGTCGGGGAGCCCGTCGAGGTGGGGCTCGACCCGTTGAGTCCATCCTTGCCAGTACTGATGGACATCTACCAGATGATCCAACCAAGGCCGGTAGCGAAGAGCCTCCCAGCGGTGGATGCAGTCGTCCATCCCGCTCCCACAGACCATCCAAAGCCAAGCATCCGCCGACTGCCCGGGATTCAAATCAACCCGAAGTGCCAGAGTCGAATCAACCGACCCTTGGGCGATCGGAATTCCCGCCAAGTGTCCATCTTCGGCGTCGCGCCAAGTGCCCTCAAAGTTCTTGAACCCCTTGGTGCCGGTGGTGTATTCGACAAGCCCATTCTCTCCGGCCTCACCGCCGAACAAGAACCCAAATCTGCCCTTGTAGTGAAGGATGGAGTCGCTAAACGGGTGATAAAGGGCGGTGTCGCCGACATCGTGACCACCGATGCGCAAGTCGTGGGTCGAAAAGATCTTGACGCCTAAGGCTCGCTCGGTCCGGTTTGAGAGGCTGAGCCGACGCAAAAGAACAGGTTGACTCGGAAGAACACCTTCTTCCAGGGTGAGGCTCACCCCGAGGCTGAGATTCTCGAACTGACTCAGGCCGACCAAGGCCTCCGGAGCATACGACTGTTCGACGCTCCAGCCGTCTTCGTCGAGCCACGCAAATCGTCCCTCGATCCAGAATCCGAGCCGGTTTCGATAGCCATTCAGATGGTTCGGCAATCCGACTTGGGGGTAGTAGAGGTCTCGCATCGCCCCCCGCGCGTCGTAGGTCACCAAGAGCGAGCCGTTGCCAAGAACCAGCGGTCGGGGCATAGAGCCCTATTGTGGCTTGGAAAGCCGAGATTTCGGGAAGGAGAACCTGGTGTTGGCCCGTGAAAAGTCCCGAGCTTAGAGCTTTCTTTCAAGAAACCGGGTGATTTCGTCGGGGCTGATCACGGCGACGTTGGGATGGGCCAGCCGCAAGAACTCCTCATAACTGACTTCGGGAAGCTCCCCGGTCTCGCGAAATTCGTCATAAAGTGCCCGGAGGACTTCGGCGGGATTGGGTTCCTGAGGAAAAGCGTCCATCCAAACGCCCGGCTTGTTTTCTTGGGTGCGATAGGCGATGGCGGCGACAAACCCGAGCGCCGGCGGTGTGTCATCGAGCTCAAAAGACTCCAAGAGCCAAGTGCCGTGGGTCACCTTCATGCCTTGGGATTCAAGAAGTCGGCTGGTTTCGGCGAGGCTCAATGGGGCTTGGGCGGCGATCATGAGGTCTCGCTCGGGGCTGGCGGCGGTGGCTAAAGTTCGACGACCCAAAGGGGCAACATAGGCTTCGTGGTGGTTCAATCTAGCTTTGACTTCGTCGGCAAAACTCCCGATCTCGATTCGCAAAACCATGTTCTTCCTCAGGATAACCCATAATTCCCTTTGTGAAGCGACGAACCAAGATCGTTTGCACCCTGGGCCCGGCGGTGGACTCGCGCGAAAAGATCAAAGAGTTGATCGACGCCGGGATGAATGTCGCTCGGATCAACTGTAGCCACGGCGATTGGCAGACCCGGGCCAACTGGGTGACCTGGATTCGCGAGCTGAGCCCCAGTGTCCATCCCGTGGCGATCTTGGCCGACCTGCAAGGCCCCAAGTTTCGCATCGGCGAGGTCACCGGCGGCAGCATGAACCTCGCGACGGGTCAGATGATCACCGTCGGCCAAACCGCGGAGTCGCTGATCCCGATCCCGTCCAATGAGATTTTTGAGGCTCTGACGGCGGGCTCGCGGGTCTTGCTCGGCGATGGGAACGTTGAGCTCAAAATCGCCGAACAGACCGGCCACGCCTTTGTCGCTAAGGTCCTGAGCGGAGGCCAAGTCAAAAGTCGCCAGGGCGTCACCCTCGTGGGGAAGAGCTTCAACGTCCCGCCTTTGACCCCAAAAGACGAGCAAGACCTGTACGAGGCGGCCAAGCTCGGAGTCGAATACATCGCCCTGAGCTACGTGCGTACAGCCTCCGATATGCGCGAGTTTCGGCGCATGGTGGACAAATTCGACACTCAAATCGGTCTGATCGCCAAGATCGAAACCCGAGACGCGGTCAAGGCTCTGGATGAGATCATTCGGTGCAGCGACGCGATCATGGTCGCGCGAGGCGATCTCGGGCTCCAAGTCGACCTCGAAGAGGTCCCGATTATCCAGAAGCGGATCATCGAAAAGTGTGGCGAAGCCGGAAAGCCCGTCATCACCGCGACTCAGATGCTCGAGAGCATGATCGCTTCGCCGCGTCCCACTCGGGCCGAAGCCACCGACGTGGCCAATGCGATTCTCGACGGCACCGACGCCGTGATGCTGAGTGGCGAAACCGCCGCCGGACAGTATCCGATCGAAGCCGTCAAAACTATGGCCCGAGTGGCCGAAGCCGCCGAGGACGTCTTTGACCACGACGCCTGGCTTGAGCTGCCCGATCGCCGGGGCTACCACCTCACGACGACCGAAGCCGTCGCCTATGCCGCCGCCAAACTCGCGGTCCGGCTCAAGGCCAAAGCGATCTTGACGACCACCACGAGCGGCCAAACCGCCCGGCTGGTCAGCAAATTCAGGCCCAAGGCTCCCATTCTCTGCGCGAGTTGGGATGAACGGACTCACCGAAAAATGGGCCTGGTTTGGGGGGTGATCTCGAAGATGGTGCCGACCCCCGACAGCACCGACGACATCATGTCCAACGCCATCAACGCCTTTTTGAGAGATAAAAAGCTGAAGGTTGGCGACCAGGTGGTCGTCACGGCGGGAGTCCCCGCCGGGGTCCCGGGGCATACGAATTTAATCCTCGTTGAGACGATTCATTGACCTGAAGGGCCGATTCGGACTAAAATCCGCAAACCAGTAGGATATGATGGATCGTCCTATACGGTGAACTCGATCCCGAGTCGCCCCCGTCTTGGACAAGGGGCCCGCTCGGGCCGAACGTGGAGGGTAACGGATTTTGCGCAATTGGTGGATTCTGGCTGCGGCTGCAGTCGTCGTCGTAGGGTGTGCGGGTAAAGGTGTTGGCGGCGGTTCGACCGGCACGACCTCGGGCTCAAATGGCGGCGGTGGCCGCGATGTGCCGACCGTCAACCTGGGGTCGCAAGGCCAAGTTCAGGCAGTCTTTTTGTCGGGACAGCGGGACCGGGCAGCCGGATCGCAAATCGCGGTCCTGAACTTGATCGAATTTACCGATCCGTTTGGCAACGCCGTGCCGGCCATCGACCAACAGTCGTACCCCAACCTTCGCGTCCGGCTCGATTCGTTCACGATGAACATCCGAACGTTCTCGGCACCGTTGTTTAACCTGCCCGTTCGAGTTTTCACCGAGTTCCCGTTCGAAATCTTTTCGATCGAAGAAGAGCAAGCCGACGGCACTACTCAGCAAGTTTCAGCAAGATTCCCCGCCTTCCAGGTTCAAAATCCGTTTGACATCAACTTGCCCGTCTTTGCTGGCCGCCAATCGGCGATCCAATTTCGACTTGATGACGCCACGGTCAACTACGATATCGGCACCGATCAGCTGAATTTTGATTCCGACCGGTTCGTCTCGCTGAACTACGACCCGAGCATCAACAAGATCCGAGCTTTCCTGAGCGACCAGTTTGCCTTTGACCTCTCGGCCATGCCGGAAGGAAAGCGTCCGACGATGTCCGGCGGCGACCCCGCCGATAAGGCGTTCTTCAACGGAGACGCGATCGCGATCGGCAACGGTTTTAACACCGACACGAGCTTCGAACTGCTCGATCCGGTCCGAATTCAAAACGGCATTCTGCGAGAAGGTCCGATCCTCGGCGGAACGCAAGCCCCCAATACGTACACCGTCTTGACCGATCGGTCCAGCATCGACCCGACCAAGATCACCGCCGTGTACGGCACATGGCGAGACTGGACGGGCGCCCTGTCGAACTTCAAGTCCGAAGTGATGGTCGCCATGCCTTCGAGCGAGGAGACCGTCACTCCAGTCACCGAAGGTGCCGATGAACAGCAGGTCGTTTACTTCAAGCTGAACGACGAGCAGCAGATCGTTGAGATGTATCAAGGCATCTTGAAGTATCTTCGCGATGAAACTGGCCTCATCACCGGTGGCACGATCAAGATGTGGCCGATCGACCAAGTGGACGATGCCGACGCCGCCAATCAAGTCGACGGCTTCCTCCAGAACTTCACCATTGGAACGTATGTCGAGCAGACTTCGACCGGACCGGTGACCCGCTATTACGTGAAGAACGGCGACTTCATCCTGAACCAAGGCATCTCGGGATTCCCGATGGCGACCCAAGGCAGCTTCGTCGTCCTTCGGCGCTAGATGAATCCGATCCTCGCCGGGATTGAAACCGAGTACGGTTTTCTCGTCGAGGGTCATGGCCCCGAAGAGCTGGTGGACGACGCCACGCTCTTCGTTCAATCCCACCCCGGCCAGCACTACGCGGGGTGGGATTATCGTTTTGAGAGCCCTCGTCGGGACCTGAGGGGCTTCGTCCTGAGTCAGCTCGCCACCGACCCTCAAGATGCCCTTTGGGATTCGGGGCGAGTCCGAGTCAGCGACGCCGAGATTCGCTCAGACCGGGTCTTGACGAATGGAGCCAGGCTATACAACGATCATGGTCACCCGGAGTACAGCACCCCCGAATGTTGGAGTTTGAGGGAGCTGGTTCTGCACGACCTTGCCGGCGAAGAGTGGCTCCGGCGCACGGCGCACAGCCTGGCGACTCGGCTCGGGCGAAGCGTGCGGGTCTTCAAGAACAACTCCGATTACCACGGAGCCTCGTATGGGACGCACGAAAGTTATCTCGTGCCCCGGAGCCTGGGCTTTGATCGAGTTTTTGCTGCGTGCTTGCCGATGCTGGTGGTGCGACAACTCGTCACCGGAGCCGGCAAGGTCGGCGCGGAGTCCGGCGCGTGGGTCGATTTCCAAATGTCCCAGCGCGCCGACTTTCTGGTTGAAGTCACGAACGCCGAAACTCTCTTTCGCCGGCCGATCTTCAACACTCGCGATGAGCCCCATGGCCCTCCAGACCAGTGGATGCGCCTTCACGTCATCTGCGGTGATGCCAATCGAATTCCGTCTTGCACCGCCCGCAAGGTTGGGTTGGTCAAGCTCGCGCTGACCCTTGCCGCCGAAGAACTCGCCCCTCGATGGCCGATCCGCAATCCGGTGCAAGCTTTTCAGGCCATGAGCCGAAGCCTTCGCGATGACGCTCGAATCGACCTTGAAGGCGGCTCATGGACCACCCCACGCGCGATCTTGGAGAGCTACCTCGACGCCGCTGAACAGGGCCTGGGGCTGAAGCCCGACACTCGGCCGCTCGCCATGAGTCTACTCAGCGACTCCAGTTGGGCCGACGACCTGGCTTGCATCGTCGGCGAAACCCGGGCGGTCTTGGAGAGCCCCGAACTCGCCGCCCAAAGGGTCGATTGGCGAGCAAAGAGAGGGCTTCTCCAGATGTATCTGGACTCGGAGCAGGCATCCTGGCGCGACCCGATCG
>DDCB01000024.1:11061-41069 GCA_002335425.1 Chthonomonas sp. UBA2017
TATCACGACTTGGACCCGGAGGAGAGCCTCTTTGACGCTTTGGTCTCGGCCGGAGAAGTGGACGAATCCTGGCCCCCAGCCGAGATCGAGCGGCGACGATTCGAGGCTCCCGAGGGGACCCGTGCCCGGCTTCGAGGGGCCATCGTCCGCGAGATGGCCTCGCAGATCACGCACCTTTCTTGGAGCAAGGTGAGCGTTTTGGATCAGGAATGGATGCTCCCGCCAGACCTGGAAGTCTTCGATCCTCTCGATTCTCCGACTCAGATCGAAGAGTTTTTGCGTAAGATAAAGAAAGCGCCATGATCACCGCCGACCGAACCACTCGCCGCCTGACCGAAGAGCCCGAACGCAAGCACGCCGACGAAGACGGGCCCCAAAAGCCCGATCTGAAAAAACCTGCCGGGCCGAATGAACTGCTCAAGCGCATGAAGAATGTGGACCCTGACCAGGCGAAAAAATACCGCCAACGAAGCGGGCAATGAACGTCGCTCCCCCGCGATCTTTTGCCGACCTCGTCGGCTTCGAATTTAAGCCCTCTGGGCATCACAAAGAGACCCACGGTACGACCGTGGTCATGCTTCGATACCGCGACGGCATCTTGATCCTGGCCGATCGTCGAGCCACGATGGGCAACTTGATCATGTTCGATCAAGCGGAGAAGATCCTGCCCCTCGACGACCGGACGGTGGTCGCGATCAGCGGCTCGTTCGCTCGCTCGATTGAGGTGTGCCGGCTTCTGAAACACAGCTTCAAGTACTACCGGCGGATGCACCTCCAGCCGATCAGCTTGGCGGGAAAACTTCAAGAGATCAGTCGGGCCTTGAGCAACAACTTGCCGATGGCGATGAATGGGATCGGACTCTTTTTGCCGATCTTGGCGGCTTACGACCCTCCGGCCGACCAGTTTCATCTGTTTTTCTTTGATTCGGCAGGGGCGAGTTTTCAAAACACCGAGTTTGCCTGCGCAGGCAGCGGCTCGGAGCGAATTCGGGGGATTTTTGATTACGTCCAGCGCACCAGCAAGCCGTGGGATCAACGACCCCTGAAAGAGGTGCTCCTCGAAGGGCTTCGGATGCTCGACATCGCCGCCGATCTCGACAGCGCCACCGGCGGATTTGCCAAGATTCTGCCTGCGGCCCAGGTGCTGGAGCGAACGGGCGTCCGAGCGGTCGATCCGAAAATGCTCCAAGAGGCGGTCGACATAGTCTTAGCGGATTAACCGAAGCGCATCCCCAGTCTGTGGCCCAATTCGCGGACGATCTCGTCGATGAGGCTCGGGTCGGGCTCGACCAAAGGCAGTCGGAGCCGGGCCGAATCGATCCAACCCCGTCGCTGGAGGATCGCTTTGTGGGTCCCGGGCTGGGCCGAGGCTCGAAGCCGCATGATGAGCGACCTCAGGAGGGCGAATTTGGTTTCGGCGGACTCTCGACGGGGCGGACTCCCTTCTTGCCACTCGCGAACGATCTGGCTCAGCCACTCGGGCACCGAGTTGGATGCGCCACTGATGCTCCCGGACCATCCCGCCTCAAGGGCCTCGATGAGGAGCGTTTCGTCCCCGACAAAGAGACTCTTTTCTGGGCCGACAGCCTGGCGATACGCGATGAGATTGCCAGATTCGCCGCTCGAATCTTTGGCTCCCCAGAACTGCGGGTGAGCGGCAAGACTCGCCAAAAAGTCTGGGCTCATGGTGAACCCGGTCATCTTCGGAAAGTTGTACACCAAGACTCCGACCGGCGAATCGTCGAGAACTCGTAAAAACCAGTCTCGAATCCCGGATTCAGGTGCCGAGCGAAAGTACCCGGGCGCCATCAGGAGGACCGCTTGAGCCCCACTTTCGGCGGCCCTTCGGCACGACCAACGAGCTTCTTCCAGGCTGGGGGTTGAGATTCCCAGAATTCGGATCATCGTGCCCGCGCTGGACTGGGTCTGGGCGATCAGGTCGCGTTTCTCGGTCGCGCTGAGCGAAGGGCCTTCGCCGTTCGTCCCGGCAAGCACGGCGCCTTGGCAACCGGCTGCTTCAAATCCAGCCAAGAGCCGGGCCACCCCAGCGAAATCAACTCGCCCCTTTTCGTCAAACGGGGTCACCATCGCCGGATAAAGGCCGGGGGGGATCATGCCTTCAGTATGGCGGCTCGGATCAGGAAATCGGAGGAAGAGCCCGTCGGACCCCGCGCAAACAGGCGGAGTACCCTTCAAACCGGTCGCTCAGCTCGCGAAAGAGCGGTGCCTCCTGATCGTAGGGCGGGTGATTGAAGGTGCTCACCACGTAGTAGGACTGCTTGGCTTGTTCGGTGTAGTTACAGAGCAGATCGAGCCCGTCGTGCCAGCGCAACCGCCGAAGGAACTCGGGATAGACCCCGGACCAAAAGAGGATGTAATCGCCGACGTGCTTGTGGACTTGTCGCTCGCGGTCGAACGACTCGGCCCGAGTGCGAATGTCGCCTTCGGCGACCATCTCAGTGACCGAAGAGAGCCTGCGACCCAATGGATCGCGCAGCCCAAAGATCTGGTCGGTGTGCAAGAAATCACAAAGAACCCGGCTCAAATAGCGGACGGCTTCAGGCTGAGCATCCGGGCCGAGCGTTTCTTGGGCTGACTCTTGAATCAGCTCTTGAAACCAGGGTCCTAATGGCTGTTGAGGTGGTTGCATCGTTCGCCCTCATTCCCTTGAGTCGATTCTTGAGGGCCTAAAGTTCGCCCGAACTAGGTCCTCCTCGACGCATTACCCCTTTTTTTCCAGGTTCCTGCCGAGAATTCCCCGTGGAAATCACGAGGAATTCGGTGCGGTTTGCCCGTCTGGATGCGTCGAAAGAACAGGAGCCCTCACTCAACGAGGGCATCAGGACCGATTTGCGATGAGTTTGTGTACCAAATGCCGCGCCCCGTTGCCCGATGGGGCTCGATTTTGTATGAATTGCGGTCAGGCCTCAGCCCCCTTGGCGGGTGGGGCGAGCTTCCCTACGTCCGCACCGTCGTCGGTGCCGAAGATCGCCGCAATCGTGGCGATCGGCGTGATCACGCTCTTCGGACTCGGGTGGGGGCTTCGGGCCGCGGGCATCCTGAAGCTGGGCGGCTCGGCCGGCGGCGAAGTGACGAAGGCATCGAATTCGATCGGCGGTGAGATTTTGAAGCTCCCTGGCCAAGCAGGAGGCGAGATCACGCGGGTGCACAACGAACGAAAGACCATGCCCAAGGAGATTTACGACTGGCTGGAGCACTTGAGAAAAACCGACGAAAAAGCGGCTCAACTGAGCTCCAAGCAGGTCTCCGACTTGTCGATCACCAAGATTCTTACTCAAACCGGGGTGTCGGAAGACACGATGAGAGCGCTTCTTTGGGGCGACCCCGGACAAGCTGAACTCCGACCGCCGACCGACGATCTGGCAAAGAAAGCTCAAGCGGCCCAAGCCGAATGGGAAGAGCTTCGGCGGTTCTTTAATGAGTACCCCCCTCCGCCCGAGTGCATTCCCATCCGAAACAGCTACGAGCAAGGCCTCAAAGAGACCGGGGGCATGATTTATGAAATCCTCACCGCCATCGCCCAAGTCTTTGAGGACCCGAGCAAGGCCCACCAGATGGTGAGCGCGATGAAAGGGGACAGCGTCGCCCGAATCGACGAACGCCGAAAAGAATCGGATCGCCAAGTTCAAGAAGTTTGTGACCGATACGACACGCGCAAATGGTTCTCGATCCCCGGCGATTTTGGCGGTGGCATGATGGGTCAGATGGGCCTGCCGAACGTCGGACCGACGCCGCAAAACATAAGTCCGCCCCCTTCGCCCTCTTCCGACCCCTAGGACTGAGCCGATCATTCCGGATATACTGATGAAATTCCGATACGCGGACAGATGGCTGAGTGGTCGAAAGCGCCCGCCTGCTAAGTGGGTAGGGGATTATATCCCCTCTCGGGTTCGAATCCCGATCTGTCCGCCAGAGACCTCACCATGAAGCGTTTTTGGGTGCTCATCGGGTTGTGGGGAGCCATGATCTCCGCGGGGTCCGCTCAGACTCTGAGCGAGTATCTCAAGTTGCGACAATCCTTGGGGATCACGCAAGCCTCCGGGGTCCAAGCCTTGGAAACTCTGGTAGGCCAGCGAACTTTGGAAGTCAGCGGGATCGTCAAGGGCTCCGTTCGAATCGGCGACGCCGGAACGTTGATCTTAGAGACCTCCGATGGCGGCGAAATCCATGTCGATACGTCCAAGATCCCCGAGTGGTTGACCGGATCGAGCGTCCCGGCAAGGCTCCTGATTCGAGCCTCGCGAGCGACTGAGACCTCGGGTCTGCGGGCGACGTTGCTCGGCGCGGCCGCCGAAGCCGACATGCGCAAAGTCGACCAAGCGGCAGCCCAAAAGCGCGCGACCGCATCGGCCAAAACCCCACCGTCGAGCTCGCCAAGCACGACCCGGCAGCGAGGGCGCCCCGCCAAAATGCCGGGAAATCTGCCTCCGCCTCCGAAGCAAACCAAGAACTGGTCGTTGCCAGGGAGCGACGCTCTGCCCTACTACGCTCAGTTCATTCGGCAACGGAATAAGCGACTGAGTGCCGCCGAGGCTGAAAAGATCGCACGGGGCATCATTGGGTTCAGCATTCAGTATGGGGTAGACGCCCGGTTGATCATGGCGATGGTTCTCGTCGAAAGCGGATTCAATCCTTCGGCCACCAGCCGAGCCGGAGCGATGGGACTCGGGCAATTGATGCCCGGCACCGCCCGGGGCATGGGCGTCAGCAACGCCTACGACACCACCGAGAATCTTTGGGGCACCGTCCGCTTGGTCCGAGGACACCTCGAAAAGTACAACAAGAAGACAAATGATGGCTACGAGGCCCTCGTCTTAGCGCTGGCCGCTTACAATGCGGGCAGTGGAGCAGTGCGGCGGCATGGCGGAGTGCCGCCGTTCCGAGAAACCCAAAATTACATCCGCAAGGTCATCACGACCTACCAGAGTCTGATTGGAGGCTAATCCGGACTCATCGAGGGGACGGGCGGCAGGGTTGCTGGAGGGCTCGGGTCGCCTCGTCGAGAGTGTATGGGCCGCTCGCCGAATTCCCTCGCATCAAATAGATGCCGGGCAGACGACTGGCGAGAATCGGTCGAACCAAGTCCGATGCCGGGATCACAAGTCGATGGGGAGCTCTTTGGAAAAGAGCAAGTGCGAGGCCCAATCGGTCGGGGCCGGTTGTGACAGCGTAATAGTCGTCCCGAGTGAGAAGCGCGGCGTGGAAGAAGCTCGAGAATCCGTTCTGGAGTTGGTTCGCCAGGGAGGAATAGACTCCAACCGAGCTCCTCGCCATCTGATAGACTCGCTCTCCCGCCTGGGCGAGCTCGCCTTGGTTGTCCAGGCTGCGAAAGAGACAACCGTACTGAAAGCAGAGGCGGATCGCTTTGGCGGTCACCGACTCCCGCGGGACATCGACGATGCTGGGGACGGCCAGATCGGGTGGGCTCGGATCGAGATGATCAAATTTGGCCGTGATCCAAATACCGCTTTGCGGTCCCTGAAAAACGAACAGGCCGCGTTGAAGCACCTTGAATCCGTCGAGCGCCCACTCGGACCGCCCGGTGGCGACGTACGCTTGCAGGCAGGCATCTGCGTAGGAGAGATAGTCGTCGAGGACGCGATGATCTTTGCTCCCAAAAGTTGCCGAGTGAAGAATGTCGTTGTCGCCGACTCGATATCGGTTGAGGGCTTGGAAGAACTTCATCGCCTCGACGAAGCGCTCGGGGCTGTCGAGCAATCTTGCCGTCTCGATGAGCCGAGCGACAACTGAGCCGTTCACATCCAGATATCGCCTCCCCACAAAGTAGTTCGGGGTGCCGTCATCGGGCGGTTGAAGCCGCTCAAGCATCTCTTCGAACTTCTCTGGGTCCCGAGTGAGAACTTCTGGGCTCGTCAAAAACGGCAGCATCTGAGGATTGGTCTCGACGCGAAGGCCGAGGCTGTCGCGGAGCCAGGTGCGCTCGGCGGGTTCAAATTCTTGGCGGATGCGTTTGACTGAAACCGAGAGACGTTGACTCCGCTCCATCATCCCTTCGTCGCCGAGCCGCGCGGTGGCAAAGGAGTCATCAATCCAAAACTGCTGAGCAAAAGAGTCGAATGTCCGCAACGCGAGTTCGCGAGCTAAAGGCGAGCGGCTCACGCGATACCAGCGAGCCAAGAAGCTCGCCATGGCCGCATTCTGTGAGGCGAGCTTGTCGGTCTCGACGGACCGCCAATCGAGCGACGCGGCCTGACGGAAGAAGCCGCCGTCGATCCAGTCCACGATCGGTGAGAGGAGCGCGGGTTCGAGCGAACTCTGAAGGGCCTCCAAATCACCCATGGCGAGCAGGTACCTCCAGGCCGGGATCGACAAAGTCTGCATCTGCCCCCGGGGCTGCCCACCCCAGATGGGGTGGGTGGAGCGACGGACAAACTCAAGATGAGCTTCGAAATCGGGCTCGGATCGACCTTGGGGACGAAGCAGCACCTGAGCCTCTTGCGCCTGGAGCGCCCCTGGAGGGTCGACCAGAGCCGCGGGGTCGCGCAGATTGTCCAGAGTTTCTCGGGTGCGCCGCATCGCCTCCAGGACGGCGGTGCCGTCGATCCGCTCGTCGGCCGATCGACGCAAGACGGAGGTGATGAGCTTTCCCGTCGGGTCGAGAATATGAATCTGGATGCTGGGATCAAAGTAGCCGTCGGACCGGCTGAGCGGCAAAAAGACTTCCCCCCACTCCGGATTTTCCGAAAGATCGACGCGAATACAGACGAACTCTTGCCGCAGTTGCTCGCGAACTTCTTTCGTCTGGAATGCGGAAACGTCGGTTAAACGACCGGCCCGACTCCAGGCTGCCCCCAGAGTCAAGAAGATCGGCTTGTTCAGCCGTCGGGCTTGCCGAAAAGCGTCATTCCCAACGGGATTCCAATCAATCGACTGGTTCACTCCGCGCACCAGAAACTCGCCGGGCTCGCCGGCCAAACGATTGGCCTCGGGTGGCGGCACCAACCGCTTCGTCAGGTAGACGCCCGCGCCCAACACCACCAGGCAGGCGATGGTGCCCGTCGTCCAGGGATAGGAAAGACGCTGAAGGCGGCTCGGCACAGGACCATTATGGCGGCTCGGCTATAATCGTCTCATGTCCATCAGTGTTGACGAGGTCCGCCACGTCGCGAAGTTGGCTCGTCTGGAGCTCGACGAAGCCGAGATTCTTGCGTTTCAGTCCGAACTGAATGCGCTCCTGGGGCATTTTCAAGACATCGCGAGCCTGAATGTCGAGGGCATTGAGCCCAAGCCCCACGCGGTGGCCCTTCGCAACGTCTGGGCCGACGACGTCGCTCGTCCGAGCCTCTTGCGCGACGAAGCGCTTCGCAATGCCCCGGTGACCCGTGCGGGACTCTTCATCGTCCCGCAAATCATCGAGGATTGATGAGCCAACCCCTTTTTGCTCAATCCGCCGCCGACCTGGCCCGCCGCCTCCGCGCTCGCGAAGTGTCGGCGACGGAGGTCGCAGAGGCTCATCTCGACCGCGTTTCGGCCACCGATCCTCAGGTCGGTGCTTTTTTGACCATGCCTCGGGACGAGGTCATGGCCGATGCCGCTGCCGCTCAGGCGATGCTCGATCGAGGCGAAGGCGGACCGCTTTGCGGGGTTCCCGTCGGAATCAAGGACAACATCTCGACACGTGGGGTCGCCACGACTTGCGCGAGCAAACTCCTTGAAAACTACGTCCCGCCCTTTGATGCGACGGTCATCGAGAAGCTGCGGGCCCAAGGGATCGTCTGCTTCGGAAAAACGAACCTCGACGAGTTCGCGATGGGAACCTCGTGCGAGAATTCTGCCTTCCAGCTCACTCGAAACCCTTGGGACCTCGACCGCACGCCGGGTGGCAGCTCGGGCGGTTCGGCGGCTTGTGTTGCCGCCCAACAAGTCCCACTTTCTCTCGGATCAGATACGGGCGGCAGCATTCGACTCCCGGCCGCCCTCTGCGGCCTGGTCGGGTTCAAACCGACCTACGGACGAGTGTCGCGCTACGGCCTGATCGCGTTTGGGTCGTCGCTCGATCAGATCGGTCCGTTCGGCCGGACCGTTGAGGATGTGGCCTTGTTGTCCGAAGCGATCAGTGGCTATGACCACCTCGACAGCACGTCGCTCGACCGCCATCCGATCCAAACGAACGCCTTAAAGTCGGGCTCTCTCCGCGGGCTGAAACTCGCGATTCCGGACCAGTTGATGACCGACGAGATTCAGCCAGGAGTCCGGGCGACCTTTGAATCGGCCCTTGATCTCCTCCGAAAAGAGGGCGTAGAGATCACGCCGGTCAGCTTGCCGAGCATCCAATACGGGGTGACGACCTACTACATCATCGCTCCCGCGGAAGCCAGCAGCAACCTCGCCCGCTTCGACGGGATTCGCTACGGTCTGCGCCTGGAAGGGGAAGGGCATATTGGGAACGTGGCCACCACTCGTGGGGAGGGGTTTGGGCACGAAGTGAAGGCGCGCATCATGATCGGCACGTACGTTCTGTCGGCCGGATATTACGACGCCTACTACACCCGGGCCCAGCAGGTGCGCGCGCTCATGGTCCAGGAGTTCGAATCGACTTATCGAGATTTCGATGCGGTCATTTCGCCGACTTCGCCGAGCGTTGCTTTCCGGCTCGGCGAGTTGAAAGACAACCCGATGGCGATGAAACTGCTCGACTTCTGCACGATCCCCGCCAACATGGGCGGATTCCCCTCGATTTCGATCCCGGCTGGGCTGAGCGATCATCTTCCGGTCGGGCTCCAGCTGACCGGTCCTATTGGGGACGACGAGCGAATCCTGCAACTCGCCTACGCCCTTGAGCAAGCTCTCCCGCCCACTCCGAGCCCAGCAATGGGCTGAGGCAGCATGAAGGATATCCAAGCCCAAGACCGCAAGCTGTTTTGGCGCGAGGCGTGCGCTCCGAGTGCCCTGGTTCGGGTGCTCTTGATGGTCGGAATCCTGACCTTGGCTTCCTTGCCGCTGGGCTGGCTGACTCCGCCGCTGATCGCAGGAATGGTGAGTTGCATTTTGGTGCCGTTGCATTTGATCGCCTCCCTCGGGCGGAGCGTCGAGAAGCGTTTCAAGTCGCAGCGAATCAAGCTCCTTTGGCAGACGTGCGAGGACCGGCTCCGCCGGCTCGAAGTCGAAGTGAAGCAAGTTCGCAAGAGCCGGATCGCCGAGCTCCAGGAGTTGCCGAAGACCATCAAGACCGTCGCCCAACAGCTCTATCTGACCCTGAGGCGCGCCGACATCGTCCTGCAAGAGGTCACTCGGAGCGAAACGAGCCACCAAAAGGCGTTTCTGCCGCCTCACCAGGTCACCCACGACCCCCAGGCTCAGCACCTCTATCAACTCGCCGACAAGAACATCGTCGAATATCAAAAGCACTATCGAGCTGTGATTGGCGGGGTGCAACGAGCCGAAGCCCAAGCCGCGGTCTTCTCGACGACGCTCGATATGCTTCGGATGAAAATGCTCAGCCATCGCCTCGCCGAACGGAGCCCCGAGCAAGAAAACCTCGAATTCTTGCAGTCGATCACCGAGGCGAAAATGCAGCTCGACGCCATCGACAAGGCCCTCGAAGAGCTCGAACTGACCCCGTTCCCCAAGCTGATGGCGGTGGATCCGCCGCCCGTGACCGGGCTCTTTTCCGAAGACAATTTGGAGAATCGACCTTGAAATGGGTCACCCGATGTCCGGCCAAAATCAACCTCTTTTTGGCGGTGGGGCCGCCGGAGACCAATGGGTATCACCCGATTCGCACTCTGTTTCAGGCCATTTCGCTCGCCGACACCCTCACTGTCAAGCTCGCCGAGTCGCCGAGCTTGACCTGCAACTGGCCGGGCTTGCCCGCTGAAAATACGCTCACTCGGGTGCTCCGGCTGATTCAAGAGTACGTCGATCTGCCGCCCTTGGCGATCACGCTCCACAAAGAGATTCCCGCTGAGAGTGGGCTCGGGGGTGGGAGCTCGAATGCGGCCGGTCTTCTTCGAATCCTGAGCCGGGTGGGGCCCGCATTGGAGCCGCACTTTGTGGCCGATGTGGCGGCGGCCGTTGGGGCGGACGTGCCGTTCTTCCTGGTGGGAGGGCGAGCCCGTGGCGAGGGCTATGGCGAGCAGCTCACACCGCTTGCGGATGCAGCGACTTTGGAGCTTGTGATCGTTCGGCCCAAGGTTGGTGTCTCGACCCCCGCAGCCTATCGCGCTCTCGATCAGGAGCCCCGAGACTGGCGTAACTTTCCGAGCGACCCGCTCGACTTGTATAACGACTTTGAGCGGGTGGCCCCTTGTCTATGTGGCGAGGTCGCCGAGCGATTGGTCCTTGCCGGGGCCGAAAAAGCCTTGTTGAGCGGTTCGGGTTCAGCGGTCTACGGCGTTTTCTCGACGGTTGAGGCGGCTGACCGAGCAGCCACCCGCCTCGACCGCGAAGCACTCGGCCAGGTCTGGCGAGCCCACACGATCACCCGGCAGGAGAGCCTGTGGATATCGTAATCCTGGCGGGCGGGAAGTGTTCTCCCGAACTGGAAGCCTTCGCCGGAACTCCCTGGCGGGCCCTCTTGCCTTGGGGAGAGTCCACCATCCTCGACCAGGTGGTTCAAGCCCTGGAGCCTCTTGGCGAGATCATCTTGGTCGGCGGCCCCGAATCGTCCAACGCTCGGCGCGTGCCATCGGGTGCGACGTTTGTCGAGTCGATCGGGAACGGCCTCGCTGAAGTTCGGAGTGAGAACTTCCTGCTCGCAACCTCGGATACGCCCTACCTGACCTCCGACTCCGTGAGCGACTTTTTGAGCCGGACCGATCCGGCCGCGCTGTTCAATTTCCCGATCATCCCCGTACAGGCCGGGCGAGAGCTCAAGCGGACGTCGATCCGGCTCCGAGAAGGCCGCTTCACCGGGGGAAACTTGGCGCTCGTTCATCGCGATCTCGTTCGGCAAAGCCTGCCGATTCTTGAACAAGCCTATGCCGCCCGAAAAAAGCCGCTCCAGTTGGCGTCGATGGTCGGTTTGGGGACCCTTGCCCAGCTTGTCGTGGGGCAGATCGTGCCTTCGTTGTTGCCGCTTCGCACTTTGGAGAGGGCTGTCGGCCGCTTTTTGCGGGCCCCGGTCAAAGCCATCCCGACAGAGTATTCCGAGATCGGAGACGACATCGACACCTTGGAGCAGTATCAAACGGCGCTCCGAAGCTTGCGAGCTTAACGAGTTCGGCTGATTTGGGTCCAGTCGATTCGAAGCTCCGCACTCGTCCCCGGGATCACCGACAATTGCACCGGGTCGCCGACACGAAAACTGGCCTTGGCCCCCAAGAATCGCGTGTGAGCCGGCGGAAGGAGGACAGTCCAGGTTCGGTCGCCTTGTCGCAGCACGAGTCGCTCGGTGCGGCGCATGCCATAGCGACCGGCAAAAACGTCCTTGCGGTCGATTCGATCAATGAGATACGTCGCGTCGAGCCGGGCCGGGCTGGCCGAGAAACACAAAAAAAGCGAGGCCGAGAGCATGTTGTTAGAGTACGGCAATTCTCGCACCAACAGGCCGGATGCGTTGCGAATCCTGCAAGATTGCGAGGGGCGGCGGGTCTCCCTCAGGGATAATAGCGCCATGAGCCGAGCGCGCGGGGTGATCTTGGTCGGGTCCAAAGGTCGGGGCTCAAACATGAGCGCGCTGATTGCGGCGAGTCAGGACGAGCGAATCCCGGTCGAGTTCGTGGGGGTGATCGGCTCGAAATCGGGCGCCCCGGCCCTCGCCCGGGCCCGAGAGGCAGGCCGCATGACCTTCGTCATTGAGCCCGGCCCCGACTACGCATCTCGGCTTCTTGCGGAGTTGGCGACCTTGCGCCCGGATTGGATCTGCCTGGCGGGCTACACGCTCTTCTTGCCGACGGAAGTCGTGGCCGCCTATCGAAATCGAGTGCTCAACATCCACCCATCGCTTTTGCCGCGTCATGGCGGGGTCGGGATGTACGGGATGCGAGTCCACGAGGCGGTCCTGGAGTCTGGGGAGGCCGAGAGTGGGTGCACCGTCCACCGAGTGACCGAAGTCTATGATGAAGGCGAGATCGTGTTGCAGAAGCGGTGCCCCGTCTTGCCCGGCGACACGCCGGAGATTCTCGCGGCGCGGGTCTTGGCCTTGGAGCACGAAGCCTATCCCGAGGCCTTGGCTTGGGTGATCCGAAATGGCTAAATCCGAGCCTCTGCGGCATAGCCTCTTCTTTCGGCTGCTGTATCCAGCGATCTACCTCGTGGCGGCCTTGGTCATGACTGTTCTCGGCCCGTTTCGGGTCCGAGGGCGACGCCATGTCCCTCGCCGTGGGGGCGTCCTCATCTTGAGCAATCACCTGGCCGACATCGACCCCGTCGCCGTCCACTTAGCGAGTCCCAGACTCGTGCACTTTATGGCGAAAAAGGAGCTCTTTGAGATGAGAATTTTGGGGTCGGTGATTCGGTTTTTCAAGGCGTTTCCGGTCCAGCGGGGGGCTCCAGACCGCGCCGCGCTCCGGCGGGCGATCGAGTTGCTTCAAGCCGGCGAAGTGGTCTGTATCTTCCCCGAAGGGCAGCTCAGCGAATCGGGCGATCTTCTGCCAATCTTGCCGGGCGCGGCCTTGGTCGCCAAACGAGCAGGGGTTCCGATCGTCTGCTGTGGGCTCAGAAACACCCAGCGCATCATGCCCTATGGCCAGTTCATTCCCCGCCCGGCCTTTCGATGGGTCACCGCAGAGTTTTCGCCGCCGCTGGTGCTCGGTCCAGACGCCGAGGTCGAAGAGATCGCCGAGCAGGTGGCCCAGACGCTTGCTCGGATGACCGGTCAAGCTCGACGAGCCGAATCCCCGCCCTTGGAATGAGGCTCCACCAAAGGTAAAATCGAACTTGCATGACGCAGAAGCTCGACGAAATTCTTGCTCGCTTTGACCAGATCGAAGCGCAGCTTCAGGATCCCGAAGTGGTTCAGCAAGTCTCCGAACTTCAGCGGCTCGGCCAAGCTCGGGCCGAAATTTCTGACCTTGTGACCGACATCCGGGCGCTCCGCCAGGCCGAGTCGGAGATGCGCGATGCCGAAGCTCTGCTGAGCGACCCCGACATGAAGGAGCTGGCTCAAGACGAGCTCGAGACCCAGAAGAAGCGGATCGAAGAACTCAATCAACAGATCAAGATCAAGCTGGTTCCGAAGGATCCGATGGACGAAAAGTCGGTCATCGTCGAGATCCGGCCCGCCGCCGGTGGCGACGAAGCCGGAATCTTTGCGAACGAACTGTTCCGCATGTACCTGCGATACGCCGAGCGTCGACGCTGGAAAACCGAAGTGATCGAGCATGAGGAGACGACGCTGGGTAGCGTGAGCCGCGTCGTCTTCAAAATTGATGCGCGAGGCGCCTATAGTCAGCTAAAGTTCGAGTCCGGAGTGCACCGGGTCCAGCGTGTCCCAGCAACCGAATCTCAGGGCAGAACTCATACCTCCACCGTGACGGTGGCGGTCTTGCCCGAGGCCGAAGAAGTTGACATTGAAATCAAGCCCGACGACTTAGAAGTTTCGACTTTTCGATCCAGTTCTGCGGGCGGGCAACATATGCAAAAAAATGAGACTGCGATTCGAATTGTGCATAAGCCTTCGGGCATCGTGGCGACATGTCAAGATGAACGCAGTCAACAGCAAAACCGACTCAAAGCGCTGGCCGTGATTCGCACCAAACTTTACCAATTTGAGCGAGAGCGAATCGCCAAGGAGCGAGGTGATCTTCGGCGAGGTCAAATCGGCTCCGGAGACCGTAGCGAAAAGATACGAACTTACAACTTTCCACAGTCGCGCATCACCGATCATCGCATCAATGTTTCCGTCCACAACACGATCACATTTATGGACGGAGATATTCAAGAACTGCTGGACGCCTTGGTTCAAGAGGATCAAGCCCGCCGCTTGGCTGAGCAGATGGACGAACTCTCTTAGTGCGCACCGCGATGGTTAAAGATTGCGGTTTTTCTGATCGAGATCGGCGCGCCGCTTTCGAATCCGACGCCGCTCCAATCGGTGTGCGTTGAAGTACAACACCGCGCCTGGAATGAAGAACATCGTGAGTCCGACAACAAAACCTGTCCAGCCACCGATCCAAATCCCAATGCCGATAGCAACCAGGATCGTGACTCCGAGAACTGCGCTCGGCAAACAACTTTGAGCCTCGATTTTCTCGGCGGGCATCGTGAGGATTCTTGCTTTCGGCTGCGAACAATTCTCAGAAATTGAAATTCAACTCCTCAAGAAAGTTAGCTGGAAATAAGCTCTATTGTAATTTGACCATTATCCACAATTTCCATGCAAACCTGATAGCCCTTAAGTACTTCCAAACCGAGCAAGATATCTGGGAACGGGCCGTCCATGATATGAACGTCAACATGTCGCTCAAGGCCATGAAATCGCATGTAGCCGACAATGGCCTCTTGCTCAATTTCATCGCCCTCTGCGTCCACCAAAGTGTAAGTTGCCCCAGGAATTGATCGCAGCTCCTCGGCAAGCTTCCGAGGAAGAGCGATGCAGCCGTTGAACCCTGAGTCCAAGAGAGCATCGTAGGATCGATACCCATCCACCAGATGCGCGAGCTCGATTTGAACACGAGGTTCTAGAGAGAACTCTCCAAAATCACGAACTTTTCCAATAATCACAGAGACGTTACCGCATGGCGTAGGCGTGTCTTTGGCCGATCCGATGGAGATAGAGAGGAGCTTCTAGTCCAAATTTTTCTCGGCCAGCGACCATTGCCGCAACGCCCGTAGGAGCGGTTAAGAATTCGGAAGTTTCAACTTGGATAATGACAAATCGATCCTCGCCCCCTTGAAGGTCCGGCTCAATTCGCGAGTAAATCTCCAGACCTCGCTGAATGATCTCTGATTTTTCCATCGTAATTCTCTCGTTTACAGTCCGACGTCCCTATTATGGCGGGCTTCTGATCTAGCAAGATAGGCCAAATTGCTTGATATGCTTTAGACGCTGGGTCGGGCATCAAGGAACCCCTCATCATCGAAGATGCATCGTCGGATGTTGCATGAACTATTTACTTTGACGAAAATCAATAGACAAACGTTCACCGGGTCAGGTCCCGACAGCCGCGGCCTAGGGAGTGAGGAACCAGCGAGTTTGATCGATGCTGACCGAATAGGGTCCTGAGCCAGAAGTCCGAGTCCAAACGAGGCGAATGCGCGTGGGATCGGACGACGCGAGAGAAGAAACGCTCGGCCCGAACGGATTCCAGGAGTTGACCTCGCGGACGCCGTCGTTGGCCCCAAGCGTCGATTGCTCGATGGGAACCCAAGTCGCGGCGACGCCGTCCCAAGCTTCGATCTGCTGCCGGATTCCCGAGGTTCCGGAACTGGACTCCACCCGGAAGCGAAGCTGCTGAAAGTTCCTGATCGGCAAGGTGGTTCGGACTTCCAGCGAACAAGACCCGCCAGTCGAATCCAGGACCATTTTCGTGCCATCGCTCCGCGGCAGGGAGCTCAGGTCTCCGACAGAGACACTCGCCCCGCCCACCGTCCACCGCTCGGCTTGGAGGTTGGCCGTGACCCCACTAGCCACGAGGGCAAACGGCACTTGGACCCCGGGGGTGACGAAGTCGACGTCTTGGACGATCTGAGGCGCGTCGACTTGAATCGTCCACACTCCGGGCGTGGGGTTGGTCACCCAGATCTGCTCAAGGGTGCTGACCGGATCGGGAGTCCCGCCGGGCGTCGATTCGTTGCCCGTCAGAAGACCGGCGTTGCCGCCGTAAGTGACTCCCGTCGGGCTCGTTGCCCGGAGGTCCAGTCGATTGATCGTCGAGATCGCGGCGCTCGGCAAGGCGGCTGGGTCGGGGTAGTTCAATGTGAGCCGGAGTCCGCCGCTCCCCGGCCGAACCAAGACTCGATACGTCTTGGTCTGCAGGTTGCTGATCGGGTCGGTCCCGTTCACCACAAAGACCCGGTCGCGTTGCGCCCGCATGAGGTTCACATCCGGGGTTCCCCAGCCTTGACGGACGCGCGTCAGGCCGGTCGAGCCGCTAAAGGCATACGAGTTGGCCAAGTTTGTCATCAGGGCTTTGGCGGTGTACCATTGCGGGCGGTTGGCAAAGACGGTCGATCCGAGGGCGCTGTTGCCCCATTCTCCGAGATGCCAAAGCTGAAAAAGCAGGCCAAAATGCCCGCTCACGACGGCCGTGGCGTTGCTCGTTCCGCCGAAATTACTGATGTAGCTCGTATCGCCAGCGCCGTGCGCGCAGAAGACGCCGCTGTAAAAATGGCTGAGGTCGGGCTTGATCCGACCATCGGCAGCCGGGCCAAAGCACGCATTGCTCACAAAGTCATCGGCCCGAGTCAAGGTGCCATTGCTCTCGATCGCGCCCGCCGAAACCACATTTTTGGCCCAAGCTTGCGGGCGGCTTGTGTTGCTTGCGATGTTCCCCATTGAGTGGGAGACCACGACTCCGGCATCGAGAATCGCTTGATCGAGCTCCTGGGTGATCGCCGTGTAGGTCAGGGTGTGAGGATTGCCCCAGCTATTGCTCTGGAAGACCGCCGAGACGCTGGGCAAGCCCATCATGTGGGTGTACCGATTCCCAAACTGGTCGTAATCACTGAAATAGATCGTGCCATTCGGCAGAATCCCGCGGGCATTGATGTTCCCCGATCCGCTGCCAAAGACAACGCTGGTGCAGTTGGTGCCGTGGTCCGGGCTTCCTCCGGTCGAGGTGCGAAGGTTGACCACTCGCCCGCCCGTGGTGAAATCGACGTGAGTGGTGCGGACACTACCATCCATCACTTCTCCCACTACTCCTTGGCCGGTGATGCCTCGGTCGAGCTCCAGCTGGGCCGCGCCGGTTGAATTGCGGATCAAGACCAGGTCGGTCGAAGCAGGACCCCATGGCTCCGCCCACACGATCTGAGACCCCTGCAAGAGCGCCCCCAGTTGGGCCGGGGTGACCAGGGCCTCGAGGAGATTGCTCCCGACGATCTGCGCGCTCGCGCCGAGATTGCGAACGGCTTCTTGTCCCGCGGCCAGGCTCGCCGGAGTGCGGAGGGCGGTTTGCAAGATCATTCGCAAGGCCTCGGGTCGAGCCTGGCGCATCACACTCATGACCTCGGGGGTCGTGCGATGCTCCGGGGCAAGTGGCCCCACCCAACGGATGAATCCTCGCTGGCGCAGAAGCTCGGCGCGCCGCGCCGAGCCTTGGACAATCATGGCTTGAGGCGGCAAAAATCCGACGCGTCGGAGTCCCTGCGCCTCGACTTCTGCGATCAGATCGAGATGAAGTGGAGCTCGGAACTGGACAACAAATAGTCCCTCTCCAGCCGGCCAGGCGTCCGCCGGGCGACTCGACCGAGGGTCCCAGCCGCCGCCAGAAAATTGAATCTGGGGGTCCAGATTCGCCATCTGAGTGCCTTGGGCCGTGGTGAGCGAGGACACTTCGGCTCCGGACTCGGTCCACCAAGCGAACCTCGTCCCTTGGCGGCTGATCCATTCCCCGCGAGCGCTCGTCCAGGGTCGAGCCTGAATCGAAACAGAATCCCCGGTCCCGAGAACCGTTCCGGCAATGAGCGCAATCCAAGTCATAGGTCTGTTTCGTTCGACGGTCCGGCGGGGGCGGCGGTTCGACTTCTGAAGAAGCAAGTTCTGGGCCAAACTTCGCCCGTCTTGGCCTTCGATTCCTGTCCTTCGATCAGTATAAGGGAAATCCCGGAGAGGTGGTCCGAGGTCCCAAGCCTGTTCGCTTCAAAAGGTGATTCCTCAGCGTCTTTCGGATTGACCAGGAACCCCATTCGCAACTCACGAAGTTGGACCTTGAGGATGATGAAGAAACTAGAGCACTCGACTCAAGCTCAGCAAGGCCCGAACATTCTGGGCGAGCCTCTCTCTCTTGGCGACCGAATCTCAGATAGGGTGACCGAGACCCTCGGCTCTTGGCGATTCCTGATGATTCAGACGGCGGTCCTCGCCCTTTGGGTGATCTTGAACATCACCGCTTTTGTCCAGCGGTGGGACCCGTATCCCTTTATTTTGTTGAACCTGGTTTTGTCGTTTCAGGCCGCGTATGCCGCCCCGATCATCATGATTAGCCAGAATCGCCAAGAGCGGCGCGACCGGATGCAAGCACACAACGATTATCAAATCAACCTCAAAGCAGAGCGAGAGGTCGCCCACATGATGGGCCACCTCGATCGCCAAGACAAGATGCTGAAAGAGGTTCTCGCTCGGCTCGAGGCGATGGCACCCGAGCCGAAATCGAAAAACTAGCGGCGTGTCCCGGCTGGAGTTCCCGCCAAAATCACGTCGGCGACGGCAAAGCTGCGCCGGATATCTTGGAGGCAGACCTTCACACGATGGCCGATATGGTCCACCCCGTCCAGAAGCTCAATGTAGTAGCCACTGTCGGTCCAACCCACGACCTTCTTGGAGGCCTCCAGCGACGAACGGCGAACATTGACCTCCAACACTTGTGCTCGTCGGTAGCCCATGTATTCGCGGTCCAGCTGCTCAATCGAAGCGGGGGAGATGGTGTACTCCTCAAAGGTCAAATCGAAATTCGCTCGCAGGAAAATGCCCCGGTTCAGCTCGTGTTCGAGGTCTTCGACGTTCTCTCCGTCGGCCCCAATCAAGGTCTCAATGACGGCCGGGTGGCATTCGACCAAGAAGGCATCGCCGGATTCGCCGAGCATTCGGCGCATGTCGCGCTCGATCCAGAGAGCGACGGTCTCTTGAGAAACAATTCGACCACGACCCGAGCAGGTCGGACAAACGTCGGTGATGGTTTCGGTCACGCTTTCGCCGGTTCGTTTGCGTGTGATTTCGAGCAGACCCAGCGAGGAGATCTTGCCGATCCGGGTTCGGGCGCGGTCATGGGCGAGTTTCGCGGTGAAATGGTCCAAGATCCGTTTCCGGTCTTTGGCATCCTCCATGTCGATGAAGTCGATGACGATCATCCCGCCCATGTCGCGCAGGCGGAGTTGGCGACAAACCTCGTCGGCCGCCTCCAGGTTGGTCTTTAAGATCGTGTCGCTTAGCGAGGTCGAGCCGACCTGCTTACCCGTGTTGATGTCGATCGAAGTGAGGGCTTCGGTCTCGTCGATCACCAGGTAGCCGCCCGATTTGAGCCAGACCTTGTGCTGCAAGAGCCGGTCGATGTCCTTTTCGATGCCGTAGTGGTCGTAGATCGGGGTCTCGCGGTCGTAAAGGAAGATTCGGTCTCGCAGCGCGGGCGACACCATGCGTGCGACGAGGTGGACCTTCTCGTACTCTTCGGGGTCGTCAATGACCATCTTGTCGATGTCGTCGCCAAAGGTGTCGCGAATCGTTCGGTAAAGGAGCGTCTGGTCGCGGTGAACACACGCCGGAGCGCGCTGTCTCTTGGCGCTCGTCAAGACCTGGCTCCAAAGCTGTTGCAAGAACTGAACGTCATTACGAAGCTCGGCTTCAGTGCGGCCTTCGCATTCGGTGCGCATGATCAGGCCAAAGCCGTTCGGCAAAATCCGGTCGCCGAGACGGCGCAGCCGGTCCCGCTCGCTTCGGTCCTCGATCTTGCGGCTGATTCCGACATGATTGCCCTCAGGCATGAGGACCACATATCGCCCGGGCAGGGCGATTCGAGTGGTGACCCGAGCCCCTTTGGTGCCTCGCGGCCCCTTGGTGACTTGCACCATCAGCTCCTGGCCGGGCTTGATCAGCTCTTTGATCTTGCGGCGGCGGAGCTCGCTCCGCTTGATGCTGGCGGGGCTGTTGTCGGTCGCTTCGTCGGGCAAGATGTCGGCGACATACAAGAACGCGTTGCGCTCTAGCCCGATGTCGACAAAGGCCGCATCCATTCCCGGGAGAACGTTTTGGACGATGCCCTTAAAGATGCTCCCGACGACGCGCTCTTCGCGCTCGCATCGGTACTCCATGAGTACGTCGTTTTCCAGGACGGCGATCCGAGATTCCCGGCTCGCGCAGTTGACGATGATTTCGATGTGCGGCTTGCCCGAAGTCCGAACAACTCGGCGATTTCGACCGCTGTTAATAGGTTTTCTTGCCACAGAGAGGCCTTCCAAAAAAAGTCGGTTCGAAGTGAGGTCAAGCAGCTTCGAACGCGTCCGGCCATTATACCTGGGTCGGGCCCAAGGCCTCGATCGGACCGGGCCTCACATCCCCACGCCCGTGTAGAGCTTCGTCCCTCGCCGAAAGATCACTCGCCCCAAAAACAGGAATCCCGCGACATAAGCTGCCTGGATGCCGAGTCCTTGGGTGACTTGCGATTCGGTTCGCATGCCTAAGGCGATCTCGGCCGGAAAAGCGATCGTGTAAGGAAAGGGTGTCCATTCGGCGAACGTCCTCACCCACTCCGGGAGCATCTGAAGGGGGACGAGGCGTCCGCTCAAGAAGAGCTCGGGAAAATAGTAAAGCCGGAGGATCGAGTAGAACTCGGTTGTCCAAAAAGGCACCATCGCCAAGCAGTACGCCATGGCGAACGAGAGGGTGTGAGCCAAAAGCACCGAGGCCCAAAACGCAGGCCCGAGATGGGCCTGGGAAAGATCGACCTCGGGATAGAACACGATCATGAGCCCCAAAATCGGCAGGAAGAACACGATCTTGACGACTCGCCAGCTGAGATTCCGGGCCGTCGACATCCAGAAAAACGACATCGGGCGCATCAAAAAGCTGGTGAACCAGCCTTCGCGTATGTCCCAAGCAATGTCCCACATCAGGTGGCACACAATGAACTGCGAAAGGGCGGCGGTGATGAGATAGTAGCCGACCATTTCGGCGGCCGAAAACCCGCCGATCGAGCCGGACGACGCCGCGGCACCCCACACCGCTGGCAAGACGAGAGCGTTGGTCGATTCGATCAGGACCCAAAGAAAGACCGTCGCCGGATAGGCAAAACACTCCTTCAGATAGATCGCAAAGACGGCGACAAACGAACCGAATCCGGCCCTGATTCGGCTCGCCTGCATACGATCAGACCTTGGTTGGCACGAACAGCATCCGGAGTTCCTCCGCTCGGTCGCTGGGCAAGAGTGCCACCACTTCGTCTCCGACCTTAAGCTCGGTGTCGCCCTCGACCACAAGCCCTTGGCCGTCGCGGAGAATCCAAACAATGTTGGTCTGCGGCGGCAAAGTCAGATCTCGAACTCGGCGACCCACCACCGGCGATCGCGAACTCAAGACGGTCTCGACGATCTCGATGTTGCCTTTGGCCAACGCCCCCAGCGGGATGAGCTCATCCTTGGCAATCTGCTGTTCGAGCAGGTTGAAGATGATCCCAGTCGCCGAGACCGTGTCGTCGATCCCGATTTGCCGAAAAATCTCTTCGTGCGAAGGGTCGTTGACCCGGGCCAGCACTCGGTCGCAACTCCAAACGACCTTCGCCATCTGGCAAACGACCATATTGTCTTCGTCTTCGCCCGTGACCGCAATCACCACATCGGCCCGGCCAAAGCCGACCGCTTTCTGCGTCGAAAGCTCGCAGCCATCGCCTACATAGACGTGCTCTTCCCCGAGCATATTGCTCAGTCGCGTCGCTTGTCGAGCATCCTTCTCCAGCAACAAAACCTCATGCTGGCGTTGAATGAGCCGCTTGGCCAAGTTCACGCCGACATTGCCACCACCCACCAGGATCATATACATCTTAGAGCTTCAACTCCTCGCACAAAGTGTTGTATTCGTCGATAGGCCGAAACGGCTGCTCGGTCATCCAATCGCTCATAAAGCCAGCGATCAGAGCGCTGGAGACCACGCACTCAAAACCCATTTTTCGATAGGCATCTGCGCGATGCGGGTCGGCCACCTTGATGCAGATCTTGGGGACTTTGTATTTCAACCGAGCGATCTGGGCGGCCATGATATTCGAGTTGTCACCCCGAGTGACGGCGAAAAAAACATCGGCCTCGCCGATTCCTGCCCGCTCAAGCACCTCTTCATCAATGCCGCTTCCGACGACGACTTTGCATTGATGGCGAGTCCCAAGCCGACGAAGGGCCTCTGGGTTCTGCTCGATCACCGTCACTTGGTGATTCTTGGCCAGCATCAGTCCTAAGCTCGATCCGGTGCGGCCGCAACCGAAAATAACAACTCGCATCATTGAGCTTGGAGAATACCTGCGTCGATTAGCGCACCAGGTAAAAGGTCGGCTCGTTCTGGACAATCTGCGACAGCGAGAGCTTGGTGTCGGCATCCAGCCAGACCGCCACGGGCCCGAGCAGGATCGAAAACAACAAGAAGAACGCAAAGACGCCGAGCCCCAACTCGCGGATCGCCAGACCCGCCAAAGGGGGTGCGGGAAGTTGACGGACCATCGCCCATGTGGGGGCGGTCATCAGCACCAAGCACAAGACAACGCCCGCCGCGCCCAAGAGCTGAGGGGAGCCGAGCCCGACTTCGGTCTGGAGGTTAAAGACCGGCCCGAGTCGCAGCCCTGGGGCCCCCAGACCGGAGAAGAACAAGAACAAAAGCCCGGCAAAAGTCAGCCCCAGAACCACCATCGTAAATCGAAACATCGGACCGAGATCGCTCGGGACTTCGCGGCTGGTTCGTTCGGGGGCGAAGGCGAAAAAGCCCAAGCTCAGGACGATCAACAAAGCCACCAGGCTCATGCGGGTCATAAAAAAGACCGCGACCGCCATCCCGGCCCCGAAGTAAGGAGCATTGCGGGGCAAAAAGATCCGCTGGAGAAACAGGCTGCGCTCCATCCACAGGCCAAGTGCGGCCAAGGCGAGCCCCAAGGCCGCGACTGAAAGGGCCACCCCCGGCGAGATCGACGAAAAGAGTGCAAGCAGTTGCAGGTTCTTCGTCTGATCTTGATTCAAAGAAGAGGTCGCGAGCGCGATCCAAGACTCATTGCCGCGGAACAGTCTCTGGACAAGCTCGGCCTCTTCGCCGAGGTTGTTTTTGCGGAGATTGTTCAAAAAGTCGAGGCGCGCCGCCAAGAGGACGCGCTGGCTTCCCTGGCTGGCGACCGACTCGGGGTGCGAGGCCCTCTCTAAGATTCGGGCGCCGACCACGCCCACCAGGTTTGAGCGGCCGCCATCGCGAATGAGGCTCCCGTTCTGGAGCGTGGCAACGCGAATGCGCAAGGAACTCACTTCGCCGACGGAATTGTCGATGAGCCCCTGCGCGTGGCGAGCGATCATGTTCACGGCCTCGACGCTTCGGCGCTCATACAGATACGCCCAATGCCAGCTCATCTCGCCTCGGGATTCGGCGGAGAGCCCTTCGGCGATCCGCTGGAGTCGCTCATATTGAAAGTCGTTCCACCGCAAGCATCGGGCCGCCCGAAACCAGGCTTGCTCCGCGGCGGCTCTTTTGCCCAGTCGAGCGAGATAGACCGATTCGATCTGGTGCCAGAAGGCGTTTTGGGGATCGTTTTGTCGTTCCTTTTGGACGATCTCCAGGAGTTGGGCTTGAACCGTCGGGTTCAGGGTCCGCTTGACCCGGTCATAATCGGCGCTGACCTGGATCCAGTACGCCGTCTCAAAAGCCGTGGTGGGCGGCGGGAGCTCGCGAATGTTCTCGGGCAAGAGGGGCGTTTTTTGAAGCACCCCGGAATCGCCATATTGCCAAGCGGCCGAATAGTATTGCCGCGACGTCGGATGAAGGATCAACACCAGGATCGCGCCGAGGGCAGCCCCCAGCACGATCCGAGTGATCAGATTCATTTATGATCCGAAGATCGATCGAGATTCGGAAACGCGGGCGGCTCAGCGGAGCGGTCCAGCCGAGCCTCACCCACCGGTGAGTTCGTGAACGCAGGAGCATTAGCCCGGGAGAAAAGTTGCAGCATAACCATCACTGCAATCGCGGCCACCGTCGCCCCGACCATGGCGGGTGCCCAATAGGAGACTCGCTCGCGGCCTCGATCGACTCGGACCATGGCGACCACATTCGCCGTGAACTGAGGGCTCAGCTCCAAGTCCTCAGGAAAGGCTTGCTCGCGGAGGACCGACAAGCCCCAATCAGCCTCGGCCAATGCCGCGCATCGCTCGCATCGAGATTCGTGGTTGGCCAAGAAGAGAGCTTCTCGCGTTGAGAGCTCGGCGTCTCGGCTTTTATCGAGCAGGCGGGCGTGTCGTCGGCAACCCAACATCAGGCGGTCTCCTTGTTCGCGTCGAGCCAAAGATGGCGGAATCGCTCGCGAGCGGTGTGGAGCCTGGACCGGACTGTTCCGATCGGCACATGCATGATCTCGGCCACCTCCTCGTAGCTGAGCTGCTCCATTTCTCGCAGAACCAAAGTCATCCGAAGCTCTGGAGTGAGTGTCTCCAGCAACTCTTCGACAACAATCCGAGTCTCGATTTGGGGCCCGTCGCTCGATTCCACTCCGTCAAATTCGGCTGGCTCGGCTCGCTTGCTGCGAAGTCGGTCCATGCACAGGCGAACGCAGATCCGATAGAGGAAGCTCGCAAAGGCTCGGTCGTCTCGAAGCCGGTGAAGCTCTCGGAACGCCTTCAAGAAGGCATCTTGGGCCACATCTTCGGCCTCAAACCGATCCCGTAGGATATTCGCCGCGGTGCGAACAAGCCGATTTCGGTGCTTGTTGACGAGATAAGTTACGGCGGCATCATCCCCTTGCCGACATCGCTCCAGCCAATGGAGGTCGTCGCTGAGGGTATCCGAAACCGGATTCACGACCGCTCTTGTTCCAAACATAGCTGATGTCATATTACAAGGACTTTGGTCCTAAACCAAATCGTTCTGGTCATTTTCGACTTTTTTTGTAAGTTTTTTCGGCAAACCGGCACGACCTAGGCTGAGAACCGTCAGAACGGTAGACTGACGAACCAGCTATGTGGAGCCCACCCGCCCTGCCGCCCCAAGCCGTTGCGGTGTTGCGCGCTCAGGCTCCCCCAGTTCAGCAGCAACTCGACGATCGATTGGTCGTCGAATGGCGAACCCAAAAGGTCGATCCAAAATCGAATCGACTGTTCTTTTCCGACGGGGTCAAAGCCACATATGGGCCCACCACCCTTTGGGCGGACGAGTTGATTCTCGACCTTGACCAGAAAACTGGCCGCGCACGAGGGAATGTCCGGCTTTTAGACCCCGAAGGCGAACTCCGCGGCGAGCAACTTGAATTCAATTGGGAGACTCGGTCCGGACAGGCGTCGCAAGCCGTGGTCGAAATCGCTGGGCTCCGCCTGAGCGTCAGCAATATCCAGATCAGCCCGAATCGCTGGGTGCTGCAGCAGGTCAAAGTCTCCGGATCGGACCGAAATGGGGATGCGATCACATTTCGGGCGCGTGAATTGGACCTGAAAATCGGGGAATCGGGTCGAGCCTCCCAGCCCGGACTTGGGCTTGGGTCTTGGGTGATCGCCCCCTTGCCTGTGGTGCGGTTTAGCTTGGATTCAAAATCGCGGGGGCTCGAGTTGCCCAGCTTGTCCTGGCGTCGCCGAGTCGGATTTGGCCTGAACTGGGAGATCACCGAGCCGCTGACGGCCCAAGGCATCGTCGGAGGGCGATTCAACGCGTTTCCCAACTCACGGCCCAGTTTGAGTCTTGTGAGTGCGCTCTCGGGCCTGCCGAGTGACCGAATTCAAACCGAGCTCACTCCTCGCGACGATTTGGACGAGCCATTTCGAGAGAGCTATTGGGACAACGTCTCGGTCCGGCGCCCCGAAGATGAGGCCCGAGACCTCCACCCCGAACGCCGAACACTCGGGGCAGGCGTCGGCTGGAACCTCAGCACCCGGGCCCGACCTCAGGATTTCAACACTGTTCAGCGGGCTTGGGACTTTGTCGGCGAGCTCGGTGGACCCTTTTCGGGCGGCGGCGGCTTCCTCCAAATTCGCTACCAGCGAATCCGGGAGGACTCGACCACCTCGGCGCAACAGCGTCTCCTGGCCCGGACGTCGATCACGTCCGATCTCTGGTCGCTCTCCGACCGGGCCTCAGTCCGGCTTCGGCTCGACGCGATGGGAACGACTGGCTACGGCCAGAGCTTTGGCTGGCTCCGAGCCCAAGCGGGCTTGCTTTTCGAGGTGAATTCCGAACTCATTTGGAGCTGGGCGGTCGCGGGCGGGGTCCAAAGCGGCCGAGCCCCGTTTCGATTCGATCCGCTCGTTGCGCTCAATACGGCTTCGAGCCGGCTGGATTGGCGACTCGGCAACTATCACCTGAACCTCTTGATGCGGATCGACCTGGATCGTCGCTCGGTCTTGAGCCGCGAGGCGAGCTTCTCTTTTGTCGCCGGAGCGTTCGAGCCGTTCATCGCCTGGCGCGAGTTCCCCTCAGATATCCGGATCGGCTTTACGTTTCGAGGTAACGAAGTGTTTGACCGATTGAAGCTCCGAGGTGCATCCCGCTCTCAGTCCGATCCCAAGAAAGGCAAGTCCCGCTGAGGCGGCAACAGCCATTCGGCCCCATTTTCTCGCACCACGACCATCTCTTCGAGCCCCAGGTATCCCCGGCCTGGGACGGTGATCCCGAGTTCCAAGGTGTACACCTCGTCGCCCAGGATTCGCTGACGAGGGGTCTGTCCATATCGGTCCCAACAGGGTCCCAGGATCGTCCCCCCGTCGTGGGCAACTCGGCCGACTTGATGGCCCAGCGCATGAAGATATTCGGGGTATCCGGCCGAGACGAGCGTGCTACGGGCGGCCGCATCGACTTCGTAGCCCATCATTCCGGGTCTCAAGGCCGCGAACCCCGCTTCGATCGAGGCCCGGACCGCCCGAAACGCGCGATCCACATCCTCGGGGACCTCGGTCTCGCCCGGATGGGGAATGTACCAGCATCGCTGGATGTCCGATGCATAACCGTCGCGAAGGAGTCCGAGGTCGATGTGAAAAATATGCCCAGGGGCCAGAGCGATCTGGTCCGAAGGAATCCCGTGGCCGATCATCGAGTCTGGGCCGGAATTCACAATCGGATCGCCGCTGGGATCCCAAGAAAACCCGAGCCCGCGCTCAGCTGCGAGTTCGTGGACCCGGTCGTACACCGCCCGCTCGGTCCGGCCCACGCGAGCAAAACTGGCGATGTCGCCGAACATCCTCTCGGTTGCTTCGAGGGCGGCGCCGATCCGAGCTAATTCAGTGGAGGTTTTCTGCCCTCGAAGCCGGGCCAAAATCGGCTCAGCACTCACGAATCGCCCGGCAAATCGGGTTCCTCGGACCATGTCTTCGAGCAAGAGGAACATCCCATGCGAGAGTCCATCCGCTTTGACGTCGTTGGTCGAGAAGTTCAGAGCGATGAGCCCTTCGGGCCCGACCAGTTCCTCAAGTGCGGCCACGAGCGGCTCCCGAATCGACTGGACATAGGGGACGACCTGATCCCAGTCGCCCGAATGCACGAGCGGGTCGGCGTCGTAGTTCCCGACCACCGCGACCTTCTTCCCCGAGCGGCTCACCATCAGGGCGCTTTGCCAGGTGAGCCCGCCTTCGAGGATCAGCGGCAAAACGGGATCGCCGCCGAGCGCGGTCTCCCGGACGAAGGTCAGCCACACATCGAACGGGGACTCAGCGACGAGCTGGCTCGCTTGGGCCAGTTTTTCTCGGGTCAAGGTTGACATCACCCCTCATTCTGACGACTCCGGGCGTCGATTGTCAGAGGGTCTGGGAGTACTCCTCCCATTGGTCGAGCATCTGCGACCAGCCCGCCTCGAATCCCATCGCCTCGTGTTGGAGTCGACCAGCGACGTCGGCGTGGCGGACTGTAATTTCGAGTTGTGTGCCGGTCCCGGACGGCTCGAGGCTCCAATCGGCGGTAAACGGCATGGCGTCGGGCCGTGCGGCGACGGGTCGAAATCCTTCTCGCAGAGCGGAGGTCCAGGCGAAGCGGCGTCCGGATTCGACCCAGAGCACACATCCTTCCGCCGGGAATCGCTCGCCATCAGGTCCCACGATGACCGAATTGAATCGGCCCCCCGGAGTGGCCTCCAATTCACATTCGCCGAGAGACCACGGACGAGGGACGAACCACGCCTTCAGATGCCCGGCGTCGGTGAGCGTCGCCCAAAGTCGGTCGACATCGACACGGATCGCGCGAGACAAGGAAAGGTCCAATTCAGGGTCGAACAGCCTCATGATGCGGGGTCCTACGTCGAACGAGGGGCCGAGAATTCCTTGGTAAACTAGCCGTTCGCGTGCAGATTTCATACGAAGTTGTGGTGATTGGAGCCGGCCATGCCGGAATTGAAGCGGCCTTGTCGAGCGCCCGGATGGGTCGCCGAACTGCCTGCATCACACTGCGCGCCGACCGGATCGGACATTTGCCTTGCAACTGCAGCGTCGGCGGACCAGCCAAGGGCCATATTGCCCGCGAAGTCGACGCCCTCGGCGGCCAGATGGGGGTCACGACCGACTACGCGATGACCCACCTCCGGCGTGTCGGGACCGGCAAGGGTCCGGCTGTCCAAACCCTCCGCGCCCATGTGTGTAAGTCGCTTTATCCCCATTTGATGCAGGAGGTCTTGCAAAAGCAACCCGGTCTCGATGTCATCGAGGGCACCGTCGAGTGGATCGACTCCCAAGGCGACCAAGTGACCGGAGTCCGGCTCCGGCTTGCCGGACAAGAGGAAGTTCTCGCACTCGAATGCCGGGCGGTTGTGATGACCACCGGGACGTTCCTGAACGGGCTCTGCCACGAAGGTTCGAAAAAGACCGTTGCCGCGCGGCATGGCGATCCCGCCGTCCAAGGTCTGAGCGTGTTTCTGAGTGAGCTGGGTGTCCCGATTCGCCGATTCAAAACCGGGACCACCCCCCGCATTCGCCTCTCCAGCCTCGACTTGAGCCGGACGGAGGAGATGCCGAGCGAAGTCGGAGTGGGGGCGATGAGCTTTTTGCACCCCGAGCCCATGCCCCGGCGGCCGATGTTCTCGGCCTGGCAAACCTGGACCCAACCCGCGACGCATGAGATTCTGCGCGAGCGTCTGAGCGAGAGCGCCATGTACTCGGGCCAAATTGAAGGGGTCGGGCCGCGTTATTGCCCTAGCATCGAGGACAAGATCGTTCGCTTTGCCGAAAAAGAGTCGCACCCGATCTTTCTGGAGATCGAGGAGTGGGATTCGGAGTCGGTGTACGTCCAAGGCTTTTCGAGCTCCTTGCCGGGCGACACTCAACTCTTGGCCTTGCGGTCGATTCCCGGTTTGGAGCAGGTCGAAATGCTCCGCCCGGGGTACGCGGTCGAATACGACATGGCCGATCCGACCCAGCTCAAGCCCACTCTGGAATCGAAGCGGCTCGCCGGTCTCTATCTCGCCGGACAGATCAACGGGACGAGCGGATACGAAGAGGCTGCCGGCCAAGGGATTTTGGCAGGCATCAATGCCGCCCTCGCCGTCCGAGAAGAAGGGGAGCGGGTGCTGGCCCGAGATGAGGCCTTCTTAGGGGTCATGGTTGACGATCTGGTCACCAAAGGGGTCGACGATCCTTACCGGATGCTAACCGCTCGGGCCGAGCACCGACTCCTCTTGCGACACGACAATGCCGATGCTCGGCTGACCCCGATCGGTCGGGACGTCGGCCTAGTCTCAACCGAGCGGTGGGCTCGATTCGAGGCCAAACAAGAGGCCATCGCCCAGGGTCGAGAGGCGCTCGAGACCGCCACGGTCTATCAAAAAGCGAATCCCCTGCTTGAAGCTCGGGGCTGCTCGCCCATCCGCAACCGAATGAGCCTGTTCGAGCTCTTGCGGCGGCCTGAACTCACTTTGGCGGCGGTTCTCGACGTGGCCCGAGAAAGCGGCGAACGGGTTGACATTTCGGACGAGGTTGAGGTGCGAGACCAGCTCGAAATCGCGGCCAAATTTGAGGGCTACATCCAGATCCAAGCCCGCAATGCAGAGCTGACGCGCAAGCTCGATGCCCTCCAGCTCCCGCTCAGTCTGGACTATAGCCGAATCACCAGCTTGAGCTACGAGAGTGTTGAGAAACTCTCCCGGATTCGCCCAACCTCGGTCGGACAAGCGAGTCGCATTCCCGGAGTTCGGCCCGCCGACATCGCCCTGCTCATCGGCCACCTCCGGACTGGGAGTCGCCGCAATTCGAGACGTGTGCTCTTCCGATTCCGCGAAGTCGTGCGCGACTTCCGC
>DDCB01000034.1 GCA_002335425.1 Chthonomonas sp. UBA2017
GCCCGCGGCGATCCTCGTTTCGGGGGGGGGGGGGGGGGGGGCGGCGGCGGGCGGCGCGGGGGGGGGGTGGGCGGACGAGCGGCGTTGCCGCTCGCGCCCCGGGCTTTCTTGGGCCTGGGACCGGTGGGCGAGCGAGTAAACTGGAGCGGCGCCCGCCCCCGTAGCTCAGTGGATAGAGCAGCGGCCTTCTAAGCCGTAGGTCGGAGGTTCGATCCCTCTCGGGGGCGCCATTCGAAGTCTCTCTTCGCGGCTTGGCCCCCGCCGCTCACAGCGTCCCGCAGTTCGCTCTTGGTTTTTTGCCAAGCGAATCGCCTGAGGAGGTCTTTTTAGAGAATCTCGTATCGAGACTTTCCTCTTTGCTTATTGCCTAAGATTCACAAACCTGGCAAAAGTCGGCTGAAATCCGAGCGTCACCGTTGTGGTGGGTCCGTTGCGATGTTTCGCAATAATGATCTCCGATTCTTCGACACGAAAATCATCCTGAATCTCTTCGACTTGGACCTCTTTATCCGCATAGTACGAGTCTCGATAAATGAGCATGACAAGGTCAGCTTCGGCCTCAATCGATCCCGACTCTCGAAGGTCACTCAGCATGGGCCGCTTGCTCTCTCGGCCTTCAACTCCTCGGTTCAATTGCGAGAGCGCCACCACCGGCACATCGAACTCTTTGCTCATCGCTTTGAGCCCGCGAGCGATCTCTGAAATCTCTTGTTGTCGGCTCTCGGTTTTGCGCGAGGCCCGCATCAATTGCAAGTAGTCCACGACGACCAACGAGAGGCCTCCATCGGCCTTGAGGCGTCGGCATTTTCCTCGCATCTCCATCGTCGAAATGTCGCTCGTATCGTCGATATAGATCGGTAAAGAGTAGAGGGTTTCGCATGCATCGGCCAGCGAGTGATACTCTTCATCCGACAGTCTCGATTTCTTCAATGCGCCCATGCCCACTCCACTCAGCATCGAGAGCATCCGGCGAATGAGCTGAGTCCCCGACATTTCCAAAGAAAAGACAGCCACGTTGCCTTTTTGGGGAGAGTGCTTTGCCACATTCAGCGCAAAGTTCAAGACGAGCGAAGTCTTGCCCATGCCCGGACGCGCAGCCACGATGGTCATCTCGCCACCATACATGCCGCCGGTCACCTTGTCGAGATCAACAAACTTGGTCGGAGTCCCCAGCATCGGCGTTCCGGTCTCTTGCAAGAGATCGACGTCTTTGAAGAACTCTTTCGCCAGCGCCCGGACCGGCTCGAGGTCTTTTCCGAGCCTCTGTCGACCGACTTCAAAAACCTTCGCTTCGGCAAGCTGAACTTTTTCATCGGTCCCCAACTGGGTGCTGTGGACCGTCTGGATGATCTCTTGGCCCGCGCGCTCCAGCTTTCGAAGCGCCGATTTATCGCTGACGATGCCCGCGTAATGCGACGCGTTCGACGGGGTCACCACACTCTCGATGAGGTGGATCAAATAGTCTGACCCGCCCACATTTTCGAGGCTCCCTCGCTCTTGGAGCTCGTTTTTCACCGTCACCAGATCGACGCTGCGCCGCCCCAACTGAAGTTGCCGAATCGCCAAAAAGATGTCTCGGTGTGCGGGTCGATAGAAATCGTCCTCGGAAAGCACGAGGCTGACTTCGTCGGCCGCCCGCTCCGAGAGAATCATGCTCCCGAGGACGTTCATCTCGGCTTCGAGACTGTGAGGAGGAACGTAGTCGTCAAATCTGGGTTGAACTAGCGCCATGAGAAACCTCATTCAAGATATCTGAGGAGCGCTCTGGACAGGACCCTCTTTTTAGATTTTTTTTCCCCAGCGAATACACGGTGACCCCCGCTTAGACACAAGTGCGCCTGGCAATCTCCCGCCCGAGGCGGCCACACTGAAGCCTCGCATGGTCCATCAGAAGGTCTTTGTCATCGACTTTGGCGGTCAGTATTCCCAGCTGATCGTTCGCCGTGTCCGCGAACTCGGAGTCTACAGCGAAATGATCGCTTGGACCGAAGCCGAGGCCAAACTCGCGACGTGTGAACGCCCCTCTGCGATCATCCTCAGCGGCGGACCCCGCAGCGTTCTCGAAGGTCAAGCACCTTCCCTGCCGATGGAGTGCCTAAAAGGAATCCCGACGCTCGGCATCTGCTACGGGATGCAGCTTCTCGCCCACTCTCTGGGCGGCCAAGTCGAAAAGGCCGACGACCGAGAATACGGCAAGCGCGAACTCAACGTCACCAAGCCTGGGAGCCTGGTCGGCGGTCTGACGCAAGCCCAAGTCTGGATGAGCCACGGCGACCAAGTTCTCCAGGCTCCGCCTGGATTTGACACCATCGCCAGCACCGAATCGTGCCCGGTCGCTGCCATCGAGAATCGCGCTCAAAACACCTATGGCGTCCAGTTCCACCCCGAAGTCAGCCACACCCCGGAAGGCAAAACGATCCTCCGGCGATTCCTTTTTGATCGCTGCGGGCTCCACGGCGACTGGACTAGCGAGAGCTTCATCGAAGACTCGATCGAGCTGATCCGGCAAGAAGTCGGCGACAAGCGAGTCCTGTGCGCGGTGAGCGGCGGCGTCGATAGTTCCGTGATGGCCGCTCTCATGAGCCGAGCGCTGGGCGATCAGGTGACCTGCGTCTTCGTCAATCATGGGCTCCTCCGAAAAAACGAGGCCGAGCAAGTCATCGAGGCGTTCAGCTCGTATTTCCAGCCGAGGCTGGTGGTGATCGACGCCCGCAACGAATTCTTCGCCGCCCTGAAGGGAGTGACCGACCCTGAAGCGAAGCGCAAGATCATCGGCGCAGAATTTGTCCGCGCTTTCGAGGCTCATGCCGACGACCTCAAGGGCTGCGACTTTCTAGCTCAGGGGACGCTCTACCCCGACGTGATCGAAAGCGGATCGGCCACTGCCGCCAAAATCAAGACCCACCACAATGTCGGCGGCTTGCCCGATTGGATGCGACTCCGAGTCATCGAGCCGCTCCGCTGGCTCTTTAAGGACGAAGTCCGCTCCGTCGGAAAAAACTTGGGCTTGCCCGAGGAGATGGTGGAGCGCGAGCCATTCCCGGGCCCTGGCTTGGCGGTGCGGATTCTCGGGGAGGTCACGCCCGAGCGAGTGGCGATTGTTCAAGACGCCGACTGGATCTTCCGCTCTGAACTTCGATCTCGGGGCCTCCATCGAGGCATCTGGCAGTCATATGCGGCCCTGCTGGATGTAAAAAGCGTCGGGGTCATGGGCGATGAGCGCACCTACCAGCAGCCGATCGTGCTCCGAGCGGTCCAAAGCGAAGACGCAATGACGGCTCAGGCAGTCGCCCTGCCTTTTCCCGCCCTTGAGGAGATCGCCCATCGCATCGTCAACGAGGTCCAAGGGGTCAACCGAGTCCTGTATGACCTGACGAGCAAGCCCCCAGCGACGATCGAATGGGAGTGAGCTAGCTCGCTCGACTCCGAGCTGCATTCTGAAGCTCAGCCAGCATCGCCGTATCTGTCCAGTCCAGGCTGATCGGAGTCACCGCCACAAACTGTTCTCGAATCGCTTCGACGTCGGAGCCTGGGTCGGCCTGATTGAGCGCCGCCACCCCGCCCTGCCACGCGTAGGGTCGGCCCCAAGGGTCACTTCGAAGCTCCATTCGATCCTCATAAACTCGCCGCCCCATCCGGGCAAATCGCACCCCTCGAAGCTCCGACTCGGCCACTGCCGGGATATTCAGATTGTAAAAGCCGCACTCCAATCGCGGCCAACCCAGCATCTCGTCCCAGTGAGAATCGAGCCAGTCCGCCCCCGTCTCGAAGTGTGGAGGTGCTTCCTCAACAAACAAGGCCATCGAAATGGCGAACGAAGCGATGCCATTGATCGCCCCTTCCATCGCGCCTCCCGCCGTTCCTGAATAGGTGATGTCGAAGCCCAAGTTGGGGCCGCGATTGATGCCGCTCAAAACGAGGTCCACTTGGCCCTCCAGCAAGATCGATCGTCCATAGTTCACGCAGTCCACCGGCAACCCATTCAGCTCGAATGCGCGTACGCCGAGTTCGTCGACCGGCTTGGCTCGAAGCGGGTCGCGCATCGTCATCGCATGACCACACGCGCTCCGCTCACGATCCGGAGCAACGACCCAAACCTCCCCCTTTTTGCAAGCCACCGAAACGAGCGCGGCTAAGCCCGGCGCCCGGATGCCGTCGTCATTGGTCAGAAGGATGCGCATCGATGCGGTCTACCCCGAAGCCGCCCACCCGTGCCAAAGCTGGGCCTCGATCCGCTGGCCGGGGTAACTTCTGCTCGAATCCATGGAGTTCCTGAAAAAGAGGTGGCCCGAGATCGTCCTGTGGCTTGCGCCACTTCTTGTTCTTTGGCCCGCCGTCTTCTTGGGTCAAGTTCCGGGCCCTTGGGCCAATCTCGCGCCGATGGCGCTTCCTTCGGCTCCGAACCCAGCTCAGCCCTGGGATGTGCTCCAAGCCGACGCCGTTCTCCAGTTCTACCCCTGGCGCGACCTCGTGTTTGAGTCGTGGAGTCGATTCGAACTGCCGCTCTGGAACCCCTATGTTCTGAGCGGGACACCCCTGCTGGCGAACTCCCAAAGTGCCGGGCTGTATCCGCCGCATCTCTTGGTCGGGGTGCTTCCCATCCCGACGGGCTTGGGCATCACGCTCTTAGCGTGGTTTCACCTGACTTGGGCGGCGTGGGGGACATTTCGACTCGTCCGGGCACTCGGACGTTCGCGCGAGGCCGGAGTCGTGGCCGGGCTCGGCTTTGGGCTCTCCTCGTTCTTGATCTCTTGGGTCGGACTGAGCAGCGTGATCTCGACCTGCGCGTGGATCCCCTGGGTCTTAGCGGCGGTGGTTGGGGCGTTCGAATCCGAGACGCCGGGGCCTCGACGCCTCTTGAGCCTGGGCCTCCCGACGGGGATGATGCTTTTGGCAGGGCACTTGCAGTTCGCCGCCTATGGACTCATGGCGGCGGTGATTTTGGCTGTGGGGACCGCAATTCAGGCCCGGCGTGCTCGCCCGCTTGCTCTCATTTTAGGCGGACTGGTCCTGGGTGCAACCTTGTCGAGCGCTCAGGTTCTGCCCGTGTTGGAGTACTCCAAATTTTCGCATCGAGCTGGCACCCCTACCGCCGAAGGCTATGCAGCCTATCAAGCGAGCGCCGTCCGGCCGGTGGATGCGGTCCGAGTTGCCTACGCCAACAGTCAAGGCCGACCTTCTCAATTTGATTCTGCCGAAGGAGCCGTCCCGATTTCCGAGTGGAGCGCGAACCGGCTCCGCGAGCCCAGCCCAGAAAAATTCCCCAGTAATTTTGCGGAAAGAGCATTTTCTTGGGGTCCGGTACTGTTGGTCTTGGTCCTGGCCGGAGTCGCATTGATTCCAAGGAAGTTGTTCCCCGGCCCATGGGTTGCGCTCCTCGGAATTGCGATTTTGGTGGCGATCGGAACTCCACTGGCTCAGCTCCTTTACTTCTGGGTGCCGGGGTGGAGTAGTACCGGCTCGCCGGGCCGCATTCTGGTTCTTGGGGTGCTGGTGGCGTCCGTCTTGGCTGGACTCGGCTACGATGCTTCCTGCCAGCGAATCGCCGAGGCTAAGTCGGAACCTCGACTTCGGGGTCCTCTCGTCGTCGGTCTCGCTCTGGCCCTCTTGCTGTTGCTGATGCAAGCATCCGGCCCGATCATGGCCCTCGCCGGAGTGGCGAGTTTGGCCTTGGTTCTTTGGGCCGTGCTTCGTCAGCGAGTAGTCGTCATCCTAGCCGGGATTGCCGCCACGACCTTGCTGAGCGACCACGGCCTGCGAATGGGCCGACCTTTTGATCTTCCCCCCGAAGTGAAGGTAGGGCCCGGTGAGCGGCTCGCTGTTCGCGCGACCGACTGGCATCTTCTCCGCCAGCCCGAGGCCACGTTCCCCCCGAATTTGCTGACCCTCGGTCGGCAACTCGACTGGGGAGGCTACGACTCGCTCCTTCACCGCGACAGCGTCGCCTTGCTTCGAGAGACCCAAGGCCGCGATCCCGCGCCGATGGAAAATGGCAACATGATGCTCCTCAAGACGATCAACCCTGAGGTCCTGGCCCGGCTCGGCGAAGCGGGCGTCAGCGCGGTCATCTTGCGAGAGGGCTCCAATTTTCGCAAACTCGAGGTTCCCACCCAAGGTCGAGCCTTTACGCCCCCAGGCCGAGCAACCGTTGTGCAAGAGACGCTTCGCCAGCTAACGATCCGGGCTGAAGGCCCAGGGCCGTTGCGGCTACGCGACCGCTGGATGCCGGGATGGACGGCGACGGTGAATGGCCAGCCCGTCGAGGTCGAAGCGGAGGGACCCTGGCGCATCGTCCGCAATCTGCCCGCGGGCCCTCAAACCATTGTCTTTTCGTATTGGGCCCCGGGACTCACTCGGGGGCTCACGCTGACCGGGCTGGGCATCCTGGCCTGTTTGGGGCTGGGAGTCTGGGGTCGGCGAAGTCGGCGGCTCGAGGCCGAGCGCTGATGCCACAACGTCTGCAACTTCTGCTCCTCGGCTTGACCCTAGGAATCTGGACTTGGGCCGCCGGACAAGCGTCCCTCGCGGGCGCATCCATTGCTTGGATCTTCGTGCTCATCGCCGGGCTTTGCGTCGCTCTCCTCGGGTTTCGACACGTGCCGATCCGGGTCTATCTGCTCGGAGCGTACGTTCCCTTGTTCAGCTTCTTTTGGCTCAACTCCCTAGAGTCCTCGCCCGCGATGGTCCGGGCGATTCAGCTCATGGGGGTTGCCGCCGGAGTCGGGATCGTGACCGCGCTCATCGCCTGGCTCCCACAACCCGAAAGCCGCAAAGCCCTCCCTTGGTTCGCAGTTCTTTTTGCCGGCGGCATGTTGGTCGCCGAATTCAGTGGTGGCTCAGGTGGGCCGGGCCGCTGGGTCAAGTTCTTTACTGAAACGCTCGGGTTCTCCCTCGAAGCCGCCGAAAACGCGACCTACGCGATTCGCAAGACCCTTCACTTCACGTTTTATGGACTGCTCGGGGTGCTCTGTAGCCGCGCCGTGCGCGCCAGTGGAACCACCGAACGAGAAGCCTGCCTCTGGGCCATGGCTTGGCCGATCACCCACGGTGCATTCGACGAGCTTCGTCAGGCATTTACGCCAGGTCGTCAAGGGACGGTGTCGGACCTCCTCCTCGACACAGCTGGCGCGGCCACTCTGCTTTATCTGACCTATCGCTTCCAGACCCGACGTCGCCCGGAGAAAGCCGGATGAATCGGTGCTTTCTTTGGCTGCCCGATCTTTTGGGTTCCCCCGAATCCCTGTCGTGGCTCCGAGAGGCAGGCGGATTTCCGGCCCCTCTTCTGGAGCGGGCCGAGGTTGTCCGAATCGAACCTCTGGACCCTGCCACCATCTCCTTGCTCAGTCTGTGGGGTCTGCCCCCCGAAGCCCACCCGATGGCGTCGGGTCCGCTGGCAGTGGCCAGCTTGGGTCAACGCCCCCCAGAAGACTCGGTTCACTTTCAGCTCGACGCGATGACGCTGGACCCCGAGACTCAAACGATCAGGCCGCTCGTGGGGGCGGTCACCGCTGATGAGCATGATGCCCTCAGCCGCCTCGCCGACCGCCTCCAGACTCGGCAACTCGTGCCTCTGCTGAGCCGGGACGCATTGAGTGCGCTGGTCTGGCTTGAAGGCAGCACCGAACTCCGGACCGTGCCACCGAACTCAGCAGAGCCGCTCAACTATGCCGAATCGCTCCCCGACGGTGACGGGGAGAAGCTCCTGCGAAGGTTCATCGACGATTCGGCGAACCTCCTCCTTGACCACGAGGTCAACCAACGTCGGCTGGATGAAGACCGACCAGCGATCAGTCTTTTTTGGCCGTGGGGCCCCGGACGACGACCTCAACTCCCGTTTGTTCCCATTCGCCGAGGCGAACCGGCGGCGGTGTTCTCCGATCATCCTCACGGTCTAGCACTCGCAAGTCTAACCGGAGATCGCCCCGTCCGGACTTCGGCGTGGGGGCGAGCGCTCGAAATCCAGCTTGAGCAGTTGTTCACCGAGATCGCCTCGCATCCTTTGTCGTTGGTGTTAACCCACCGATTCCAGCGGCTGCGACAAGCCCGGCGGGACGAGGAAGGGGTCTGGATGGTTCACCAGATTCTCAGCCGGTTCTTGTCGAATCCTCGATTTGCCGACCCTGGCGACTTTTTGCAGTGCGGCGTCATTTTGCCGCGAACCGACGGGCCGGGTCTCGCTTTTCTCACTCACCCCAAGCCCTTGCCGAGTGCTCTCCGAGAACTCGACGAGCGTTGGCTAGACGAAAAGAGCCTGAAGCGATACAATGCTTGGGAATGGGCTCTCGAACACATTGGCTAAAAGCGACCGTCGGAATCGGCTTCTTCTGCAGCATGAGTTGGTGCTGGGGCCAATTGACGGCCGACGAGAAGCGTGGGCTCGAAGAAGCGCTCTACCTGGGCAACATGACCCTCAAGGACCTTGAGTTTGAGCGAAAAGCGTTCAGCGATCCTTTTCGGATGCCGCTCGTCAATCTGAGCCTCGACAAGCCGATTGAGACTTCGGCGGTTTTGATGGGTCTGCATCAAGACTCGATGGGGCAATCGCTCAGCAAGCTCTTGATGGCCGCATCTGAGAAAGGGTTCGGTGAAAGCCAGCGGATTCCGCTCGCAACCTCACCCATCCCGCCCGCAGACGACGTACCTGCCGAGCTCCGAAGTTCAGTAGGCCTTCTTGTGGCGGACATGCTTTTTGCTTCGTCCGAAATTCGGGCCGCGACCGAAAAGCTCACCCCCGAGGAGCGACGCCAACTCATCGAGAGTCTGCCCGCCTGGGCGGTTGAAGAGCCTCGGGTCAAATTCGACTTCGTCCGGTCAACTCCGTTGCCACAACGCTCCATCTTGGCACTGTTAAACCGGGTGAACTTGCCGAGGATTCGCCGGGCTGCCGTCTATTTGGCCGAGGCCGTCGAGCGGACGATCCCGGCGCTCAACCGAACCCCGACGACGCTGCAAGGCCGAATCAAGACCCGAATGGGCGGCATGACCGTCGTCGTCGCCGGCAAAGGAAACGACACGCACCCCGATTCAGACGCCGCCTTAGTCATCGACCTCGGAGGAGACGACACGTACACCGGCCGGGCCGGAGCTGGGATCGGCTACGCCTCGGTGTTGATCGATCTGGGCGGGCAAGACCGCTATCAAGTGCCGGACGGCAGCATCGGCGCCGGAATTCTAGGCGTTGGACTTGCTTATGACTTTGGGGGCGATGAGACGTTCCGAGGCGGGGCCTTGACCTTTGGTGCCGGACTCGCCGGCGTTGGAGCGTTCATCAAGACCGGCGGCAACAACTGGTACGAATCGAGCGTCTTGACCCAGGGATTTGGCCAGTTGGGGATCGGCATCCTGCTAGACCAATCGGGGCGAGATCGCTATGACTGCCAACTCTTCGGCCAAGGGGCGGCGCGAACCCAAGGCGTCGGCTGGCTCATCGACCGCGGCGGATCGGACAGCTATCGGGCGGGTGGACTCTCGCTGAACTCACCCCTCTTCACCGGGGTCCATTACTCGTTCGCTCAAGGCTTTGCCAGCGGCTATCGAGAAGACACCGGCGGGCTCAGCGGTGGCATCGGCTTACTCACCGACCATTCGGGGGACGACTTTTATCTGAGCGAGACCTATGCGCAGGCCGCCAGCTACTGGTTCAGTTGCGGCTCGTTGTGGGACGCCAGCGGAAACGATGCTTACGTGGGCCACCACTATGTTCAGTCGAGCGCCATGCACCTCTGCTCGACGTACCTCTTCGACCTGGCGGGCGACGATGGATACATGACCAAAGTCGGGGCATCTCACGCGATCGGCCACGACTATGGGGTCGCGATGTTTTTAGATCGGCAAGGCAACGACCTCTATTTTTCCAAGGACAGCACCCCGGGAGTGGGCAACGCCAACGGGCTCGCGATCTTTTTGGATGCCCAAGGCGAGGACCGCTATCAAGGGCCGCCCGGCAAAGGGAATGCTGCTCGGGGCTCAGGCTCGCTCGGAGTCTTTGTCGATCTCGGGGGCCAAGATGTTTACCGGGTGGGATTGGCGGATGGCCAGGGAGCCGTCACCGACTCTTGGGGCGTGGCGCTCGATCAACCGGACGCCTTAGATCGACTGATTTCCGGCCCGCAGCCCCCCGAGGTCAAGCCTGTCCCGGGTTCGAAGCCCCGGCCAAGCGACGCCGAACTCGAGCAGATCTATCGCCGAGCCACTCAGTGGGGCGTTGGGTCGGCCCAAAACGAGGTCGCGGAGCAGACTCGCCTTCTGATCGAGATCGGGATGCCAGCCTGGGAGTGGATGTTGCGGACGCACCTGCGCACCTCCAATCGACTCCAGCAGAGAGCTTTTGTGGCCGTGATTCAAGGCATTGGTGAGCCCGCACGTCGAGCCCTCTTGCCCTTCTTGCTGAGCGACCAAGATGATGAGGCCCGCAACGCCCTGGGGGTCGCCTCAGACGCGGCGGTGTTCGAGGCGGCCCCGGCGGTGGCAACACTCTTGCAACGCCCGACTCTTCAAAGGTCCGCAGCCCGAGCGGCGGGGGTTTTGCGAGCTCGGGAATGCGTGAACCCACTTCAGCCCCTCGTAGCCTCCTCTGATCGCCTGCTTGCTTTGACCGCCATGATCAGCCTCGCCCAGATTGGCGACGAAGCCGCATACGGCACCGCCGAAGCCGTCCTAAGGCAAGGCGAACTCCCCATGCGCAAGGCTGCCCTCGACCTCATCGTCAAGTTCCCCGCTCGGGCTCAGCAGTCCGCCACCCTGCTTGCGCTGGAAGATAGCGAACGCCTGGTTCGGCTGGGCCTTGAGATTTGGGCTCGGGTAGGGAACTCTGAATCCCTGCAAGAGCTCGGCAAACGCTTGCTTGATCCTCGCCCGGGAGTCCGAATTCAGGCTCTGCTCGGGCTGAACGGACGGTGTCCCGCCGAATATCGAGCCACTTTGCTCGGGCTTCGTCAAGATCCGGTGCCAGCGGTCCAAGCCGTCGCCCAAAGGGTCGATCCTGGACGATAACAGCGGTAGGCTTGCATTGCTCGCCGCCCCGCGGGTATCTTGAGAGTCTTGGACGGGGTGACCGTCCGAAGAAGGACCGACCTCATGGCGAAAGTTTGTCAAGTCAGCGGCAAGAAGCAGAATTCAGCAAAGCACATCCGGCACCGACACTCGGGCGCATGGAAATTTCGAGCCCCGAAGAAGAACCGGGTGCAACGACCGAACCTGCAGGTCGTGACCATCAAGACGCCCACCGGATCCGTTCGACTCACCGTCGCCGCCAGCGTCCTGAAGAGCCAAGAGATGGCCTCCGTCATCTGCGGCCTCAAGCCAATCCCCAAGGCCTGGCTGAAGAAACCAGACTACAACGTCTAAGCTAGGACTTCGACAAGTCCCCAGCGACCCTTTTGGTCGCTGGGGACTTTTTTGTTCTCATCCCCTGTTGGCGACGGCCTTTGTTTCAATTTCGAGCCCTATTTTGAAATAAGCCACTTCTTGTTTCAGAAACTGAAACACGCTGTCGTGCCCGATGGCGTGATTGCTCCCTGGATTCCGGCTCAAATGCAAAAAGGCCGCCCAAAGGCGACCTGAAAACTGGGTGCGGGGAAAGGATTTGAACCTTTGACCTCCGGGTTATGAGCCCGACGAGCTACCAGACTGCTCCACCCCGCGGAATAGTTCCAGTATGGCAGGCTGGGGGGCCGAAAATCAACTGGCCGGGCTGGTTGCTGAACTCACGGAGTGATCGAGGACACTCCGATAAATCTCTTCGAGCTGGGCAAGGTTTCGCTCGGCGGTATAGTGCGCCTCGTATTCAGCCCGACACTCGGCCCGCATCCGTCTATTTTGTTCAGGCTGACCCATGAATTCCTCAACACAGCGAACCAACGATTGAGCATTGGCGGGCTCGAACTGATGCCCGGTCCGGCCCGGGTGGACCAGGCTCTTCATCGCCCCGTGACCGCTCGCTAAGACTGGCGTTCCGCAGGCATACGCCTCCAAGATCGTGAGCGGCATCCCTTCGTAGCACGTCGAAGGAAAGATCAGACACTCAGCTGACTGGATCGCCTGCAACGCTTCGGCCCGAGGCTGAGCCCCGAGCCATTCGCATCCTGGAATCTGCGACGCCAGCGCCGAAACTTCGGTCGAGAGTGGCCCGCTCCCGATGATCTTGAGCGGAAGCCTCCGTCCGATCTGCTTCCAAGCCTCCAGCATGACGTCGACGCCTTTTTCCTTCGACAGCCGACCGACAAAGACCGCGCCCGCGCGTGAATCGCCGCCTTGACTCGGCGCATTGAGGACAAAATTTGGCTTCAGGGTGAGACGCTCTGCCGGCAGTCCGCCCTGAATGCACTTTTCCCGAGCGAATTCGGACAGAACGATATAGCGGTCCACTAGATTTGCATAGGTGCCTTTCGCGTGGTGGTGCTTGAGCATCGCCGCGACCGTGCAGGAGCCCAAAAAGTCGCCTCGATAGCACCGGTGCTGCACTCCGGGCCAGGTACTTTTTCGCTCCAAACAGAGCTCACACGGCTGACCATCCCGAAAGAACAGCCCGTTCAGGCACAACAAGCGATAGTTGTGGAGCGTTTGGACCACCGGCACCCCCGCTTCTCGACAAGCCGAATAGGCCGACGGCGAAATTCGCGGAAAAGTGTTGTGAAAGTGAACAACGTCTGGCTGAAAAGACTTTAAGAGACGGCTCAGGTTTTCAAACGAGGTCGGATTCCAAAGGGTCTCTTTTGCGACGACCGGCAAACTCCAAAAGCGAATACTCTTGTTGTGGGCCGTGAACCGTTCGACTTGGTGTCCCGCCTGCTCCAAGAGCTCGGCTTCCGCTTCGAAGACACCTTCTTCGCCGCCGCGGATCTGATAAAAATTATGCGCAAGAACAATCTTCATTCCAGCCCAAGCCTTGCTTCAAACCTCACATTCCCAACCAGAATCGCGAGATGGAATCCCCGCCCTCTGCGCATATTTAGCGGAGTATACACAAGGTTTCGGCCATTTGTTCAAGAAAAAATAATCAGTGATGAATAATTTAATGCCATCAGCTTGCTAGAATGCAATCCAGCCTGACGCAAGCCCCAGAACCAGGCCGAATCCTCGAACCACCGACTCATAAATCCCTACCAGAGCCTTGAGGTTCTTTTCCGAAGTGTACTTCGCTTCGTATTCTTGGCGCGCTCCGGCCCGCATCTCACGCTGAAGATCGGGATTTGAGGCAAGAAGGTCGACTTGACGAGCCAGGTCGTGCGAGCTGCCTGCCTCAAAATGGAGCCCAGTTTTTTCGTGCTGGATCAGCGACGACATCCCGCCCAGATTCGACGCTACCACTGGCAACCCGGCGGCATAGGCTTCAATGATCACCATCGGCAACCCTTCGTACCAGACCGACGGGAAGATCAAGCAACACGCATTCTGCATGAGGCTCAACACCTCTTCAGGCTTTTGGAGCCCCAAGAACTCGATGAGGGGGTTGCGGGCGGCGGCCTCTCGGACCAACTCTTCTTCGGGGCCAGCGCCCGCGATTTTGAGCGGCATTGTCCGACCCGGCAGATTCCAGGCATCGAGCATCACCCCAAGGCCCTTCTCCTGAGAGAGTCGGCCGGCAAAAAAGGCGTAGCCCCCTTCGCCCCGACCCGCCTCGATCTTGCGCTGAACAAAGTTCGGCTTGACGATCAGCTTGTCGGCGGGCAGTCCGCCCTGGATAAACTTGTGACGGGCGAACTCGGTAAGGACGATATATCGATCGACTTCTTGGGTCCAAGTTTCGCGAAAACGATGATACGTGATCATCGATGCCACGACGGCCGATGCCATCCGGCTCCCTCGGTAGCACCGATGCCGAACCCCAGGAAGCGGCACCGATTTGCCCAAGCAATCCTCGCAAACTTGTCCATTTCGAAAGAACAGAGCGTTCGGACAAAGGAGCCGGTAGTTGTGCAACGTCTGGACCACCGGCACTCCGGCATCTCGCACCGCATAGTAGGCGGCCGGCGAAATCAGGGGAAAAGTGTTGTGAAAATGCACCACATCCGGCCGAAATTTTCGGACTTCGGCCTCGGTCTTGGCGGCAAATTCGGAGTTCCAAAGGGTCTTTCCCGCCAAATCCAACCGACTCATCTGTTGAATCGACTTGTTGTCCTCGGTCAAGGTGCGAACTTCGTGCCCATGGTCTTGCAACAGCTGGACCTCGGCACGGAGGACCGACTCCTCGCCACCGGTGATCTGATAGAAGTTATGGACAAAGAGGATCTTCAAGACGATAAAACAGAATCAACGTCGCGGATGATTCGATCCGCTACCTGAGCGCAGGTTTTCAGGCGGCCCGGAGGGCTCATAGGTATCTTACCAAGAACTGCCCGTTCGAGCGCCTCGGCAAATTCGCTCGGGTTGAGGGGATCAAAGATCGCCTCGGGCTCCAGGAGCTCCGTCGCACAGCCCGCGTATTTCGACGCCAAGACCGGCAGACCGCTCAAAATCGCCTCGTTGGCCACCAATCCCCAGACGTCATTGAGCGTCGGAAAGACAAGCATGTCCATGCTCTGATAGACCGCGGGCATCTCTTCGGGCTTGCGAGCCGCGAGAAATTCGACGTTCTTCAGTCCCAATTGCTCGATTTTTTGCTTCAAGTTCTCCTTCTCTGGCCCATCGCCGATGAAAAACACCGAGAAGGCATGGCCCCGACCTTGAACCGCAGCGCAAGCATCCAGCATCTCGTAAACCCCTTTCAGCCCGACCAGGTGCCCGACGACGAGCAGAGCCGGACGAACTTCAGGCTGGCATAGGGGTTGGACGCGATCCAGGAACAACTGTTCATCGACACAGTTCTGAATTTGCAAAATTTTTGAATCTGGCACTCCCAGGGTCCGGATGTACTCGCTCGAAGAAGCCCCATAGGCAATCCACCGAAACGTCAGTCGGGCCAAAAACCGGCGCACCCAGGCGTTGAGCTTGCGAATCTTGGCGCTGCTGTGGAGCGTCCCGCCCCACCACACCCACACGGGCACCTGATACAAGAACCCATAAAGGAGCGCCACCATCGTCCGAAATCCCAGCTCATAGGTGAGAATCGCGTGGGGCTTGAGCCGCACCAGGTCGGCGAAGTACCCCGGCGTGATGTGCTTGTACCGATGATCAAACACCCCATCTTTGCCCCGCTTGCGAAGCGTGATCGTGAACCCCCAGGACCGCCGCGCGATGCAATGCTTCAACTTTTCGAGGGTGCCGCCCCAGGTGGTCCGGTTCGACTCGATGTTCGAGTAGAGGACCGTTGTTTCGAAGGCTTGACCGATTCGGTCGTACACGGGGACCCGATAGGGCGCGACCATGTTCACCATGATCACCAATCGATACTGCCGAGACGCGACCTCTGGATGGGGGGTGGGATTCGAACTCGGCATGATTCCTACGTTATCATCGGCAAACGGCGTCCCTCGCCGGAGAGGCGTGGCCTTCGAACCTGCACTGAACTCATTTTGACAGATCAATTCGGCTAAACTCCTTCGAGACCTATGCATGACCTTGCTCGGATGCCCTTTTGCGTCGCGACTTCCACCACCGGGGCGCTGAGCGAAACCTTCATTCGGCGGCATTGCAACGAGCTACTGCCCGGAAAAACGGTCGTCATTGCCGGTCGATCCACCCCCCCGGACAACCACAGCTGGGACCCGACCGGCCCCGCCCTCTATCTTGAACCTGACGAGAGCAAGCTCGTTCGGGGTGCCAAGCGAGTTCTTCGACGCGCTTTCGCCCCCCAGGCCGAACGAAAGGCGATCACCCAATTCTTGCGGAAGCACCAGGTCGAAGTGATGCTGGCCGAATGGCTTGATTTGGCCTGGCCCTACATCCCGATTTGTCAGGAGCTCGGCATCCGGCTCTTCGCGCGGGGGCTCGGTTACGACACCGCCACCCGGCTGCTGGAGCCTGAATGGGTTCAGAGGTATCAAGATTTCAACTCGACCGGCGGGATCATCACCGTCCACACGCTGGGAAAAACTCGGCTCGAAAAGATCGGGCTCACCTGTCCGATCTGGGTCGTTCCTTGTGGCGGTGAGGTCCGAACGGAGCTCCCGCAGAGAGCCGAGTCCGGCCCGCCGAAACTAATCGCCGTCGGTCGATTGACCGCCAAAAAAGCTCCTCACCTGCTCCTGGATGCGTTCGCTCGGGCTCGCCAGACGATTCCTGACCTCAGCCTGGAGATGATCGGACGGGGCGAACTCGAACAAGCCACCCGGCAGAGCGTCCAAGACCGCGGCCTAGCCGATGCCGTCACCGTCCATGGAGGGAAGCCTGCCGAGTTTGTCTTGGAATCCCTTCTTCGAGCCGATCTCTTTGTCCAGCACAGCGTCGTCGACCCGGTGACCAAAGACGAAGAAGGACTCCCAGTGTCGATCTTGGAGGCGATGGGGGCGGGGCTGGCCGTCGTTTCGACCCGGCATGCCGGAATTCCGGACGCGGTGGTCCATGGCGAAACGGGCCTGCTCGTCGAAGAGCGCGATACCGAGGCGATGGCCCAAGCGATCGTCGAGCTGATTCAAGATCGTGGTCGCCGCATCGAGATGGGTCAGCGAGGATTTGAGCGTGCCCGAACCCGCTTTTCGTGGGAATACGAGCGCGACCAGCTTCATCAGATCATGGGCCTCAACTCGTTGTGATTTCGTCCGAACATCTTGCCGCGATCGAAATTGCCTTGGCCGAGTTAAACCCAGGCGCCCGTCTGCGGCAAGCCTCTCGCCTGGAAGGCGGCATGTCGGCGGACCTCTACCTCTTGGAACTCACCTCTCCGGACGGCGAAGCCTTTCGCCGAGTCGCTCGATTTCCGAGTGCGTACGTGCGAACCCTGTTTGCTAACGCACCTCGCCACGAAGAAAAAGTGCTCGATTGGGTTTCTCGGGCAGGCCTGCCTGCCCCTCGGCCCTTCGGATCGACAGACGAACTCCTCTTGATGGAGTGGATGCCTGGAGTCGCCACCGCTCGCCCCGCCGACCCCGCCTCCTTCCTCCAACAAATGGCCACATGGCTCGCCCGCATCCATCAGGTGCCCCTGACGCCCGAGGCATGCGAGACTTTGCCCGAGGCGTCTCGGAAATTTGTCTCGACGGGCGAAGCGAACATCGCTCTTCGAGAGCCCGAGATTCGGGCGGAGGTCGCGAAAGAGGGTGGGACTCCTTGGCCTTCGACATGTCTTCGACATGTCTTCGACATGGCGACTTTTGGCCCGGAAACCTGCTCTGGGAGCAGGGACAATGCACTGCCATCGTCGATTGGGAAAACGCCCTGACGGGCCCCCCGACGGCCGATCTCGCCATCAGTCGGCTCGATGTGGCATGGATCTTGGGATGGGAGGCCATGACCGAATTCACAGCTCGATACGAGGAGGCCCTGGGAGCACCGGCTCAGCATCTTGCCTATTGGGACCTCCGGGCTGCGCTTCGCCCGATGAAAAACTTACCTGAATGGGTAGCTCCTTATGCGGCGCTCCATCGTGAAGACATCACCGCTTCGCACCTCGAAAAAATCTTGCTCGAATTCATCGACCAGGCACTTCGGGCCGCGGCCTCCTAGGCCGAGGATCTTGGCGTCCGGCAACGAGAACTCGGCAAAAAGTGCCAAGTTTCTCGATCGACCAGCGTATGAGTCTCGGCCCAAAACCCATGAGGAAGACGGTCAACACTCCGAGGATCAGACCGACCAGTCCCAAGATGACCCGAAAGAGAGCCCCCATGCGATTGAGAACTTCGCAAAGAAGAGCCGAGAAGAGTCCGTGATGGATGAAAAAGTAAAGAGTTTTTCCAAAGTTATAGCGAGCAACGGATCGCCATCGCATTCGCGCGCTACTCGCCCCCAAATCATGGTGAAATCTCGCCTCAGGAACGTAAAGAATCTTGCCTTGTCGGCGAAGCCGATAGCAAAGCTCGGTGTCTTCGCAATAAAGGAAGAACCGTTCGTCGAACCGAGCCTCCGGTCGTACCATCAGACATGCTCCCATCACTTGTTCGACTTCAAAGGGCCCCATGCTGCCTTGCTGAATCAAGCGCGGCGTCAGCCAATACGGCGAAAGCCGCGGCGAATGCGGAAAGGCCTTCTCCAGCATGGTCTGCTCGCAAAGAACCGCCCACAAAGTCAGCTCACTTGAGCACGAGTTCTGAGTGCTGCCGTCTGAAGAGAGGAGCCGCCCGCCGGCGGCCGCGACCCCTGGATCGTCCAGTGCCTGAGCCAAAGTTTCAATCGCCCCCGGCTCCGCCCTGGCGTCGGGATTCAAAAGCAAGACCCGATCATGAGTCGCTTGAGCGAGACCCTGGTTGTTCGCGCTCCCAAAGCCTCGATTGTCTGAATTTGCAATCAGTTCAACGAGCGGAAACTCCTCCCGCACCATCTTGGGCGAGCCGTCCTGGGAGGCATTATCGACAACGATCACTTGATGGGCCGCCCCTAGCGAGGCCAGGCACTCTCTCAAAAGAGACTTCGTGTTAAACGAGACAACAACGATCGTCACCGGACGAGACGCATCCGGCAACCTCAATCACGCTCTTCGGCCGGGGACATGGCGTTGAACACAATGGCACCGAGAACGCCCCCGAGCGTCGGCCCAACCAGATAGAGCCACAAATGGCTCCACGTCCCGCCGTCCTTGAGGGCGTTGACGAGCGTGGCGCCGATCGCGACCGCCGGGTTGTAGGCACCGCCCGAAATCGCACCGCCCGCACCCGCCGCAGCAACAATCACGAGGCCAATGGCCAGTCCATAGAAGCTGTTTCCTGCCGTTTTCTTGTGGGTGGCGACGTTCAAAACTGTCAGCACCAGCATCATGGTGAAGACCACTTCGACGATGAGCGCACGCATGATGTCCACGCCTTCGCCGGGCGCAATCGCGACCGAGCGACCGGTGATGTAGGAGGCAAGGCCGAACGCTGCCACCGAACCGACAATCTGCGCGAGAATGTAGGGCAACACTTCTTGCGACTTCATCTTGCCGCGCATCAAAACCGCGACGGTCACGGCAGGGTTGAATTGGGCCCCGCTGATGTGGCCAGCCATATACACCATGGCCGCCAGGGCGAGACCGATGTAGAGAGGCACAAAGGCTGGGTCACCCGACACGGCCACCAGCCCGATCACGAACATAAAGAGGAACGACCCCACAGCTTCGGCAAGTAGTTTCATCGCTAGTCCACCAACAGTCACTCTTCAAGACGGTCCAACCCGTCATTCTGGAGCTATCGTTCGAGCCGTCCGGTCAGCGAAGTTTTGAGGAGTTCGTCAAAGGCCTTTGCAGGAATCGGCTTCGGATCGCCAAGAAGGCGTGCCGTCAGAACGATTCGAGCAATGCGTTCCAGGGTTTCCATCCGGTTGTAGGCGTCCTCAAGATCGAGCCCCATCACGACCGCGCCGTGATGGCTGAGCAAAATCGTCTTGTGGTCCTCGACGAGCGGATCGATCGAGTCAGGCACTTCTTGGGTTCCCGGCATCGCAAAGGGTGCCGTGGCGACCGAGCCCAAAACCATCGCCGCCTCGGGAAGAAGATTGTCCGGAATCTCTTCGCCTGCCAGGGCGAACCCCGTCGCCGTCGGCGGATGTGCATGAATCACGGCGACGCAGTCGGGGCGTTTGGCATAGATTTTCAGGTGAAGCTTGATCTCAGAGCTCGGCATCCGGCTCTCTTCGCGCGAGGGTTGCCCCTGAAGGTCGATCACAACGAGATCGTTCGGTTTGAGGTGCCCTTTGCTCATCCCGGTTGGAGTGCAAAGCAGACTCCTCGGACCCAGTCGGACACTCAAATTGCCCTCTGCGGCTCCAACCAAGCCGCGCTGCCAAAGACGCCTCCCGATCTCGCACATCTGGGCCCGAAGCTGCAGCTCGGTCGTCGCCATCTTCAGTCGATCTCCAGCGACCGGAACCGCTTCTCGGTCGGGTCGAGGTCTTCCTTCAGCACGCGAAAGGCTTGGTCGATCCGCTCGCGCAGCTGCTCGGCGATCTTTCGCTCGTCGCTGCCCTCGGCAAACCGGCTGGGTTCGGCCCGCTTACAAAGTCGCTCATACGCCCTCTGAATCTCGTCAAGCCCTGCACTCGGCTCGACCCCCAAGACCTTGCGGGCGACCGATTGGGGAGTCTCGGGGATTGCCGGGGCCGCCGGCTCGGCGGGAGCTTGAGGAGAAGACGGGATGGTCGGAGCATCCAGCTCGTTTCGGGCCCGAATCTCATCGAGGTCGCGCAATCGATCCCACTCTCGATTCACATAGCTCCGCAAGATGTCGTAGGCTCTTCGTCCGCTGCTCATAAGGTTCTGTTCGATTCGGGCATCTGCTGCTCTAAGGACGCATTCGCTTCCTCAAAGCTCGTTCCCAGAGATTTTAGCCGCCGCGCGAGCTCGGCGAGTGTGTCGGGCTCAGAATGTTGCATCCGAAGCGAAGCTGCCCCCGACGCGAGGGTCGCTTTCAGGCTGGCGAGCGCTGCTTCGGCTTCGCTGAGCTTGCTTTCGAGGGAGGCAAGGGCCGACTCGACCTGCGAATAACTTTGAATCTCGAGTTGCCGAGATCGAATCGCTTGATCGAGAGACTCGATCACCTGCGGGTCGCTGGCTTCGGACCGCTGATGTTCGAGGTCGGCCAAGCTCCGGGCCGCGCTCGCCTTGCCAAAGAGCATCTTTTTCAACTTCGATCGATTCGTCAGCAGCCGAATCGCTTGCTCGATCATGCCCTCGGCGTCGGCAAGCGCCTCTTTCCCGATCACCTTCACCGCCGGGATGTCGTCGTTTTGGCGAACGAGCTCTTCGATCTGCCGCCGAAGATCTTCCATCGGCTTGATCTCAAGCCGAACTTCGTGGCTCAACTCGTACCGGAGCCTCGGATTCGCGCTTTCCTGCGCCTTTTGGGCCGAGCCAAACAGCAGAGCCACCACGCCCGCCGCCCCTCCGAGCACCGCTAAAGGAATGCTCTTCAGAACCAACCCCAAGACGACCACCCCCAACCCCACCAAGGCGGCCCAACCCCAATTCTTGCTCATAGTCGAATCCTGGTCGTCAGGCTCAAGCCTTGCCAGCTCCCGCGAACAAACTTCAGGATCGGGACCAGACTGACCTGAGGCGCAACCGCCCACTCACCTTCGATGCGATAGTGGTCTTCTCGGATTCGCCAGGAACGAGCCCACCCGAACGTCACTCGAAAGCGTCGTTCGGGGTCTCGGTACACCGTGCGGAGATCGGAGACCCACTCTTCCCGGTCCAGGGTCGATTCCGGTTCTCGAAGCCAAATCGCTTCGCCGATCAACTGCCAAGGGCCCCGGATATCGATATAGTCAATGCCATAAACCTGCTGAAATCCTCGGCCTGCGCCGGGCGACTGCTCGGGCAATCGGACAGGGCTGAGGGACCCACTGGCCAGGGTCCAATGATTCCCGAGCGCGAGGCTCACTCCGAGGCGCGAACCGATCCGAGCCGTCACTCCGCGCTGGCGACGCTTGCCTGCGTCTGCCACGGCAATCGAAATCGGCAGTTGATCGACCACGAGCCGGGTGTTGATTCGGGCCGCCATCACGTTTTCTTTCAGCAGATCGCGCCCAAAGGGCATGAGCTGTTTGCCGACTCGCCAGGTCCCAGGGTCTTCGAGATAAGCCTCATGCAGCAGACTCGCATCCGACTCTCCGCGCACGCCTTGGAGCCGCTCGCTGACGACAAGCCGCCAGCCGGTCTCGAGGTCAAGACGAAGGGTTACAAGGCTCGGTCGCCCCATGCCGTCGTACCAGCGAAACCGCGTGTTGCCGCCTCGCTCGGTGAGGAGGGTCGGCCCGAGATCGACGCCCAGCGAGATGTCTGGGCTCTGTGCCCAGGCTCCTGAAGCCGTCCCCAGAAAGAAGACGCTCATTCCCAGCAGGCGACGCTTCAGAGAGGTCATGTCTCGGCTCGCGGACGACGGGATTGAAGCCATGACACGACTTGTTCGCGAGGAATCTCATCCTGGCGACTCTCGGCCATCGTCTTGATTTTGAAAACTCCGGTCGAAATTTCTTCGGGACCCACGAGGATCACAAACGTCGCTCGGGCTCGGTCGGCCATTTTGAGTTGGCGCTTGAGGTCACGCAAATCGAAATCGTAGGTTGCAGAGAGCCCGGATTGGCGGAGTAAACGCACCCAGGCTTCGGTCTCCGACTCCGTCAAAGGCTCACCGGCGACGAAAACGTCGACGCTCAGCTCTTCCAAGGGGAATCCGGCGGCTTCGCGAGCGATTCGGGCTCGTTCTAAACCCGCCCCAAACCCGACCGCCGGGGTGGTCGGTCCCCCGAGCTGCTGGATGAGCCCGTCGTAACGCCCCCCTCCGCACAGCGAACTTTGCGCGCCCAAGGCACTACTTTGAATCTCAAAAACGGTGTCGTTGTAGTAGTCCAAACCCCGGACAATTGTCGGGTCTTGGACGTACGAAATCCCTGCCCGCTCAAGCAAACGCTCAACCTTTCGATAATGCGCCAACGACTCCGGCTCCAAAGACTCAAAAATCGACGGCAATCCGACCAACTCGGCTTGAATCGAAGGGTCCTTAGAATCAAGAAGTCGGAGCGGATTTTTCTCAGCTCGTTGCTGAGATTCGAGCGGCTGACCCGGGAGCCAAGAAGATAATTTGTCTAAGATCAGCTGACAATACTTGATTCTTGCTTCAGCTCGACCAATGGAGTTGAGCAGGACGGTGAGGTCTTTCAGCCCAATCGCTTCATAAAACCGGACAGCCGCTTCGATCACTTCGACATCAGCGGCGGGGCTCGAAGACCCGATCAGTTCAATTCCTGCCTGGTGAGCCTGTCGATATCGTCCCTTTTGGGGTCGCTCATAGCGAAAAATCGGGGTGAAGTACCAAAGACGCGTGATTTGCCCAGGTTGAGCCAAAGAATGCTCCAAATAAGCTCGGATCGCGGGTGCGGTCCCTTCGGGCTTCAGGGCCAGATGTCGATCCCCTTTGTCGTGGAAATCATACATCTGCTTCGAAACGACTTCGCTCGTCTCCCCGCTCGACCGTCGGAACAGCTCAATCTCTTCGAACATCGGGGTTCGAATCTCGCCGTAGCCCATCCCGCCCATGACATGCTCGAACGCACGTTCGATTTGACGCCATTGCATGGCCTCGGATGGCAAGACATCGTTGGTTCCCCGCGGGGCTTGGAACTTCATGAACCCCCAGTTTACGCCCAAGCGCGGCATCGGTTCGCGCGTTTTTGGGCCTTGTGTCACAATGAAGGACTTGTTATGGGACAAGAAACATTGCTGACGCGGGCGGGCTTCGAGAAGCTGGAGAAGGAGCTTCAAGAGCTCAAAGGGCCGATCCGATCTCAGGTCGCTGAGGCCATCAAAGAGGCGAAAAGTCATGGAGACCTTCGCGAAAATGCGGCTTATCACGAAGCGAAGCTCAACCAAACTCGCTTGGAGGGCCGGATCGCCGACTTGGAAAAAGTCCTCCAGACCGCGAAGATCGTGGATCGTCCCGAAGGGGCCGGAGAGACCGCTCATCTGGGAAGCAAGGTCAAGGTGCACGACGCCAAGTGGGGCGACGAACTCACGATCACGTTGGTCGGGTCTTTTGAGAATGATCCTCTGAACGACTTGATCTCCATCACTTCCCCTCTCGGGAGCGCCCTGCTCGGCGCTTCGGCTGGCGACGAAGTCTCTGTGGTGACTCCTGATGGCGAACAAAAGTACAAGATTCTTTCGGTGGAGTAGCAGTTTTCTTGCGGCTACCCTCGCACTTGCGGTGCTCGGGTGCGGACAGGGCTCTGATACGGGCAACACCGCTCCGCCGAGTGGGTCGGAAACTGCTTCGCCCTCCGCCGCCCTCAATCCTTACGGAGAAACTCCTGCTCGGTCGGTTCAAATGAACCTGCCGGAGCTGGACCGGGTGGGTCGATTGGGACTCCTAGGGGCCGATCGGACCCTGATGGTGGGCGATCCCGAAGCACGGGCGTTCGACATTTTCCCGAAGCCGCCCAAAAATTCGGTCGAGCTCAAGACCCTGCCTCCGATGCTGACCAAGCCGCTCGTCGGGCGAGGTTGGGAGTCGGGCGACGTCCGGTTCGGGGTGATTTTGCAAGATGGGATCGTCGCGGGCGCGGTCTGGAATCAAGAAAAAGTCGACCGCGAGCAGGTGAACGATCTCGTGGAGCGCTATCGCAAGACCTTTTCTGAAGCCGAGCCTGAGCTCATTGTCAATCGATTCGCCAGCTACTGGTTTTGGCAAGATTCTGACCGAATCTTGATGATTTGCTTAGCCCAAAACCGAGATCAGACTTTGGGACTCATGATCGGGATCGGGCATGCCGACCTGATGAGACTCCTCCGGATGGACCCCGCTTCGGCGGCGAACGATGCGCGCCAAGCCGAGCTCATTTTGGGACCTCCCCCGAAAAAGTAGCTTCATTTGAGGGCTTTTGAAACGATTGGCCGGCTGGCGTTGTCTATATTCAATGAGACGGTCATTCGCGCCGCGAGCGGCCTTCTTAATCTCACGATCAGGAGGTGGTGCCACAAAATGAGTAGTAACTGTACGCACCAGGGAGGTCGGGGGTTTTAACTACCCTTGACCAGTGAAATCAGGGTCAGCGATGAATCGCCGAACTCCCTGAGTCAAAAGAACGGGCTGTTCGCTCACTGGGCGAGCGGCCCTTCGTCTTGATCAGATTCAGCGAAAATCTTAAACATTTCTCCGTACCGGCACTTTTGACGGTCGGCTTCGGTATCCTAACGGGTGCTTATGGAAAAGCAGATTTCCCTCGGAACAAGGATGGTCGCGAGGGGCGTGATCTGGGCAGTGATGGCTTGGGGTGCATTGGGCTCCTCAGCCCAGGCTCAAGATCAAGCTTCTTCTTGGGGAGCCATGCGTTACACTCACGGCGAGTCGATCGCTCAGGGCGTTCACCGCTCGGGATCGGACACTTTGGCTTCGCCTCAGACCCTTGAACAACTGGGCTGGCAGGTCCGGGTCGTCGAAGACGAGGCCGACCTCATGGCCGAAGGGCGACGCATTCGAGTTCCGGTAAAGCCAGGACCCGATCAAAAGCCATGGGTCGTTCTTGGGCCCGCCCTCGATCAGCTCGGAGCGATCGGGGAATGGGATGATGCGGAGAAAGTCTTTTCGGTCTTTGGCGTGGTCCGCCAGATCGAGGTCTTTGCCGGACGCCTTCGGGTGGATTCCACGCTCGGGGTTCGCCCGGTTGTGTTTCAGGTTTCAAACCCCAACCGTTGGATTGTCGATCTCCAAGGCGCCAAGCTACGCCCGAATGCCAAATTTCCGTTGCCGCCCGGCGTTCGCTTCGGCCAGTTTCGACCGGACACCGTCCGGGTGGTGCTCGAAAATCCAGATCTCAAGGGGCTCAAAGGCGAAGTCCCGGCCACGATCCGCTCGATGACGCTGAGCCTGGACGGCTGGATCCCCGAGGACAAGTCATCGCTGACCGCCGCCATCGTCAACCCGCCGCGGCCCCAAGTCGGACCGGTGACGATTGTCCCGCTCGATCCAGCCCAACAACCCCCGCCCCCTGATCCCGCGTCCGGCCTCGGTTCGGAGCCCACCCCAGTCGCGCCACGTGCGATCTCGCCACCCGCCGACTCGTCGGTACCGATCGTGCGGGTGTCATCGCCGGTTCTTTCGGCATCGACCTCGACCGGAGCGACGGTCACTTTGGCCACTTCGGGCCAAGTCAGTGCTCGACCCGCCGGGTCCTATCGCGATCCGCTCACCATTGACGTCTTGCTCTTTGGCGTGCTCTCCCCCGACCCGATTCAGGGCCTCGGCGCCTCAGAGCACCTCGAAAAGGCCGAGTTCGTGCCGGACCAAGGCGGCCTTCGGCTGACGCTGAAACTGAAACGTCCGATGGGGTTCGAGCTTGCCTCGACCAACCGCCAGATTACAGTCCAGCTCGTCCTGCCTAAGATCGCGAACGGCAAGCTCGCCGGCAAGGTCATCGTCGTCGATGCGGGGCATGGAGGCAGTGACCCGGGTGCGGTCTCGCGGGACCGAAAGGTCCAAGAAAAGACCCTCGCCCTGGCGGTGGCTCGGCAGCTCAGCAAGCAGTTGACCGAAGAGGGAGCCGCCGTCATCATGACTCGAACGGACGACACGCGTCTTGCTCTGTCGGAGCGGTCGGCAGTGGCCAATCGCAGTCGAGCCGACCTGTTCATCAGCGTTCACTTCAATTCGAACCGCCTGGCGAACTCGGCCAGCGGGACAAAGATCTTTTTTCACAAACAAGACCCGCTCGGACGCCTTTTGGCCAAGTGCATTAGCGCTGAGGTCGCCAAGGTCAGTCAACTTCCCAATCTTGGGATTTGGAGCGACACTCGGATTTACGACAGCGGGTTCGCTGTCTTAAGAAATTCCCGGATGACGGCCGTTTTGCTCGAGCTCGGGTTCATCAACAACGATCGGGACGTCCGTCGAATGACGCAGCCCGACTTTCATGCGGATTCGGCCGCAGCCGTGGTCCGCGCGCTCAAGGTGTATGTCGGAGATGCCTCAACGAAAACCAGCCCCCCCAACCCCTAAGACCGGCTCTTTGTGGCTCATGCTCCTCTGCGGAGCCATGGTCGTCGGCGTCTTGGGGTATTACGTCAAGTTTTCGCCCGCCAACCGGGTGCCCGAGGATCAAAAGCGAGCCTCGCGAACTTCGCCGCCCGTGCCCCGGGACGATCCGACACAGGCCAAAACCGTTCAGTCGATGCGGCCCGAATACCAAGGAGATCGGCTTCAGTTCCAGTCGAAAACGAAGCCCGTTCCACCCGGGACCAACGCCATCGTTTTTGCTGTCAACGAGTTCCTCGGCTCAAGTCAGGTGGCTCCGGCCGATGCGAAACTGGTGACGGCCCAAGTCAAAGACAAGACCGTTACGCTGGACTTCAACGCCGCCTTTGATACGACCTACGGCACCGAGGACGAACACACCATCCTGGACGGCATTTTGCTGGCGGTGGGGCAGTTCCCAAGCATCGACTTCGTCGTCTTTCAGGTCGAAGGTCGGCCTTTGGAAACGCTCGGCAACATCGATCTCACGACGCCTCAGAAGGTGATTCGGAAGCCGCACTCGCACTCTTCCGCTCCCGATTTGCCGTAGCCACCCGGACCCCAGCTTCGACCGTGTGGAACGCAATAAAGGCGGCCAAAGCCCCCAAAGTCCACCCGAAGAGGACTTGAGACGGGTAGTGGGCCGCAACATAGATCCGGCTCAGCCCAACTGCCAGGGCCAAGAGGATCGCCGGGGCTCCGCGCCACCCGAAGGAGAGAGTCAAGGCGACCCCGATGAACATCATGTTCGCGCTGTGGGCACTCGCGGTCCCCATCGACTGACTCATGCCGACTCGGATGATCGCGTCGGGGACTTCGTTCCCGGGCCTCCCAAAAGGGATCGAAGCTTTGGCAACATCGGTCATCAGGTTGGCGAGCGGCCACATGAGGAAGGCTACCAAAGCCCCCCGCCGCGTCGTGGGCCGCAGGACGAGAGCAAGAAAGAGCCCGAGAAGCGGCACCCGCACCCACCAGCTATCGATGCCTTTGCTCAGAAAGAGCATGAGCGGTTCGAGACCGTCGGGCCAGCGATTGATCCAACGAAAAACGGAAAGATCAATGGAGTTCAACGGACCCAGAGTACCTGCTGGATTTGCGGTTAAAATCGGGGGGATGAGCCAACGGACTCGACCTGCTTTTCAAGGAGCACTCATCGGGGCGACCCTGGGAGCCCCGTTCCAAGGAGCCACCGCCACCAAGAGAATCTCGTTCTATGAGCCCGTCCCGGCGAGAATGACTCCAAGTAGCGCTCTGGAAGCTTGGTTGGTGTGGGCCCGCCAAGTGGACTCCGGCGGGACGCCCGAAGGACTCGCCGATGCGTTCTTTCAAAACACGTGGCATTCCCACTCGGAGACCGGCTTTGCCCGGAGAGCCTCTCGCATCGGGCTGCGCGCACCCCTCACGGGATCTTGGCAAAACCCGCTGGGCATGGGGAGCGAGGCTTTGGGGCGCTCGCTTTATTGGGGGCTTCGATTCCACGGCGATCCGGATGAGGCGGTGCGCTGGGCGTGGTTTGATGCGTCGATCGACCACCACCCCGAAGCCGCCCGAATCAGTGCGGCCCTAGCCCGGATCACTTCACTCATGGAGACCGATGTCCCCTTGGCCGAGGTCATTCGAGTCTTGATGGGGCTGTTGCCCGTCGGATCGATCGGCCATTCGGCCGTCCATTCGACCCTCCAGCTCGTCAACCAAGACCTGGAGCTGGACGCGATGAAGCCCGCTTTGGCCCAAGCGCTCAAGATATCCGATGGCCAACACATCGCGTTGAGTCTTGGGGCTGCGCTCTTTGCGATGCTGAAGTCCCGGGGCGACTTTGAGTCGGCGATGGCCCTCGCCGCGGGCTGGGGTGGCGCGGCGACTGCGATTGCGCTGACGACGGGCGTCTGGGCAGGACTCCGCTCAGGTTCGGTCCCACCCGATTGGCTTCGGCCTCTAGGCACTGAGTTTGTTGCTGGGATCGGGCTTCGTCTCGACGAGGTTCCGGCCACCCTCGACGACTGGATCGTCGCCGTCCAAGGGCCCGAACCCACATCAGGTGCGGCGAGTTCGATCCTGGCCCATGCGCCCGCCGTTGTCGAGGAAGAGATGGCGGCTGGAGTCGGCGAAGCGATGCCCACCCTGCCGACCGCCCTCCTCATCCACCCTCCTTTGCCCGACTCGATCCGACAACTGATGAACGCCTCGGGGGCCCAGGCGATCTCTCGAGTCGGCGAGATTCAGGTGACGGTCGAATATCCGGACGGCCCCCAAGCACTGCCCGACCAAGGGACTGGGCTCGTCCTGAGGTTCTCCAACGTCGGCACCGAAGAGGCCCTTGTGGATCCCCAATTAGAGCCGGCCAGCGGGTGGTCCGCCCGCCATAAACTGACGAACTTCCGGCTCAAACCCGGCGAATCAAATGCTTTCCCCGCGGTGCTGAAGGCCCCGAAGCGCATCGAGCGCCCGGGTGCGGCGATGCTCCGGCTGGACGACGAGCTGATCGAGATCGCGATGATCCCTGGCCAGAAGTGGTTTCAGGTCGGGCCTTTTCCAAATGCCGAAGGGCAAGGATGGGAGAAAGCCTACCGGTGTGAGTTGATCCTCAACCAAACCGAAGTGTTCAACGGTCGATCAAACCTCGCGGTTCGTTGGACCGAGAAGACCTATCCAGGAACCGTGAACGATCTGGAGCCAAGCTTTACAAGTGGTGAAGGGGTTGTTTACTTGTGGAATCGATTGCGGTTCCCCGACCAACCGGCGGTCAAGGTCGTCTGCGCTGCCAGTAGCGGGTGTCAGGTTTGGATTCAACGAACCAAGGTTCTTCACTACTACGACGTGCATTCGATCGTCCCGAGGCCGATTCTGCCGTACTGCGCCGACATCGCTCCTGCCTCCGAGGTGGAGATTATGATCAAGGTCATGCGGGCTCGTGAGCCGCTCCAGCCGTTGGTCTTGTGCTTCTTGGCCGAGGATGGATCGGTGTTATCTCCAGAAGCGATCGGCCAAATGGACCGATGAGTCCGCTGGCGGAGTGGCTGGCGAGACGCCTTTGGTGGCTGATGCTCAAGCTCATGCGGACTCGCGGGATGCGCCGGGCCCAGACTTACTTGATCCGCCGGGCGCCCCCAGAAAGAGCCGCGAAGATGCTCGCGAACTTGCATCGACAGAATCGACTCGCTCGAAAAATCGGCCTCAAACTCTTGACCATTGCGATGCAACTCCTTTTGGCGAGCGTGATCATCACTCTCGTCGTGATGGGCGTGCTTTACTTGGCCGAAATCGGAGCGCTCAAGCCACCCCGCGAGCTCAAGAGCTGAATCAGGCCGACTCGCCGAGCGCGTCGAGCGTCTTCGAATGTCGAAGGATGATCTCGCGGGAAAACGAAAAAACTTCCGACGTCAAATCGGTCCAAAGGTGATAAATGTCGGGAAGTTCATCGACTGAGACGAGCTTGCGACCTCTCGACTCGCCGACGGCGGTGATTTCAACTAGCTCATCAACTTCGGCCACATAGCAATCGGCCCAGCGAACTTCGGACCGGTCAGTGATTCGATAACAGCCGATGTATTGAATTTGGCGGAGCAATGCCCCCGCTTCTTCACGCGCTTCGCGGGCCGCCGCGGCCATCGACTCTTCGAACGGCTCGACCCGACCACTCGGGATGCACCAGCCCCGATCTTCGATGTCACAGATCAAGACCTGCTCGCCTTTCCAAGGGAAAACCAGCGCCGCAAACGCCCGAAGCGGCGCCCGAAAAGGCGCCGGGAAGAACTCCAAGCGTTGCCGCCCGTAACTTCCGATCGGGAATTTTCTCATGGAATGACCTTGCCCATGACATCCTCCATTCGGATCGGTCCGAAATCGCGGCTGTCACTGCTCTCGTTAAGATTATCCCCTATCACGAACACGTGGCCGGGCGGCACTCGGTATTTCCCCGAGGTGATCGACCAATTTTTGGGAACATTGACCCAGTCCACCTCCTCTCCGGCGAGATACTGGGCGCGTTTAAACATGATCTCCCCAGGGGCTGGACCCCGAATGACAACGATGTCGTCCCGGCGGACTGGGCCCACGAGCCAGTACCAATTGGTCATGATGACTTTTTGGCCGTCTCGATAAACCGGGTCCATCGAGTGGCCGCTGACCCGAACCATCTTGAATCCTGAGCTCGCCGCGATCGCAAAAACCAAAACGACCAGAAGCCCGATGCCAAAACTCGTGATCCACGGCTTGCGCGGGCGACGACTGGCCACCTCCTCTGCAGGAGGAGGCGTTTCGCCTGGCGGACACTCGACGGGCTCTTGAACCACCTCTGAATCTGGTGAAATCACGGGCTATACTCTTGATCTTCGTCGATTTTGCACGAAGACCTCAGTCTGTTAGAGGCCGAAATGCCAGAAGTTGTTCAAATCAGCCTGCCGATTTTGAGTGTGATCGCGGCTGCCAGCGGAATCTCTTTGCTGGGGCTGATCCTGCTTGCGGTCCGTCAGAGTCGGCAGCAAAAAATCTGGCAAGGGATCGTGGGCGGTGAGTCGCGAGCCGAACTCGAAGCGATGCTCACCCGACATGCAGAGGCACAGACGACCATCTTGAGCGAACTGGATGAGGTCCGAACCCGACTCGACCTGCAAGAGCGCAAAATGCAGTCAGCCAAGCGATACGTCGGGCTCGTCCGATTCAACGCCTTCGACGAAGTCGGCGGGGAGCAGAGCTTTGCACTCGCGGTGTTTGACGAAGAAGGCGATGGATGGGTGCTGAGTAGCTTGGTCGGCCGGGAATCGACTCGGACCTATTGCAAAGCACTCGTCAAGGGTCAGGCCGAACAGAATTTGAGCCGCGAGGAACAAGAAGCCATCGAGCGGGGATCGAGATCGACGGGGGCGCGACGTTGAGCTCCGACAACGGGCAACAAGATGCCCTGTGGATCGCCCGAGCTCAAAAAGGGGATCGGTCGGGACTCGATAATCTGATTCGCAAATACGAACGGCGAGCCTATCAATACGCTTATCGGCTCACCCGGGATCAAGATCTCGCCTCAGACTTGGTCGCGAGCGCCTTTGTCCGGGTCTACTCCGCGATCCCGAACTTCAAAGGCAACTCCGCCTTCACCACCTGGCTCTATCGCATCTTGACAAACTGCTACCTGGACATCAAAAAGACCGAGCGCAGCCGACCCACAGTCAGCCTGGAGCAGACCCTGAGCACCGACTCAGGAACCGAAGTCACCCGCCAATTCGAAGACAAAGGGCCGAGCCCCAGCGACGTCACCGAGCAGTCAGCTCGCGAAGATCGAATGCAAGAAGCAGTCGCCTCCCTCCCGGAGTATCAACAAGCCATGCTCATCATGTTCCACGTCGAGAATCTGAGCTACGAAGAGATCGCCGCCGCGCTGGACCTGCCTTTAGGCACGGTCAAGAGTCGACTCAACCGGGCTCGACTCTCGCTTCGCGAAGCGTTGGTCTCCGATCAGGAACTTTTCCAACGCTAGGTCGTCCAAAGAAACCGACACGCACAAATCTCAACGAGGAAACCCATGAACGCCGACAAGGCCCGAGAACTCTTTTCTGCCTATCACGAAGGAACGCTGGAACTCCATTTGCGGGAGGTTCTCAGCCGAGAGCTGGCCCAAGATGCCACGCTCCAGGCAGAATACGCTGCGTTCGTCCGGGCGATTGAGCAGCTCTCTGCATGGCAAAACGCCGAGGTGCCCTACCCCGACGACCTGCATGAGAAGATCGCCGCGAAGCTCGATCGGCACATCTGGGAATCCAAACAGACGGCCCGTCCGGGACTCTTTGCTTGGTGGAAAACGCTCGCCCTGACCGGCGCCGCCGCAGCGACCGTCCTGGCCGTGGTCATGGCGTTGCAACGCTCTCAGCCGGTCTCAACGGCGGACCTCACCGGCACGCTGGGCTCGCCGAGCACCCCGTCCGTTTCGTTCGTCAACGGACAGCTGAATCTCGACACCCCGGCAGGCCGAAGCAAGGTCCAGCTTCACGAGGGATGGAGCAATGACGCCTTTGAGACCATCGAAGCCGACCCGGCTCGCGAGATCCGCAGCCCCCTGCAAAACATCGACCCGCAAGCTAAGCTGATCGTCATCCGGGCGAACACCACCTCCCAGCCGATCCTTCTGGCGGTGCCGGGAGTCCAGGCGGTGCGAAATTCGTCCGGGACCGGGACGCTGGAAAAGCTGGCGTTGGCCGTCGCAGATTTCTACCGAACTCCGGTGACGATCTCCGAGCAAGACCTGAGTTGGTCGGGAAGCTGGACCCTGAAAGGATCAGACGCTTCGGAGCTCCAACTCACCGCGAACGGCACGCTGCAGGTTCGGGTCACCACGCTCAAGAACGGCCTTCTCCGAATCGGCCGCTAGCCAGATTCGCCTCAGCGCGCAGCCACAACTCGCGGCTCGAAATCGCGCCGAGCCAGCGTTTGTTGGGGGTCCAGTCGGTCCAAAAGGGCCCGAGTGGACTGGAATCGGATTCTTTCGGCATGAACGGCGATCCGGGCTTGGCTGAGCGTCGCCGCAATGGGTGCCCGAGTCGAGCCCAATCGGTGCGCTTCTTTCACGAGGTCGCGGCTTGAGACCTGAGCCGAGACCACATGCTCTTTCAGCCGGCTTAGCTCCTTTCGCTCTGCTGGCTTCAGGGGCAGATTCACCCGAGCCAAGGTCTGTTCGGTCAGCCGAATCTGTTCGTTCAATAATCCCTGGACTCGATCCAGGCTCGGCTGAATCTGAGCGAGGAGCGTACGGAGTCGGTCTTGGTCACGCGGGCCCATCTCGTCCCACAGCTTCAGGAGCGCGAGGAGGGCTCGATCTTGGCGCACCGAACTGGCGTGCAGCGAGTTCAGGTCCGAAAACTTCGCAACTTCGCAAAGCTCCAGCAGGGTGACGAAGGACTGAATCGCCTCGGCCGATTGTCCTCGCGCCGCCCGCTCCATGCCGCAGACCAATAGTCGGTCCGCCATCAAATTTCGAACTCGAAAGATCTGCCTTTTCGCACCCAGGTCAGACGAATCGTACGCAAAAACAGGGGTGAGATCGACCAGGCTTTGCTCGCGCCGGCCCTGAATCCAGACGTCGGCGACCGAGATTAACTCCTTGAGTTGCGGGGTGCCGCCTTCCCCAAGCTTGAGCGCTTGGGCGGCACGGGTCACCTCTCGATATGCGTCGATTCTTGCTTCGCCCCGCGGGGTCGAATACAAAGGCGGCGGCGTTTGCGGTCCTAGCCTTCCCGAGAATCCTACCAGAGCCACCAAGGAGACCGGAATCATGGCGGTCAGGAGGCCCGTAATCCGTTCGAGCCGTATCATGACAAAGTTATCGGCAGTTCCCGAGAAATCTTTGCCCGTACGTTGGCGGGATCTGGATGCACGAAGACGCGCCTGAGAAAGACGATCTTTCTGCGGCCTAGCCAGGCATAAGCTGGAGCTTACTTGTAGATCTTCGAGGCGATGAGGTCGAGCCCGAGCATCAGCACGCCGAACAAGATGCCGCAGATCAGGGTCACCTTGGAAACTTGATCATCAAAGGTCGCTCGGCCTTTGTAGGTTGTTCGAATCGACGAGGTTCCGCCCGACATCGCGTCGCCCTTACCCGTGAAATAGACCATCAGGCAAAAACCGATCGCAATAATAATGGCGATCACCAGCAAAACGCGATAAACCGTCTCGTTCATGAGAATTGATCAAGGAGCCCCTGGGGGCCTAGACCGAGGAGTATACCAGACGTACCCACGGAGCTAGCACCGGGATCAGGCTGAGGAGATGGAGAATCGCCACCAAAAGCATCGACCCGAGCATGATTTGGGGCATCCCACTGTTCCAAAGTCGAGCCCCCACTCCGGGGAACATGTAGCGAGCCGCAGCCGCTCGTTGCAAAAGATCTTCGCCCGCTTCGATGCCGGCTTGGATTTGCTTGTCGTTGGGGGGCCGAGTGGTGATCCAGTACTGGGTGAGAGAGCCGAGCAACCGCCAAAAGGAGACCGTGACCAACAACGCCAGAAGGAGCCTGAGCTCCAGATCGGCGATCCATTCGACCGACATGATCGACAAGAAGAGGATCGATCCCACCGCGATGTTCGTGCCACACCGAGGATGGATGCGAGGCATCCGCCGAACGACCTCGGGCACCAGAGGCTCACCGCGCTCAATGGCATGAACAACCATGTGCTCGGCCGCGTGATAACCCGCAATCGGTGAAAATCGCATGAGCACCGCAAAGCAAAGGAACGCGAGAACACCACTCGCCAGGCCATTCCAAGGCGCGGCCAGGCCCAGCGGCGGGATCGCAAGAGTCCCGGCCAGCTGGGCGATCATAAAAAAGACCAAGAGGATCGCCCCGGTTACACTCAGCATCCAAGGCCGGGCTCCCGCCCGAACACTGCCGTTGGTCAGATAGACTCCAAACGGAGTCGCCATCCCCCCGACCAGCCGAGGACGAAATCGAGGCGGCTCTAACCCCGCCAGGTCGCTCGGTGCAAGCACCCCCAGAACCAGGCCCGAACCATCGACGACCGGCAAAGCCCCTTCTCCCGAGGCTTCGAGCGCTCGCAGGGCTTCTGCGCCTCGGATCGAAGGCATCAGAGGTGCTGGCGAGCTTCGAACAAATCCCACGACGGGGTTCGTCATCGGCTCCCCGGCACCGATCGCTTCGACCAGATCTTGCGGCCGCAAAACCCCTCGATACACTCCGTTTTGGTGGACTGGAACCACCGCCATCGGTTGAGAACGCATGACCAGCGCCGCCTGCAGCAGGCTCGATTCGGCGGGGAGCCCTTCATAGGGCCGCATGAGCGCACCCACCGGGGCATCCAGTGGGTTGAAGTGAAGGCGCTCGGAGTTCGACGACATCCTTTCTTCAGAATAGCTTTTCACCCCGACGCATTGCTCAGGCCGGGGTATGGTCCCAAGTAGCAGAATGCGTCGTCCAATCTCACGAAAAGTTGTCATCGCTGGCGTCGTGGCGGCAATCGCCGCCGTCGGAGGGTTGTTCTTTTGGGCAACTCGCGAGCGGCTACCCGAGTTCATTCATGAACAAGCAAGTCAGCTGCCAGCGTGGGAGAGGCAAGCCCAAGCCCAAGGTTGGCTCAAGACCACGGAGACGATCCAGACCCGTGGCCCCAACGCCGCTCCTCTCTACCGGCAATGGATGAAAGACTGGAATCGAATCTCCATATCAGATCGCCAAGAGCTTTGGCGAGCCTGTGAGCGGTTTGCCACCAGCGAAAATCCCAACCCACGCAGCCTCCTGGCGGCGCTCCGCAAAGTCCCCGATCCGATGCTGAGCCTACGCGAGGCGCTCGATTCACCCACATGCGACTTTGAATATCAGCTCGACGGGCGAGAGATGGTCTTGACACCCGAGCTGCTCATGCTGGAACGGCTCGCAACCCTCGAATGGGCTCGGGCGAAGATCGCTTTGAGCGAAGGGCGGTGGGACGTCGCCCGGGAGCATCTGAGCAACGCTCAGCTGCTGTTGCTCCATGGCGGACAGTCGCCGTTCTTCTTCTCCGCGCTTCGGGTTCGGCAAATGGAATTCAAGGTTTGGTCCTTGGCGGTGGACTTGATTCGAGCCCGCCAAAACGACCCGTCGGCTCGTGCGGCCGTGCGCCAAATCATCGAGCGTTGGGAAGCCCGCTTGCGACCTCGTGACGCCTTTCTTTGGGAGGCAAGACGTCAATTTCAGGAGGCTTCTCAAATCTCGCTCGTGATCCCGTCGCTGAGTTCGGGTAACCGGAAGATCAAAGAGCGAGCCCTTTTGGCCGCCATCGTCCGTCGCTGGAACCAGGCGATGAAGATTGTAGAGGACCCAAAGATCTCTTCGTTCCAGGCTCCACCCAAGCTCGCCGCGGTCGACAAAGAGTTTCGAGAGCGGACCCTCAGCCTCGTGGTCGATCGATCTTTGCTTGGGCCGAATCTCACGAATGCATACATCCGAATTCGCTCCATGGACGCCTACATCCAGATGCTCCTGGCTGCCCTCGATGTGATGGACGAGCGAGATCGATCCGGGCAATATCCCCCTCAATTCCGAACCGGACGCCCGGACGCCTTGGGGCGAGGAGAAATTCAGTATCGACGGACCGAGCTCGGCTTCAAAGTCTATTCGGTCGGGCTAGATGGAGTGGATGAAGGCGGCAAACCGGTCTATGGCGATGATATTGGGCTCGGAGACATCGCATTGCAAGATTCTCCCGAGCCAGATGACCGAGAGCCCGCCGGGTTTCGACGGGTCTTGGGCAAGCCGCTTGGCGTAGGACTTCGTCGGTAACCGAACTCCGCTCCGGTAAACTGTCGGCTTCGCCATGACCGCCCGTGAACTGCGCCAGAAGTACCTCGATTTCTTTGAGAGCAAAGGGCACTCCAAGCACCCGAGTGGATCGCTGGTGCCGATCGATGTCACCGGTCGTCTCGACGAGTCCCTGCTCTTCAACGGAGCCGGGATGGTGCAATTCAAGCCGTATTTCCGAGGCTCGGCGACTCCCCCGAATCGACGCCTGACGACAAGCCAAAAGTGCGTCCGGACCGGAGATATCGAAGAAGTCGGCGATCTGAGCCACCTGACCTTCTTTGAGATGCTCGGAAACTTCAGTTTTGGCGACTATTTCAAGGCCGAAGCGATTGCGTTTAGCTGGGAGTTTCTCACGTCCCAGGAGTGGCTGGGCCTCGACCCCCGACGTCTCGCTCTCACGGTTTTTGAGGAAGACGACGAAGCGTTCAGCTTCTGGGCGAACTACCTTCGCGCCGCCGGCATCGATCCGAATCACCGCATCTTTCGATTGGGCGAAGAGACGAACTACTGGCCCGCGGGCTCGTTCAGTTCGGGCCCGCCGGGACCTTGCGGCCCGAATAGCGAGATGTTCTATTGGGTCTCCAACGAGGAGCCTCCACCCAGTGGGGCGTATTCGAAAGAGGACTATCTCCGCGACGAAGCCGAAGGGAAATGGCTGGAGATTTGGAACGATGTCTTCATCCAGTTCGAGTGGCAAGGCGAGCTGAAGAACCCCGAGAGACCTGCGGACGGGTTTCAAAAGACCGGGATGCCGCCGTTGCCGTTCCAAAGTATCGACACTGGCATGGGGCTGGAGCGCACCGCTGCAGTTTTGGGCGGATTTCGGAGCGTCTACGACACCGATGTTTTTGCGCCGATCCTTTGGAAAATCCAAGACCTCGCCCATACCCAGGCGAACTTGAGCGGATACGCCTATGGAAAAGATGAGCGGCTCGACGTCGCAGTCCGCATCATCGCCGACCACATCCGAACCGCCTGTTTCTGCATTGCCGATGGGATCTTGCCGAGCAATGCTGGGCGCGGTTACGTCTTGCGCCGCTTGATTCGTCGGGCTGTGCTCAAAGGGCAACGCACGCTCGGATTCCAACAGCCGTTCTTTCATGAGGTGTTTGAGGGCGTCCAAGAGGCGATGGGGGGGCATTACACCGAGCTGATTGAACGCCGCGATGTGATCATCGAAACGCTTCGCTACGAAGAAGCGCTCTTTCGTCGCACGGTCTCGCAAGGGGCTGAGCTCCTCACCGAAGCGCTCGGGACCTTAGAGGCCCGCGTTCTGCCCGGCGCCACCGCCTTTAAGCTGTACGATACGTTCGGTTTTCCGCTCGAAGTCACTCGCGAAATCTGTGCCGAGCAGGGCATCTTGGTGGACGAGGAAGGATATCAAGCGGCGATGCAAGAAGCCCAAGAGCGAAGCCGAGCCAGCAGCGAGATGGACTCTGTTTACGGCGGGGTTGGCGACCGGCTGATGCTCATCGTATCGCCCAACGCGACGGACCAAAACCTCTTTGTCGGCTACGATTACTGGAATTCTGAAAGCAACATCGTCCAGGTCAGCCCGGTCTTTGACAAGAACGATCGGTCCACAGGCGTTTTTCAGATCGTCCTGGATGCGACCCCGTTTTATGCCGAAAGTGGCGGACAGGTGGGGGACACTGGAGTCCTCCAGTCCGACGAATTCGAGATGCAAGTTCGTCGGACTTGGAAAGAGATGGGACTGAGTTTTTGCGACGTCGAGCTGACCCAGAGCCCGTGGGGCTCGCTCCAAGGAAAAACCCCCGAGGAGATGGAGGCTTTGCTGAAATCCGAGGTCTTTTTCCGCCCCGTTCGGGCGCGAATCGACGGCCCTCGACGAGCCCGGATCCAACGCCACCACACCGCGACTCACTTGCTTCATGCCGCCCTCCGGCACGTGGTCGGAAAGCACGTGACGCAAGCGGGTTCGCTCGTCGCGCCAGATCATCTCCGCTTTGACTTCACTCATGGCAAAGCGCTCACCCCCGAGGAGCTTCAGACGGTCGAAGACCTCGTGAACGAGCAGGCCCTGCGCGGTCTTGCTGTGGAGACCTATGCGAATGTGCCGATCGAAGAGGCCAAAGCGGCGGGCGCGATGGCGCTTTTTGGAGAAAAATATGGCGATTTTGTCCGCATGGTCCGGATCGGAGACTTCAGCTTGGAGCTCTGTGGAGGGTGCCACACTCGTCATTCGAGCGATGTCGGATTGGTCAAGATCATCCACGAAGGCTCGGTTGCGAGTGGAGTTCGGCGAATCGAGGCCGTCGCAGGCGAGAATTCGCTCGAATGGGCCCAAGGGCAGATGGCAAAGCTCCGGCAGGCCGCAAACCTCCTCAAGTCGAATCCCGACGATCTGGTGGCCGCCCTTGAGCGGACCTTGGAACAGTTGAAAGACGAGCGGAAAAAGGTCCAGAAGCTGCAAAGCCAGATCGCCAGCGGGAATGCCGCCGCCCAAGAGCCGATCGCAGTCGGTCCGTTGGAACTCCTCGTGATCGAGATGGCCGGAGAAGACGCCAAGGAAGCGACCTTGGTGGCGGAGCGGAGCGTTGAAGCCCACCCGAAACGAGTGGCCGTCGTCGGAATTCGGCTCCCCGACAAGGCGTCGATTGTAGTGAAATGCGGGGCCGAAGCGGTCGCGGCCCAAGCTCACGCCGGAAACTTGGTGCGCGAGCTTGCCCGGATTGCGGGCGGCGGCGGAGGAGGCCAACCAGGCTTCGCTACGGCAGGGACGAAGGACCCTCAGCTTCTGGGGGCGGCGCTCGGCGAGTCGGCCCGCCTTTTGAAGGAGCAGATCGGAGGCTAGGTCTGAGCCTGAGCGCCTCGCGAGTGGCTTGGGTATCGCTGGTCGCGACCATTGTCGTGGTCGCGTTCAAGCTGGTCGCCGCTCATCTCAGCCAAAGCGTCAGCGTTCTTGCCGAAGGCATCCAGTCGCTGGCGGACATCATGATGTCCGGGCTCGCAATCGTCGCCTTAAAGGTCGCCTCGCGCCCGCCCGACGAGGACCATCCTTATGGCCATGGCAAAGCCGAGCTGCTGGCGAGCCTCGTTCAAGTCTTCGTCGTTTTGAGCTCTTCCCTTTTCATCCTTGGGATGGCTTGGCGAAGGCTGATGAACCCCAGCGATCTCCAATGGGACTGGGGGGCGGCGGCGATGGCCTACGCAGTGGTCTCCAATCTGATCGTCATGAGGATCGTGGCCCGGGCGGCTGACCAGCACCGCTCGGCTACCCTTCGATCCGAAGCGCTTCACCTGAAAGGGGATCTCTTCGCATCAACCGGCGTCCTGTTGGGGATGCTGCTCGTTGGGGCGACCGGCATCACCTTGCTCGATCCGATTTTGGCCGCCGTTTTTGTCATCTTTGCCGTTTGGGCGGCGATCAAGCCGCTCAGCAAGGTGATCCACAGCTTGATGGACGGCTCCATCGAACGCGAGGACCTCGCGGAGCTTGCGGGAGTTTTGGCTCACCATCCCGAAGTTCGAGGCTATCACGACCTCCGATCTCGCTGGATCGGGTCCCTTCGGCATGTGGAGCTCCATGTGCTCTTGGACGACGATCTGAGCTTCGTGGCAGCGCATGAGATCGCCGAGCAGATCGAATCGGAGCTCAGCCAGGCGATCGGCGGGGCCCGAGTCACAATCCACTACGAACCGTTCCAGGCCGAACTCGCCCACCGCGAGCAGGCCCACCGCGAGGGCATGTAAGTCCACCCCCAGTTTGCGTCTACCGATCAGACGACGAACCTCGAGGGTTGGCCTCGTGTCCTTCGCTCTATGACCTGCTCTTTCGTTCGCAGGACTAGCTTAAGGTCACACGACCGCCATCTCGAATGTCGATCGTAAGCGTGCATCCACTCATGGCTTGCATCCCTATCAGGGGGTCATCGGCCCCTCGAATTGCGATGCCTTCCACAGGCTCAGATTCAGTCACCTTGAACTCACACCACCAACCTTCCATGACCTCTCTTCTGCCATCTCCGACGACTACCGAGGGAACGGTCACTGGAATCAGGCGCTCGGCAGTTGATTCGTCGAGTTCGGTCATCGCGAGTGGAAGTGTTGCCCCGAAATCCATTCCGGTATCCACTCGAAAGCTCACTACTTGAAAGTCCAAATTGAGTCCACTTCGAACCGCAAGTCGTACCCGTACGGGGAGAATGGGGGACAGATACTTCATCGGAAGAAGCTGTCCGTCTTGAAGTACGAAGGAATCCTTCTCTTGGACAGATCCTTGGATCACGACGAGGACCTTCCTTCGGTCGATCTGACTCTCATCGGCGAGCCGTTGGCTTGCTCCGTATACAGGACGGACGCTGAGAAATTGTCAAACAATTCTCTGGCAGTTTTGATGTACGTGCCCTGTGACGCATACCTCACGTTCTGAGTCACGATATCAATGATGAGATCGGTCCCGGACACCTCATTATTGAAACCTCGGAAGATCTGAGCGAGAACCGCACCGCGCCGACCAATCACTTCGTTGGTAAGGCCTGCTCGAAGATTGGTGTCCGAGATGGCCCGAGCCAATCCCTGGGGCACGGATGCCGCATCGGTGATCTTCTTGATTGAAACGGTTCCCTTGATCTCGGGATTTCCTTTGTGAACAAATGTCCCTTTCATGGTATCAGGGAGGTACTCCAGCCGATCTTCGGATCGCCCAAACTCGTCTCGATGATCGATCGTATAGGAAAGGATCAAGGTCCCCGAATCTTCCTGAAACATCCCTTCTGCCTTCCAAGGAACATGGACATCGAGCAAATGAGGGGCCTCAAGACGCCCGGTTGCGACCCGGGAAGCCGTAACCTTCACTCGATATTGATCTGCTACTGAGGTGGGCTCGATTTCCAAAAACATCCAACCCACTCGGGATTTTTCGCCCGAATGGTACAGGTGCGGCTCATCGACGGTGCACTGGTAAACGTACAAGCCTCCGACTAGCCAAACCACTCGGTCAGCGGCAGGTGCTTCCTTCAGCGCCATAGGGCGATTCTCGGCACCATCAACCAGCATCTGCATGGTAAACATCTGGCGAAAGAGAGTACCTGAATGCGTCAAGACCGAGATTGGTCTAGGGTTGCGCGGAACTGGGACCAAAGTCCACTTGCTTCAAGTGATTGAAGGACGTCTTACAGCAAGCTAATGTTCAATGATGCACTGATGGTTGCGCAAACCAGACCAGGTGATCAACTCGGGCTGGGTAGAATCCAAGCCCGGTGAGCCGTCCCCATCTTGCGGTGATTATTCCCGCCTATAACGAAGAAGACCGGATGCGGCCCACACTCGAACGGGTCGCCGAGTATTTCGGGGGCCAACCCTACACCTGGAGCGTCACCGTCGTGAGTGACGGCAGCACCGACTCCACCTGCACCATCGTCCGAGAATTCGCCGCCACCCACCCCGCTTTTGCGCTCATCGATGCCGCGCCGAACCGAGGGAAAGGACACGCTGTGCGCCAGGGCATGCTCCAAGTCGAAGGCGACTACCTGCTGTTTTCGGACGCCGATTTGGCGACGCCGATAGAGGAGATCGAAAAGCTCCTCCCCCAAGTGGTTGCCGGGCGGTTTGACCTCGCCATCGGGAGTCGCCCCCTCAAAGAGAGCAACTTGGAAATCCGGCAGCCGTTCTATCGCGAGTTCGCCGGCCGAGCCTTCAATGCCGCGGTCCAATTGATGGCGATCCGCGGGATCAAAGATACCCAGTGCGGTTTCAAAGTTTTTCGTCGAGACGTCGCCCGCGACATCTTTTCGCGCTGCAAGCTCAACGGCTTTGGGTTCGATTTTGAGTCCCTGATGATCGCCTGCGACTTAGGATATTCCATTGACGAAGTCCCGATCCGCTGGCGTCACCAAGAGGGTTCGAAAGTCCGACTGGTTCGAGATGGCCTTCGAATGCTCCGCGACCTGGTTGGACTGCGATGCGCGGGGAAGCGCCGCCGACTCGAGGTCCGTGAACGCTGAGGAGTACTCCCGGCTGTACGCGCTGGAGGACCGCTATTGGTGGTTCGTGGGGCGTCGCCGAGTCGCCAGCCGGCTTTTGGAGGCCACTCAAGCCACGGGACCGGTCTTAGATTTCGGTTGTGGAGCCGGAGTCGTCCTCCAGAGCCTCCAGCAAAGCGGTCACGAGGCGGTGGGCTTGGATTCGAGCGACCTCGCGCTCGCTTTTTGCCAAAAGCGCGGGCTCGGCCCGCTCGTTCGGGGAGATGGTGAGCGGATTCCCCTTCGATCGAATACCTTCGGCGCGGCGCTCGCCCTCGACGTTTTTGAGCACATTGAAGACGACGCCCGGGCTTATGCCGAGGTCTATCGGGTCTTGCGGCCGGGGGGAGTGTTGGTCCTGAGCGTGCCGGCCTTTGCCAGTTTGTGGGGGCCGCATGATGTGGCGCTCCACCATTTTCGCCGCTATCGCCGGGCGGAGCTCGTCCAAAGGCTCCAGCAAGCCGGGTTCCAAATCGACAAAGTGAGCTACTCGGTGTTCTGTCTGTTTCCCGTCGTCGTTCTCACCCGATTCATTGAGAAGCTCCGCTCGGGTCCACCCCGAGCCTCGTTGCCCACGGTCCCGCCCTGGCTGAATCGAGCCCTGATCGCACTCCAAGAGTTCGAAGGGAGGTTGATCGCTCGGATCAACCTCCCTTGGGGGAGCAGTTTGGTGGCGGTGGCCCGCAAACCCTCTTCGCCCGAAGGCGAAGCTTAGGTGGCTGGCGCAATCACCACTCGGCGTTGAGGCTCTTCGCCTTCGCTATACGTGGTGATTCCTTCCATCTCTTGCAGGGCCTTATGGATCACCCGGCGCTCGAACGCGGGGAGTGCATCCAAAACCGCTTCTTCGCCGCGGTCGCGAACCTGCTCGGCGATCTGCTCGGCCAGCCGGGTCAGGGCCTCTTCGCGTCGGTTTCGATACGAATTGCCGTCCAAGCTGGCTCGGACGCCCGATCCGTGCTGCCGAGTGGAGATCACGTTCACCAGATACTGAAGCGCGTTGAGCACCTCACCGTGCTTGCCCACCAAGAAAGCGACGTCTCGGCCGTACAGTTCGAGATTCACGTATCGCTCGTTCAGGCTCTTGAGTTGGACTTCGGCTTCCAAATCACCGAGCTCAAGAATCTCGTCGATGATGGCAATCATGGCGTCGGCGTCGGCTTGCGTGGCAACGACCGCCTCTCGCGGTTCGTCCTCTTCGGGCTCTTCGGACGCTGCAACCGGCTCAGCCGGAGCTGATTTGGCAGGTTTGGCCTTGGCCTTTTCGGCCCTGGGTGCTTTTTTGGTCTCTGGAGCGGGTTCGGGTTGAGCCTCGACCGCGGGCTCTGATTCGGCAGCTTTGCTCGACCGAGCGGGCTTCTTGCCTTTGGCGGGCGGCTCCGGCTTCAAGGTCGCTTGGACCTTCACAGAGGCCTTGCCGAAGAGTCCTTTGACCTCTTCGATCACTTGGACGTCGACTCGGTCGCTCGCGACCCCCCATTGTTCGGCCGCAGCTTGGCGGGCTTCTTCCAGGGACTTTGATGTCAGTTCTAGAGTTTCCATAGTTGATGCACTCGAATCGGATTTATCGCTTCTTTTTTCCTTTGGGCTTCTGGACCTTGGGGGCACCGGTCTTCTCGAAAGTACCGTTCATCGTTGCGGCGCCGCCAGACTGCGGGTAGACCCCGCCTCCGGGCGCGTTGACCTTTTGGAGCGGAGGCAACGGCATCCGGTAAGCCCGAAGCGACTGGATGGTGGAGAGGACGTTCGTAAAGATCCAGTAGAGGACGAACGCACTCGGGAGCGGCCAGAAGAACATCATGACCGTCACCAGGATCGCCACGGCGACACCGATGATTCGCTGTTGCTTCACCGCATTCGGATCGGTCACCGGCTGCAAGAGCGTCGCAACGACCATCGAGACGCCATAAATGCAGAGCAGAATGTAGTCCATGTCCCCAAGACTCGGGGCAAAAAAGCCATTCGAGTTGGCGCTCGCCGCCGGGTTAATCCACAGGAACACCCCGTTTTTGAACTCGAACCGGTAGTGCAGCATGCACTGATACACGATCAAGAAGAGAGGGATTTGAAGGAGCATCGGCAAGCAGCCCGCGGCCGGGTTGATCCCGTACTCCTTGTAGACGCCCATCATCTTCGCCTGAAGCTCTTGCTGCTGGCTAGGGGCTTTATATTTCTCGCGCAGCTCCTTCATGATCGGCTGCAGCTGACTCATCTGACGGCTCCACATCAATTGGCGCTGGGCCAGCGGCCAAACGATGCCCCGGACGATACAGGCCAAAAGAAGCGCGGCGAACATGTAACTGAACCCCGGAACCTTGCCCGTCGCTTTGACCAAGGCGTCGATCAGGTCGTACCCAGGAATAAACCCGATCACCATATCGTCCTTGTAGAGCGCGTTCAGCTTGTCTTCGACGTCTTTGTAGAGCTGCTCGGGCGTGACTTGGGTTCGTGGTTCGAGCCGGAAGGGTGCCACTGCGAACGGCGTGGTCCAGAGCGGATCGCGGCCAAACTGCTTCTTGAGATTGACCATCGAGACGTACGCAGCATTCAATTTGACGGTGCTTTCCCGAGCCAAGCCCCCCTTAAACTGAGTGTCGACGACCAGGAGTTGGCCGTGCAGTCGCGCCTTTCGGCCCTCTTCTTCGGTCATCCGCTTGGCGTTGACTTCGGTGGTGATCTTGGAACTGTAGGCCGTGCCTTGCTGGGCGATGGAGACGTCCCGGATTTCGGAATTGAGCTTCTGCATCGCCGAGAACACTTCGGTCGGGGTTCGGGCATCGGCGGCGGGCTTTTGGCTATTACAAACTAGCTGGAGCCCCAAGAAGATCGCGATCATCAGGAGCGCGGTCTGCAGGAACTGTTGCTTGGGCGTTTGAGTCGGTTGGCTCATAATTCTTGAGATTTTTCGGGTCGATTCGGATCGGAAGGAACGGGGTCATGACCGCCAGGGTGGAACGGATGGCATCGCAAAATTCGCTTGAGTCCCATCCAAGACCCTTTGATGAGGCCGAACCGCTCGATGGCGGTGTAAGTGTACGCCGAGCAAGTCGGAGTGTAGCGGCAGCTCGGCGGCAGCCAGGCTGTGGACTTTTGGTAGAGCCGAATCAAGAGCATTCCCGCCCGTCTTCCCACTGCTTCTGAATCTCCTGGGCTAGCTGGGCCACTTCGGTCCGCAACTCAGCAAACGAGGTGGTTCGGATTTCAGATTTCGCCATCACAACCCAGTCGAGATACGGGGCCGATCCCGGGCGCGTTTCGACTTCGAGCCTGAAAGCCTCCTTTAGCCGCCTCTTTTGGCGATTGCGCCGGGCGGCACATCCAAGGGCTCGGCTGGTCGCAAATCCAGCACGACCCATTCCGAGATCAGCGATCATGCGGACGCCGGGCGAAGACCTGCGCTTGCCATTCTGAAAAACCGATTCAAAGCGAGCTTTTGGGAGGCCGTTTATGCCGGAGTCAACCTCTTGCGACCTTTGGTGCGACGTCGCTTCAGGACGTTGCGACCGTCGTTGTTTCGCATCCGGACCCGAAATCCGTGGGTCGTATGCTTATGCCGGTTGTTCGGTTGATAGGTTCGTTTCATGGCTTCCGGTCCAAATTTGGTTCAATTCTTCCTCGTGTCCGGGCGCGATCAAAGGCGATCATCGGAGCACCCGCACCGATAAAGGACCAGGATACCCGCCGGCTTGGCCCGGGATCAAGGCCCCCGGGGGTTCGGGGGTTCGGGGCCGATGATCGTCGGGCAAACACGACATGATGTCGGACCGGTGAGGTCAGCAATACTGCGAATCGATGGCCAAGATCGCCGAGGCTTGGGCGATTGGGCGCATTGAGGCAAGGCAGGCGGTTCGCTGGGCCTTCGCCCAAGCTTACGAGAAATCCAAATGGGAGATCGCTGCGAGGAATGCAGAGGTCGCTCTCACAGCTCAAGGGCCGATCAAAGAAAAGCCCACCGCTAGACACTCATCGGGTCTTCGACACGCTCGCCGACTCTATTCGGAAACGGTTGACCCGTGCCGCAGGGAAACCGGACTCATTGCGATCATGGCAAGCTCCTCCTCAAACGGAGTGATTCGGAGTTGCCAGAAGACACGACCTGCCTCAACTATGATCGGTACTTTTACATTATTTGTGAAGGTCTCAATCGATCCTCCACTGCTGAAATCAGGGATTCGATAGGTAGTTCGGCCCGGAAATCGATGACAACGATGGTGTGCCTCAAAAATGGATTCCGTTGCAGGGTAGTACTTGTTGAGAAACTCTACAGATTCTGCATATTTCTGGACTCCACCATGGCGTCCATAGAAATAGCCCGAGGCTCCACATTCTGCGTTCCGTTTTGCGACGGGAACGTTCCAATCTGCCTTTGGATTGTAACTGTAAAGTTGGTACATAATCACAGGCTCTTTGTCCTCGTGGTCGGCGCGATACATTTGGTAAGCGTTAAACCACCCCCGCAGGCCCGCGATGGCCTCGGTATCGTAGGCCTTCCGCATCATGGAGGGCCGGATCGCGACCCAGTAAGTTCCGAGGAGGATCATTACGACCGCGATCGCGACGAGCACCTCGATCAGCGTGACGCCCTTTTGTTTCGGATATCCTTTGGTCTTCATCTTTCCGTAAGGTACTTTGAGTTGCTCACAAATTGCTTGGGGCAGAAGTCACAGACTTCTGCCCCGAGCGATGTCTATCTTCGAGGCCAAGGGACATCAAAAGACGCATTTGGATCCTGATTGGGAGGAATCACATCGTCAGGATAGTCAACACCGTTCGTGTCACAAGGCTGCCGGTTACAAGCAGTATCAGTCGCGGTCTCATTTGTCAGCCCCGTACCTGGCTGAAGACAGAAAGTGGTTTCATCCGTTCCGCTACAGTAAAGCGTATACGCGAGTACATCGTAGCGATAAATCACGTTGCAATCTCCATCTGCTCCAGGGCAATCCGATAAGTGCCCTCGACACGCGTAGAGATAACCATTTACGGGACCGGAGATATCATAGTTAAAGTTACCCGAACATGGGATTTGCGGCACGGAAGGATACGTGCTAAAGTCTCCGACACACTCTCGATAGCTTTCATCACAACCTGGACCAGTCCCTTGCGCAAGGACAAGGATTGGCCAGAGTGATACAAACATAACAGTCGATAGGATTGTTTTGAATTTCATTTTCGTCACCTCTTTATTGACATAATTTGACTTGCAAATTCGCCTTCGAACGGCGTCACCATGAGCTTCTGAATGATCCTCCCGGAGCCAACGATTCCCGGCGACTTCAAGTTATAGGTCCAAGATTGGACGATTTTCCCCTTTCGACTACTGTAGACATCAAAATACGTCTTTCCCGGGAACAGTCTGCAACGATGATCTGCCGAAAAGACAGGTTCCTTTTCCGGATCATATTTATTGATTAAGTTGACCTTTTCGGCATATTTCTGTATGAGTTCGTGTCGACCATAAAAGAACCCCGTGCGTTTACACTCGGGATTCCTCTTCGCGACGGGAACGTTCCAATCTGCACCCTTGTTATAGGCGAGAATCATTCCAAAGTGAGCAGGCTCTTTGTCTTCGTGGTCGGCGCGATACATTTGGTACGCGTTAAACCACCCCCGCAGGCCCGCAATGGCCTCGGTATCGTAGGCCTTCCGCATCATGGAGGGCCGAATCGCGACCCAGTAAGTTCCGAGGAGGATCATCACGACCGCGATCGCGACGAGCACCTCGATCAGCGTGACGCCCTTTTGTTTCAGATATTTTTTGGTCATTTAATCTCCCTCGACTCCACGATACGGTAGCCCTGAGTTTTGAGTAATACAGGGCGCGAAGGTGGAGTCCATTCTTTTTCGAGTTGTTGCTTGTTGAGCACAAGAGTTCGGTGAGGCGCCAACTTCCTTTGCAAGTTCGAAGTTTCATGCGAGAGGACAAAGGTCAGAACCTCTCCACGGCTCTGGGCTTCTCGGGCGAACTTGATCAACGAGGCCTGATGACACGCGGAGCAGGATGCCGCCAAAACGAACTCCTGATTCTTCAGGCCCGGAAGGACCTTTTCGATGGATCGACCGACCAGATTCACGGCCGAAGGCCGGGCAACGATCGGAAGTTCGCGCAAGATTGTGCTTGCATGCGGTGATTGAATCAAGAGTCCAGACGCAATGACAAGTGTCACCAAGTAGTATGGGGCCACTTTCACCCAGGAGGGCTCCCGTCGTGCAAGCCTCCAAACGAGAATGAACTGGACCAGCCAGAACACTCCACACGCCCAGCAACGAGGAACTCCCAATTTGAGCGCCAACAGATAGAGGATAGCGCCACCACTGAGGATAAGCAGTGTCAGGACGTTTAGCACGTTGAGAGCCTGAGCCGACCTGCGCCGGTTGAGAGACGCCCAAAGCCCCGCTTGAGCAGCCAAGGCTGCGAGCCCCACGCCCATAAGTCCTTGACTCAGTCGAGGATCGAGAAAGTTCACGTCGTGGAACTGGCACGACGAGCAAAAAGCCCAGATCAGTCCCACCGAGACTCCTCCCACCAGACTTAAGCCAGGCTCGAACCACATAGGGCTTGACCAGCCTAATGTTCTGCGTTCAATCGTTGCTCCGGGGGGGGGCAACTGGTTCTCCCTAACCATACAATCACTATACAACACACTTTCGGAAATTTGTCAAGGAATTTTCGAAAAATTTCCCGACGTTTCCGCCCCAAGAACCACAGGCCCCTAGGTCGCTTGAGCGGTGAGCTCGGAGAACTCAAGCTCAAGAACTGCGACTTCTTCATCGCTCGGCCACATTTCGAACGGGCCTGTGTTCACTTCATTGAACGACTCATACCAAGTGCCGGTGATCATTTGGCCATCCCAGATACCTTCGTACTGGAAGCTGACTAAGCTGGGGTCAAACTCCAAGTGCCGGGTCGTTCGGGTGTAGCGACGTGCGATCTCGACGCGTCGCGTCGCCGGGTCGTAGACACCGTCCAACAGGAAGTCGCCGTCGACATCTTCGCCCGTGCCCACCAATTGGGTACCACAGATATGGAGGTCGATCCGCTCCATCACCCGACGGGGCATCTGGACCGACATCCCCGTCCACAATCCTGATCTCTGACTCAAGTCTCGCACCGTTGCGCTCCTTCAAGCCGCCTCATGGGCTGAGGCCTGCTCTTCACTGTAACACGAATTGGGCCGTTTGCGCCCAAGAATTTTATCGGATTGCAACAAATCGGTAGAATTGAGCTCAGAGATGGACTATCGGCGCACCTATTTGAAGGACCTTTTGGCAGGAACCGCGGGCACTCGGGCGGATGCCTACGGCTGGGTCAAGACTCGACGCGACAGCAAGGAAGTCAGTTTTGTCCAGATGAACGACGGCTCTTGCTTTGCCGATCTGCAGGTGGTGATTCCCCATGGGACGCTGCCCGATGAGACCTTGAAGAAGGTCACGACCGGAGCGTGCGTCCGGTTTTCGGGCGAGCTTGTGGCGAGCCAAGGCGGCGGACAGTCGATCGAGCTCCGCGCCGATGAGGTCGAAATTTTTGGGCCCGCCGACGCCCAGACCTATCCGCTGCAAAAGAAAGGGGCTAGTTGGGAATTCCTGCGCGAGATCGCCCACCTTCGAGCCCGGGGCAACACCTTTGGGGCGGTGTTTCGGGTTCGGGCGCGCGCTTCGTATGCGATCCACAAGTTCTTTAACGACCGCGGATTCCACAACATCCACACGCCGATCATCACCGCGAGCGACTGCGAGGGCGCGGGCTCGATGTTCGGGGTGAGCACCCTGATCGATGCGACGTCGCCCCACAACCCGAGCGCCACTCTGAAAAGTAAAGACTTCAAGGACGACTTTTTTGGCAAGCCAGCTTTTTTGACCGTGTCGGGTCAGCTGGAGGCTGAAACCTTGGCTCTGGCGCTCACCAACGTCTATACGTTCGGTCCGACTTTTCGCGCGGAGAACAGCAACACCAGCCGCCACCTCTCTGAGTTCTGGATGATCGAGCCGGAGATGGCGTTTTGCGATCTGGAAGGCGACATGAATCTGGCGGAGGAGTTCCTAAAGGAGGTCATTCAAGATGTCATGGACCATTGCCGGCCTGATCTAGAGTTCTTCAATCAGCGCATCGAGCCCGAGCTTCTTCAGACCTTGGACCATGTCGTCTCATCGCCGTTCGAGCGCGTGACTTACACCCAAGCCATCGACTGGCTACTCCAAAGCGGCGAGAGTTTTGAGAATGCGGTGGAGTGGGGCATGGACCTCCAGAGCGAGCACGAGCGATGGCTGACCGAAAAGAAAGTTGGGCGACCCGTCATCCTGACCGACTACCCGAAGGACATCAAGGCGTTTTACATGCGGCTCAACGATGACAACAAGACGGTGCGAGCCATGGACGTCCTCGCGCCGCGCATCGGTGAGATCATCGGCGGCTCTCAGCGGGAAGAGCGCCTCGACGTTCTCGAACGCCGGATCGTCGAAATGGGCCTGCCTAAGGAAGCCTACTGGTGGTATCTCGATCTGCGAAAGTTTGGCTCAGCCCCTCACTCGGGCTTTGGCCTCGGCTTTGAGCGACTGCTCATGTACGTGACGGGGATGAAGAACATCCGAGATGTCATCCCGTATTTCCGCGCTCCGCAGCAGGCCGACTTCTGATGCGCCGAGCGATCCTTGTCGTTCTGGATGGATGCGGCGCGGGGGCGGCTCCCGATGCCGCTGAATTTGGCGACCCGTTGGGACCCTCGACCTTGAAGCATGTCTGGGAGTCGGTCGGTGGATTTTCGGCCCCGAACTTGGCGGCGTGCGGATTCTTGGCGGCCGCGGGAATCGACATTCCTGCCACCCGGCCCCGAGAGGGCTGGGGGACCCACTTCGGCCGATTGCAACCCGTCGGCCAAGGAAAAGACTCCGTGACGGGGCATTGGGAGATGATGGGGATTGTCGTCTCGGAGCGGTTTCCGACCTATCCAGACGGATTCCCGATCCCGCTCGTGAAGGCGTTCGAATCCAAAATTGGAAAACAGACGCTGGGCAATCGAGCAGCTAGCGGCACGGCGATCATTCAAGACCTCGGGGCGCTGCATTGCGAGACTGGCTTTCCGATCCTTTACACCAGCGCAGACTCGGTCTTCCAGATCGCGTGCCATGAGGACGTGGTGCCGATCGAACAACTCTATGACTATTGTCGCGCCGCTCGAGAGATCTGCGTGCCGCCGCATCATGTGCAACGCGTGATCGCTCGACCGTTTGTGGGCGACTCCGAATCCGGATTTGTTCGGACAGAGCGCAGGAAAGACTTCCCTCTCGATCCGCCTCGCAATTTCTGCGATGACTTGGGAGAAGTTTGGGGCATCGGCGTCGTGCCCGAGTTGTTTGGCGGACGAGGATTTAGGCCAGGATCGCGCACCCAGAGCAATCCGCAGCATGCAACTCGCCTTCGCGAGGCATTGGACTCCGAAACGTCCTTGATCTTTGCCAATTTTGAGGATTTTGATATGCTGTATGGACATCGCAATGATGCGGCCGGTTTTGCTCGGTGCCTGGAAGAGTTTGATCCGATCTTGGGCGAGGTCTTGACCCGGCTCCGGCCGGACGATTTGCTGATTCTGACCGCCGACCACGGGAACGATCCCACCGATGAAAGCACCGACCACTCGCGTGAATTTGTCCCGGTCAGCGTGGTGAGGTGCGGTCTGGAGACCCAATTCCTCGGGGATCTGCGCGGACTGATGTCGATCGGGGCCACCATCGCCGAGCATTTGGGAGTCGCGTGGAATTTTGGCGACGGCGTTCGCTCTCTACTCACCCCCTAGCGATCTATGGCGCCTCGTCTGGGCGAACTGCGGGACGCTGTGAGTCCAGTGGGTCTCCCAGCTGATTCAATCGGGATCGAATCGCGGTCGCCTGTCTGCCCAAAAGCCGTGCCAAATGCGCGACTCCTTGGCCCTGAGCCCGCTCTTGCAAGAGTTTCGCGTCCTCCTCGGGACTCCAAGGCTGATAAGCATGCGGATGGCGAGTACGAATGAGCTCCTCGCCAGCACTTGAAAATTGTGCTGGAAACTCGGGCTCGGCGGCTTGTCCGCTCACAGCTTCCAGCAGTTCGCGAACAAGCACGCCGTGCTGATCTTTCGAAACGATCCACTCGCACCACCTTCCGTCTGACTCAGTCACCCGGAGAACCATCTCCCTCTTTCCCTGGGTCTCCATCAGCCGGAAGTGGATTTGCGCTCCGAACCGAGGAATCCCCATCGCTTCCCAGCCTCGCTCCATCCTCTTTCATGCTGAAGAAAGCAACAAAAACCTGTCAAGCCCCTCCAGATTTTGCGCACCTTGCCGAAAACAACCATGGGCCATGCTCGAAGCAAAAACCCCTCTTGCCAAGGATCGGCAAGGGTGTAGCGAAAGGATGCGCGACCGGAGGACCGGCGTGCAGATTCTGAATAACCTGTTTCAACCCTATACTGGAAATCTCTCGCGGGCCATGGGTCGCGCCTCGGAGCGTCAGTCTTTGCTGACCGAAAACCTGGCGAACGTCAACACGCCTGGATACAAGCGACGCGACATCTCGCTGGACATCACCATCGAGCGCGAAGGCGAGCCGTTCGAGATCTTTCTCGATCGGCAAAGTCTGCGCAGCGGACGCACCGACATGCTCTCTTCCGGGTCACTTCGTAGCGACGGAAATAACGTCGATCTGGAGCGCGAATCGATGGCGATTGCTGAAACCGAGATTCGATACCAGATGCTCGGCGAATTCGCTAATCGCTACTTCAGTGGCCTCAAAAATGTCATTCGGGAGGGACGATAATCCATGACTTTGAGCGGCGCCATGCGCATGAGCTCGAGCGGCATGACCGCCGAGCGTTTTCGAATGGACGTCATTTCGACGAACCTCGCCAACGCAAATTCGGTCAGCATCAATGGTCAAGAGCCGTATCGCCGAAGAGAAGTCCGACTCGAAACAACTCAAGACGGCGTCCGAGTCGCGGCGATTGTGCCCGATCAGCGGCCGTTTCGAGTGGTTTACGAACCCAACAACCCCAACGCCAATCGGGACGGGTTTGTGTCTTATTCAAACATCGAACCTTTGCAAGAAATGGTCAGCATGATCAGCGCGGCCCGGAGCTATGAAGCGAACATCTCCGCGTTCAACTCCGCTCGAGGAATGATTCGAGCCGCTATGACCATCGGAAGAATGTAACCTCATGCGAATCGAAGGTTCAATTCCCAATCTATCGCCGAGCATCAGCTCGACTCAAAAGCCTCAATTAGAGCTCCAAGATGGCCCTGATTTTGGCGAAATGTTGATGGACGTCTTGAAGGAAGTGAATGCAAACCAGCAACAAGCTCGGGGAATGCAAAATGACTTCATGACGGGTCAACCAGTCGAGATTCACGACTTGATGATTGCGATGGAAAAGGCCAGCGTGAGCATGCAGCTTACGATGACAGTGAGAAACAAACTGCTGGAAGCATATCAGGAAGTTTCTCGAATGCAAGTCTAGTCCTTTCTAAACATTGATCGAGTTCAGTTCGACTGGAGAAACTCATAGGATTCTCCAGAATGGGATCGCTCTTACTAAGGCTTCGAACATGGTGGGAGACCGCAGACCGCACGCAAAAAGTGGTCACGGTTTTCGGCAGTATCTTTTTGGTCGCCCTGATCTTCGGCACGATCATCTTTGCCGGTCGGCCCAAGATGGACATGCTCTTTGGCGGGCTCACTCCGGCCGAGCAAGGCAGCGTCAATGAAGAGCTCCAGAAGCTCGGCATCCCGTCGACAATCGACGCGCGAGGCAACATCTTTGTCCCTGGAGACAAAGTCGCCGAAGCACGCAGTCGGCTCGCGACTTCGGGCAAACTCCCACAGAGCGGTCACAGCGGCATCGCCGATCTGGAAAAGCTCAACATGATGACGACGCCGACGGTCGAGCGCGAGCGGCTCAAAACCGTCGCCGAGGGCGAGCTGGCCAAATCGATCGAAGGCATCCAAGGCGTCGCCGCCGCTCGTGTCCACCTTTCTTTGGCCCAGAGGGGCCCGTTCATGGAAAACGACCGCCCGGCCACAGCGAGCGTCTTGATCTCCGAAGTGGCGGGAGACGGCGTCAGCCCGGATGAAGCGCGTGCGATCTCTCGGATGATCTCGAATGCGGTCTCTGATCTGAAGCCCGAAAACGTCACGATCATGAACAACAACGGCCAATTGCTTTGGGACGGGGCGACCGAAACCGGTGTCGCCGGACGAGCCGAGCAGAAAGTCCAAGCCGAAATTGTTGAAGCCCGGCGCCGCCGAGCCGAAATTCAAGCCGCGCTCGATTCGGCTTTCGGCCCGGGGACAACCGTCGTCACCGTCAACGTGATGATGGACTACGACAAGCAGTTCATCAACCAGGTCGAGAACACACCCAGCGAATCGCCGATCCAAGTCCAAAAGCAAGAAGAGACTCTGGCGAATGCAAATAATGGGGCGCTCGGGGCGGGCGCGCCGATCGGTGCCCCGGCGACTCCTGATCCTTCGACCGAGGGCCAAGGGTACCGGGGCTCCACCACCAATCAGCAGTTCCTCTCCAATCAAAAAGAATCTCGCATCGAAAAGGCCGCCGGCACCCTGACGAGCATGTCGATCAACGTGTTAGTCAACAGTAAGAAGATCGAAGACCCTGCCCCGGTCGACACGTTTGTTCAAGGCTATCTGCAGCCGTGGGCCGGGGATGCGAAGTTCGTCGGCACTGTCACTTCGGTCGAATTTGACACCACTCAACAAGCCGAGAGTCAGAAGGCGGCCGCGGCGGCCGCGAGCCGCGACCGAATGCAACAGATGGTGAGCTTGCTCCCGATCGTCGCCCTCTTCCTCGTCGGCTTCATCGTCATCAAGGCGGTCCAAAAGTCGGTCAAGTCCAGCAATGTGATGGTCGCGGCTCTGCCGGGCGGTCAGATGATGGCGGTCGGCATGGGCCCGATGGGCGTCGAATCCGGACCCACCAGCAACAGCCTCGCCCTTTCCCTCCCCGAAGGAGTCACTCCAGAGACTGCGACTCCTGAGCAACTGCAAAAGGCGATCAAGGCGCAAGAGATTCAGATTGACGACATTCCCGACGTCATCAACGTGCCGCTCGAACAGATCCGAAAAATGTCGATGGATCGCCCCCAAGCGGTGGCCATGCTGATGAAGTCTTGGCTGCTTGAGGAGAAGAAGTAATGAAGCGACAAGGCGAAATCCCGGGCCGAAGAAAAGCGGCCATTCTTCTGACCATTCTCGGTCCCGATGCAGCCGGCGAAGTCGTGAAACACTTCGACGATGTTGAAGTTGAACAATTAACGATTGAGCTCGCTCGCTTAGGCAAAGTAAAAGCCGAACATCGTGATCAAATCATTAACGATTTTCATGAGATGGCCACCGCCCAAGACTTTATCTCCGAAGGCGGCGTCGATAATGCAAAGAAAGTTCTTGAAGCTGCGTACGGACGAGAACGCGCGGACGATATGATTCGAAAGGTCTTGAACGCGATGCAAGTTCAACCTTTTGAGTTCCTCAAAAGAGCCGATCCCCAGCAGCTCTTGAGCTTTATTCAAGATGAGCATCCGCAAACCATTGCCCTGATCTTGTCCTATCTCCCGATTGGTCAGTCTGCTTCGGTGCTGACCAAACTCCCGACCGAACTGCGGGCCGAAGTGGCCGAGCGAGTGGCGATGATGGACCAAACTCCGCCCGAGGTCATCCGCCGAGTCGAGCAGGTCTTGGAGAAGAAGGTCTCCAGTCTTTTGAACCAAGAAATGACCAAGGCGGGCGGGCCGAAGCAGCTCGTCGACCTGCTGAACCGAGTCGATCGAGCCACCGAGCGGCTGATCATGGAGTCGCTCGGCGAAAACAATCCCGAACTCGCCGAATCGGTCAAGAACATGATGTTTGTTTTTGAAGACATTGTCCAACTCGATGACCGCGCCATTCAAGCAGTTTTGAAAGAGACGGATGTCAAGGACTTAGGCATGGCCCTCAAAGGAGTGAATGCCGAAGTTCAAGATAAGATCTTCCGAAATATGTCCGAAAGAGCCGTGACGATGTTGAAAGAAGATATGGAGTTTATGGGGCCGGTCAAGTTGCGCTCAGTCGAAGAAGCTCAACAAAAAGTCGTGGCGGCGATCCGTCGATTGGAAGAAGCCGGAGAGATCACCATCGGACGAGGCGAGGAGGACGTGCTTGTCTAAGAAAGTCTTTCGCGCTTCGGCAGCTCCCATCACAGGCTCTTTTTCAGAAAATCTGCAAAAGGTGCCCGAACAAGCGGGTCGCAAAGGGCCGGGAATGATCAAACTCGAAGACCCGACCGAGCGTCGACGTCGAGAGGCGTATGAAGAAGGCTTCCAGCGCGGGCTGGCCGAAGGCCGAGAAGTAGGCGAACAAGAGGGCTATCGCCAGATGGTCCAGCTCCAATCGGAGAGAGTCGGCCAAGAGATTGAGGCGTTTCGAAGCGACCTCCAGACCGCTCTCCAGGGCGTCGAAGCGGCGGCCTCTGAGTGGATTTCACAAGCCGAAGAGATCTTGGCCGGATTGGCCCTCAAGATCGCGGAGCAGATTCTCGCGGATCAGGTGAGGCACCCCGAATCGGCCCTCCCGCTGGCTCGCCAGGCCCTGAGTGAAATCCAGCTGGTCGAAACGGTCAAACTCCGGGTTCACCCGTTCCACGCCGAAAGTGTTCGCGCCCATGCGGAAGAGCTTCTTCGCGCGGCCCAAGGGCTCGAACGAATTGAGATCGTCGAGGATCCCACCCTCACCGGCGGATGCATCGTCGAAAGCGACCTGGGACGCATCGATGCCACGGTCCAAACCCAACTTCGGCAGATTGCCGAAGAGTTCATGGGGCCGGGCCAGCCGGAGCAATCCATCCTTCGGGAGGCGGCCTAACCGATGTCTGGAATCACCCTGCCTCCGGCAAAGTTTCGCCGCGCTTTCGACCGCGTGCAACAGGTGGCCCGATTCGAACGGCTCGGGATCGTCCAAAAGGTCGTCGGCCTGGTGCTGGAATCGAGCGGTCCGCATGCCCGAATTGGTGACGTCTGCTGGATTGAGTCCCCCGAAGCTCAACGCCGCGTGAAGGCCGAAGTGGTCGGTTTTCGCGGCGAACGACTTCTTCTGATGCCCTTAGGCGAAGTGGACGGAATTCGAGCAGGGTGCTGGGTGCGAGCCACCGGCGCGGGACTCCTCGCCCCGGCCGGACCCAAGCTCTGCGGTCGGGTTCTGAACGGTCTCGGCGAGCCGATGGACGGACGCGGACCATTAGAGAATTCTGGATGGTGTCCGGTCAACGCCGCTCCACCCCAAGCGCTCCAACGGCAACTGATCGAGAAGCCTTTTGTGACCGGAGTGCGCTCGATCGATGGCATGTTGACCATGGGCGTCGGCCAGAGGATGGGCATTTTCGCCGGTTCCGGAGTCGGCAAAAGCACGCTCTTGGGCATGATCGCGCGCCAATGCGGCGCGGATGTCAACGTCATCGCCCTCGTCGGCGAGCGTGGTCGAGAGGTCCGCGAATTCATGGAGAACGATCTCGGCCCCGAAGGCATGGCCCGAAGCGTGGTGGTCTGCGCAACGAGCGACGAACCCGCACTCGTTCGGATCAAGGCGGCGCTGACCGCAACTGCCATCGCGGAGTCGTTTCGAGACCAAGGACTCAACGTTCTTCTCATGATGGACTCCGTGACCCGCTTTGCGATGGCCCAGCGCGAAGTCGGGCTCGCCGTCGGCGAGCCACCCAGCACCAAAGGCTACACTCCAAGCGTCTTTGCCCTCTTGCCCAAGCTGATGGAGCGCGCAGGGTGCGGACCAAAGGGCGCGATCACCGCCATCTACACGGTCTTGGTCGAGGGAGACGACACCAATGAGCCGATTGCAGATGCGGCCCGATCCATCCTGGATGGCCACATCGTCCTGAAGCGCAGCCTGACGAGTCGGGGCCACTATCCGCCCATCGACGTTCAAGAAAGCCTCAGCCGGACGATGCCGATGGTCACCAGCCTCGAGCATCGGACTCAAGCGAACTCCGTGCGTGAGCTCATGGCGGCCTACGCCGACATCGAAGACTTGGTCAGCATCGGCGCCTACAAGCGGGGGACCCGACCACTGAGCGATCGTGCGCTCGACCGCTGGGAAGATATCAACCGGTTTCTGCGCCAAGCCAAAGACGATTCCAGCCCTTACGAAACCACCCTCACCGAGCTCGGAAAACTGACTCATGAAGAAGTTTGAATTTAAGCTCCAAAAAGTCTTAGACTACCGACGAACCCTCGAAGAGTGGGCCAAAGACGCCTATCTGGATTGCCGCGTGCGTCGCTTGGAGTGCGAAAGCGACCTGGCTCAGGTCCAAGCTCGTCGAAAGGCGATGCTTGAGTCCGAAGCTCCGACGACCGTCTCGGCAATGCTCGACCTGGAGAGGTTTTTGCAGCGCCTCGATGACGAAGAGCACGAAAATGAGGCGATCCTGGCGATCTTGATCGACGAAGAAGCCCAGGCCCTTTCGGCCTGGCAAGAAAAACGACAAGAGTCGGAGGCCCTGCAAAAACTTCGCGATCAATCGTGGGCCGACTGGCAACAGGCGGCCGCCCGCGAGGAGCAAGCGGCTCTGGATGAGTGGTCCGTCATGCGGAGGGTGCCATGACCTCGAATGTCACCAACGCGCCTCAGCCCGGGAACCTTGGGCCTTCGGGGGTCCAAAGCCGCATCCGAGAACTTCAAGGCCGAATTGCCCGTTTGAGTCCGCCCAGATCTCCGGCCGAATCGTTTGAGTCGTCGTTGGGCAGCGGCTTGACCGGTGATCTGAATTCCGGAGCCGCAGGATTTCGACCGATGAATCCGATGTCGCCCGGACTCGAAGTTTCGATCGTCGGGGCCCCCGACTCTTTGCAGACCATGATCGCCCAGGTAGCCGAGCGGCATGGCCTCGATCCGGCAGTTTTGGAGGCCCTCGTCTGGGCCGAAAGCTCGTTCAATCCGGCGGCTCGCTCGCCGAAAGGGGCGATGGGCTTGACTCAGCTCATGCCGGCAACGGCCCGATCTTTGGGCGTCACGGACCCGTTTGATCCGGCCCAAAATTTAGAAGGAGGGGCCAAGTATTTGGCTCAGATGTTGAAACAGTTTAAGGGCGACATTCGCCTGGCGCTGGCCGGATATAACGCCGGGCCCGGCAAAGTTCGACAACACGGCGGGGTGCCGCCCTACCGGGAGACCCAAGCCTATATTGACAAGATTCTCACCCGCGCCGGAGTTCAGCCATGAAAAAGGCGCTTCTGATTGGACTCCCGGTCTTGCTGATCGGGGCGGTGATCGGGCTCGGCGTTCTAGGCATCGTGCCGATCCCCGGCCTCAGCCCGAAAAAAAAGCCGGGGGCGAACCTTTATGCCGCTAACAAGATGTACGGCGAGGCGAAGGAGGCACTCCCCGAAAAGCCGAAAGCGATCGCCCGAGCGGCGCCCCCCAAGCCCAAACCGGCCCCCCCGGTCAAAGAGAAACCCCAACCGGACCCCGTGCGGGGCGCGAAAAGGCTCGCGAAGCTTTGGAATCCAATGCAACCCAGCGAAGTCGTCGCCATCACCAAGGACTGGCGAGAGTCCGATCTTGCCCTGGTCTTGAGTCAGATGGAGTCCGAAGCCGCGAGCGCCATCCTCGCTGCCCTTGAGCCAGCCCGGGCCTCGCGACTGAGTCGAGAGATTCAAAGGCTCGCTGCCCAACCCCCCGCCGAAACAAACTAATCCGCCGATCCGAAGAATGCAACGGGTATCTTTACCCTTGCGCACCATGGCAGGACGAGAAAACAATTTCTGGCACAAGCTCCACTCGATCACGGGCATCATCCCGATCGGCTACTACTTGATCCAGCACCTCGCGCTGAACTCCTTTACGATTGCGGGTGAAGACAAGTTCAACGGCGTCATCGCCTTTTTCGAGGGCTTGCCCTTCCACGTGTTGCTCGTGCTTCAGATCTTTGTCTTGCTGATCCCGATCTTGTTCCACTCGATCTATGGGCTCTTCATCACGAGCCGGGCGGAGATGAATTACTCCGGAAAGTATCGCTGGAGCGAGAACCTGATGTTCAATTGGCAACGATGGACCGGCATTATTTTGTTCATCGGGATCATCGTCCACGTCGCAACGACGTCGATCAACTCCAAGATCAACGGCGTCGAGGTCATCCAGTACGCCGCTTGGCAAGAGAAATTGACCAGCTACTTTTATCTGCCGTTGGTTCTCTACATGATCTTTGTGGCCGCGGCCTGCTACCACCTCAGCTACGGTATTTGGAATTTCTGCATCCGATGGGGCATCACCGTGAGCGACAAAGCGCAAGCGGGCATCAAAAAGTTCTCCGCCGGCACGTTCGTTCTCTTGGTCCTGATGGGCTGGGGGGCCCTATTTGGCTTCTTGATTCACAAGCCCAAGGGTGCCGCCCCCGAGGTCGCGCCGCCCGCGGTCTCGGCCTCTTACGCCCCTGAGTCTCGCTAAGCTCGGACGGCGAGTTTGTCTCGCACCCGCTGCAGTGCGGCGAGCGCTTCGCTCAGATCCTCGGTCGAATGCGCCGCCGAAGGCATCGTCCGCAGGCGAGCTTTGCCCCGGGCGACGGTCGGATAGACAATCGCCAACGCATAGACGCCCTCGTCCCACAACATCTTCTCCATCTGCTGAGCGGCAGCCTCGTCTCCGACGTAGATCGGCGTGATCGGGGTCTCGCTCCCCATCGTGTCAAATCCGGCCTCGGCCAGGGACTGCTTCCACCAGCGGGTGTTCGCCCAGAGTCGATTCATCGGCTCCGGGTCATTCTCCATCACGTCGAGAGCGGCGATGAGCGCGGCGGCCACGACCGGAGGATGCGCCGTCGAAAAGAGGTACGGGCGACCTCGTTGGATCAGCCAATCTTTCAGCAGCGCCGAGCCGGCGATGTAGCCGCCGACGACCCCAAGAGCTTTGCTCAACGTGCCGAGCTGAATATCCACCCGACCGTAGAGGTCAAAGTGCGACGTCGTCCCGGCGCCGTTCTTGCCCAAAACCCCCGAGGCATGTGCGTCGTCAACCATCACAAAGGCGTTGTACTTTTCGGCAAGCTCCACAATCTGAGGCAACGGAGCGATGTCTCCGTCCATGCTAAAGACCCCGTCGGTGATGATCATTCGCTTCTGGAACGACTGCGTCTTCTGGAGAATCTCTTCCAAATGGCCCATGTCTTTGTGGCCAAACACAAACCCTTCGGACTTCTTGTACTTCGCGGGCGAAAGGCGGACTCCGTCGATGATCGACGCATGATTCAGCTCGTCACTGATGACGACATCTTGATCGGTCAAGACGGCCGGAATACAGCCCGAATTCGCAGTGAAGCCCCCGGTGAAAACGAGCACCGCCTCGGTGTGTTTGAACTTCGCCAAGCGGGCTTCTAGCTCATCATGGACCTCCATCGTCCCCCCGATCCATCGAACGGCCCCAGCACCCACCCCCCATCGATCCAACGCCTCATGAGCCGCTTGTCGAACCTGAGGATGGTTCGCCAGACCCAGATAATTGTTGCTGCTGAGGTTGATGACCTCGCGGCCGCTCATGCGAACGCGGCCCGCGGCAGGAGTCTGCAAAATTTTCGGGGTCTTGTAGAGATGCTGAGCTTTGAGGGTGTCGATCTGGGCGCCGAGCCACGACTGCAAGCCGTCGTTCATAGCCTCATTGTGCACCAAGCTCAGGGGAAAATGAATCGCTCCCGAGCCGGCCCGGTCGTGAAGCGGCTGGTGACCTCAACCATCTTGCCATCGGGGGATTTGAAGCTCACCTGGGCGATGTACTCCGTTCTCGGCTGGAGCGGCTCGCGAGGAATCAGAAAAGTCGCGTTGCGAAGCTCGGGATCGTTGCTCGGATGATTGCGAAACACCGCCACCTGCTCACCGCTCGCTGTGGTCAAGCTACTCTTCTCCAACTCGATCTTGCCAGGCCCGCGGCCAAAGAAAGCGACTACAACCGGGAATCCGACTTCCCCACTCACCCCATGAAGCCGCAGTGGATTCGGCGTCTCGATTCCGTCCCAAGTCAAGGGGACGCCCGTTTGGCCATCGGCCGGACTGATGATTGTTCCTGGCTCGCCCTTGACCCCAAAATTCAGGCAAGAGTAGTCCCCGGCGAATCCGGCTCCAAAGTCGATCGCCCCCGGGCGGATCAGAGGAAGCCGGTGGTAGGGCGCGGCGTAATACTGATCCACGATCTCAACGGGCGTGCGCTGACTCTTGCCGACGCATTCCGCCACCGGTCCCGAGTACCCGAACGCCTGAGCCCGAGCCGTCGGATCGATCCCAAAGAAACCCGGCTTGCCTTCGGATTGGAGGTGCGTCGGTTGACGATTGAGCTCCATGTAGCGGGCGTGAGCCTGCGCCGAGCTCATCAAGGCCGTGTCGGCGCGAGCGGCTTCGAGCCCGAGCTCTTTGCGGAGCAGATTCAACCGATCCAGGGCCTGGTCCGCAGCGGGGCTAGGACGAAACGGGGCCTCCGCTTGGCCCAGGCAGGCCAAACCGAGGACACACGCCGCCGCCGCCCCCCACGAGATCGACATTCTTGACCTATTTTACTTACGAAAATCCGATCTGTTGGGATTTTGGACGACGAGCTAGCAATCCTCCGGGTCTAATCGGACACTTTTTCGACCTGCGCTTGGCCCAACAGACTCTCAATCACCGGTCGCCGCCCGATTTCCGATCCGTCGGTCGTGGCGGTCCCGGCTCCAGCCGCCAGTCCCCACTGGAGCGCTTGGTCGGGCGAGGCTCCAAGATCCAGTTGCAAGAGCATGCCCCCGATCAAAGAGTCGCCACTTCCGATGGTGCTGCGGGCTTCGACCTGAGGCGAGCGCCCCCGATAGACCCCTTCGGCGCAGGCCATCACCGCCCCGCCTCGCCCTAGGCTGATAATGGCGTAGCGATCCTCACCGCCCATCTGGTCATAAAGTTCACGAGCTGCGTCCAAGGCCGATTCAGGACGGCCGATCGGGTGACCCAAAAGCCGCTCGGCCTCCTTGAGATTCGGCTTAATGAAGTGCGGACGGGCTTTCAAGCCCTCGACTTGGGATGGGCCATCGGCATCGAGTACCCACTTCTTCCCCGCAGACTGCGCCATTTCACCAAGGACGCGAAAGGCGTCCGGAGGAACCCCGGGTGGGAGTGAACCTCCCATCGCGACCCAGGTGCATCGCGGCAAAAAGGTCGAAATCCGGTGCAAAAGAGCCTCCCATTCCGCGGCCGAAATCGTCGGCCCGGCGGCATTAAAGGTCGTGGGCGGCCCCCCGGCCAGACTCTCGACGTTGAAATTCGTTCGGGTGTCTTCGGCGATATCCACAAAACCATGCGCCACGCCTTGGAGGTCCAAGACCTTGCGCACGAACGCCCCCGGGCCGCCGCCCAAAAACCCCGAGGCGAGCGATTGGCCGCCCAGCTCGACCGCAATTCGAGAGAGGTTCACCCCTTTTCCGCCGGCATCGGTTTCAGTCCGAAGTACCCGGTTGGTGTCCCCGAGTTCCAGGGACTGGACAAAGACTGTATGATCCACACACGGGTTCAGAGTGATGCTCAGGATCAATGCGCCATGACCTCCACGAGCAGGAGCTTTTCGGGATCGACCATGCGGCGCTGGCTGAGCACGAAGCTGAGCGGGTGGCTCACCAAATGCCCGCCGTCGACCCCAACCATCTCGCCGCGAAAGCCCGAAAGCAGCCGATTCGCCGCATGAGCCCCGAGCCGAAGGGCCAAGACCCGGTCAAACGCGGTCGGGCTCCCACCCCGCTGCATGTGCCCCAAAACGAGATATCGAGCCTCGAAGCCAGTGTTCTTTTGGATGAAGTCTTTCACATCGAGGGCCCGGGCCGCCCCTTCGGCGACGACGATGATGCAACTTCGCTTCCCTTTTTCGCTCATGGCAACGATGCCTTCGCAAAGATCGAGCAACGAATAAGGCACCTCGGGGATCAACACCCCCTCGGCGCCCCCAGCCAGCCCAACTTCGAGAGCGATGAACCCATTGCGACGCCCCATGACCTCGATCACAAAGACTCGCTCGTGCGAGTAGGCCGTGTCTCGGACGCGGTCGATCGCCCCGAGCGCGGTCATCACCGCCGTGTCAAAGCCGATCGAGAAATCGGTGCCTGGAATGTCGTTGTCGATGGATCCCGGGATGCCCATCACTGGAAAGTCGAACTCTTGATGCAAAACTCGAGCCCCGGCCAGCGACCCATCGCCGCCAATGACCACCAATCCATCGACCCGTTGAGACTCCAAGACGGCTCTGGCTCGTTGACGGCCTTCCGGGGTCATGAATTCAGCGCTCCGCGCGGTCCGCAACTTGGTGCCGCCCAACGTGATGATCCCCCCGACGTCTTGGCTGGTCAGGGGGACGGTCTCGCCCTGGATCAGGCCCACATAGCCATGCAAGAACCCGACCACCTCGACTCCGCGTCCGAGAGCGGCTCGGACGACCCCCCGGATCGCCGCATTCATCCCTGGGGCATCCCCCCCGCTCGTCAAAACGCCAATTCGCTTCATCATGCTGGGTTCAATGCCCTAGAAAATGACGGGCGAGGGACGCTTTTTGCCCCGGTAACCCCTTGAGCCCGGGCCAAAACGGGCTAGAATATGAGGAGAGGCTGAATCCAGCCGAGCCACGGAGGGCGCGGTCCATGCTAGTACTCACCCGAAAACTCAACCAGAGCATTGTGATTGGCGACAACGTGGAAGTTGTCGTTCTTGAGGTGCGTGGGGAGCAGGTCCGCTTGGGCATTCGCGCCCCGAAAGACGTCGCCGTCCATCGAAAAGAGATCTACGACCAGATTCAAGAAGAGAACCGCGCCGCCGCTGACATCAGTCCCGACGACGTGCCGGACTAGCTTTTGCCGTCCTTTAGGATCTTCATCCCGAAGTTCTTCGTGGTGTCGTCCTTGCGGTCCACGCCAGCATCGATTTCGTTCTTCACGCTGAAGCCTTGGAGCTTCTTCTCTTTGCGAAAGATCCCCATCACCTCGACGCGGTCGCCCTTCTTGGGTTCCGGATCCATCTTGCCGCGCACATAGACGTTGGCCGTGGACTTTTGCCCCTTGATGACGGCGGTGACGTAGTCATTCCCCGCTCGCGACTTGCGCTGGCGAAACTGCTCGATCGTCCCGCGCACCACCACGACTTTGCCGTCGTAGCGGTCAGCTCCTTGGATCAGGGCGTCGACATTGAGTGGGGCCTGGGCAAAAGCCGCGGTGGCCAAAAATAAGAAAGGAAGTACCAACCTTCTTGTCATCGAATTCTTGCTCCCAGTGAAGTTGCAAGTACCTTACCCGAGAACCTCGATCCCAGATACCCCCGGAAATGAAGGAACGACTCCACGCTGGGTTTTTCAAGCTCGGTTGGCTTGGGAAAGCAGGTGGGTCCGAACCCCCCAAACCCCCGAAGACTCCACAAGGCGGCATGAGGGGACAAAGGGGAGTCCATTTGGCAGCCACGCCGCTCACAGCGTCCCGCAGTTCGCTCTGGATGTAGCCAAGGTCGTCGGAATCTTCTTCACCAGCGATCTCGAACTCTCAGACCGCCGCCCCGAGGCGGAGCCGGGA
>DDCB01000003.1:0-44878 GCA_002335425.1 Chthonomonas sp. UBA2017
GGGGGGGGCAGGGGGGTGAGGGGAGCCGCATCGGAAAGTGCAGTGGCTGAAACTAGGCTGCTTGCTTTAACTGATCATCTGCAGGTTTTCGTTGTTTGGGAACTCCGAAAATGATTTGGAGGATTTCGCTGGAGACGCTTGATTGGGTGCCGCGATGGGCGACTACTTTGTAAGAAACAAACTCCGTCCCGGCGGGGAGTGTTGGATCCACAAACTGGCGAGCGCCCGACGTTCCCAGAAGGGTAAAAGTTGTCTCTCCGGGCAATTGCCGATAGATCGTGAAGAACGGACTGTCTTGCAGTCTGGCTTTCCAATCCAGCCTGATGAAACCATCATTGGTTAGAGTGCTCGTGAGTTCGGTTGGCGCAGGAGGGGACCCTGATTTGCTCGGCTTGGCGGGCGGGGGAACGCTGCCTTCTGCATACAGTCCGGGGTTCGATGTGGCTTGGGCTTTGGCTCGAATCGCTTGAATGCTTGTCGACGTGCGACGTCGCAACTCTTGATACTTCAGTTCAAACGCAAGCTGAGCTTGTTGAAGAGCGGCTTTGGCCGCATGAAGGGCAGCATAAGCCTCTTCAGTTTCTGTTAAAGTGTCGGTCAATTCTGCAACTTGTGCCGGATCTAAACCGAGCGTGGTTGCTTGCTCGGTCCAGGGCTCGATTCGCGTGGAAACCCACTGAATCGTTTCGGCTTGGGTCCTCGGTAAAACTCGCATCGTTGACCTTCTTCTTGATCTTGCTTTCTTGAGCTCCCATCTCGGGGCTCGCTCTGTATTTTCGGCAGAGACCCGCTCAAAGTGCAGGGAATTCAGCGGACTTTTGCGAGAATTTCGCACGAATTCGGCCAGCGGGCGGGTGGCTTTTGCGCAAGATCGCGTGACAAAGGGCCATTGTCACGCGAATTTCTGGGGATTCTCATTCGAGGTTGACCCAATTCACTGCATCTTGGCGCGATTTTCTGCGTCCGAGGGCGAATGTCGCGTGACATTGGGCCTCGGTCACGCGAAATCGGCCCGTTTTTCCCGCCGCCCGGCCCGAAGCCTCGCCCTCGGCCTGTTTTGGGGCGAGAGTTCGTCTCGGGAATGGACACGGCCTCCGCCCCGGGCGGCGGGGTGGATCGTCTGAGAGACTGAGGCAAAGACGTGCGTTCGATTGGAGAATGGACAAGGCCTCAGAGATAATCGCAGAACGACGGCGCGAGGTTCGAAACTGGTGTTGTTCATCTCCGCCCCGGGCGGCGGGGCGGAACGTCTTAGAGACAGAGGCAAAGACGTGCATTCGCTTGAACAATCGACACGGCCTCCGCCCCGGGCGGCGGGATCGGTGATGATTGCGGGCCTTTTTCGTTGTTGGGGCTCGCTGGGGTCTCCGATTCGTTTTCGGCTTGGAGATCTGTTCGGAGGCATCCCCTCATGAGCCCATTGGGATCAAGAGTGGGACATGTTTTCCTGCCGCCCTCGGGGCGGAAATGAGCGCCCTCAGCGAAAGACGAAACAGGAATTCGTCGGAGCGTTTAATCGTGGACTTCAGGCTTGGTTTCCAAATCCGCCGCCGCGGGCAGAGCCGCGAGCGCGACGAAGGAGCGCGACCGGCGAGGGCGCGGCCTTGGGCGCGGCGGCGGAAAAGGCCGGCAAAAACCACCGCCCGGAGGCCACTCCCCAGGGTTGAGTCCCCCGAAGCCTTTTGGGTGATCACCCAAGATGCTGCCTCCCAGCGGCGGTCTTAGCAAAGGGCCAGAGCAACGAAGCGGCACGCGGTGCGTTCTTCAGGGTCGTCGACAAGATTTTTGAGGCACCAAGCATCACGAATCAGCCTGCTTCCTCGGCCTGTGAGACACCTCACGGTCCGACGAGAGTGTTTCCACAGATGGTCCCTTTCTAGGGCAGTGCCAGTTTGGCCCGGGCGGAGCCGCGCACAGAGTTCATCACGATGCAGTCCTCGGCATGGGTGAGATCGTCGAGAGTGAGGCGAGCCTCGATGAGAAACTTCGAATTAAGAAAACTCTGACGCAACACTCCCGGCAGGAGTCCGGATTCCAGGGTCGGAGTGAGCCACTGGCCCGCCACTCGAACTGCGATGTTACTGATGCACCCCTCGGTGATCTCGCCTCGCTCGTTGAGGAGCACGACCTCGTCCGACCCGGCGCGCTCGGCCCAGGCTTCGTCGTAGATGCTGCGAAGCGTCGTCTTGTGATAAAGAAAAAGGTTGCCAGAGTCGACTCGGCACGACGACACCTGCAGCCGAACCGGTCGCTCCGACGGCCACTCCGGGAGCGGGCGCTCTTCGACCCTCAGCTGTCCAAACCGGTTGCAAGCCACTCGGAGCAAGACGTCGCGGGAGGCCGATCTCAGGGCCTCGTCCCACTGGGCTCTCAACTCTGATTCGGAAATCGGCCAGCGAAATCGACGAATCGACGCGAGCAGTCGCGCCCAGTGTCGCTCGCGCAACGAGGCCGGCGGAATGAAGGCGTCGAGGCCCGGCGCGGGGGTGGCGCTGATCCGGATCGACTCGAAGAGTTGAAATTCGGGCGGGGGATGCAAGACTTTCGTTTTGGTCATCACCTCTTCGAACTCGATTTCGCTGGTGGAGTCCCAGACGATGCCCGATCCGACTCCGTACTCAGTCGCCGGGACTTTCGGGTGGTGGACCAGAGTTCGGATCGCGACGTTGAAGGCCGCACGCGAACCGGGCCCGACCACGCCGAGGGCTCCGGTGTAAAGGCCCCTCGGGGTCGGCTCCAGTTCGTGGATGATCTCGGAGGCACGAATCTTCGGAGCGCCGGTGATGCTCGCGGCGGGAAAGAGCGCGCGGAAGATCTCGGGCAGACTCGCGTCGGACTCGGCGTGAACGGTGCTGGTCATCTGGAAGACGGTCGTGTAAGGTTCGATCTCGAAGAGCGGATCGACATGGATCGATCCGGGAGTTGCGATCCGTCCGAAGTCATTGCGGACCATATCGACGATCATCAAGTTCTCCGCACGGTCCTTGGTGGAGGCTTGGAGCTCCTGGCGGAGCGCATCATCTTCTCGCGCGGTTCGTCCTCGTGGCCGGGTTCCTTTCATCGGCTTGGATTGCAGGGAGCGACCTTCACGAATCAAGAAGATTTCAGGCGAAAAGGAGAGAACGTGAAACTCTTCGGTGAGGATGCAGGCGGAGCTGGAGTTGGGTTCCCAAGCGGAGACCTGGGCAAAGAGCGCCAGGGGATCCAGTTGGGCATCCTCAAGAGCGAGTCGGAGCGCGTAGTTGACCTGATAGATGTCTCCCTCCACGAGGTACTGCTTGATCTGGTGCAAGGCGTCTTGGAACTCTTCAGGCGTCTGGTTGCTTGTCCAATCGAGAGGGCTTGGCGTCAGGGGCCCCGCTCCGGGGAGCGACGCATTCGCGGGTGCCTCGGCTTCGAAGAAGGCAAACCAAGCCAGCGGCAAAGGGCACTCGCGGGGGCGGGCCATCAGCTTGGCATCCATTGCGGGCGCGGCGTCATAGCTCACAAAGCCGAGGGCGACATGACCCTCTTCGGCCCAGGCCTCTATTCGGCTGAGGAGCGGGAGCACGTCGTCGAGTTCATGAGCCGCGACGACCCGGACGGGATTCTCATAGTGCCGCCAAGGGCCATGCGGGTCGCCGAGCATGTCGCGCACCCAGATTTGGACCTTCGGCCGGACTGACATTTACGAAGAAGAATCCAGCAGTCGGCGGAGTCGACCCAGGGCGTCCACGAGGACGGCGTCCTCTTGCGCCAAACAAAAACGCACCCAGGTTTGGCCTTCGGCGCTCCTCAAAAAGTCGCTACTCGGGACCGCGCCGACTCCGGTGCGATCGATCATCTCTAAGCTGATCTCTTGTGAGGTCTTGCCGGGGAAGAGCGGGGCCATGTCGCAGAGAAGGTAGTACGACCCTTGGGGCACCCACGGCTGGAGGCCCAGCTCCCGAAGTCCGGCCACAAAGAGGTCCCGCTTGGCCTGGTATTTCGCTTGCATCTGGGAGTAGAACTCGGGCGAGAGGCTCAGGACGCCTTCGGCGACGGCGGCTTGGAGTGGTGTCGGCGAGCAGGCATAAACGGCGTCGAGGAATTGCGACACCGGCTCGCCCAGACCGTCGGGGACGACCATATATCCGATGCGCCAACCGGTGACCGAGAAGGTCTTCGAGTACCCTCCCATGGTCAAGGTTCGGTCGGCAAGCTCCGGGAGCGAGCCCGGGGAGACATGGGCTCGTCCGTCGAACGTCATGTACTCATAAATCTCGTCGGTCACGAGCCAAGCCGAGGTTCCTGCGAGGAGCTCGGCGAGTTGTCGGTACTCGTCTGGGGTCCAAACTCGGCCATGGGGATTGCCCGGGGTATTGACGACCACCAGCTTGGTCCGAGGGTTGATGAGCGAGCGCAGTTCCTCCCAGTCAATGCTCCAATCGGGCCGCTGCAACCGAGCGTATCGGATGGTGGCTTCGTACCGCCGGAGCGCCTGAAGGTGATAGGGATAGCTGGGCTCGAAAATGACGGCTTCGTCTCCTGGCGACAGAAACACTCCGCAGACTGCCTCGAACGCCCCGGTGGCTCCGGCGGTGACAAGGACGTTCTCGTCGGGGTTCGTCTCCATGCGATTCCAGGAGCGAAGCTTGTCGGAGAGCGCATGGCGGAGCTTGGCGTAACCCCGCGAGTGGGTGTATTGGTTGTTCCCGCGGGCGATTTCGCGCTGGGCCGCCTCGAGAACTTCAGGCGGGGCGGGAAGATTGCAGACGCCTTGGCCGAGATTGATTCCGCCGACTTTTTGCACGCGCTGGCTGATCTGTCGCAACGCGGGAGATTGGAAAGCCGCGGTTTGGCGCGAAAGCAAAGGGCGGTCCATCAGTCCTCCCACGGGCCTTGGATTGCGGCTTCGCGGCCCTGGGATTTCAATGCTGATTGGAGTGCCTGGGTCAACTCGGCTTGAAGGGCCTCGGCCGGTTCGCCTGATTCCAGTCTCTCCGCAATCCAGGGCAAGTTCAAGATATGGGTGACATTCAGCCCACTCGGGGCGCTGATCTGGGCGAAGTCCACGTCGATGCTGAACGTGACGTTGTCCGGATGTCGATGAAACACAACCCCGACCATATCCACAAGGTCGACCTCCAAGGGCTCTTTGGAGCGAGCCTCCGACTCGGCCATGACGAGGTTTCCGAAGTTGTCGGTCCCATTCCACTGCATCGCTTCATGCTATCCGATTTCGGAGTTCTAAGATTCTGTTTCGCTTGGTATATTGGTTTTACAATGAAGCGCGACGAGATTCAGAAGCTGTTGGAGAATCTTGAGTTTCAAGACGGCGAGTGGTTTGCCCCGTTGCCAGACAGTGTCCAGTTCCTGGGCCGACCGACGACGGTGCAATTCGAGACGTACCCAATTCCAAAGCCCGACAACCGCCGACCCAACGAAGTCGAACTCGCGCTCGCGACCCAGGTGCTGGAACACATCGAGGAGCTGATGCCGAAGATCGAGGCGATGTTTGTCGAGTACCACTCAGGGGGAAGTGAGGCGATGATCGAGACCGCTTCGGAGCCTCAAGTCCGGATCAGCACCGACAGCATCGAGCTCGATGGGCCGGAGCGGTGGCTCTTTTCCGTCAGTAGCACGATGAACGAGTTTATGACTCTCGTCATCTGCGATGGCCTTGAGGTCCTCGAAGCGACGGGAGACTGATGCCTGAGCCATCCATTTTTGAGCTGCGAACCGAGTTCATCACCCTGGGGCAGTTTTTGAAAGCCGCTGGGATGGTGGATGAAGGGTGGCAAGCTCGAGAGTTTCTTCAACGAGAGTATGTTCGGGTGAATGGCGAGCCAGAAAACCGACGCGGTCGAAAGCTCCGGCCGGGAGACCTGGTCGAATGGAACGGTCAGACGTTCGAAATTCAGGGTTAGCCTTTGACTTCGGGGGGATCGCTCTGGTAGCTTCGAAGGGACCGGCATGACAGAGCCCCAACTTGACATCCTCTATACCGAAGACCAGATTCAAGCTCGAATCAAGGATCTTTCGCTTCAAATTCGACGCGACTACGGGGACGAACCCATGGTCCTGATCGGGGTGCTCAAAGGGAGCTTGATGTTTCTGGCCGACTTGTCGCGGCATTTGGGCCACCAAGTTCGGATCGACTTCATGCAGCTGAGTAGCTATGAAGGCGGGACCAGTAGCACCGGGGTCGTTCAGATTCGCAAGGACCTCGACCAAACCATCGAGGGCGAGCGGGTGCTGATTGTCGAGGACATCGTCGATACAGGATTGACTCTGGCCCATCTCCGCGAACTCTTGATGACTCGACATCCGTCCATGCTTCGGGCGGTCTCGTTGCTTCGAAAGCCCGAGGCAGCGAAGGTCGAGGCGACGTGTGAATACGTTGGATTCGAGATTCCGAACCAATTTGTGGTAGGATATGGTCTAGACTATCGGGAGAGATTTCGGAATTTGCCGTACATCGGCATCCTTCTGAATCCCGACTAGCCGACTCCCCGACTTCTTGACGAGCCCTTTTCTTGGGCGCTTGACGCCTCAAGGCCGGGCTTGTTTCCCAAAACCATCATGCATAGCGCAAACTCAATTTTGACGGCAGGTCGCTCGTGACCCACAGTTTCCGACCGAAAGGCGGACCCAGCCAAAATCGTCGAGGCCGAGGCAAAGGCCGCGAGGGTCTGCCTCGAACCGACTCGGCGGCGGAACTCGAACAGCTCCCCGAGATCGACTTTAACCACTACGATCAGATGACGGCCACGGAATTGGCCAAAGAGGCCAAAAAGGCCAAAATCGATCTGGACCTGGACCGACACTCGGTGATCGAACGGCTGCTCGAAAAGGCCAACCCCGATGCTCTTTATGGTCGCGGCATCCTCGAAATCCTTCACGACGGATGGGGATTTTTGCGGCGAGACAACTACCTCCCTTCGTCGCAAGACATCTATGTCAGCCAATCTCAAATCAAGCGGTTTGGACTCAAATCGGGCGACACTGTCTATGGCCTGGTTCGCGCGCCGAAGGAAGGCGAAAAGTACCGGGGCATGCTCCGGGTCGAGAGCAATAATGGCCACGGCACCGCCTCTCCTGAGAATCAGGCTCGTCGCGACTTTGAGTCTCTGACCCCTCTCTTCCCGGATGAGCGCATCCGAATGGAGTCGACGCCAGAGAATATTCCCGCCCGGATCATCGACTTGATCGCCCCGATTGGAAAGGGTCAGCGCGGCTTGATCGTCGCCCCGCCGAAGGCCGGAAAGACCACGATCATCAAGACGATCGCTCAGGCTGTCGCGATCAATCATCCTGAGATCTGCCTGATGGTTCTTTTGGTCGACGAGCGGCCCGAAGAGGTCACCGACATGCGCCGATTTGTCAAAGGCCAAGTGATCAGCTCGACCTTTGATGAGCCCCCCGAGAACCACATGCGAGTCGCGGAGCTTTGCTTAGAACAAGCCAAGCGACAAGTCGAAGCGGGGCGAGACGTGGTCATTCTGTTGGACTCGATCACCCGGCTTTCACGGGCTTCGAACTTGACGATCAACCCGAGCGGACGCACGCTTTCCGGCGGACTCGATCCGGCGGCGCTCTATCGGCCGCGCCGATTCTTTGGTGCTGCGCGAAACATCGAAGAAGGCGGCTCGCTGACGATCATCGCCACCGCCTTGATCGACACCGGTAGCCGAATGGATGACGCGATTTTTGAAGAGTTCAAAGGCACCGGCAACATGGAGATCGTGCTGGATCGAGATCTGGCAGAGCGGCGCATCTGGCCGGCCATCGACGTCAAGCGCTCGTCCACACGGCATGAAGAGAAGCTCTTCGACCGTGAGCAGCTCGAAGGCGTGGTCCAGCTTCACCGAATGCTCGCGAACGCGAACAACACCGTCGAAGCGACCGAGTCGCTCATCAAGCTTCTCAAGCGAACGCCGACCAACGGCCTCTTCTTGGACTCGGTGATTCAAAAGACCCGCGCAACCGTCTAACCTCAGATGGTCTTGTTCGCCCTGGTTTGCGCTTGGAAGCAAGCCGATCCTCCGCAGGATCGGCTTCGTTCGGCGGAACTGGTGCCCATCGGCGAGCGCGCCGAGTACAAGGTCTCCCTGGCTCGGACCGACTCGGTTCGACGCACCACCCGGTGGAATTGGAAGATTGCTCGCGCGAGGCTCCGAGCCGCGCAAGGATCCAGCGCGCTTTGGGAGTTTGAGTTCTTGGAGACTCGCCGCGTCGTCGGTGGCCGAAGCATGAACTACCCTTCGCCGAGGCCGTTGCGATTATCACAAGGGGAGTCGCTTCTGCCTGCGGTTGATTCTGCCTGGCGCACCGAGAGCACCTGGGGGGCTTTTGCGCTGGCGGTCTGCTTGACGCCATTGCCGGGGGAGTTGGGTTTGGACGAAGAACGATCTCTGGATTCCGAAGGCGCCCAGCTGACGTGGCGAGTCACCAAACTGGATCCAAACCGCGCACAAGTCTCTTGGCGCATCCGCGACGCCGAGAAAATGACGTGGCGTCTCGACCTCGACCTGGCTCGCCCCTCGGGGCAATTAGTCAAAGCCAGAGGCGAAATCCTCGGCCTCGACCCCGACACCCCGGCGACTCTCTCAATCGAATTCTTGCGGAAGAGTTAAGCGCCGGACCTCTTCTTACACAGCTTTCGTTGATTGAAACTCCTCACAAGCATTACCAATCGCTCCAGAACAAATTCCCCGGATTCATTGAGGTTCTTGTACACTGAGAACTTAGTGCGACGTCGGAGCGTCCTCGGTAAGGGTGTGTCTGTGCAAAAACTACGAGTTCTAGGACTTCTGCTCATCGGGGTGTTAGTTTGCGCCGCGCAAGCGACCATCAAGGGGCTGACGATTTCGGTCGAGCCGGCCTTTGATCCGCCCTTGGCATCCTCGCAAGGGGCGCCACTTGAGATCACGTTGACCAACGACGGAGAAGCTCTGTCGGGTGAACTCAAAGTTGAGGGCGACTATTCGTCGATGCGATATCCGGTCGAGCTGCCGAGTGGCTCAAAGAAGGCCTGGATAGCTTATGTGAATCTTGAATTTGACGACCTCAGCGTTTCGCTGATCACCAATCGCGGGCGACAGTCCACAAGATTCGAGACCGAGTCGTTTGCGAGGCGAAGTATCCTCTTACTGGGTGGATTCTCAGGCCAACTCGGTTTTCTGCAGACCGGTGCCGAAAATTCATTTGCCGAAGAACTCACCCCCGCTTACTGGCGCACGAAGCTCGCGCCGGACCGGACCATCGCGTTCATGAACTATTCAGCGGTTGTTCTCGGGGAAGGGGCCGAGCGCTTGCCGGACGCCACGATCGAAGCGGTGAAAGGGTACGTGCTGGCCGGAGGGTGCCTGATCGTCCCAACTGGGCCGGGCCTACCGATCTTTCAGGACCCTCGCCTCTCCATGATCTGGGGCCCGCAATCCGTCGATTACATGCGGATCGGCGGGAGCGACTCGCTTGCTGCCATCGGCGGGAGTCCGGTCAAGATGGAGTTTGGAATCACGAAGGGGTTCCGGGGCGGGGAAGCATTTTTCAGGGAAGACGGCGTTCCTCTCGTGAATCAGTATCGATTTGGCCGGGGCACGGCTTTTCTCCTGGCCTTCGATCCTCTGGACGGGCCGATGACGAAATGGCCCGGCCGAGCGAAGCTCATCGGCGGCCTGGTTCGGATGAGCGCGACCCTGACCAACTTGCCGATCGTCCTTTGGCCTCTTCGAGGCCGAGACACGGACTATGGCGGATACCCGCCTCCAGAAGTATCTTCCGAGTTTGGGCTCAACGATCAGTCGGCATTCAACATCCAGCCCCCGGCCTCACGGACGATCTTCTGGGTTCTTGGACTCTTCGTCGTGATTGTCGTGCCTCTAAACTTTTTCATCTTAGGCGCGATCAAAAAGCGAGAATGGGCGTGGTTCACATCCCCGGTGATCAGCATTGTGTTTGCGGTGGTGTTTTTCCGAGTTGCGGGTCAGCTCCATCAATTCGGCCAATCCATCCAAACATCGGCCAGTATCTATGCAGATCTGCGCTCTCAGAACGCGGTCGTCGTGGGAACCAATAAGCTCTTTTTCCCGAAGGCTGGCCGTTACGACCTCGGCCTCCAACGGGTTGAACATATCTCAATTCAAAATGAGCGCTTTGGGTCGGTCGACTTTCGGCCGATCGACACCGGAACGGTCCAGTGTCCCGAAGTCGTGATGGGCGCCTTGACGTTTACAAAAGTTGCATTTTTTGGGAATATGGATGTGGGGCCTTTGCTGCAAGGTATCACAAGAACTCGGACGCGTGATGGGTTCGTCGTGACGCTCAATCCTCCGCCGGGTTTGAGTGTTCAACCAGGCGACACGGGAGTCGTTCCTAAAGTCGACGGGCGACAGCTTGTTTGGACGATCCCAACGAAAGCAATCGTTCGGAACGAGAATCGACAAACCTCGCAGGGAAATCCGCTCACACTTCTTAATTTTCGAGTCACCGGGTTGCGGTTGGGCGTGACGAACGGCCAAGAAGTGGCCGCTCCCCAAGGCGGCGTTGAAGTCTTTCTACGAATGCCGGAGGATACGCCATGATTCGCTTGATGGACACCTTTGAAAGTCCGCTTCTCGGTGAGCGAAAACGGGCGATCCGAAAGATCATGAACCCTACGACTTCGAAGGGGACGAATACCGCAATTCGCGCATTAATTCTTTTGCTTTATCTAGTCTTAGCGGTTTATGGACTGAGTGTCGATAATTCCGCATTACTCGCGGTGATCTCCTTTGCGCTCTTGACAGCTCTATGCTTCCTAACTCCGGCCCTTCTCCATAGTGCGATTGCCGGAGAGCGAGAAAAGAGAACTTGGGACTTTTTGGCGGTTGCTCCCTTAACTGCCAGCCAGATTATTTTGGGAAAGTTTTCAGCCGGGATGTCGGCAGTATTGATGCTCATGCTGGCTTGCTCTCCCTTCTTCTTGATGTCCACTTTTCGACCAGTTGATCCAGAAATGTCCCTCAGTTATCCTACAACCTTCGTCACGCAGCCACAATATGTTCTTTATATCGCCCTCACTATCTTAACGTTTTCGATGGCGCTCGCAGCTTTTTCTATCTTGATCTCCTCTCGAAGTCGCCGCGCCTTTACTGCCCAGGGCGTCATCTTAGGGTTGGAAGCTCTTGTCCTTCTGATCTTTCCTACGTTTCTTTCTGCCATTTCGACGGATCGAATCTATGTTCGCCTTTTAACGGCTTTGAGCCCCTATTCTAGCGTCTCAGGGAGTCTCGATCGCGCGGTGGAAGGTTCCGACTTCTATGGCGTGGGATCCGACGCACTTCCAATGCTCATTCCTCCCTTGATTCCTTGTGCGACTTATCTCATCTTCACTGTTCTCTGTCTCATTTGGTCGGAGCGAACCATTCGTTTTGCCGACAACGACGTTCGATTTGTGAAAGCCCGTGCTAGAAATTCGTAATCTTCGCAAAACATACGGCGATTTGGTCGCGGTTCGTGATTTGTCATTCACGCTCGAACCGGGCGATATCCTCGGCTTTATTGGCACCAATGGTGCCGGTAAGACCACGACGATTCGGATGGTCTCGACGCTTCTGGAGCCAACCTCAGGAACGGCCAGTATCAACGGCTTCGACATTCAGCGCGACCCGATGGGTGTTCGCCGCTTAATCGGCTACATGCCCGACTTTTTCGGACTCTATGATGATGTGAAGGCCTGGGAATACCTCGACTTTTTTGCCAATATCTATGGCATTCCGTCCAAGCAACGACCTAGCGTGATCGACAACGTTTTGGAGCTCACGGACCTCACAACGAAGCGCGACGCCTTTGTTCAATCGCTTTCGCGCGGGATGCAGCAGCGCCTTTGCTTGGCAAGATGCCTGGTTCACGATCCTGCGCTGCTCTTACTTGATGAACCTGCCTCAGGGCTCGATCCGCGTGCCCGGGCAGAGCTGCGGGAACTGATTCTCGAACTCGGTCGAATGGGCAAAATCGTCATCGTCTCCTCGCACATCTTGCCCGAACTCGCGGGATTCTGCAACAAAGTCGGCGTGATCGAGCGGGGAGAGCTCTTAGCTTTTGGCGGCGTGGGCGAGGTCGTCCGGAGCGTCCAGCCGCATCGCAAGGTCCACGCCCGGATTGTTGGTGAGCTCGATGGAGTCGTCGCCACGGCGATGGCTTGTGCGGGCGTGAGCGATGCCCGAATTGACAACTCGGGGTCGGTGGTGATCGATTTGCAAGGCAGTCACGAGGACCAAGCCGAGCTTTTGAAGACCTTATTGGCAAAAGGTCATCGCATCTTCGAATTCCGCGAAGAGGCCGTGAACCTGGAGGACGTCTTCTTGAAGCTGACACGAGGAGATGTGAACTAGATGTCGGCCATTGGGAATTGGATGACAGAGCAACGGCGAGCCTTCTTCAGCAACGCCGTTTCGCAGCGCGACTTTCGCACGCAAATGCGCGGGAAGAAGGCCGTCCTTTTGTGGCTTTTCTATCTCGGCGTCTTCTTCTTTGTTGTGGGATTTGGTTATCAATCCCAGGTGGAAGTGCACTCGGGAAATCTGGTCGAATTGCAATCCAGCCTGAATTCATTCTACCAATCGATCATCGCCGCATTGGGGGGATTTATTGTAATGGCAACTCCGGCCCTGACGGCTCTGAGCGTCGTCGGTGAGAAGCAGCGCCAATCGCTCGATCTGGTCGCGTGCTCGCCGGTCTCTTTTCGATACTTATTGCTCGGAAAGATGATCGGCTCATTCCGATATGTTTGGATGCTCTTGGTGTTGTCCTTGCCGTTTACTGCGGTCTGCGTCTCGCTGGGCGGTGCAACTTGGCAAAACGTGCTGGTTTCTTATGCCCTTTTGGCTGCGCATGGCTTGGTGCTCATGTCGATCGGCATCCTGATTTCTTCGGTATCTCAGACCGCGACTACAGCGATTCTTTATTCGTACTTTTGTACGTTAGCCTACTCCGTCTTGACCTTTGCGCTCGCCGCAGATGCTTCGCCGTTGTTTTCTTTCGGTCCACGCTTGCAAGACCCCTTTGAGGCCCCCGTATCTGTTGCGCTGAGTCCCTTCTTGGCCGCTTCAGCTGCCTCGACTCACACCACGATTTTGGACTACGCTGTGCCGAACTGGATTCTCGCGGTGGGGGTTTGCCTCTTGTTAGCCGACCTCTTTTTGGCAGGAGCCGGTTCGGCTCTCGGGGCCTACGGGGCGAAAGAAACGCTCCGATTTCGAACTCGATTGCTTGTGAATGCCGTTCTCGTCGGAAGCTTTTCGGCCGCGATCTACGCGGTCGGGAGTCGCGTCGGTTCTCGCTCGTCTCTGACCAATGAATCTAATTTCTGTTTCTATATAGCCTTCCTCTGCCTCTCACCGCTTTTGGCCAATCTCTTCGCCTGGAATTGGAATGCGCCCAAGAGGTTTCAGTACGACGGCGATTTTCGTCTCCGTCAGATATTCCGGGGCACTCCCAGCGGTGGTTTACCTTTTGCGATCCTTCTGATCCTGGTTGGGAACTTCTCGGCGATGGGAGTCGGGCTTCTTGTCGGAATTCCCTTGACTGCAACTTCAATGGGCATCCTTGTTTTCTGCGCGGGCTATGCAACTTTGTGGTGGGGCCTCACGCAGCTCACGAGCTGCTACGCGGCGGATCTCAAGTTTGCCCGCGTGATTCCATTTTTTGTGGTCCTGCTATGTGAATTGGCCGTGGTCATCGCCGTAGCCATGACCTCAGATAGGCGCACGAATCCTCTCTACACCTTCTCCTTTATCTCCGGACCAGTCATTGCGGATCACGATGGCTTTTTGAAGTATGGGGTCGCCGCAGCCGTCGTCGGAATCGTATTAAGACTCTGTAGCCGAACGCCTCGCAAGGAAAGAAACATTGAAACAGTCGCCTAACTTCTTAAGCCGCTTTCGAAGACGAGTTTTGCTCGCGAAGGCATGGAAAATGGCCTCTTGGGGCCTTTGCCTAGCTGCAGGCGTCACCCTCATCTTGGGGGCCCTGGACTTCTGGCGCGTGCAGTATGTCTCGGTCTGGATTTTAGTCCTGTTGCCGATTCTTGGAGCTGTTCTAGGTGCCCTCTTGGGGCTTTTGCAAAGGACGTCTTTAGGCGACCTTGCCCAAAGCATTGATCGACGCGCCAACCTCGCTGATCGCGTCACGACAATGTCCGAAGACCATGAGGCGACGGCGCTTTGGGAACTCCAAGAGCGCGATGCGCACGCGAAGTTGGACGCACTCAAGCCCGGACATCTCTATCCGATCCGGCTGACTCGCTGGCATGGCCTCGGCCTGGTGCTTGTGATCGCGACCGCGAGCTTGTTTCTGCTCGGGAACTCGGGAGTCCTGATTCCGAAAGGGGAAAAGATGGAGCGAGAAGACCTCGCCAAGATCGGCGAGCAGATCGAGCGCGTGGCCAAGCCAGTGGCAGAAGAGGAGAAAATTGACCCCGAAGTGCAACAGCTCGCCAAGGAGTTTCAAAAGCTCAGCCTTGAATTGCAGAAAAAGCGCGTTCCCAAAGCGGAGGCGCTTGCCAAGATGAACGAACTGAATGAGCAGAGCAGAGAGCTCGCGAACAAGAACCTCGACCAAGCTGAAGAACAAACCAAAATCGCCGAACAAGCCTTGATGGAAAAAGCCGAAGCGCAAGCACGGGCCGAGACCGGGATTCAAGAACCGCTCGATGAGCAGATGAGGGCCCAATCGCGCGAAGAGCTGGAACAGATGGCGAAGCAGGGCCAGGCGGATCTGCAGAAACTGGAATCTCAACTTCAATCTGGCAAAAATGGACAAGGTCAGTCGATGTCCGAACAAGAGCGAAAGCAAATCGAATCGCAAGTCGCTGATTTGAATCGGCAACTCCAACAGATCGAACTCAGTCAAGCCGTCCAGGACATGATGAAGCGCATGCAGGAAAGCAAGGAGTGGGCGGAGATCCAAAAGCTGATGCAAAAAATGCAAAAGCAGATCAGCGAAGCCAAGAAAGGTGAACAAAAGAATCTCACGAAAGAGCAGATCGAAGAGATGCAAGAAATGCTCGAAGAACTGGCCGAGCGATTGAAAGATGATGAAGAGATGAAGGCGTTTCTCGAAGCGATGAAAGAGGCTCTCGAAAATATGAAAGAAGCGGGACAATGCGAGGGCATGTGCCTGAGCATGGGGATGCCCATTCCAGGCGCCAGTGGACCAGGTCAAGACAATCTTTTTCGCGACACTCAAGTCCTGCCGCTGAACAAAGACGAACAGGATATCCAGTCCAGACCGGACCTCAAGGCCGTGAGGGGTGAGCGCCGAGAGGAAGGCCCCGAAACGTACGTCGAAGTCCGCGGGCCGAGCGCATTGGGAGAAAGAAGCAAAGTGCCTTTTTCCAAAGTCCTTCCTCAGTATAAGCAACAAGCGGAAAGCGCGCTCCGCAACGGAAAGATTCCCAAGAAGCACGAAGGTCGAGTGCGCGACTATTTCAATAGTCTTTCAGGAGAGAAAAAGTAATGGAAGCTCGAGAAGAAGTTCAGTGGTTCACGCAAACTTATCACGCTTTGCAAAGCGAGATTCGCAAGGCGATTGTCGGCCAAGAGGAAGTCGTCGAAGCCGTCCTGATCGGGCTCGCTTCGAATGGCCATGTGTTGTTGGAGGGTATGCCCGGACTCGGCAAAACGCGACTTGTTCATGCTCTGGCGAAAGCTCTCAATTTGCAGTTCTCCCGGATTCAATTCACGCCAGATCTGATGCCGGCGGATATCACTGGGACCAACGTCTATCAGTCCGGTCAGTTCGAGTTCCGACGAGGACCACTTTTTGCCAACGTTATCCTCGCCGATGAGATCAATCGGGCGACCCCCAAAACGCAATCTGCGATGCTCGAGGCGATGCAAGAGCATGCGATTACTGTCGGCGGAACAACGTATCCTCTGCTCGAACCTTTTCTCGTGATGGCGACGCAAAATCCGATTGAACAAGAAGGAACTTATCCGCTGCCTGAGGCGCAGCTCGATCGGTTTATGTTCAAAGTTCTGGTCGGCTCGCCGAATCGATCTGAACTCAGCAAGATTGTCTTGATGACGACGGGTGAAAAGGAGGCAGAGCCCCAGGCCGTTGCCGATGGTCATGCCGTTCTGAAGATGCGCTCGATGGTGCGCCAAGTTCCGATGGCTCAGCCTGTTTTGGATTACGCCTTGTCGTTCGTCCTCGCGTCCCATCCGGATTCCCCTGAGGCCCCCGATGTCGTGCGCCGCTATGTGCGCTTCGGCTCATCTCCCCGAGGCGCTCAAGCGCTTGTTTCGTCCGGTCGAGTTCGGGCGCTTTTGGCGGGTCGATTCAACGTGGCAAGAGATGACATTCGTGCATCGGCCAAAACGGTTTTGCGTCATCGACTCTTGCTTAATTTTGAAGCCGCCGCAGACCGAGTCGATGCCGATCAGGTCATTGAAGGTTTGGTCCAAGCGATCGATACGGCGGATCGCGATCCTGTGCGAATCTGAAATGAGACCTGTCCCTCGCTCGCTTCTTCAGCCCCACGACCTTGGCTTTGTCGAAGGCCTCAAGCTCCGTGCTCGGTGGGCGCGTTCGGGTTCCGCCCGGGGCGAGCGAATTTCGGCAAAGAAAGGCACAAGCATCGAGTTTGAGGACTTTCGGAGCTACTCAGAAGGGGATGACCTGCGGCATATGGATTGGAATGTCCTGGCGCGCTTGAACTCTCCGGTCATTCGGACGTATCGCGACGAAGAGGACCTCAACGTTTACCTACTTCTGGATGCTTCGCCGAGCATGGATTTTGGGAGCCCCACGAAGCTGGAGACGGCCCAGAAGCTCGCGACCGTTCTCGGGCTTGCCGCCCTCAACACAGGGGACGCTCTGCGGCCTCGGTGGGTCGGCTCGACGGGCGAATCGCACACGATCTTGCGCGCCCGATCCTCCGCTCGCCGATTTCAGGATTGGCTTGAGAATCCTCTGCCCTCGTCGCTCGGTCTGTCCGAAGGTTTGCGGGCGTTTGCCCGAGTGATGCCCAAGCCCGGATTGGCCATATTGATCACCGATGGGATGGATCCCGCCTTCGCCCAGGCACTCCAGTCTTGGGCGGGGTTGCGCATGGAGGTCTGGGTCGTCCAGGTTTTGGCCGATGTGGAGGTCGATCCTGACCTGGAAGGCGATTTGCGTCTGATCGACGCCGAGTCGGGCTCTTCGGTGGAAGTCACGGCCAACCGGGACGCCCTCATCGAATACAAAAAGAATCTTCGTGAGCATTGCGCGACCATCGAGACCGCAGCCAAGCGCATCGGCGGCGGCTATGTCCGAGTGCAGAACAACGAGCCGCTGATCGGAATTCTGAAAGAGAAGCTCATGCGGCAAGGGTGGATCGAAGGTTGAGCTTCGCCGCCAGTTCGGTGCTTTGGCTGCTCCCCATCTTGGGCGGGGGAATCGTCTTGTTGTATCTGCTCAAGATGCGTCGTCGCGATCTCAAGGTGCCGGCGACGTTTTTGTGGCCAGCGATGACCTACGAGATTCGCGCAAACGCCCTCTTCCAGCGACTCCGGTTCAACTGGCTGATGGTGTTGCAGTTGCTCATTCTGACGGCGCTGGTTGTGGGCCTCGCTCAGCCCCAATGTCGACGCGAAGGACTCACCGGAGAGGTGACGGTCATCGTCCTTGACGCCTCGGCGAGCATGAAGGCCACCGACGTCCAGCCGTCGCGATTTGCGGTCGCCCAGTCCGAAGCGCAGGCGCTCATCAACTCGAAAAAGCCCGCCGACCGAATGGCGGTGGTGCTCGCGGGGCCCGTCCCCAGGGTGGCCTATTCACTCGGCAATGATGCGGCCGCGTTGCGGCGAGCGGTCAATTCTGCCGAAGGGACCGACGCCGAGAGCGATATCGGCGAGGCGATGCGACTTGCGGGGGCCATCGCCGGGAAGATCGCGGGAGCGCGAATCATTCTGATTTCCGATGGCGTGTTTCCGGAGGTCACCAACTTCGGCGCTGGAAAAGCAAAAGTTGAGTTTCGGTCGATGGGCACCCGACAAAGCAACGTCGCGATCCAAGCCCTCGGAGTCGATCAAGGCTACGTGTATTTCGGCGTCAAGAACTACGGCCTGGATGCCCAGAAAGCGAGCCTGACCCTCTACGCCGACGGGAAGGTGCTCAATGCCTTCAACTTTAGTGTGGGAGGGGGCAAGACCTATGGCAAGACTCTCCTCGCGCCCAAGCAAGCTGAAGTCATCGAAGCCAAGCTGGACGTCGCTGACGACCTTGCCGCCGACAACTACGCGGTCTGCTTGGCGGGCGGGGCCGCCCAGATCAAGGCGCTCCTGGTCTCTCCGGGCAACCTCTTTTTGGAGCGGGCCTTGTCGCTCGACCCCAGGCTCGTCCTCGACAAGTCGCCCAGCCTGCCGACTTCTGCGCGGGATGGCGCTTACGATCTGGTGGTCTTTGATGGGGTTCCCGAGCAGCCCGTTCAAGCCAAGGCGATCTTGTCCTTTGGGAAGGCTAGACCCGGCAAGATTGTTCGCAACCCGGCCTTGGTCGAAGCTCGCGGCGAAGGATCCTTTGCCGACGTGGACTTAGGCGGGGGCTTCGCTGCCGAAGCCGTGAGCTATCAGCCCAAACCCGGCGAGACGACCTTTATCCAGTCGGGCAACTTGCCTTTGGTCGTGGGAAGCAAAGGCAAAATCCCGTCGCTCTATGTGGCGATCGATCCGTTGAAGTCGGATCTTCCGCTCCAACCCGCTTTCCCCGTCCTGGTGGGCACTGCTCTGGATTGGCTCTTTCCCGCGGGCAGGCTCTCGGGCGTTTTGGCGGCCGACTCGGGCCGAACCTTGAGCTTGGAAGCCGAGGGCCTCGACGAATTGACGATTCTCTCGCCGCAGGGCAAGCAGCGCCTCGAAGCAACCAACGGTCGATTCGTTTTGAGGCGACTCGCCGAGGTCGGCACCTACACCTTGCAGTACCCCACTCCGCGCAAGCTCTATGTCCAACTGCGCTCGGAGAATGAGTCCAACATCAAGCCTCGGGATAGCGTCACTCTCGGTTCGGCACCCGTCTCCCAGCTTTCTTCCATCTGGAGCCTCGCCGATCTTTGGCCCTATTTTGCTGGCCTTGCCCTCCTGATTCTCGCCTTCGAGTGGTGGCTTTTTGCGAGGAAGTCGTGATCCACTTTTCGCAACCTTGGGTGTTGCTCCTGCTGTTCCCCCTTTTGGGCCTGTTGATTCGGTCTTGGAGAGCGGTCGGTGGGATGGCGAAATCCAGGAAACTCTTGGCTCTTGTTCTGCGCGGACTCGTTGTGACCAGTCTCGTGCTGGCTCTCGCAGGTCCTGAACTGAAGCGCCCGAATGCGGGTCTCTGCACGATCTTTCTCTTGGACCGCTCGGAGAGCGTCTCCGACTTTGACCAACGCATTCAACTTCAGAAAGTCAATGAGGCGCTCCAGTCGCTGGCCCCCGGGGACCAAGCATCGATCATCGTCTTTGGCAAAGAAGCGGCGATGGAAGTCGCCCCCGGGGCCCTGCGCTCGCTGGATCGGGTGCTTTCGGTGATCGATCCCTCCGGCAGCGACTTGGCATCGGCGGTGCGCCTGGCTCTGGCGAGCTTCCCTCCGGGCAAAGCCAAGCGAATCGTCCTTCTGTCAGATGGGAATGAGACTCAAGGCGACGTGGCGGAGGCTGCTCTGATGGCCGCGACCGACGGCGTCGAGATCAATACCTTGCCGTTTATCGAGAGCAAGTCGCGCAGCGAGGTTCTGGTCTCGGGGATCGATTTGCCGAGCGATCAGCGCATCGGTCAGCCGTTCGATATCCGCATTCAGGTCGATGCGACCCAAGCCGCGACCGGAGAGATCACGCTTGATCGAAACGGGATGCCGCTGCGCAAGATGCGCGTTTCGCTCACCCCCGGACGCAACACACTGGTCATGAGCGACAAGCTGAGTGAACCGGGGTTCTTCCGATATCGCGCGTCGATCAAGACCGAACAAGATGCCGACATTCGCAACAACGTCGGAATGGGATTCGTCGCCGTTCGGGGGCGGCCCCGAATCCTCGTCTTGCAACAAGACATCAAACAAATCGCATTCGTCAAGGCGCTCAGGGCTCAAGAAATTGTCGTCGATTTAGGCGGACCTGGATCGGTGCCCGTCAAACCTGAAGACTTTCAAGTTTATGACGCGGTCATCCTGAACGACATCAACGCGGCTTCGATGCTTCCCGCGCAAATGCAGCTCCTGGCTTCGAGCGTTCGGAATTCGGGCATCGGTTTTGCCATGATCGGGGGCGAGAACAGCTTCTTGCCCGGAGGCTATTATGGCACTCCCCTTGCCGACATCCTCGCCGTCGATCTCAACATTCGGCAGCGAAAGACTTTTCCATCAGCGACCATCTTGATCGTCGCCGACATGTCGGGTTCGATGGGCATGATCGAAGACGGTCAACCAAAAGTTCGGCTCGCTGCAAAAGCCGCCGAGCAGACCATCACGATGCTCTCTCCTCTCGATCGCGCGGGAGTGGCTGTTTCGACCGATGCCATCGAATTCGTTGCTCCAATTCAACTCCTCACCAACAAGCAAAGGGTGATCTCACAAGTCCGAAAACTCGCGGTCGGAGGGGGCGGAATTTACATCATGCCTTCGTTGGTTTTTGCCGAGAAAGAGCTGGCTAAAGAGACAACCAAAGTCAGGCACTTGATTCTTTTGGCAGATGGTGCAGATTGCGATTCCTTAGAGGGAGCTAGAGCGCAAGTCGCTCGCATGCGCTTGCAGAAGATCACTACGACTTGTGTTTCGATCGGAGACGGTCAATTTGTTCCTGATTTGAAGCAACTCGCCGCTATCGGCGGTGGGCGGTTCTATTTGGCCAAAAAAGCCTCACAATTGCCCGCAATCTTTACTCAAGACGCAGCGATTATGAGTCGATCCGCAATCGAAGAAGGGGTCTTTTTGCCCAAGCTCATCGTGGGGGATGAAGCGATCAAAGGTATCGACTCGACGCCCCCGCTTTTTGGATACTGCCTGAGCGACTTTAAGCCACTCTCGCGAGTGGGCATGAAGACTCATAAGGACGACCCCTTATTGGCGACGATCCAAGCTGGCTTAGGGACCAGTTTAGCGGTCACTTCGGACGCTCAGCCTCGCTGGGCTCAGCGTTGGGTTTCTTGGGAAGGATATGGTCGTTTTTGGGCGCAATCGGTGCGGTCTATTTCGCGCAAAACTTCCGCAAATCGTTATGTGACTCAGACTTCTTCTGAAGGCGGCAAGGGCTTTGTTGAGATCACCGGCGCTGATGCGGCGGGAAATCCCGTCAATATCGCGCCGACGGCCGCAAGGGTGTCGTTTCCTGACGGCAATTCGAAGGAACTTCAATTGACCCAAACAGGTCCTGGGAAATTTACCGCTGCCTTTGAGGCAGACCTTTTGGGCTCGTATATTGTGACGGTGGTCGAGGGCACTGGAGCAGAGGCAAAAGTCAGTTCGAGCGGGCTCAGTTTTGCGTATCCTCCCGAATACCGAACGTCGAAGCCGAACTCGAATCTTTTGCAAGAATTAGTAAAGTCGACGAACGGAAAGTCCTTAAGATCGCCGAGCGAAGCCTTTCGCCCGGTTGCGAATCCTGGCTCGACAATTCAGCCCGTCTGGGCGTGGTTCTTGATGTTCGCGATTTTCGCATTGCCCCTCGACATTGCGGTCCGCCGGATCGCGTTGCCGCTCAAAGAGATCTTCCTGAAAGCGCTCGTTGCCCTGCGAGGCCGAAAGGTGGAGACTCCGGTCGCTTCAAACATCGATCGCCTGCAGGGCGCCAAGGCAAGAGCAGCCAAGCGATCCGAATCAGTCACGATCACGCCGGGCGAGGAAGCCAAGAAGCCTGAGCCCCCGCAATCAAACCCACAAGCCCCCCCAACGGGCCGCTCCGCCTCGGACAGCCTCCTCGCCGCCAAGCGCAATCGTTCGAAAAACGATAGAGAGTAGGGTCCGGCCGGTCGGACCGCCAGCATCGCGGCCGCACTCGACGAGCTCATTTTTTCGAGCCAGTGTGGACGCTCCCGGTCTCAAGCTTCGTTGTCGACCGGGATAGATCGGCGAGGCCGTCCCTTGTTCGGCCAGCATTCGAGGAGGCCCTCGCGGCCGGACAAAAAAAGAGAGGGTCCCGGGAACTCTCGTCCCCAGGACCCTCGTCGCGAGCTGTCGGAGAGCTTAGCTGCTCTTCTTTGCTCGGCGGCGTCGGGCCAGAGCGGCCAGACCAAGACCGAGAGCCAGCATCGTGCCCGGCTCAGGCACCGCGGTGATGCGGTATCGCAGGGCGGTTGGCGAGGTGGGGTTATCCCACTCGAAGACGCCCGCGAAGCCCGGATCGGTGGGCCATGCCGACGCGAATTGGTTCAACAGGGTGTTCGTCGAAGCGAACGTCGCCAAGGTGTAGACGTTGCCCACGGCGATTCCGCTCAGAGCGTACATGTCGTAGTTGATGACGTCCGTCGGGGAGGCCGTGTTGAAGGTGGCTCGAACTCGGAGCAAGTCGCTGGCGAGCGGGTTGCCCAGCTCGTACTCGTACTTGGCCAAGTTGACCATGCTGACGGTTGTTGCCGTCAAGGTTCCGACGCTGGTGCCCGGAGCGACCACACCGTTCCCGTTGGTGGCGTAGGTCAAGGTACCAACCGTTCCGTTACCGCGAAGCTTTCCGCCGCCAGCCGTTCCACCCAAGGTGATGTTCAGGCCCGGAGCGATGCCCATCACGGTGAGCGATCCACCCGTCGTCGTGCCGACGCCAGTGCTCGTGTCGCCACGAACCGAAATCGCAGAGTTCGCACTCGAATCGTTGGTGATTTGAAGGTCACCGGCACCGGTCTTCACGAACGTGCCTGCACTGAACCACTGGCCAGTCGCGCTGTTGGAGGTGAAAACACCATTCCACTGAGCGTTGAAGCCGTTGGTGTTCATCAAGTACGCGCCCGATTGGTTGATGTTCCGGGTCGTCGTCCAGTTTCCAGCAAGTCGCAGACCTGCGGACGAGCCAACGTTCAGATCCATCGCGCCGCCGTTGCCGAGGTTGGCATCGCTCGAGATTTCGAGGTTGCTTCCCCAGTGCTTGATGCCGCCGGTGAAGGTGTTGTTGCCGGTCAGTTTCATAAAGCCAGCGTGGGAGCTAAACGAACCGTTCACGGTCAAGCCGCCGTCGCCCGAGATGTTTCCGGCCATCGTGAAGTCAAATCCAGTGGCACCATTGTTCAGTTGGAACATGCCCTTCTTGATGTTGACGTCGCGATTGACAGTGACCGGCCCAGTTGCGCTCAAGTCATATTGCAGACCAGAGCCGCCTGAAAACGACGTGTTGGACGCACCGAACGCGTGGCTCGAGTTGATCGTGCCGGTTCCCGGAATGCTGTTCGGGTTGACAAAGTTGACGAAACCTTGGTTGATCGTCAGGGTACCGGTCAGGCCGCTGTTATCGCCGCGAGCGTTATAATTCGCGGTTCCAGCTTTCGTCACGCCGTTGGTCCCGGTCAGGACGCCGGAATGGTTCAAGGCCGAGGTTGTGTAGAGCACGCCCTCATTGGCACCGAAGGCAAAACTACCACTGCTTGTGGTCGTCGTTTGGTTAAGGACCAATCCGCTCGTGACGTTGAGCGTACCGCCGGTGACGCCGCCGCCGGTAATCCGGACAGCATTTACGGTGTCACCCGCAGCGGCGGTTGGCGCGCCAATGGTGACGTTTCGGTCAGTTCCTGCGAACGAGTTCGATTGATACTCGGTTGCCGTCAGCAGTCGAACATTTCCGCCTCCATCCATCGTGATGAAGCCCGAACCAGCTCCGGAGACTGAGGTGTCGCCGATCGCAAACGGCAAGATCGAAACGTTTTGCGTTCCGGCACCGCCGCCGCCACCGACCAGGCTACCAACGAAGCCCGGGAGAGCGACTCGTCCCACGCCCGTCGTTGCCGTCGAACCCAGGTTCGAAGCGCGGACCAAGAGGGTGCCGCGATCGTTTCGAGTTGCGTTTTGAGCTGCGACGGTGACGTTGGGCGTTCCAGAAGTAACGCTGACTGCAAGCGCGTTCGCGCCGCCTTCAAGGTTCAGGGTGCCAAAGTTTTGGGTGAAGGCCGACCCGGTTGTTCCGGCTTGACCGTTCGTTCGGAATTCGCCGCCGCGCAGGTTGACGGTGGCGTTGGCGTTGATCCGCGAAGTGTTCAGAACCCCAGTTCCGTTGTTGGCAAGAATGAAACTACCGCCATCCCGGACCGTGAAGCTTTGAACGTTCTGCATTTGGCCGTTTGCGCCATCGAGCGTAAGAGTGCCCGCAGTTGCAGAAGAAGCTGCCACCGGAGGCATGTCGATTTGAACGTTGCCGTTGAGCGTCGAGGCGCTTTGGATCGTCATACCGCCGCCGAACGAGCGGATTCGCAGACCGCCTTGTCCGCTGAGGCTCGAGTTGGCGTTCAGCGTCAAGACTGTGGAGCCTGAGTAAACGAAATCGGAGTTCGCGACAATCTGGTTGCCCAAAATGAACGCGCCGCCGGTCCGAACCGTTCCTCCGTTAATGGTGAGAGTCCCCGTTCCAAACGGCGTCGAGACCGTCGGCGAAGCGGCGCCAATGAGAAGCAGGTTGCCGCTGTTGAGCGTCGCGCCGCCGGTAAAGGTCGATTGAGTCGTCGCACCCGTGTTCCCCAGGATCATCGCCGAGCCGTTGAACGTGGCCGGAGTGCCCGAGAAGACGATCGAGCCCGGATTGGTGCCGTTCGAAAGGATGTTGGCACCCAGTTGAAGGCCGCCAACCGAGCTATTCGAGACAGCCAGCGGTCCATCGAGTTGAGCGGTTCCACCAAAGAAGCCGAAACCGGTGCCGGTCATCGTCATGAACGGGTTGCTGCCGGTGAAGACGATGTTGTTGCCGACGACGTTATTCACGCCGAGGCTTTGGCCGGTACCAGCCAAGCTGTTGAAGGTGATGCTTCGGACCGCAAACGGGTTGCCGAGGTCGTTCGAAGCGGTGATAGCGCTGATGCCGCCCACGCGGAAGAACGTGAGGTCAGCGCCCGGGAGCGGGACGCCACCGAGCCAGTTTGCCGCGTTGCTCCAGTTGCCGTTCGGAGCGTTATTCCACGTCTGGGCTTGTGCGACGAGTGCTGCCCCGATGGCGGCCGCCATGGCGACCGAGCGGAGCGAGATCTTGTTGTATTGCATTGCCTTTCCTCTCTCTTGATACTTGAGAATATGGGAGTCGACAAGGCTGCCCGGAATTAGAAAACCCCTTTGCGCAAGCGAGTACAGGCCTTATCGCTACGCCCAGTTTACAAGAAAAAGGGGACAGACGGTTAACAATTCTTACAGGAAGTGACGGGAAACTAGTAAAAATGCCGAGGGTGGGTCCTCGGCATCGCTTGCTTGCTGCTTCTCGGCTGGGAAGCCATGGGTTCTTGGGCCGGGCGAGACTCGACTTAAGGCACGACCTTGAATCCGCGATCTTGCCAGGTACTGCGGAGCATCGTTGGGCTTCGAGGGAGCTGAAGATCGATGAGAGGGGTCTTCTGAACTCCCCGCTCGCGAATCCGGTGGTCGTAGTTCATTCGAATCGGGACCGACCACGCGACAATCGATTCGTCGCGGCAAATGATCGTTCCGTTCAGAGTGAAGCCACCCCCCGCCGTTCCGACATTTCCGCCGCCGACAAAGTTGGAGTACAGAATGGCATCGACCCGATTCACCCCGGTGTCGGCGACCGCGGCGATCTGGGCGTTACTGAAAGTCGGCATGAATCGTCGGCGGATGGAGCCGTCCGACCGGGTGCCATCTTGGACCATGGCGTCGTAGGCCGGAATCAGGTTGCCCTGCTCGTCGTACCGCGGCTTGGTAAAGGGTGGCGTCATGTAGTTGAGCGGGTAGGCCCCGAAGCTGTTTGTGTTTCCCATGATGACCGACCCGCGAGCGGCCAGACCGAGGAAGTCGCGCTTTTCGTTAAAGTTCTCGATTTGACTAAACGTCGTGCGGCCCCCGGTCCGACGAAAGTCCGGCGTATTCTGGTACTGGATGTTTCCGACAATGTGAACGTTGCGCCCCGTGTAGATTGTGCCTTGACCACTGATGGTCCCTTTGATCACCACATCTTCGGTGAAGGTCACCGGTCCATGAATGCGAATCGGACGAGTCGAAGTTCCGACTAAGATCGCTGAACCGGAAACCACTCCATTGGTCGAAATTCGTCGATACCCCCCCGCCCCGGCATTGAGAGTGGTATCCCAGATTTCGAGCCAGGCACCTTGATTGAAATTCGGATTCGGAGTGCCGTCGGCATAAGTCGCCTTCGTGTTCACGTACGTCTGACTTAAGTTCGTATAGTACGACAAATTACTCAGATCCGGCATGATGACTTCTTGTGTGGGACTGGTATCAAAGGTTGTAATGTTCGGCGTTTCCGAAAGAGACCCGCGAGTCCATCTTCGATACCCGTTTGAGTCAGCGAGGTAACTTCCATAGGGTCGATTATTCAGAATCCCGCCTTCGGCGTCAAAAATGTAATCTCGCCACTGCTCATAGGTCGCAGACCCGCGGGCACCATGCACGGCCGGATCGTACCCTTGTCGCCAAAACGCTTGGCTACTGGCATTCGTATTATAGGAGGATTGCGTCCACTTCACGGGGGCGACGCTTTGGGTTGAACCTTCAAACATGATGAGGCCGTCTGCCTTGGGAACCAACTTCTCATTCATGGCAGCAATAATCGAGCCGTTTGAAGTGCCTGAGCCGGTCGTGTTATCGGTACCATTTCGCTTGAATTCGAAATTACCGTTCGCTCGCATGTCTCCATTGACAATGAGCCAGTCCGGGCGGAATCCTTCCATCCAGCCATAGTTGTTAATGAAGTAAGTGTAGTCAAAAATCTGACTTCTTGTCAGCTCGAATTGAGCGACCACATCCACCGTCTTCATGTACTCTCCCGAATCGAGTTGAGCATTACCATTCCGATCCAGCCAACCGACGGATCGAATCGTCACCATTCGGGCAAAGTTGTTACCACCCGGAGTCGAAATCCCGATGACTCCCGCCGAGTATCGACCGATTCCGTCGAATCCACCAGCTAAGCTGGATTTCGGGGAATTGACCGAGGCTCCCGCGCACAAGCTATCCATACTATCGAAATTCTGAGAGACCTTGAAAGGACGCCAGAGATTTCTCAAGACCATCTGCACGCCGGATTCACAAAGGCTGGTCGCCTGAACTTCCATCGTACGACGATTCGAAAGGACAACTGTTTGCGTCGAGCTACTGACATAAGTCACGGCCGCCACCGACAACAAGGAGACCAAGATGAATGTTGTCACCAATGCAGATCCACGCTGTTTCTTTTTGGCTCTGAGCATCTTTGGTTTCATCTGATCTAAGGGTTCTCTCATCGCGACAGGGAAGGAATGTTCCGAAGAAAGAGTGTTTCTCGGACTCGACTGAACGTCGTTTTGTTTTGGTAGCTCGCAGTACGGCTGACAATCATCACATCGATCTCACGAGTGATTGCCCCGGGGCCGGCGGTGAAGATGGAATAATTCTGGTTGTTTCGTTGCGGATCGCTGGAGATGATGTCGCGAGCAATCACCCGAGATTTGCCGTTTTCAAGAATACAGAGTTTGCCATTTGAGAGCTCGATTCTTCGGACGACTCCGTCCCAAGTTGCGGGAACCACGAACGCTCCCCCCGATGTCTTTTGGGGCAGGCGATAGGTCACGCCCATACCGTTGGCATCCACCACCACCGACATGGCTTCTCGCAGCTCGGCGGTGATCGTTCGAATCGTTTGCTGGGCCTCCATGTCGGCATTGATCTTGCCTTGGCCGGTCGCCCACGACTTCATCCCGCTCATGAAGGCCGCCGTGGCCCCGGCCATTGCAAGGGCTGACAAGGCCGCGGCCATCACAACCTCGGTCAGGGTTGCGCCGCGCTGCTTTTTTCGCTTGGGAGTGGATCGCTTCATAGATTCGCAACAAGGGCTCCGAGCTGGATGCTCTTGGTTTGCCCTTTTTCTTTCCAGGAGACAGTCACCACGACCCGCCTGAGGTCGAGGTCCGGCTGATCGACAAGAATCGTGGCGGTTCCGCTGGGCAGCGAGGTGCCAACGCTATCTTGCAGGGCGGAATCGACGTTCGACCATTGGAAGGTGTTCGTTGCCACTGGCGTTAGGTTGTCGATGAGCCCGTAAGCCATCAGCTGAGTCGAAGTGACGTTGGCATACCCCAGCGCTTTGATGGCTTCGAGCTGCTTCTGAGCGAGGCTGGTCGCTTTGTTTCGATAGTCGGCTTTGGTGCGACTGATCGTCGCAATCGGCATCGACGCGGCAAGAACAGCCGCGCAGAGGCCCGCCAGAAAGATGGCGAACAAGACCTCGATCATCGTAAAACCGCGGCGGCGTCGGGTTCGGGGCTGCATGAAGAACACTCCTCAGGAGGGGAGTTCCGCAATCTCGGCCCAAGCTCGCCCGGTAGTTTCACCGGAAACTACGGGCAAAGAGAATGCCCCCAGGCGAGTAGCCTGAGGGCATCGGTTTCGCTGACCAACTGGTCGGATTAGTTGAGCGAGTGAGTACCGCCGATCGAGCATTGAGGCGGGGTGGCGACATCACCGATTTCGTCGTAGTTGCCTCCGCTCGGGCAGGTCGGCCAGGCCTTCAGATACTTATCCGCGCCAGCCAGGTCGGCTTCAGCCGGGGTGTCGGTCGCGCCCTTCTTCTCTTCCATGGCCCATTGCTCTTTCGCCGCTTCGATTTGGCGCAGGTTGGCCACACAAGTCTTCGCTCGGCTGCTTTCTCGGGCTCGAATGAAGTTCGGGACAGCGATCGCCAGCAAGATGCCGATGATCAAGACAACGATCATGATTTCGACGAGGGTAAAGCCTCGACTCTTCCGCTTAAGGTTCATGGTACGCATTTCCTCCGTTTCCACCGCTGGTCAGCGGCCCTTCCGAATCGTTGATTCCACGGGACCTCATTCGCCCAACCCAGCAGCATTACGAGGATTTTCGGACCAGTTCTTTCGGGTCCTCAGGCCCGAACCCTGGGTTTCTTGAGTTAGACTAGGGGGCACGATGCCAAAAGTGATCTCATGTTCGCAAATGCTGGTCTTGCCCGAGTTCGAGGAGAACCTCTTTTCGTTTCTCGATCAGATTCGGCGGTCGATCGAGCGGCTCCCGGGATTTCGGGGCTCGACTCTTTGGCGTCACCTCGATCTCCCCGAGCACTTTATGATCTTGACCCAGTTCGACGATGAATCGGTCGCGGATCAGGCTTGGACCAAGCTCGCCGACGAAGAGATCATGGACCGGGGCATCACCGATCTTCAGACCGTGCCCGACACGCGCCGCATCCGCGTTGCTCGGCAGTACGGAGTTCAGCCCAATGACATCGAACTCGGCGGACTCCTCAGCATGAGCATCCGGAACGCGAACTCAGGCTACGGGCACGAGCTGATGGACGAACTTGACGTGATCTTCGAGAGCCTCCACGTGATTCCCGGGTTCAAAGGGTCGTGCTTTGGCCCGAACTCGAAGCTTCCCGAGGAGGTCTTTGGGCTCGCAATCTGGTCCGACCTTAGGTCTTTCCAGGCCTCCTTGCCCGCCAAGTCGCCTTACGAAATCAGCCTCTTCTCGCGAATCAGCTAGTCCCAGATGCGCTTTGACTGTGCTTGCGTGCGGCAAAGTGGGCCCCGACGAGCAGTAACACGACCAAAACCGAAACGCCGCCGATCACCAGGGCCGGATAGACGTTGCTGGAGTCTTTGAAAAACATCGGCAAAAACCGCCCGGCCAGGCCCAAAGCGATCAAGGTACCCATGATATAGCCCCATCGGGGGGCTTTGAAGGTCAGGCCAAAGGCGACCAGAACGAGCACGCCCGCCCCGACACCGCCGATGAGCGACGGCATGCTGCCTTTGGCGAGAAACGCCTCTAAACCCAGGGCGATATTGAAAATTCCGTATCCGAGGAGAACAATTTGGGGCCAACGCATCCTGCTCGTAAGATTACCGACTCCCGGAGGCGACGTGCTGGCCGGACGCCGCGCTTTGCCGCTGGCGAGATCAACGCCTCGCGCCGAGCGGCAGAACCAAACCCCACTCGGGGCTCTCGTCGGGGTCGTCGCAGATTCGATCTCCGACCACGTGGGCCCCGGCTCGTTCATACAGTCGGTGGGCGTCGACGAACCTCTTGTCGCTCCAGATCTCCATGGCCTCTCGGCCGAGTTCTTCGGCTTGGCGGAGAACTTCTTGGAAAATTGTTGACCCAACCCCCTTTCGGCGAGCTTCAGGATGAACATAGAGCCGCAGTAGCTCACAATCTGTCCCCGCGAGGCGGCGGTAACCGTCGAGCTCGACGACGGTGTCTGGTTCGCCAGGGACCTTCTCGAAGACGGCCAGACCCCCGCAACCGAGAATCTGATTTTGCTCCTCAGCGACCCAGAGCCAGGCGCTGGGCGGCGCAAAGGCCGATTCGAGGTCATACAAGTCGGCGTGATAATCGTCGGGGTCCCACGAAAAGCCATACTCGTCGTAGACCGCCTTCACGGCTCGAACCACTCCGGCTGAGTCTTGCGGACGACAGATTCGGATCTCAAACGCCATGGGGAGACTATACACCCCGAATTCGAGATTCAAACTGCATGACCTCAGAAGGATTTTCCGAGGCATGTTCCTTTGCGAGTCGATCAGACCGCCGCGATATTGTGGTTTTGACTGAGCGAATCGGCAACCCGTACCTTGACTTCGGTGACGGCGCGATGGGGCCGGACGACGAAGTCTTTGGAGAACGAGGGTTAGGGCTTCACAGGACGAGACGACAGATCCAGTGGGCTGCAGCGCACTGTTCGCGAAGCGAAGAGAAATTTAGAGTGCCGCCGCGCCGCTCAAAGCGTCCCGCAGTTCGCGTCGTTTTTGGACGGTCGTCCTAAATTGCTTTAGTCGTCGTCTTCAGAGCTTTCGGCGGCTTCGCCGCAACCGGTCACGACCACTGTCGCGGATGCGAGGAGTCCAAAACCCAGAACGAGCAGGAGGACGGAAAGAAGTTTGGCCTTCATAGAGTCTGATACGTGCGCGAAGCGCTCGACGATGCAAGTTCTTCGGCGAAACGTCTTAGCCCGGCCTTGGCATCGGCATCCAATTCGTAACGCATGGTCGAGGTCAGATACTGCTGGAGCCGCTCCATCGGCCAGCCGCATCGAGCCTGGGCCTTGCTCCACCAGTCGTTGGCATAGGGGCTCGCGAGAGTCCGTCGCCAATCGACCCAACTCTGATTCAACAAGCGCCCCAGCTCAGCAGAAACCCCTTCGCGCCCGGTCCAGACGGCCCAGACAAAGGGCAGCCCCGTCCAATCGGTCCAGGCCGCGCCAAGATCAAGGACTTCCAACCCGTCGCCGGGCTCGGTCATGCCGATGTCTCCAATGAGGATGGCAGCATCGGCAACTCCGAGCATCTTGGTCAAATCGGGCGGATGCTGAGCCGCTTCGGGCGAGCAGCCATAGACGTTTTGCAACAAGATCATCGCCAACGCGTTGCTGGTCATCGAGCTGGAATCGAGCGCCAAGTGTCGAATTTCCCCGAACGGAACTTTGCTAAAGAGCCGAACGCTGTCCACGGGCCCGCGCGACCCGATCGCCACATCGCCGACGATGCAAACCCCAGGCTGGGTCAGGGCATAAAAGCTCGAGACCAAAATCGCATCGACCGCGCCGGTTTCGAGCAAGGCAGGCAGCCGCGAAGGCACCGCCAATTCGACTTCGAGCCCAGCTACGGGCTCCAGCCCAATCAACGGATAAGCGTTGACATAGGGAACCGACCCGACCCGGAAACGTTGCTCGGTCACAACCTACTCGTAGCCCAGCCTCGAAGCGATTGCGATGTCATAGAGCCCCGCCAGATCGGTCGCGCTCAGCGATTCGATGGCCTCCAACCGGTCGATCATCGGGCCGGGATCGACTCCATCGGCCACCGAAAGCGACCCGAGCAGAGCAAACTTATGCCGCAAGATGTCGCGCAAGTCGGCGGTCTTGTTGGCGGCATGACCGCCCGGGAACATCACGAATCCAGAGTCGAAAACGTGGCCGGCGTCATCGGTGATCTTGAGCGAAGTCGGAATCCCTTCGGGATATTTTTCGTCATACGATCGCCCGCCGTGGGTGAAGTCGATCTTCTGCATCAGCTCGCGCGAAACGGGATGATAAATCGCCAGGCCATCGACTTTGTAGTCATAAGGATCGAGCATCAGCGCCTTCCAAATCGCATCGTTCGCACCGCCGCCGGTGGGGAGAGCCCCGTGCTTGGCGCGGTATTCGAGTGCCTTTCGCAAGAGCGTGGCGACGATGTAAGCCATGGAGTGGTCGGCGCTTTGGCGGGTCTTGGGGTCTTTCTTCATCGGGTTGCCGATGATGCCAAACGCCGGCTCATAGGCGACGATTTCGATCCGCGAGACCTTGGCTCCGGAAGGATCATCCAGCAAGTGCGGATTCGCCGCCACGAGGTCGATCATGCCTTGGAGGGCGCCCGCGGATTGGTGCTCATACAGCCCGAGCTTAAAGTGCATTCCCATGACGGCAAAGTCGTCGCCGCTATGCGAAAGAACGAGCTCAAACGGACTGTTGCCTTGCTCTTTCCATCGTTCGGCGCCTTGCGTCGTGGGTTCAAAGAATCGGAAAATCGCTTCGGGGTTGCGGAAGATGTCGCGCGGGCCCATGAACCCCGCCATCGACCGCTTGACACAAAGGATCGCCGCTTCGGTCGAGATCGCGGCGCTGCTGCCTTTGGAATCGCTCAGCTGCTTGCCCGCCCGAATCGCCCGCCAAGGTATGTAGTGGGCGACAAACATGCCGATCGCGCTTTCGATCTGCTCCGCGGTCGCGCCCATCAGTGCGCCATAAGTCGCGGCGCTGCCGATGGCCCCGTGGACCACGTGGTCGATCTTGTAACTCTTCAGGCTGAAGACTTCGGCGAGCCGTCCTCGAATCTCGTCCAGAAGCACCATCGCCTTGAGCGCGGACGCGCCGTCCAGCCCTTTTTGTTGGCAAGCCGCCATCACCACCGGATAAAAGTCGTTGTGGCCAAACTCGCCGGCCTTGTGTCCCAGCTCGGGGCGATAGCCAAAGTTCGTGCCGTTGCTGTCCCACTCGCGAACCGCCGCCGAATTCGCCACAATCGCCTTCTCCGCCTTGACCCGGACGCTGCTGCCAAAGACTGTGGCTCCGGCGGCATCGGGGTAGTCCAGCGCTTCTTGGCGGAGCAGAGTCGGGGCATTGGTTTGAAGGGCGAGCGCCGAAAGGCCGCAGACGACGCTGTCGGTATGGAAAAGGCGGGTCTTTTCAAGGACGGCCGCGCTCGGACCAGGCCCGAGCTTTCCACTCATGAAGTCGAGGGCAAATTGACCGAGGCCGAGGGCCTGATTCGAATCGGGCGAAAGCGTAACGCGGGTGCTCATGGATGCTTCATTCTGGCAGATCGGCATGTCAGAATGAACCCATGCCGGATCAACTCTGGGCTCCGTGGCGGTTCAGCTACATCGAATCGAAAGAGGCTCCGGGGTGTATCTTTGTCGATCTCCCGGCCCAAGACAACGACGCCGAGAACTTGATCTTGTTCCGCGGCCAGCATGCCTTTGTCATGTTGAATCGGTACCCTTACACGAACGGGCATTTGCTGATCGCGCCGTATCAGCACACCGCCGAGATGGCCGACCTTTCGGACCCCGAGCTCCTGGAGATCCATCAGCTCTTGCGGTCCTGCGTGGGGTGGCTCAAGGAGGCCTACGCCCCTCACGGATTCAACATCGGCGTGAACCTGGGGAGCGCGGGTGGGGCGGGTATCCCGAGCCACATTCACTGGCACATCGTCCCCCGCTGGTCAGGCGACACGAACTTCATGACAACCGTCGGCGAGGTCCGCGTCCTACCCCAGAGTCTCGAGGAGAGCTATGTGAAGCTACGAGCGGTCATGTAACTACCCCGTAGGCTCACTCCTACCAAATCTTGTTTTTAAAGTTAACCCGCATATGCTCCAGGGCAAACATGTTCTTGGGCTCCTTCCGTAGGATTGCTTCGAGCTTCCTCTTACACTCCTTCCGAAAGGCACTATCCGTGCTCCATGCTGCCATAGTTCCTAAGAGCAATTCCGGAATGATCTTGTCTCCTCCACTATCCCAGATCGACTTCAGCTCCTCAAGAGATTTCTCTCGGTCTTGAACGCCAAACTTGCGCCCATTCAAGAAGAATTGATTGTAGAGGAGTTCTGGGTCTTTTGGATACTTCGCGAGACTCGCGCGTAGCGCCTTTTCACTACGCTCAATCTCTTGAGTTTTAGTCAATAAGGTGACGGTTACCCGGAACGGCGGCTTAAGATCAGACAGTCTGACTGTGCAGAAGTGGCGAGAGCGAGTCACGTCTGAAGCAATAATCGCGCTTGCATCGTTCGTCTCTGCAAACATGTTGCTGATCGCCAGACAACAGTTAAGCATGTCTCGATATTTTGTCAACGAAACGCCTTCATTACCATATCTGAGTCCTGCAGAAAAGGCTCGCGCAAGACTTATCCATGCGGACGGGTTCTTCGGGTTTTCAGAGACGAGCTCGCAGTAATATTTCATGCAAGCTCCTAGCCTGCCTTGAACTCCCATACTTCTGACAAAAGCCCGATGCTCTTGCCATGTACTATTGACACCGGGCCTTGTCGAGCCAAGCAACACTGAAGCGATCGCAGTAAGAATCATTGAATCACCATTGCGCTGCCCAGGTTGTTTCGTCGGATATTCCATACGTTCCAATCACCGCTGAACCCTTGTCGCCCATAATGAGCAAAAATCGGGAATTCAGCGGTGCCCACCGGACCGAGATAGAGGCTGACCGAAGAGAAAGGAGGCAAAGTCACACTCATTCCTTGCGTAAAGGTTCTAATCTCTGCTTCAGTGAGAGAATAAGTGACTTCGCCGCCGAAGTTTAGAGTGCCTATTTTGGGCGCAATTTCTAGACCGACACTCAACGCGAGCGAGCTGGTCGCAGTGAATGAGAAGGAACTTGAGATCGTAAAGTTTGCAACAGCCTGGCTAGGCGAGTCGTTGACGGCTTCCCCAACGTATTGCAACGGGTACTCTGTGGGGAGAACTTGGTCCAACCGACCTTGATAAGGCGCTCTCCAGAATTCTCCTGTTCTTTCGAGCGGCAAGTGGATATACACTTTTCCAACAGCACTTGCGGTAAATTCGTAACGTTGATCAGTTGCAGTATAGTTGATTTGAGTCATGATGGGCTGGTCCTTCATCCCTTGAATCGTGTGATCAAAAAAGATGAAGTTACAGTCGATATCTTCAACATCTTGCCTATGCCGATCCATGTAGCTCTCGTACCATTGATTGTCGATGTTTGAAGACCAACCGCCGTAGAGGTTGCGTGATACATTGAAGGCCACGAAACCATGGTAGATTCCGAGTTCATTGCGGTGAAACTCGTCTAAACCGATATCAAATCTCTGGACTGGCTCATTGACGCTCCTGCTCGTGTTGGCAATCGGCACTCCACCTGGGCCTCGGCGGAAGCTCGTATCAAAGTTTGTGAATAGATCGACCGCTCGGTCGGTGACTTGAACCATCAGATCGAAGCTAGTTTGTGCCCTTGCGAAGCGCGAAATTCCGTTGGCTTTGCTCGACGCACTGAGCGGAACATCAAAGATGATCACGCCGTTTCGAGCGTACATCCGACGATAGGTCCTGCCATCGCTGTCTCCGCTCATGATTGAATTGGAGTTGTTGATCTCCAACTTCGACCCGAGCCCATTTGAAGCCGTGCATGAGACGCCATCGAATGCGCCCAGAGCGGTGGCCCGGGAGCTAATCCAAACATAAATGTACTCTTCAGGTACTTGTGTGCCGATGTGGATCATCGCGACGCGCGCCTTACCGCTGGCTGTCGCGGAAACTTCATAATTCTGATACATCCCGCTCTCCTCTGCTCCGACAGAAAGCGTGACACCGTGGAAGGGAGCTGCACTGGGTAACCAAGGGACAGTCTCCGTTCGTTGGTAGCAGCCTCCGTCGTCGCCGCGATACCAGTCTTTCAGCGTGGTTTGACCTTCGTAGTCGATTTGAATGAGCCAGTCACCATCGACATAGCTTGTCCGGGTGTGCGAGAGAGCTGCGGCCAGGATGGCAACCAGGCATGCGAATAGCTTTTTCATATCCTAATAGTAACACAGCTTTTGTGCTTGGACAAGAGGAGTCTTACCAATTTTTAAGAGTGCCGCCAATTCTACTGTCTGAAAATGAAATTCTGAAGCTGCCAAATTCAATCACTCAGCCGACATGTGTTCAGGCGATGATAAGGAATCCAGATGTCTTAAGGGGGTTGGCCTTCACAACGAAAATCTGTTTGCCGCACAAACTAGCCAGTTCTTCGTTCCGACATTGAGCCCAGCTCTAAAAGGGCGCAAGGAGAACCCTTTCATCGTTGAAAGGAGATCATGCGCGCAACCTTCGCCTGACCCCAGGTTTGGTCAGTTCGGTGCGCTGGCTGTACGTACCATACACCCGGACCCCCGAACTCCCGAACCCCCGGACCCCCCGGACCCCATGCCGCGCATCAATGCTGGTTTTCTGGATGACGAAAGGTAAAACCACGTATTGTTGCGGGGAGAACAACTTGTGGTTTCCCTCAATGCTTGATAAGATAGGCCTTGGATCGGTGTCGGATCTGAAATTCGACCGAAAGGATATTGTTATGAAACGTGCATTACTTCTCTCCATGATGGTTGCCAGCGCAGCCTTTTCTTTTGCTCAAAGCTTTAATGAAGGTTTTGACCCAGGTTTGACGGGGAACACGAACGGCAACTCGCCTGGTGGCGACGCCGTTGTCCTTCCTTCGGGAACCTGGCATGCGGACAATGATTCGGCCTTTATTGGATCAACCGGCTGGTTTACCAATACTGTCTTCGCACCGCATGCGGGTTCTGGACAACTGAACGCGAACTTCAACAGCACCGGCGGCAACAGCTTGATCAATAACTTCTTCATGTCGCCAGTGCGCACCTTCAACAACGGGGACGTCATCTCGTTCTACACGCGAACTGTTGACGCTGTCCAATATCCGGACCGGCTCTTCTTGAAACTGAGCACGAACGGCGCGAGCACCAACAGCGCCGATTTCACGACGACGCTTCTCTCGGTCAACCCGACTTTGACGACGACGGGCTACCCAAATGTTTGGACCCAATATTCGGTCACGTTGAGTGGCCTCGGCGGTCCGACTTCGGGTCGATTCGCCTTCAACTATAACGTCTCAAGTGGTGGACCCGCTGGGGCGAACTCGGACTACATTGGCATCGACACCGTCTCGTACTCTGCGGTCCCCGAGCCGGCCACGATGATCGCACTCGGCGCTGGCGCTTTGGCTCTCGCTCGACGACGACGCAAAGCCTAACCGTTTCGGTGGGTTTTCCGAATGCTCCCGGATGCCAGCGGTGGCGCCCGGGAGTGTTCTTTATGCCGCCAGGTCGATCCGGCTGAGTAAGCTGATGATCTCGGGATCGAAACGCCCCGGATCGGCGTGAAGGATTCCGGGGGCTTCGACCTGAATTGCCGTGAGCACCGCAAGAATCCGACCCAGAAGGGGAATTTGATTCCCTTTTTGGCCCAAAGCCCCGGTCCCGTCAAACCGCTCTTCTAAGCTCAGCAAACTGGGCGTCAACGTCCGGGCTTCATGCGAAGCAAAAAGCTTCTTCAGCTTCGTCGATCGATTCTCGCGCTTCCAACGCAAGTAGATCGGCGCGATCTGGACCAAGGCGAGCAACAGTTGCTCTTGGTTTCGAGATAGATTCATCTCGCGTCCTAGGGTCAGCACCAAGTGTTCGAGGCTCTCTCGATACGTCGCTGCCTCAAGTCGCTCGGTCTTCGTCAAGATGGATTCCAGAGGGTTCAGGTCGATCAGCGGCGTGTGGCCCCGGCCGGCGGTCGTGTCTGCGCCCGCGTCCGAATTCTCGCCAAAGTCGCCGAAGAGTCCCAAAAAGGTCTCGACTCGGTTGCGGCCATTGCGCTTGGCCTCGAAAAGAGCTTCGTCGGCGGCCTTGAGCAGGTTCGCTGGTTCTTCCGCATTGTGGGGGAAAGTCGCACAGCCAAAACTCGCGGTGATATGCCGGACCCGACCGCTCCGAGTCATATATTCCAATGAAGCTATCCGAGATCGCACCCGTTCGGCGGCGGCGATCGCCCCCGCTCGCCCGACTCCGGGCATGATGAGCGTGAACTCCTCACCTCCATAGCGCGCGGCAAGATCGTAAGGGCGAAGACTCTCCCGCAGGACGTTCGCCACCAGCTTCAGGACTTCGTCGCCCGCATCGTGCCCCTCTTCTTCATTGAACGATCGGAAGTGGTCCACGTCGATCATCACGACGCTCAGCTCCGAGCCGGTCCGTTGACTCTCCGCGACCCGCCGAGTCAGGAAGTCTTGCATGGTCCGGTGATTGGCGATCCCGGTCAAAGGATCGTACAGCGCGAGCCGTTCCACGCTCTCGAACATCATCGCACTGTTCAAGGCCAAGGCCAAGTGCTCGGCGATGGTTTCGAAGAGGTCGGTTGATTCCAAAAAGACTCGGTCGCTCTCTTTGCCCAGCAACTCAAGGACGCCGATCAGTTTATCCGCCACCACCAAAGGAACGACATAGATCGGGCCCGGCTTGAGGTAGCAGATCTTGCCCTCCAAAGGCGAGGTCATCAGGTTCTCCTCGACCGATTTGGCGGTGAACGGCTTGAGCGCTCCGGCGACAAATTCGGCAATGCAGCTCGTTCCGCCCATCGGGTTGAGGGTCTGCAGGAGAGCGACTCCCTGCCGACTCACCCCAGCGTGGGCCATCAGCTCCAGCGTCCGGTCGTCCGCTGTGCGAACCCAGAGCAAAGCCGCCGCCAAATCGACCGCCGAGACAATCTCGCCGACCGCGATGCTGCAAAGCGGGTCGAGAGTCTGATTCATCGTCAGGGCCTTGCCGAGTCTTTTGAGCGCCTGAGCGTTTCGCGAACTGCGAAGGGCCATCTTTTGCGCCGCGACCTCTTCTTGGGCATTGGTGACCAGCACCAAGATGTCGGAGTAAGCGTCCCGCGGGACTTCGCAGAACCAAAATCGGAAATTGCCCTCAAGCCAAGTTGTCCCGATCCCTTCGCGAGCCGACTCTAGGGCCGGTTGAAGAGGGCTTTCGTTCAACGAAGCGCCCGGATCGAAAAGATCCACTTTCTCTGCCAACCCCCATCGGCGCAAGCAGTGGCCCGCAGAATCGATCAAGGCAAGACCCAGTTGATTCGGATTCATCCCGTCGAAATAGCTGGGCTCAGGCAAATCCAGGGTGATCGAGGTCCCGTCGGGTAGCCCCAACCGAACCGGAAATCCGCGATCGGTCCGGCCCGAAGGCTGAGTCGATGCCACGCAGCCAAGCTCTATCAGAAGTTCCAGCAGTCGATCTGTCATCGTAAGGCCCGGGGTGCCTCTTTCATTTTCGGCAACGCGTGGGGCAGACAAAACCGAGAATTCTTGACAACCGTCTTGAGGTTTGTTCGTCTAACCCGACGTGGTTCAAAGAAGCCTGACTTGGATTTTCGGGGGTCTCTTGGCCCTCTCATTAGCGGGGTGCGGAGGAAGCGGAGGTTCGGGAAGCACGGGCGGTGGCGGTGGCTGCACCGACGGCCCGTCGATCGTTTCGGTCACGTACCAGACCGACTGGAGCGGACCTGCGACGAACCCTCGGTCACAACTCGTTTCGATTCTCGACACCAGCGGGAATTCGGTCGCCTCGATCACGGTCAACGAAACCTCTTCGTCCCAGACCGTTCAGCTCACGAACGTCCCGACCGGAGAGGCGCAACTTCGGATCGAGCTGTATTCGCGACAAGACCTTGGCGGCACCAAAGTCGGAGAGATTCGACAGAACTTGTTGCTTTGCCAAAACGCCACGTTCCGATCTTCGGCTTCAGGCACTCCGGCCCGGGTCGTCGTCACGCCGGGCTCGGCAAATCTCATCGTCCAGCAGAGCCGCGCTTTCGCTGCCCACTTAGAGGACTCCGACGGACGCTCACTCTTTGGCCAGCCCGGTCAATTCGTTTTCGACGTCTTGGGCGGAGTCGGCAATGTCGATGCCACCGGAAGGTTCTTCGCGCAATCGGCGGGGCAAGGCAGCGTGCGGGCGACCCACGGCCCTAGCAATCTAAGCGGAGCCGCGACCTTGAACGTCTCGCCGTTCAACACAACCCGCTCGAAATGGACGATCCTCGTCTTTTTGAACGCGGCTAACGACCTCTTCGAATTTAGCCCCGAAAATGTGAACCAGATGGAGCGGGTTGCGAGCGGAGACGTTCGATTCGTCTTGCAATGGAAGCAGAGCCAAGACCAATTCCCAACCTCTTCGTTCAGTGGAACTCGGCGCTATTTGGTGAAGCCAGACCAAAGCAACGCGATCGCGAGCGAACTCGTGCAAGACATGGGCGGCAACGTCGACATGGGTCAGTGGCAAACCCTGCGGGACTTCATCGCATGGGGCAAAACGAACTATCCTGCGGACCGCTACGGGGTCGTGATCTGGAATCACGGCAACGGCTGGCGGCGATCCACCGAAGACCGAGGCATCACTCGGGCCGTCAGCTACGACGATGAAACTGGCAATGCAATCCAGATCTGGGAACTCCCTCAGGCGTTCGGCGCAAACAAATTCGACTTCCTTGCTTGGGATGCGAGCTTGATGCAAATGGTCGAGGTCGCCTATGAGATTCGAGCCAACGCTCAGTTCATCATCGGCAGCGAGGAGAGCCCGCCGGGGCAGGGGTACCCCTACGACCGGATCTTTGGTGCCTTCAAGCAAAATCCGACGGCCAGCACTCGAACCTTGAGCAAGTCGTTCGTCGATGGGATGCTCGCCGTGCCCGAGTACGCCTCGCGCAAGATCACTCAGAGCGTCCTCGACACGACGAAGCTCGAAGCCCTGTCGGCGGCGATCTCGACCCTGGCGGATGAACTCATCTTGGTGCGGGCCAACCTCGCCTCCGAAATCATCGTGGCTCGTCAAGACACGCAGTCCTACAGCCCGACCACCGTCCGGTTCTACCGAGACCTGATTCACCTCTGCACAAATCTTGAGGCGATGCCAAACGCGCCCTCGTCGCTCAAGGTGGCAGCCGCGAATGTTCGCGCTCGGGCCGCCGAGGCGATCGTATGGGAAGGTCACAACAGCAATTCAGCCAACAGCCGGGGCATCAGCATCGACTTTTCTCCGGCCAACCGGTTCGTGGGCTCAGGGGAGGACTATCGATCGCTGGAGTTCGCCCAAGACACCAAGTGGGACGATTTCCTGACCGTCGCCCCGTAAATCCGCCCCCGGAAAACCTACCACAGGTCCCCGAGCGATCTCGGGGACCTGCGTATCCTTGAAGCCGGGGCAGTAGAATAAGGGGTTCATGGCGAGCCGATACGATCCCGCAAGTTTTGAGCAGAAATGGCGCTCTCGCTGGAAAGAGGCCGACCTCTTTCTGACCCGCGAAGAGCCCGGTCGGCCCAAGTTCTATGGGCTAGAGTTTTTCCCCTATCCGAGCGGCAAAGGGCTCAGCGTCGGACACTGTCGCAACTACATCCCCAGCGACGTGGTCTGCCGGACCAAGTTCATGCAAGGCTATAACGTCCTGCATCCCATGGGGTTTGATGCGTTCGGGCTCCCCGCCGAAAACGAGGCGATCAAAAATCAAGTTCATCCCGGCCCGATGGTCGAGCGATACGGCGACACCTATCGCCAGCAGATGGACCTCATTGGGTGCTCGTACGACTGGTCTCGGTCGTTTTTTTCGAGCGACCCGAGCTACTACAAGTGGACCCAAAAGATTTTCAAGCTCCTCTTCGAAAGGGGCCTGGCTTATCGAAAGCTCGCGGCGGTGAACTGGGACCCAGTCGATCAGACCGTCCTGGCCGACGAAGAGGTCATCGGCGGCCGGGCCGAGCGCTCCGGGGCCTTGGTGGAAAAGAAGTGGATTCCGCAGTGGTTTTTTAAGATCACCGCTTATGCCGATCGCCTCCTGAGTGACCTCGACAAGCTCGATTGGCCCGAAGGGATTAAGAACCAGCAGCGAAACTGGATCGGCCGGAGCGAAGGGGTCGAATTCACCATGCGAGTCGTTTTGCCGAACGACGCGGCCTCTGAAAACCCACCGCTCCAACCCGCCGAAGAGGAGGTCTTCAGCGTCAAGTCCCCCGACCGCGGGCTGACCATGACCGTCTTCACCACCCGGGTCGACACGATCTTTGGCGTGACCTTTTGCGTCCTGGCTCCCGAGCATCCCCTGGTTGAAAAGATCTGTCTCGGCGTGCCGGAAGAGCGAGTCGAGGCGATCCGGGCGTATCAGGCACAGGCCAAGCTCCTGGGCGACCAAGATCGACTCGCCGCGAACCGGGAAAAACCCGGCGTCAACACGGGGGCCTTTGCAATCAATCCCGCCAATGGCGAGAAGGTCCCGATCTTTCTGGCTGACTACGTCCTGATGACCTATGGCACGGGCGCGATTATGGCCGTGCCCGGACACGACGAACGCGACTATGAATTTGCCCAAGCCTATGGCCTGCCGATCCTTCCCGTCATCGCCCCGGAAGCCGGGCAACTCGACGTCGAATTGCCTTTCCCCGCGAAGGACGGGTTTCTCATCAACTCGGGCGAGTATTCCGGTCTCTCGGTCGCCGAAGCTCAACTGCGGCTGAGCGAATGGTTGGAGGCGCTTGAAATCGGGACGCGAAAAGTCAACTACAAGTTGCGGGATTGGCTCATCAGCCGCCAGCGCTACTGGGGCTGTCCGATTCCGATCATGCACACTCAAGATGAAGAGATGCAGACCGTCCCCGACGACTGTTTGCCAGTTCTCTTGCCTGAAGTTGAAAATTACTTGCCGCCTGGCGATGGCACCTCGCCGCTAGCTTTGATCCCTGAGTTCGTCAATACGACCGACCGCGATGGTCGGCTTGCTCAGCGCGAAACCGACACGATGGGCGGCTTTGCTTGCTCCAGTTGGTACTTCCTGCGATTTGCCGATCCCCACAACGACGAGGCGCCGTTCTCGCCCGAAAAGGTCAAGTCCTGGTTGCCTGTCGACTGTTATGTGGGCGGCGCCGAACACGCGGTGATGCACTTGCTCTATGCAAGATTTTGGACCAAAGTGCTTTACGATGCGGGCTGGATCGAATTTGACGAGCCGTTCCTGACGCTCAAGAACCAAGGCCAAGTGCTCGCCCAGACCCCTTATCGCAAGCCGCGCGAAGGCGAGGTCCTCAGCGTGGGTCAGACCGGAATCCAGATCACGTTCGCCGAGGCCGAAGCCCTCCCCGACGGGGAAGTCGATTGGCGGTGGGCCCGCATGAGCAAATCCAAGGGCAATGTGGTCACACCCGAGCAAGCCGCCGAGCAGTTTGGCGTCGATGCGCTTCGAGTCTTTGAGCTCTTTGTCGCCCCGTTCGAAGCCGAAATCCAATGGTCGAACGAGGGGATGAACGGCATTGTCCGGTTCCTCAACCGGATTTTTCGCTGGATCGACGATCACCGGTCGGCCTGGAATCCGAACTGGAAAAACTCCATCTCTCAGGTCGAGAACTCGGGATCGACGGCCACCCTGCGACGGGCCACCCACCAGACCATCGCTAAAGTGACCAGCGACATCGACCGATTCGCCTTCAACACGGCCGTGGCCGCGCTGATGACCTACTTAAATTCGCTCGACGATCTGTCCAAGTTTGACCGCCCGCCCCATGCCGATGCGCTCAGCGAGGCCATCGAGTCGCTGATCCTCTTGGTCGCTCCGATGGCACCATTCTCAGCCGACGAGCTCTGGGAGTCCCTCGGCGAAGCCGGATTCACGTATCATCAAGCCTGGCCAAAGCACGATCCTGCCTTGGCAGCGGAGTCGGAGATCACCGTCGCCGTCCAAGTCAATGGCAAACTTCGAGACACACTGACGCTCCCCGCAGGAACCGACGGCCCCGCGATGGAACAAGCGGCGCTTGAGTCGAAGAAGGTCCAAGTTTTCCTCGAAGGAAAGGTCGTTCGAAAAGTGATTGTTGTGCCAGGTAAACTTATAAATATCGTGGTGTCGGATGCATAGAACAAGCACGCTATGTTTAGGTTTTCTGGCGATTCTACTCCTGATCTTCATCGGAGGGTGCCGTCGAGGCCCACAGCAACTCCTGATCACTTCCACTGATCAATATAATGAGGTTTTGCGCCAAGTCTTTGATCTTTCTCGTGACCCTCTGGCCACGTTCGAAAAGGGCGAAACCCTCCAAGAGGTCGACCTCAAGCAGTTAGACCGGGCCGAAAGCCTCACGCGGTCGCTGATTGAGTTCCGACCGACGATCTTTACGCTCTATACACTCCTGGGGAAAATTCTCTTGGCCAAGGGCCAAACCGAATCGGCCCTTGGGACGCTCCAACAAGCGGTGCGACTCGCTCCCAAGGTGACCGATGTCGATATCATCTTGTCCACCGCCGACTCCTACCGATGGCTCGCCGAAGCCTGGCTGAGATTTGGGGATCCCATGGCCGCCGAGGGCGCAGCGCGCGAGGCTCTGAAGCGAGTCGAACAAAACCCGGACTACACCCAGCTCGTCGCCTCGACGCTCGTTCAGCAAAAGAAATACGACGAAGCCTTGAAGATGCTCGACCAAGGACTCAAGATTTCGAGCCAGCACTATCCCAGCCTGAGGCTGAAGAAATTCATCGAATCGGCCCAAGCCTCTGGGCCTTAGATGGCGCGCTCGAGAGGACTCGAACCTCCGACCCCCAGCTCCGCAAGCTGATGCTCTATCCACTGAGCTACGAGCGCGTGAAAGAGAATTCTACCTAATCTCTCCCTCGGATTTTGAGGTATGATCCATCCGGCCTAGGGGTATAGCTCAGTTGGTAGAGCGGCGGTCTCCAAAACCGTAGGTCG
>DDCB01000003.1:45085-58673 GCA_002335425.1 Chthonomonas sp. UBA2017
CGGTCTCCAAAACCGTAGGTCGCGGGTTCGAGTCCTGTTGCCCCTGCCACTCTCTTCCCAGACAGGTCCGGACAGATATTGTTCCCACTCCCGCCGCGTTCCAGGTTGGCGCGCACGTCAAGTCGAATCAGGCCTCTGTTTCAGACCGCCTCGCGGCTTTCAAAATGCTGGGCATGTCTATGCGCCCACCGAAATCTGCCGCAACATTTGCCGCGAAGGGCCAAGGATCGCCTATTCTCAAATGACGGCCCGATACCCCAGTTCCCAAAAAGATGAAGCAGGGATTAGAATGTTCTCAGGAGCGATCAACGGAGCATGCTTCGAACGGGAAGAGGTATCAACGTGAACGGTCAGATCGTGGCGCAAAAGGCCGGATCGACCTACACCGAGTTCATCCCCGACCCGCTGGGGAACGTGATCGCCTGCCGGAATTCATCCGGCACCATCACCCACACCGCCGAATACTGGCCCTACGGCGAAGTCCGGACTAGGACCGGCTTCAACCCGTCGCCGTGGGCTTTTTGCGGCACCTGGGGCTACCGCCAAGACCCCGGCGGGCCAATGTCCGTCCGCGCCCGCTACTACCGCCCAACCCTCGGCCGCTGGCAAACTGTCGATCCCTTCTGGCCCTTTGAGAGCGCGTTTGGCTATGCACAAAATCACTCGACCTACACTATCGATCCATCAGGGGCTCATCCTTGTGATCATCGGACACACGATTACTGTAGAAGAGCAGTAGTTAGTGGTAATGATGCGCTCAGATGTATTTGAAGAGTGTCAAAGTTAATTTGCGAAGTTATTAAGAATCCAAGCGTTCCGAAGTGCATTCGTGAATGGTTGGACTGCATGAATCGTGGTATTTATAACTGTTATGTTCGACATTCCATACCAGCCTTCGATTTCGCGCTGAGAATGTGCAAGTGCTTCGGAAATCAGAGTAAGGAATGTTGCAATGCTACTGTTGGTGGTGAACAAACTGATCTGCCCCCATTGATGAAGACATCCTAGGATGCGATCTCCGGGAGTGACGATTGGGGTTTTACCCCAAGGTTGGAATGGAGGGAGGGCGCAGCCCGACCAGAATTCCAACCTTGCGCCGCCGCCCTCGGAGGCTGGTTAGCAAGGCTCGAATGGGGGCGAACCTCGTTGTACCAACGACGCCAGATCGCGGTCTTCACATGCGCATCGGCAACATTCACAAACACCTCGACATCCAAATGCTCGCGGCGCAATTGGCTAGTCCCCAATAGTTGACCAGCGTAGAGTGTTAGAGTTTCTGCCTCCAAGTTGTTGGTCTTGAGATCCCTTTTGAATGCTGCTGGACTTCGGAGTCCAAATTTTCGGTGGGGTCTGTGGTGATCGTAATGGTCTTGAAATTCTTCCAAAGCTTCCTGAAGTTCAGCTCCAGAGGTAAAGATCGCTCCGCGTAGCTTCTCATCGCGGAGTTTGTCGAAGAAGCTCTCGATGGAGCCGTTCTGCCAGGGTTTGCCGGGCTGGATGAAGGCTGGGTGGACGCCCTTTGGGAGGCAGAGAGCTCGGAACTCCGGACCGTTGTCGGAGACAAGCCGAGCCGGCCTGTCATGCACCAAAGAGAGCCATTCCAGTTCGCACTGGACCTCAAATGCGAGGAATGGGCGGCGGCCTTGAGCAAAAGAAGCTCCCTGGTGAAACTATCCAGCACCGCGAGGACCCTCGCCTGGCGACCGCTTTCGAGGCGCACCGAAGCGAAGTCGATGGACCAAGACTGGCGGGGTGCAGTCAGTGGCAGGACCGGCTCACGCTCGACGCGAAGCTTCCGGCGCACCTTGTGAGTCAGACGCAGACCTTCCGCCTTCCAGATGCGATGCACCGCCTTGAGGTTCACGCCAGGCATGAGCGCGTGGATGCGCCGAAATCCGACCCTTAGCCGTCACCGGCCTGAAAGGAAGACCTGAGATTAAAGACTCAGCCAGTAGTAGGAGTCCAGCAGGATTTGTCGGCTAGATCGCGTTTGTCTCTGTAGAAATCTGACGACTCACCTTAAATGGCAACAGCGGCCTTGGAGCCTCCTGGTCTGCAGCGCCTGTGAGGCGATCGCGACACACCGCGCCAACAAAGAGCAACTGAAAGTCCCAAGGTACTGTCGGCGCGTCACGTTTACGTCACGGAGGTCTTGTTACAGTGCATTCCGAGGAGGAATTACTTGTGACAATTCGAGTCAATCAATTGAAAAGAGCAACCGGGCTGATCGGCGTGGTGTTGCTCACGAACCTAACCGTCTTGTCGGCGCAGGCTCATTTTCGCTCAGCCCAAGACCTTGCGATGAGTGGGTTGGCAATGAACCAAAAGCAAAAGGTCCCGCCGCGGCCACCGCTGATTCCGCCTAAGCGGACAGTTTCAATTCATACGATTGAAGTCAAGCTGACAAAGGGATCCGGACCGATAGGAGTTGGCATGTCCATCGGATTCGGTAACACTTCGTCTTCTGGTTCGGAATCCGACGGAGAGATCGAGATCTCCGATCCTCAAGAGTTTTCCGATGGCGTTCGAGCAGTGATGATGACTTCGCTAAGCGAGTCGAAGGGCTTTCTTGTCGTTGACGATGGTGAATCCTCGATTCCGGGTGGCTCCGGAACGACGCCACCTGCAGGCGAAGCCCCAGCCGCGGGTCCCGGATCGGAGTTGGTGCTTCGAGCTGTGATTACGGATATGACGTGTCGTCGTCGCTCGGGCGGGATCGCGATCGGTGATCTTTCTGGTGGACAAGGTCAATTCGAAAACAAAGTGACCATGGATGTTCGACTGATTGATCCGCTGACGAACATCGTTGTAGATAGCGTTCGCGCAACAGGTCGAAAGACCTCAAAGAATAGTATCTTCGGCGCAACAAAGTACAGCGTATGGGATCCAGCGACCAAGATTCTTGATTTGTCTTACAAAGACTACGAAGATAGCGCCTTGGCCGAAGCCACTCGTTTGGCGACTCAAGATGCGGTCAAGAAGTTGATCGAAAAGTCACAAAAACGACCCTGGGAAGCCCGAGTCATCAAGATTATCGAAGAAAACGGCGAACTCGAGTTTTACTTGAATGCGACAGAAGATACTGGCTTGCGAAACGGTGACGAACTCGAACTTATCCAGCAAGGTGAGTCCATCATTGATGAGTCGTCGGGCAAAGTCCTTGGTCGCAAGAGAGATGTCCTATTGGGCACGGTCTTGGTTGTTCTTACCGATGACGAGCGAGTGATCTGTCGCGCGACATCTAAGGTTACTTCTCACACTACTCCTAACAACTCTTTAGTAGTGAGACAAAAGCGACTTAACAATCAGCCCCAAAGTACATCGCGTGTGCACCTCGAGAGTCATCGCACAATCTTTTGAAAACTAACTTTGTCTACACAAGTAAGGCTATCAACCAAATCAGTAACGTGAATCAAATGAAACAACTACCTACAATTCTCATACTCAGTACGAGTCTTATCGTCGCCAGCTCTTCTTACGCTCAAGTGCTGCGAAGTGGTGACGGGTTACTCCCAGGAGTCATTGATCCCAACGTCAGGTTCTTTATCGGTCCCACTATGACGGGCCAGTTCACCCCTACAGGACCCAATCAGTCAAGCCTTAGCGTTCCCTTTGCGTCGTCGGCTTCGTGGCCAAACGCGAGGGTCGTGCAACGTTATGATACTTCTTGGGTCGCCCCCAATGCGGGTTCTCTAGCGGGTGCCCAGTGGCTCAGTACTGCAAACCAGGCCTCTAATGGATGGACGGCAATGTACGCCCATAGGTTTCTATACCCTCACACCGGCCCAGCGGATTTGAGCGTCAACATTGCAACTGATGATCAACTTTGGGGAGTTTATCTTAACGGAACCTTGTACCCGGTTCCAACAAGCCCCTTCATTACATTCGGTACAGCGCAGACGTTGAGCTTCTCAGGATTGCCCATGATTCCTTTTGGGTTTAACACCTTGTACTTTTACACAAGGAACATAGGCTTCCAAGCTTCCGGCATCATCTATAGTGGGCAATTCAAGACAAAAGAGAAGCCTTTCCAAGGAAACGAAGAATTCGTTTCTGGGTGCTGCGAAGGACGAAACTATGTAAGAAATTCAACCTTCAAGTCCGGAAGGGCAGGTTTTACGTCAGACCTGACGTACAAATCGGCTCCTCCGTTGAACCAAGGTCAGTATGGAATTTTCAACGGAAATAGCGCGTGGCCCCTCAGTAACCCATCCATGGTCATCGACGAGGTCACGAATTCCGCCAGTGTTGGCAACTTTCTAGTCGCGAGAGTCTCCAAGACCCAACAGGTCATTTGGAGGCAGAAAGTAAACGTCCCGAATGGCGAGCTCGTGGCTTGCGTTCGGCTGAAGCCCTTTTACAAAGATACGGGTACTTGGCCACCGGTCAATGTGACATTGAAGTGGACGAACGCTAGTGGACAATCACAACAACACACAAAGGGTTGGCATCCGCTTCCTCTTGCTAATCAATGGCACGACTTCTCTGGCACCTATGGACATTGGGGGGCAAATCCAGTTACCATGGAAATCCTCGTCGATATTCCGGCTACTGCTGATGATCCTAATCGTCCGATCTACATCGCGATTGACAACATCGCTCTCAAGCCAAAGACTCTCGTCCCTTCAATCGGATTGATGCCGAGCAGCTTGAATCAGACTGCAATTGGCAATGGCAGTTCCTACAACGTCGTTTTGAATTGGCCACCTCTAACGATGCCCCCATTCGCTTACTTTTGGGGGATTGAGGAACTGGATAACAATCGCAACGTCACACGTTCGATTATCAATCCGTCAGAGTGGTGGTGGCCAGGGTCCGGACCAAATCCCGGCTCCTTCAACTTCCCGGGATTCGATGGCGATAAACCTTTAACGGGCCCAACTTTTGTGCTAAACCTCTTTACTTGGAGCCCGATGATCCCAGCTGGAGTTTTCTACTCTGATCGCAACTATCGGATCACCTATGGAGTTTGGGGCAAGTGCCATCGCTGGATGGGGCGGCAATGGGAGCTAGGCTTTTTTGCTTCTGCTAAGACGGCTACCGTTCCTCCAGTAAAGAGACTGCCTGATCTTGAGCGGGGACTTCCTTCCACGTTGAGAGGATTCAACATGAATCTATTCGACGAAAAGATGAGGCCCAACAGGTTTGATCCAAGCATCATGCGCAAGGATAGGCCCATGCCAGTGCCCAATATTCCTGGAAACATTAAGAAGCCAGGAGGTGGGAAACGCAACTAACGACAGCGGTCGGAGGGCGTCAAGAAATTCGGACACCCTCTGACTGTCGAGATTTCTAGGAGAACAGATATCATGAACATAAAATTTAGTCATCACTTCTCACGAACCCTTCTCTTGGGTTTGCTGACCATCGCGGGGTTGATTTCGACCGCACTAAGCCAGGAGATTCCGGTCAATGAAACATCAGAGCAAGCCGCTGTACGAATAAGGAAGTGGGTGCAGGAGCGCAACCAGCAAACGAACATGCTCCGAGAGCGCTTGAAGGTCCCTCTGACTGTGAAGTTGGATCAGAATCGTACTGGATACTTGAGCCACTTTGACGTTCTTCCTGCGAGGCCAGGACAGAGTGAGAACAGTCGCTACGTACCTGTGTATGTTTCGACCACCAATGTGATAGCTGCCCAAACAACCAATACGCATAAGATTACACCGGTTGCTGGTACAAATATTAAGCTCACGGGCGCCGGAGTAAGGATTGGAATCTGGGACGAGGCGCATGTGGAATTTTCTCATCCTGAATTCGCAGGAGCGTCTCTTGGTACATTGGGGCCAAACTTTCCGTCTGGCTACAACCCGATAGGACACATGAATCATGTTGCAGGAACTCTTGCAGGACGAGGAGCCAACCCAGCTGCCAGGGGAATGGCTATCGCCGCCAAACTACAAAGTGGAACCTTCTTTAATGGAGCATCTCTTGTGGAGCTAGCTTCAAATGCCGCGAATCTGCAAGTCTCTAACCATAGCTATGGTCCAGTTTGTGGTTGGCAGTTCAATTCGTCCGTTGGGTGGTGGTTTTGGTATGGACCCTCTGCCTTGTTGGAGGATTGGAGATTCGGTGCATACAGCCCGGATGACAAGCAACTTGATTCGATCGCCCGAGCAAACCCAAGTCACTTGATTGTAAAGTCAGCCGGAAACGATTACAACCAGGGGCCTCCACCAAGCACACTACACAAAGCCTGGAATGGGTCGGCGTGGGTCAATTCATCCGTGACTCGGCCTCGTGACGGGAATCCCAATGGATACGACAGCATCCCGTATTCTTCTGTTGCTAAGAACATCCTCACAGTGGGGTCGATCAATGACCTTCCTACTTATAGTGGGGCGAATTCTGTGGTTCATTCTTCGTTTTCAAGCGCGGGTCCAACAGATGATGGAAGAGTCAAGCCCGACGTCATGGGGAATGGAGATGGTCTCCTTTCGGCAGTGCTCAACAATGGGTACGGTGTCATGTCTGGAACCTCGATGGCCGCGCCAAACGTGGCTGGGACTGCAGCACTGCTTTATGAGCACTGGGGCAGGCCAAGCATGCAACGAGTAGGGAGCAAGCTTCAGATGGTGCCGACCCCCGTATCGGCAGCCTTCATAAAGGGCCTTCTGATACATACTGCCCGTGAAGCTGGGAACCCTGGTCCGGATTATCTTTTTGGTTGGGGATTAATTAATGCGGAGGATGCTGCCAGGTTCGCGAATCATCTGCTGCCCAATACTGTATTACCAGCCAATTGGACTGCTTCAACAGGCTTTGCGAGAACTAAATTGCAGCCGAATCAGACCTACAAGCTCAAGCTCCCTTGCTTCACTCCGGGTCAACCAATAAAGGTGACTCTGATTTGGATGGACCCTCCTGGTGCAGTCCAAGCAGCAGGTTTGCTGGATCCTCCAGTCAAGCACTTGGTTAATGACCTTGATCTAAAGGTTGTTGGCGGGAATCTTAACTCGACATTCTTGCCTTGGGTCCTGAATCCTACAAGCCCAGCAGCACCAGCTACGACAGGCGTTAACGTAAGGGACAACGTGGAGCAAGTTGTCATTGCCACTGGACAATCTGCTGATTACGAGATTCAGATATCGCATTCGGGTGCCTTGCTTTCGAATCAAAGTCAGGAATTCTGCGTTTTGTGGACGAATCTCAAATCGAAGGGGCCCAGCGCATTTAAACCATAGTGCGATTTGATAAGTCTGGATCCAATGCTTAGTCTACTCTCTGTCTACAAACGAAACACTTTGGCTTGGAGTTGTGCAAGGCTCCTAACCAAATTCACGAGGTAAGTTTAATGTTCGTCTCACTTGTATTTTCATGCCTGATGAACTCATCGATAGGCGAATCGTCTATTGCGTACCAAGGTCTTCCAGGTCGTGTTAGCCGATTACCGAGGCAACCGGTGGTTTCGGAAACGATCTATATCGCAGATAAGGGTGCGCAGCGCATTGTGAAACTTGACAACTTGTCAGGTGCGGGTTGGGCGACGTTGACAGCCAATACCCTTGGTCTTGGGACGTTGCCCGTCTCGTCTGTTGCCGTTGACAAGCAAGGGAAAATTTACTTCTGCGCGGCCGGAAAGGTCCATCGAGTGAACAACATTGCAGGTCAAGGACATGTTTCGATGAACCTTCCCAGCAATGCGGGAGTGGATAATCAGGTCTATGTCCGGAGCAACGGGTGGGTTTACGTCACCGTGGGTACCAACCAAGTGATTGCCTATGATACTGTGGGAGCCAGCGCTGTTCAAAAGTGGCAGGTGACTCATAGTGGCTCTCCAACTCCCCCGTCGGACCTCTTTGTAGATTCGGCTGGTACAGTCACGCTCGCTACAGAGACAGTTATCTCGGGAGGAAATTCATCCCAATACCCAGGGATCATTCTTGAGATCCAGTCGAACTCGACGGTGCCCGTATCATTCTTCCCCGTTCAGGACTTGCGTGGCGTCACTCGCGACTCGGGTGGGAGAATCTACTTCGCGACAAAGAATGGCATAGTTCGGATGAACAATATCTCGGGTGCTGGCCAAAGCTTGATGTCCACGACAAATCCGGTCGTCGGGTGCGCTCTGGCTTCATCCAAAATCATTACCCTGATGCCGTCTGGAGGAAAGGTCGGAGCTCTTTCGCTGACGCCAAACAACAGTCAATCTTGGTTTGGTTCACTGGGAACAGGGGTCAACCAGTATTCGTCGCCGGTTGATGTTTGCGTCTACGCGTTCAATACCAACGCACTTTGAGATGGGGTTGAGTCGCAGTATGAGCCGAGACAGAATTCGTCAAGGATGGGAGGATCGTAGAAAATTCGATCACGTCTATTGAAACTACTCAGAAGGCGGGCGATAACTGTAACCACTTGGAGGGCTAGGGGTGGTTCTGGCCCTCCAAGTGAGCCGAAATCACTTTAGCAACCCCTTTTTGCGGTGGCTACGATGCCCCAAAGAAGACAAGTTCCTACCACCGCCTCTGACAACGGAATCTAAATGTTAACGCAAGGGCTCAAAAGAATGGGTATTATCTGTCGTTCATGGGGGATGTTGCACTCCGGGTTCTGGGGCCACTTGAAGCGCAACCTGAAGGTGGAGCTGTTGTTCGGCGCTTTCGATCGCGTTCGGCGGCAATGATGCTTGCCTTCTTGGGGCTTTCGATTTCCAAAGCGGTCACGCGGGATCAGTTGGCGGGTGCGATTTGGCCCGATTCCGAGCCGGATCTCGCAAAAACAAGTGTGAGAACCGCGCTTCATGCGCTGAAATCCGCGTTGGGTGACGGTGCCATCCAAGCAGATCGACAGTTCATTTGGCTGAATTCTGAGGTCGTCCATTCGGACCTCGCCAGGTTTCAGGATCTGGTGTCGCGGGCGCAACTGTCGAATTCTGGCCCTGAGCAAATCCAGCTTCTGAAGCTCGCTGTGGGCCTCGTTCGAGGACCGATGCTGCAAGAGATCGATGCTTGGTGGCTGGCGCCCCACCAACTCGCGTTCGAAGAATCCTTTGGACAGGCGGTGAGCTCATTGGTCAAAGCGCTGGCAGAAGCAGGTCGAACGGATGAAGCCCTTGCAATCGGGCGTCATGCGCTCACCGTGGCCCCGCTTCGCCAAGATATTCATGTTGCGCTAATTTCGGTACTAAATCTCGCCGGACGCGGCGACGAGGCCGTTCATCAGTTCGAGATTCTTGAAAGTTTGCTGGAAGAGAATTGGGGAGAATCACCCTCGCCCGAAGCTCTTCAGGCGCTTGATCTGCGCCCCCCCAAGATCCAACATGCCGTTGTGAGAATGGCCCCGCTACAAGATGCATTCGGAAGGGTCATCTATGGTCGAGCGTCTCTGGTGGATTCGACTTGCGACCAATTGGCCGATCCTTATGGTCCAAAGGTCCTGACTCTACACGGAGTCGGTGGCGTAGGGAAGACAACGGTGGCGAACGCAATCCTGCAAAAACTGCGGGATGAAGTGGCTGTTGTCAAGATCGATCTAGTACCTCTCCGTGACGAAACCATGATCGTCCAGAGAGTTGCCGAAGGGTTCGATCTCAACGCACTGAATATAGAGACTCTTGTCAGTTTGCTTCATAGCAAAAGGCAAGAGAAATTATCGATCCTTTATCTCGATAATGCAGAACATCTTGTCGAGAGCGTGGGGCACATCGTGAAGTCGATCATCTCGAATGTACCCGGACTCAAGTGTCTCATAACATCGCGAACACTACTCTCGATCCCTGGCGAAATGGCGATCCCCGTTCGATCTCTCGAATCAGCAAATGCACAAGGAAAGCTAAGCGAGATCATATCCTCGCCAACAATCGCGCTCTTTGAAAGTCGAGCAGCCTCGGCCAGTCCGGGCTTCTCGGTCACAAGCCAAAACGCGAAAGCAGTGATCGAAATCTGCCGAATCTTAGAAGGTCATCCCCTGGCGATCGAGCTTGCAGCTGCGCACATGTCTGTCTTCTCTCCGGCCCAGCTATTGCTACGCCTTTCTGACTCAAAGTTTGTCCTGAAAGGCCTTGTGGGGCCCAACCTCGGACGCCACTCAAGTCTCGATGCGGTCGCCGACGAGAGTTATCAACTCCTGGATTCAGATTCGCAAAAGGTCTGGCGTCGATTATCTGTCTTTCGTGGCTCATTCAATGTGAATGCAGCCGAGATGGTGGCGGATGTCCGTGACTGTGCGGCTCGTTTGGCACGGCTGGTGTCCGCATCACTTCTGGAGCGTATCGAAAAGGACAATGAGCTGAGATTTCGGTTTCTGGTCCCGCTTCGCACCTTTGCGCTAGAACGACTAGAAGTCAGCGGCGAAACCCAGGAAACAAGAGATCGGCATCGGATGGCTTGTTTGGAGACCGCTCTTCGGATTCGGCCGCAGTTGGATGGGCCGGCGATGCGAGACGCGATCACCGAATTCGAACTCTGGGAAAACGACTTTCTCCAAGTCATCGATCTGACTGTGCGTGATCAAAGAGGATTCTCTGAAACGTTACTGATTCTGGAAAGAATCTCCCAAGTCATTATCACACATGGAACGCCTTTTCTTTGGGCCGAGAATTTTCGAAAGGTGCTCAGCCAAGCGAGGCAGCATGTCGAGCCGATGGTATTCGCGAAAGGGCTACTGGGCCACGCCTTGATCTGCATCCATCATCAAAGCAATTGGCGAGATGCGATCACGGCGGCAACCGAAGCACTTAACATTTTCGAATCCCAAGCAACGTCCATTGATGTAGCATATCTCAAAAACGTCCTCGGCCTCGCCTGCCTATTTGCGATCCATCGTGGAGACCGAAAGTTCGACGAGGCCGAAAAGTGGCTCACCGAAGCGTTCGCAGAGGTCGAAGCAAATCAAACTCATGTCGAAGGTTCACTCTGGTCTGATTCTTTGGTCAAAGTTGCGGTAAGAAGTAATTTGGCATGGCTCCATCGGGAACGCGGGGAAACCGACGAGGCGCTTCAATTCTTGCATCAAGCGCTTGCGATATCCGAAGAGTTCCAAATAGTTCGCGTGACCCCCATTCTGATGCTCGGCCTCGCCGATGTCTATCTCTGTCGGGATGAGCTGGAAAACGCCTACCTCTGGTCGAAGCAGACCCTAGCACTAAGCCGGAGGTATCAGATGGAAGGGTACACATGCATTGCCTTAGTCAAGTGCTGGGCGCATTGTCTTTTCACATCGCGCTACCGAGAGGCTTATGAAATAGCCACTGAGTATTCAGAACTTGCGCCGCGCAGGACTCTGCCGGTTGAATATGCAGCGACCGTCCTCACGCTTGTGGCCTTGGGGTACGTCATTTGCGGAGACCTTGAAGAAGCCAAGAAGTGTTGGGCGGTTGTCCTAGGCTGCAAAACTCATGAGGGCCAATGGTCGCGCGAAATCCCCGTCTATCAAAGAACGTACGGGCAGCTCGACGGTGTTGAGCCCCAACCTTTTCAACCTGAGGACGAATCGGAGATCACGGCCATGATCCAAAAGGGCTTCGAAGATCTGCAAATCATGGCCGTTCAATTCGCTGAATCGCACCACGGGCGGCGCTGTTTATGATAATCTGAATCGGATGACGACGGCACCAGGCGGTGGCACGCGAACCTACGACCTGCTGGGGAACACCCTCACGCGGAACGGGGAGAACTATGCCTGGGACAATTTTGGGCGGCTGTCCGGGATCGCGGCGGGCGAAGTGTCGCGGTCGTATTGGTATCGCCCCGATGGGCTTCGGATTTTGCGGGTGATCGATCCGCAAACGGCGTCATTGTACGACGATGTCTCGATCTGGATCGACCCGGCGGCGATTAATCCGGAGGATCCTCCGACCTTGAGCGACCCGACTTATCGCTATTTTTACGATGGTCAGAACGTGCATGAGGACGACTATGCGCGAATGGTCAACCCGGCGAGCAGCGCCCCGATTCGTCTTCACACGATCAATCGCTACGGCCTTGGGGCCCGGGGGATCGACTGGTTCCAACGCGAAGATCGACAGGCAAATACTTGGGCCACGACGTTCCCGGTTTATGATGGGCATGGGAATAACCTGGCTTCGTTGACCCGGTCGGGGACGAACGGTTACGCCATTTCAGGGCTTCGGTTCTATGACGCCTGGGGAGCGCCTAGGTCCGGGGCTCATGACTCCGACACTCGCTATTGCGCCTCCATCGGCCATAGAACAGACGACGAATCCGGCTTGATCTACATGCGCGCTCGCTACTACGAGGCGGGAAGTGGAAGGTTCATCTCCGAAGACCCTGCTATTGATGGAGGAAATTGGTACGCATATTGTGGGAATAACCCAATCAACGCGGTGGATCCATCGGGCAAGTTTCTAGAGTTACTACTGACATCTTTCTTGGACGAAATGCTGAGTGCAGGAAATGCCTCGGCAACACAAGCAGCAAAGCATTGGTCGAAAGAAAAGATCCTTGACATCATGGCTCGCAAACTTGGAGAAGCGTTAGGAGCAATGTGGGGGCCCGATTTTATGTCAGCTGTAAGCTGTGCACAGACTGATCCCAACGGTTATCTTTGGATAGGAAACGACAAAGGTCAAAGAATCGGAGTCGACTTTGGAGATTATGGAACCAGTAAACACGGGGGGCCACATCTTGATATCTATGATCAATATGTGCAGAAACTTGGAAAGAGACGAATGGAATTGTTCTGGGATGGCTTTATGGACGGACTAGGATTGCCATAATGGTCTGGTTGCGCAGAGTTTCAAAGGGTTGTTGGCAAAATGTGGGCCACCTTAGAGCAAATGAAACACCTTTTTTAGCTGTTGAATTACTCGATCAACTAAGGACTCCGGGTGAAATTCCATATGTAACTCGCGTTACATCTTGGGAAGCGATCTCCTCTCTCGACGCAGTTCTCAGCAATGGACTCGGAAGGGTTGTCCAGATTCGTGGTAGGATACCTTCTTCAACAGTTGGCTTGGACATTGGAACCTTGTCCAAGGCTGCTGCAATATTCGATACTGAATTAGAAGATTGCATGCTTAAGTACGCGATTGAAACTACCGAGCCTGTAAGACTGCACGGCGTAGGACGGGACGCCCAGTTATTCACGAGTGACATCGCAGCAGCATGGTTTACAAGCCAAATCGATGCACCCGCTATAGAAAGTGCTCGCCTCCTGTCTCCGATTCACTTGTGCGAACGGGTCTGCGGATCGGCTACCTATGCCGAGCTGGTGGAGCTTTTCTGGAAAGGCAGATTTGATGCTAGCTTGTTGTATGCATCACCGCTCTGCACGGAATTGCTTTCTAATACAAGTTCCGATAGCGTGACAGTGATCGAGGGAGAGTGCGACATTCTGGAAGAAGATGTCAATGGTGAAGGGGATCATGTAGGGCTCAAGTTCTTATGAGCACTTTCGGAGTCCTTCACTAAACTTGTCGACCGGAAAGGAGGAAGTTTCGTTCTACGACTATGACCCGGTGGGGCGGCTCTTGCATGCGACCTATGCCATGACGATGGACGGCTCCAACCCGCCGATAGCGACTAGCCGTGCGATCACGCGGTACGACTACAACGAGATCGGGCAGCTGGACAAGGTGGCGAACTATTGGCAGACCTTGGCCAATCTGGTCTGCCCCCCGGAAATGAAG
>DDCB01000049.1 GCA_002335425.1 Chthonomonas sp. UBA2017
GATGTTGGCCGATTGGTCCATGGTCGCGGTTACCGAGCCAAGCGCATCGGTCAGATAGTCCGTCCGGACCCCGCCCGTGCTCTCACCAATGAGGACGCCGTTCACAGAATGATAGTTCGTCGTCGGCATCAGTTCTTTCCTTGGGTTTATGCATAGCGTCGAAAGCGTTTCCGAGTCCAAGTCGCACGCTCATAGTGGGTATTCAAGAGTCACCGGCTTTTGAATAAGACCTCGAGTAAATGGCTGCGCATAGACCGGATGTGGTCCTTTTCCATGCCAAACTGGAATTGGCTCGATGACGATGACAAGGATCTTGGCAAGTTTCCAGTCTGAATCATAAACCAATTGAGCTATCCGAAATGTCAATGTGGAATTAGGAGGTATTCTCGTCATATATTCCGGATCAAATTTCAAGGACTGACCGACTTGACGGAAATCGTGCAGGTCACCCTTCGCATCTCTATACTTCCATCTAAGAAAGGTACTATGATCAGCGAAGACGAAGGGATCTCCGCGGAGCGGTGTCAAAGATACCTCGGTGGTAATGAAGGGTCCGCTGCGATCAAAAGACACATTTACGCTAGTGATCCGAGCCTCAACTGACGAATCCTGATAGCTCTTTGTGGCACTTTGACATCCTAAAGCTGACCAAAGCCCCAAGAAGAAAACTGCTGAGAAAGTCTCAATTTTCATGGGTTGCATCTCTTGATATTCTCGTAGCCTGGTTTCATGATGTCTCGAATACCCTGGAGGCAATCACTATAGTTGCCTCCAGGACGGCTCATGACTCGAGTAATACAACAAGCAGCGATGTCGTTGCATGAAAGACCTAGATCCAATAAATTCTGCTCAGTCAGTGGTTTGTTGTTTATGTCACACCAGCCAGACAAATTGGCTGATTTGAAGTGCTGGTAGCCGCAAGCGTGCAACATCTCGTGCACCATTAGCGCAAAGTGATCGTTTCTTATCGAATACTGGGTTATAAGATGCCCCGCAACGTTCGAAGTCTGATCAGGGAGCACCCAAATGTTGTCCTGTGGACAAGCTTGATCAACCCAGGAATCGTAATATGTATAGTAAGGATGCTTCCAATCTGTATGGATAAATATCTTGTGGTGTCCTTGACAAAACTTCTGGATGCACCCGAGTCGGTTCTTACCAAGCCCAGGACAATTCAAAAAGGGTGCAACTGCATTTGAGTCCGTTATGCACTGATCAATCTTAGCGAGATCTTTGTTCGATAACTTCAGTAAAAGCTTGCACATCTTGTTGATGTAGGCAATGTAATTTGAGGAAACTTTGGGCTTATCCTCAAAATATCCATACTGGATTCTTATGTTGGGCGCACCTGAAAGGTGGGTACCGCACTTGCACTTGCTGGTCAAGCCCAATCGGTCAACTTTTGTCGTCGGATTCCCTCCCACATAAACATACGCCAATTCCTGCGGCCAGAGGGGATCCCTGGAAGTCCAAGCTGCTTGTTCGGTTCCGTAGTGCCGGTTGATGTTGTATTGCCCCGAATTCGCCAGGCCGGTCTTTCGGCTGCCGGTCGAGCCGTTCCACATGAACTTGGGGTCGGGGTCGGTGCCCGTTTTGGCCAAAAGATCGCCATACGGTTTGTACCGATAGGTGTTCTTGATGTTGGCCGATTCGTCCATGGTGGCGGTCACCGAGCCGAGCGCATCGGTCAGATAGTCCGTCCGCACCCCGCCCGTGCTCTCACCAATGAGGACGCCATTCACAGAATGATAGTTCGTTACGGGCATTAGCTTCTTCCTTGGAGGTAGGTATCTCCATCCCAAATGAGCGTTGTCGTTCCTGTTCCCGTGATCTCGGCTCGCTTCTTGCCGTCGCCGTCGTAAGTATTCGTGACAAACGTCTTTCGGTCGGCTTGGTGAACCGAAAGCCTATTTTCTTTATCATAGCTCATCGTCACCCGGGTCGTTGGCGTCTCGATCACGGTCAGGTTGCCGTTGGCATCGTATGAGTATGACGTCGTGACAAGTCCAAGATAGCTGTACCTCAAGCGACCAGACAGGTCGTAGTCGTACGTAATATTGGACCCCGTTTCACTCGACGAAGTTCGATTATCAACCGAATCGTAGCCGTAGTTGTAGGTGTGCGTGTTCAAGCCGGTCGTAGCGTCCTGCGTCAATCGGTCGAGCACGTCATAGGTGTACGTGGTCCACTGCCCAGCCGAGTCTCGGACATCGGTTGCCCGTCCACTTCGATAGAGGCGATACTCAGCGGCACTATTGCTGGACTGGTTTGCAGATTCAGGTGGCGCAGGTTCCCCCACTCTCGACACGGACTTGCTCGGGTCGGACGGCACCAACTCATTTTCACCTGAAATATGCCAGACATGGGCGGGAAACCGAGCGTTTGGCCGAGAGATTGCTTCGTCAGAACTCGTGATCGGCGGATTCTCCATTTCCACTCCAACCCATCACACCCTCCGGGAGGTCCGCCATTACGCTTCGGTCGGCGCAATGCGATTAGACAGAAAAGGAGAGGGCACTGCGCCCATCGACTGCGCCACCGAAGCATATTTGCTCCCGCAAGATTCTCCCCGCGAGCGGACGGACCCGCGAACCCAGTCCCGAATCGACTTTTATGCCTGAAAAGGGCACGCCCGAGCAAAAAAGTCTGAACTAAACGGGCTTCTTGGTTTATCCTATGAATGTGATGTTGCGGCGAATGGTTTTTTTGGGGCTCTTGTTGGGGTCGTTGGTTTCTTTGGGTTCGGGTCAGGACAATTGGTCCCGGTGGCGAGTCGAAACTCGAACTGAAGAGTCGGTCCAGCAGTTGGCGGATTCCGATCTGACGATCTATCCTTGCACGCTGGTGCTAGGGTCCAACGACGTCGCGATCGGTCCGGGCGAGATGTTTAAGCTCGTGGCCCTGGGCTTGCCGCACCAGTTCGTCGAGGTGTTGCCTGCGGCCGATGCCTGGGCAAACGTTCCTTCGAGTGACAATTTCAATTATCGCACCGACTACGGCACCCTCGCGGATATCCAGGGAGCCTGGGATTCCCTGGTCGCCAGGTACCCGCAGATCATCACGCGGACCCAGATCGCGACGACTTTTCAGGGCCGGCCAGTTTATGCTTATCGTTTCCGAGGCCCGATGAATGCGACCAGCAAGCAGTCGGTGCTGATGATCGGCGGCATCCACGCTCGCGAATGGATCAGCCCGGCGGTGATGCTGCACCTGGGGCATCGACTCGCGGATCGTATTTTGAATGACGCGGTTTTTGCCGAGCGAACACGGCGGACCGCGATCCACATCGCCCCGATGATGAACCCGGACGGATACAGTTTCACCTGGACCACCAACCGGCTGTGGCGCAAGAATCGCCGCGACAATGGGAACGGCACCTTCGGAGTGGACCTGAATCGAAACTACTCCGTGGGATGGGGCGGCTCCGGCAGCAGCAGCAATACGAGTAGCGACATCTATCGCGGGCCTTCGGCCTTTTCTGAGCCCGAAACCGCTGGATTACGCGACTATGCTTTGGCTCAGCCGGGGCTTCTCGGCTTCATCGACTTTCACAACTACAGCCAGGTGGTCATCCACCCCTGGGGCAACACGACCGCCCCTTGTCCGGATCACGACCGCCTCGTCAATCTGACCAACTCGATGGTGACCTACATGGAGTCTCTCGGCAGTGCGAACTATCAAGCGGGCCAAGCCTCGATTCTGCTCTACGTTGCGTCCGGGTGCAGCGACGACTATATGTACGGAACTCGGGGAGCGATGTCGATGACCATCGAGTTGCGAGACACAGGTCAATTCGGATTCCAGCTTCCGGCCAGCGAAATCACGCCGACCCAGAACGAAGCCTGGAACGCGTTTGAACGGTTTTATCAGGTTCTAGCGCCCGGATTCTGATGACGCGAGGGATCGCAAGAGCAGTTGGTGAAACTGGTGAGTTCCGGTTTCGCGAGTGGGGCTATACCGCCCGCGGTCGTAAAACCGAGACCGAAGGCCTCTTTGCACCGCCTCGACGACGGCTTCGTCTTCTCTTTCGACCCGGTCGAGGCCCGATCCGGCCCCGTCGTCAAGCTTGCTCGGGTCCCCTACATACTGGATGAAGCTCACCTTGGTCTTACTGGGGCCGAGCGGTTTGACTACGTTGATCGAGAGCCCCCACGGGTAGAAATTCAGCATCAGGTTCGGGAAGAGCCAAAAGTAATAGGCTCCGATGCGCTCGCCAAAATCGGGTGAATCGGGCGGAAGGTCAAAGCAAGGCTCTCCGGCTTTCGCCACCCCGAGCTGCAGATTGCCGCCCGCAAAAAGCTCGGTTCGGTAGTTGCCGTAATCCAGCGTTCCCGCCAAGGCGTTGTGGATGAAGGGAATGTGGAATCCCTCCAGGTAGTTGTCAACGTACAGCGCCCAGTTCGCACTGACGAAATAGTCTTTCTGGCGGCTCGGCTCGTGAAAGAACGACTCGATCGGCATCCAAGAGACCCGCTCTTGCACCGGAGAAATCCATTCTTCGAAGCCAATTGCCGGAGCCACGCCCGCGAAAAGATGGCTTCGCCATCGGGCCATCGGCACCCGCGAAAGGTGATCGGACTCGCTTGGAAAATTCTCGGCCGCCTCGAATTCGGGCATGTCTTGGAATCGGCCATCCAGCCCAAATCGGCGGCCATGATAGCGGCATCGCAAAAATCGCTCGTTGCCGCCCGCCTCACAAACCAGCATCCCTCGGTGGGTGCAAACGTTGCTCAGGCAGTGCAAAGCGTCTTGGGTATCCCGGGTCAGAACAATCGGCTCGTCTAGACTGCCTTCGAGAAGCGTCAGCGGGGAGACTTGCCCCGGGACTTTGACCAACCGGTCGTCTCCCACCCACTGCCAAGAGCGGGCAAAGACCTTCTCCAAGACCTCTGAGTAGGTTCCTGGGTCGGTGTAGAGCTTCGACGATGGGGTCCAAGCTCGCTCGATCGGCTCAAAGGTCGGGTCGGTCATTGCAACAAAGTCTCGATCTGGTGGTTCGCTTGGCGGAGCCGAGCGCAAAGGGTCTTCGCGATGTTGCGCAGGACGATTCGCTCGACCGCCGGGTGCGCATCCAGATACTCCCGAAGCCGAGGAGACGGAATCACCACGCATTCGCAGTCACCCAGGGCTCGCACCGTCGCCGAGCGCGGCTTTTCATCCAGCAAGGCGACTTCGCCCATGATCATGCCGGGACCGGCGTGAGCAATGATCTCGCCCTCAACCACCTCGACGCTCGCGGCTCCCGACCGGATCAAGAACAGATCAGTACTCTCTTCGTCGGTGCGAATAATGGGGTCCCCATCAAAAAACTGGACCTCGTGCGCCAGCGCGGCGATGGCATCAACCTGCTCATCACTGAGGTTCTGAGCAAGATAGCTTCGGGCAACGGTCTCTCGGATCGACATCTTCCTATGGGGTACGTTACCCGAGACCCGGCCTGGGACTATGGTCGGAGTGCATTGGAGTCGGTTCGCGGAGAAATGCGGTTGGCAGGCCAGCTGAGGGTGCGGTATAATCCTGAGGTCTGGTACGGGGATTTCCCGGCAGAATCGACGTGCCGATGTAGCTCAGTGGTAGAGCAGCTGTTTCGTAAACAGCAGGTCACCGGTTCGAATCCGGTCATCGGCTCCAGGAATTCAGGTTCAAATGACTTGAAAAATCAAGCGTCACGCCGATTTCCCCTCGATCCATACCCCACGATTTGCCCCACGATTTGCCCCGCGTTTTGCTAGACATGCGGTCATGTGGGTCTTCATCTGCTGGGCTATCGGATCGTTCGAATCGTGGCTTGTCATGTTCCGCTCTGACTGCCGGGACGCCCTCGTAGCCCCGCCAACTCCCGCCAGTCAATGCTTTTGACCCCAAAACCCCGAACCCGAATCGCAACCGTACCAACCGCCCCGCCTGTGGTGCGATTTCCGGCGGAATCATAAGCATAGTTCGCCGTCGTCCAGCTTCCGGTGCCATTCTTGAACTTGTATTGCGTGAAATCTTCGAGTGCGTTAAAGAATCTCGTAGTCAAGGGGCGTCGCTTTGCAAACAAAACTCGTGCTGTTGGTCTGCCCCCATTCGTGAAGA
>DDCB01000001.1 GCA_002335425.1 Chthonomonas sp. UBA2017
TTACACCGTTTTTTCAATTTTGCCCCGAAATTTTTCGGGCTGGTCGAGGAAGGTGTAAAAACCCTGGCCGCTCTTGCGAGCAGCGCAGGGCTTTGCGGTGGGTGATTGGGTTTGATTCGCGCCGAGGGTTAGGCGGCGCGACGGGTCTGGGTCGGACCTGGACCTGAGTGGAAGCTCAGGCCCAGATCGTGAGACTCTTCGATCTTGAATTGATGGATCGCGTTAGTCATTTCGTTCGCAGTTTGGGCAAGCGCGTTGGCATCCGAAACCATCTGCTCGACGCTGGCGAGCTGCTCCTCGGTCGCGGCCGAGACCTCTTCGGCGGCAGCGGCACTTTGTTGCGTGACGGCGGCACTTTCGGCGACACCTTGGGAGGCGGCCATGCTTTCTTGCTGCATTTCTCCGACGGCGGTTTCGGTCGATTCGGCCATGGTGGCGAGATTCTCCACCGCCGTCAGCACGGAGTCGGACGACGTCTTAATCTCGGCCACGGACTGACCCACGCTGGCGATCTGGGAGACGGCTTCGTCGACCGTTTCGCGGATTTTTCGTAGTGCCGAGCCGGCTTCGGTCACGAGGTTGACGCCCTGTTCGACCTCGTCGGTTGAGGCTTGGGTGGCTTCGACAGCTTGGCCGGTGAGCCCCCGAATCGCATCGATCAGGGCTTCGATCTCTTTGGTCTGCTCGCTGCTACGCTCGGCCAACTTGCGAACTTCCTCGGCCACCACCGCAAACCCTTTGCCGTGCTCGCCGGCTCGGGCGGCTTCGATGGCGGCGTTCAGTGCCAATAAGTTGGTCTGGCTCGCGATGTCGTCGATGGCTTCGACGATGGTGCCGATTTTTTGGCTTTGGTCACCGAGGGCCTGGATGAGTCGAGCGGTCTCTCCGTTCGTTTCTTGAATCCGGACCATGCCTGCGACACACTTTTCAACCGTAGCTTGGCCGTCTTCAGCCACTTCCTTGACGGTCCTTGACTTGGTGCTGGCCTGCTCTGCGTTCTCGTTCACCGATCGGATTTCTCGAACGACCGACCGGATTGACTCGGCCGATTCTTGTAACATCGCTCGTTGTTCGACCACCAGCTGAGCAGTGGTGGCGATCCTTGCCGAGAGCGCTTCGGTGGCAATTCCGGTGCGCTCCATCGAGGCAGCTTGGCTTTGGGCGCCCGAGGCGACTTCTTCGATGGTCGAGGCGATTTGCGAGCTGGCGTTGCCGATCTCTTGGCTATGCAGAGCCAGTCGAGACGAGCTTTCTTGAGTGGCCACGGCGGCAACTTTGACCTGCGCGAGGAGCGCATTGAGCCGAGTGACGGTCTCGTTCAGGTTGATTGAGAGCTGGCCCAACTCGTCGCGGGCGGTGTCGGTCGACCGGGCGGTCAAGTCGCCTTGACTCACGCGGCTCAGAACTTCGCGGAGCTTCTGAACGGGCTTTGAAACGGTGGAGGCGATGTAGATTCCAAATCCGATGGCCGCGCCCAAGCAAGCCAGCACGAGCATGATCAGGGTTTTTCGCGAGTTGGCGGCTTGGGCTGCCGCCAAGTTTGCAGCCTCGGCTTAGCGCTTTTCGATGGTCACTTTGGCGTCCGTCACAGCTTGGGTGGCAGCATCGCGCAGTGCGAGCCCCTCGCCAAGCAAGAAGTGCGTCGCTTCGCGATAGTTTTTCGCTCGGATCATCGACTCAGCTTTCCGAAGCCCCGCCTTGTAATCCGACAATGCCTCGTCCAGTCCGGGAATGTCGGCTGTATTGAGGGCGGTGCTCCCCGAGCTGATCGAATCCAGCACCTTTTGCATTTCATCCATGTTCGCAACAAATCGCTTCTCTTGCTCGGCTCGCTCCTCGGGCGAGAGGTCGCGGATGAGGAGCGTCCGGATCGGGACGGTGACTTTCTGGACATCGGTGCTCAGTTCTGATGCCACCTTGAGCTTTTCGATATTGACCTGGCCGACTTCCCGAAGATCACTTGAAAGCTGATCGATTCGGGAAATGGAGTAGAAGCCGACGATGGCGGTTAGAGCAGCACAGATTCCAAAGGCCAAGGCGAGCCGAACGCTGATTTTTATGTTCCTGGGATTCACCATCATATTCATCCTGAGTTGATTGACAATCTGGATAATTGGCGGTGGCTGATGCGTTTGCAGGGTTTGGAACAAGGTGTCCACGATTATAGGGACGCGAAAATAGCTTCGGGCCCGACGGAATTCACTTGACCGGTAAAATGGGCTCATGCCGGCCGACTTTTCATTCGATATCGTCTCGCGGGTCGACAAGCAAGAGGTCCGCAACGCCATGGACCAAGCGATCAAAGAGCTGACGAACCGCTACGACTTTAAGGGGTCCAAGTCCGAAATCCAGTTCGAAAAAGAGGAGATCACCCTCATCGGCGACGATGAATTCAAGCTTGGACAAGTGCGGGACATCGTCGAGAGCAAACTCCTCAAGCGAGGCATCGACATCCGTCAGATCGACTACAGCAAGCCCGAGCCCGCCACCGGCATGACCCTCAAGCAGAAGGTGATCTTGAAGCAAGGGATTAGTCAAGACCATGCCAAGCCGCTCATCAAGCAGATCAAGGACGCTGGGATCAAGGTTCAGGCTCAAATCCAAGGCGAAGAGATCCGAGTTTCGGGCAAGAGCAAAGACGATTTGCAAAAAGCCATCCAGTTTGTGAAGGGATTGAAGCTCGATTTTCCCGTTGAATTCGTCAATTACCGATAGGGCCCCGATCCGAGGCCCCGGAGAACCGAATGCTCAAAGAATTTAAGGAATTCGCCATGAAGGGCAGCATGCTCGATCTGGCGATCGGCGTCGTCTTAGGGGCCGCCTTCGGAAAGATCATCGACTCGCTTGTGAAAGACCTGATCACGCCTCTGATCGGGCTCGTCACTGGGGGAGTCGATTTCACAAACCGATTCGTCGTGCTCAAAGCGGGCCCGGCCGGGAGCTATCCGACGCTCGCTGATGCGGCGAAGGATGGGGCCGTTGTCTTGGGATACGGTTCGTTCATCACCGCGATCATCCAGTTCTTGCTGGTGGCGTTTGCGCTGTTTTTGGTGGTGAAAGGGGTGAATCGAACCCGCCGCAAGGCCGAAGAAGCCCCAGCAGCGCCACCCGAACCCAGTCGAGAAGAGGTCCTGCTCGCCGAAATCCGCGACGCGCTACGATCTCGCTAGGCTGCGAGCTCAGCTTCGAGCAGGGCAAGATTGTGCTGCGCCCGCTCGTGCGCGGGGTTGAGTTGGAGCGCCTGTTGATAGGCGATCACCGCCGCCGGAGCGGCTCCGAGCTGCGCCAGGGCATTGCCAAAGCAGAACCAGCCCTCCGAGTGAGTTGGCTGGAGTTCCAGCGCCTTCTGATACGAGTCCACCGAACGGGCAAACTCGCCCAGCTTGTAAAGCGCATCGGCCAAGTTAAACGCCGCATTCGCATGGGTCGAATCGGCTTCCAGGGCGGCCTCAAATTGACGCACAGCGTCTTGAGTCCGGTTTTGCACCACGAGCGCACGGCCCCAGTTCACCCGGTGATCCGGCATCAGATCGATGAGCTCCGAGGCTTGGGCATAAGTTTGGATCAGATTTTCAGGATGGTTCATCCGCTCGGCGGCGACGATCCAGCCTTGGATCATCACCAGGTCGGTTTCGCCTCCGGCCAGCGCCTCGCTCCACATTGCATGAGCCCCGTTCCAATCGCCTTCGTCGTAAAGGGCTCGGCCCGCATAGCCGTAGGCTTTGGTTCCGATGCCGTCGCGCCCAAAAGTGGTCTCCAAGAACGACACGGCGGCGCGGCCAGCTCCGGTCTGGGCGAGAATCGAGCCTTTGAGAAAATTCGCGTAGCGATAGTCTGGGTCGACGGCGAGAGACCGGTCAATCCAGTCGAGGGCCTCTTCAAATCGCCCCATCTGAGCCAAAATCTGCCCTTTGAGGGTCAGCTTCTTGTGGGTGAAAATCCCGTAGTCTCCGTTCAGGCCGAGCGGCCAATCGAGCGCTTGAAGTCGGTCCGCTTCAACCAGCGCCTCTTCGAGCCGGCCCAACACCGAAAGCGCGTGGGCTCGCTCAAAGACGATGAGGATGTCCTCGTATCCGGCTTCGCGTGCCTGATCACAGACGTCGAGCGCCTCGGCAGCTCGGTTCAGATCGACCAGCGCGTATGCGAGAAGGTAGTACGTCAGTGAGCCATGGGCCGCTTGGGGGGGCATCGACCGAATCGCTTCGCGGGCCGCGCGCTCACATTCCAGCATCTGGTGGGCAACAGCAGAGACGTTGGCCAAGTTAAACCATTGAAAGCTGTCGTCAGGATTTTCGGCAAGTTCCTTTTGCAAAAGTTCGATGGTCCGGGCTTCTTTGTTTCGTTCTTGCATCATCTCGGCCGTATAGCCGTAGTGCCAAATTGTGGGCCCTTCCAGCGTGGCGGTGATCAGTCCGGCGGCCAGAATCTGAGGCAAGATCTGTTCGTGAATGGAGCCCGTGAACCGAAGATCGGGTCTATTTTGGAACAGACGGACCGGAGTATGAACGTACTGATCGGCCCGCGATCCTTCGCGCATGAAATTGATAATCTTAATAAAGTAGCCGCCAAAATGCGGTCGCATCAACCCCTCTTGAATCATTGAGATTCCTTGCGGGTCAAGCTCTTCGTCGGCATCAATCCAGAGAATCCAGTTTCCTGTGGCCAGGCTCAGCGAGTAGTTTCGGGCGGCCGAAAAATCTTGGACCCATTCAAACTCGCCGATCTTGGCGCCAAAGCTTCGCGCGATCTGAATCGTTTGGTCAGTCGATCCCGTGTCGACGACGACGATCTCATCGCAAACCGACTGGAGACTCGACAGGCATCGAGCCAAGGTTTTTTCTTCGTTCTTGACGATCAGGCAGGCTGTGAGCCGACTGCCCGTTCCCGGACTCGGCGTGCGATTTGGCGCGATGCGGTTCAATTCGGCCTGGAACTTTGTGCCAGGTTCGTCCTCGATCCCAAGCTTGTCTGCCATCTGACTCCGGGCATGAGCGTAGTCTGTGAGGACCTGGGCGAGTCGGTCGAATCCCGGCGAACCTGAACAGGCCGAAAGCCGCGTCAAGGCATCGAATTCTCGTTGCAAATAGGTCAGAAGAAGGCCGTACTCGGCGCTGAGGTCCGGGTCGAGAGGGCTTGTTTGGAGCGCCGATTCGAGGGTCGAAAGTGCCGCCGAAAAGTCGCTCTCGGCGATTTGGCGCTGGGCAAGTTGGAGCGAAGAGAGACTCATAGAGACGAACCCTAGGCGGCTTCACGCGGCTGGCTGACTCGGAAAAGGTGCTTCCGAGCGCCAGCGATGCTGAACATCTCGTCGCGCAAGAGTCTTTTCAGCAAGAAGACCAGTTGGATGTCCTCGGATCGGTATCGCCGCTGGCCGCCAGCCGTGCGGATCGGCCGCAGATATTCGGAGAATTCGCGCTCCCAATAGCGCAAAGTATGGACCTCGACGCCGGTGATTTGACTGGCGAGGCTGATGCTGACCGCTTGGTCGGTCTTGGCGGTTCGGCGAGAATTCGACATGCTCTGGCAAGGACTCCTGAACTCAAGGCGGAATCGCCCCCTGGGTGATCCCAGCAAAGTTATCGGCTTCCCCTGGCAAAATCCTCAGCCTGCGGTGGAATGAGTCTATTTACTGAGACACTCAGGGGTGAGGTGCGGAGTGACCTGGTGGAGTTCGAGGTTGCGCGGGTATTGGATTCGAAGGCGTTCCGGTCGTCATCAGCGCCGCTCGGCCCGGAGGCCACTCCCCAGGTTGGGACCCCGGACGCCCCTTGTGGGCGTCCGCCCAACCTGCCGCCTCCGAGCGGCCCAACCAGGCCCAGGACCCTGACCGACAACCACCCCTCGATCTCTACAGCCAGCTCCAATATTCACTTCAGCCCCCCTTTCC
>DDCB01000020.1 GCA_002335425.1 Chthonomonas sp. UBA2017
TGTCCGCTCCGACTCGGATGACACTTGGAGGCCTTGCTTTTGCGCATCGGTGAGATTGAGCGCCTTTTGGACTTCAGGGTTCATGACGGCTCGAACGCCTTCGAGTTGGATTTGAATTTCCTTGACTCGCTTGAGTTGGTCCGCAGTCAGAACGCCCTCGACCTCTTTATCAAAGGCTTGTTGCATGGTTCGCATGCCTTCGCGGGCGCCTTGGGGGTCGCCGCTATCGCGGGCGGCTTCCATGGCGGCTCGCATCTCTTCTTGCATCTTTTGGCCGAGAGCTTGGAGCTTGGCCTTTTGTTCGGCCGTGACGTTGAGGTCCTTTTGGACGTCGGCTCGGTTGACGAGGCCCATCAGGCCGCCGCCGCCCATTCGTTGCATGCCACCGCCGGGGCCGCGCTGACCTTGGCCTTGGCCTTGACCTTGACCGCCACCTTGGCGACCAGGGGCTTGAGCGAAGACGAGCGAAGCGATGCTGACGAGGCACATCAGGGCCATCAGTCTGAGAGTCAATTTTTTCATGGTTTTCTCCGTTACTGGATTTCGAAGCGATTCGGTGCCCCGTTTGGGCTGTCCTCGCTAGATAGCCGGAAGGACGAGCCCGGCTCCGTATTGTTCACTTCTCTTTTGAAAAATGTCAGTCAGTTCTTGCGTCGCGAAGGAATTTGACTCTGGAATCGAGGAACAGACGGTTCCGCCCGCCGAAGTGCGGGGTGCGACCGCGAAGCTCGGCAGGGACGGTGGCGATGGTTTTTGGGAAATAGGCATCGACGAGCAGTTCGACGTCGCTCGGGCTTTCGGGGAGGCCGACCTGAGGGTTGCCGCTGGCCCGGAGGTCCTCGACGGCTTGGGTCTCCAGCTTGCCCCAGAGGTTATCGAGCGGAATTTCGTCATCGGGCTTGTCGAATCGCCACATCCAGACGTTGGTTTGGCCGAGCGGAGTGGTCTGGATCACTTCGGGCCGGGCCTTGAAGAGGTCTTGGCTGGAGCGGCATCTCCATATTTCCGGCGATTTGAGATAGGGGTTCAGGACGATTTGTGCCCAGCCCGCGCGGGGGTCGGAGGCGGGCCAGCCGGTCCACGGGCGATAGCGGCCGGGCAAGCTCGACTTGAGGTCGCGCCGGTCGGGGAGCCTCTGGTCACTCTCGGTGGTGTACATCGCCATGGCCTGACCGATCTGGCGCATCTGGCTGAGGCAGGTGGTCTGCTGGGCCTTCGCCCGGACCCGAGAGAAGACCGGAAAAAGAATCGCCGCGAGGACGGCGATGATCGCAATCACCACCAACAGCTCGATCAACGTAAACCCCCGCCGCATGGCTTATTCTACGGCAGGGAATCGGCCCGATCTACTTTGGCTTCGATTGAAGACGCCAAGCTTTTGTGACCCGTACGTCAGTCTTTCCCGATTTGTCCTTGGGATCCGAGAACCCCGGCAAAAAGGTTCTGGACTTCCACCGGAGCCTTCAAGTAGCCCGTTGGCTGCGGACCAAAGATTGCCGAGGTCGTTTGAATCAGAACTGCATCTTTTGTTGCCTCAGTGTAAGCACCATCAATAAAGGCATGAAATGTTTTTAATGCTGTACTCCGTTGCTCGTTGACGAGAGCATTATGTCGCTCGGCTGAGAACAACTTTAAGGTCACAAGCAATGCCGCCAACAGGACCACAGGCAGCGAAAGTTTTGAGATTAAGAGAGGCAAGCTTGAGGCAGGCGTCGCAGCCAAACTCTGAAGAGCTATAAAAATACAGTACATAAGTACTCCAGAGGCCACTAGTGAAAGAGCTGCAAAACGATTGTGCCATTTTTTGAGATCAGAGAAGTTCGTAGCATGGTCCCCAGCCGCCTTGGCAGTCAAACTATTCTTATAGCGATCCAACGTTTTATCTATCTCGTCCTTTCGCTCAGTCGCCTCCAAGAAGACCCGATTCAAGCGCAACAAAACTTCTTCGGCATGAGCTGTCTTTCCTTGGACTTCCTCAGAGACAACATATCTCTCTAAAATGACCCGCTGACAAGCCATGAACAGAGTGTCCCTTGTACGGATCACTTCTTGAATGGCGGATTTGACTCTCACTTCCCGCTGCTCCGGTGTCTCTTTGATGCTCAACTCAAGAGCCTGGGTTGTCGTTCGATCCCTATACGACTCATAGATCAGAAGCAGGTCGCTTGGAATCCCGATGCCTAAGTTATCGTCTTCACGGAAAATGTGACCCGGTAATCTAGAAAGAAACTCTATCACCATTCGAAGCGACCGCTCGGCTACAACGAGGTCCTCGAGGCCCTCATGAGAGCCAAAAATGTCTCTGAATTCAAGATTGATGTCCTTTTCAAGGTACTTCTTGGCGGCTTCGACCATTGGATGTGTGGCGGTGGATTGGCTACTCATTTCGTCTACCATAATAGCACGCTCCGTCTGCCTCCATTGGGTAAGATCGCAAGACTTTTCTGCTTCACTGTCCACTTTTCATGCAGACATCCGTTTCGACAAGTTCCCCAAGTCTCGATCAAACAGGGTAAACACCGCACGGATGAGAAGGCGTGACCTTGAAAAGCACCTTCGAGCACAGGGATGTCGCTTAGAACGCGAGGGCGGCAAACATTCGATTTGGCTAAACCCCAAGAATGGGGCTTCTACGGCAGTACCTCGTCACAACGAAATCAAGAGCAACACGGCTCGACGAATCTGCCAAGACCTGGGCGTTGAAAGGCCGAAGAGCCTTTAGATTAAAACGCAGGCGCGATGTGCTCAACCAAGGCTCGGGGGCCTTTGGAGCGCATGGCTGCTTCCCGGCGGTACTGCGTCAATTCGTGAAGGGCATCCAGGACCATCTCGCGGGCTTGTTCGATCGTTTCGCCTTCGGAGATGGCGCCCGGCACTTCGGGGATGAACGCAGTAAATCCACCTTCTTCGGCCGGCTCGAACACGATGGTCAGTTGGTTTTCCACAACAGTATTAGTATATATCAAAAATTCGAACCCCCATAGGCCTGCGGCCCGACGAGGTCAAGCTGCGGCTTGAGGCTACGCCGGTCGGGCCAAAACGGGTAAATCTAGGACCTCATGGGTCAGTTATTGGCGTGTTTTAAGGCGTACGACGTGCGGGGGGTGGTGCCGACCGAGCTGAACGAGGAGCTCGCCGAGCGAATCGGGCGCGCCTACGCCGATGAAACTGGGGCCCAAACCGTCTGTATCGGGTACGACATTCGGCTGACCGGGCCCGGCTTGGGCCAAGCCCTGACCCGGGGCCTGAATGCCGCCGGAGTCGACGTGATCGACCTCGGCATGGTCGGCACCGAAATGGTCTATTTTGCGACCGCTTTTTATGGCTATGACGGCGGGATCATGATCACCGCCAGCCACAACCCGCCCGAATACAACGGCATGAAGATGGTCCGCCAGGAAAGCCGCCCGATCAGCGGCGACACCGGCCTTTATGACATCGAGCGCCGCGCTCATGAGCAAAATTGGCAACGGACCGGCAGCGGCTCGGTGCGCTCTCAAGACGTTTATGACGACTACATCCAGCACCTGCTGACCTTTGCCGACCCGGCGGAGATGAAGCCTCTGCGGGTTTTGGCGAACCCCGGGAACGGGGCTGCCGGGGTTGCGATGGAAAAGCTGATTCCGCACCTGCCTCTGGTCGTGGACAAGATGCATTTTGAGCCTGATGGCCACTTTCCGAACGGGGTGCCGAACCCGATCCTCGAAGAGGCTCGCGCCGACATGGAAGCGAAAATGCGCGCCGCCGCCGCGAGCGGTCCACCTTATGACTTTGGCGTGGCGTGGGATGGCGACTATGACCGCTGCTTCTTCCTGGATGAAAAGGGGCAGTTCATCGAGGGCTATTACATCGTCGGGCTGCTCAGCCAGGCGCTGCTCGCGGTGAGCCCAGACCACACCATTATCTACGACCCGCGCCTGACCTGGAATACCCTCGACATCGTCGAGCGGCTGGGCGGACGGGCGGTGATCTGCAAAAGCGGACACGCCTTTATCAAAGAGAAGATGCGCGCCGAAAACGCCACGTATGGCGGCGAAATGAGCGCCCATCACTACTTCCGTGGCCATTGGTATTGCGATTCGGGGATGATCCCGCTGATGCTGATTGCGCACCTGGTTTCGACGAGCGGGCAGACTTTGGGCCAGTTGGTCGGGCAGATGATCGAGAATTACCCCTGTAGCGGCGAGGTGAATTCGAAGGTTTCCGACGTTAAGACGGTCTTGGCGCGGGTCGAAGCGGCCTACCCGGGCGGGGAGATCGACCGGATCGATGGGCTCAGCGTCCAGTTTGACAACTGGCGGTTCAACTTGCGCGGGTCGAACACCGAGCCGGTGATCCGCTTGAACGTCGAGACGCGCGGCGACCGGGCCTTGATGGAAGCAAAAACGGCGGAGCTGCTCGGACTGATTCGAAGCTAACTCAACCGAAAGGATTCGCGGTCCGTAAAGGGAAAGAGAGGGAGATGCTAGGAATCTATCTGACGGCGGCGATCATCGGGGTCGTGTTGATTCTCGTCAGCCTGCTGGGCGGGCATGGGGATCATGGGTCCGATTCTGACGCCGGCCATGAGACCGATCACTCCGAGACCGCCGATGGGCACCACAGTTCCTTTGTCGAGTGGTTGCCTTTTTTGAGCCTTCGGTTTTGGACCTATTTTTGCGGCGGGTTCGGTCTCATCGGCACGCTCTTGACGATGCTCAAGATGGCGGGACCGACGACCACCTTCAACCTTTCGCTCGGGATGGGCCTCGGGCTCGGGCTTCTGGTTTGGCTCACGATGAAATGGGCCACCCGGTCTGAGGTTGGGCGGTCCGTGGCGACCGACGATCTCGTCGGCAAAACCGGGCGAGTCTTGGTCGCCTGTCGTCCGGGCCAGATGGGTAAAGTTCGGATCGAAGTCCGGGGCGATTGGATCGACCTCATGGCCCTGGATGAAGGGCTTGGCACGTTAGAAATCGGGGAGGAAGTGATTGTGACGCGATTGGAGAATTCGGTGGCTCATGTGGTGGGCCTTCATTCGGCTCTGGAGGGGCCACTGACAACATGAATTTGTGGAGCCTGGTGATTCCTTCGGCGCCCGAACTTATTCGGGCCGCCATCAGCGCGGGCGCGGTGCTTCTCGGCATCTTCATCCTCGTGCTCTTTTTGAAAGGGCTGTTGTTCATTTGTGCGCCGAACGAAGTCCTGATTGTGATCGGACGAAAATCACGCATGGACGACGGGACCGTTCGCGGATTTCGGCCTTACTTTTCGGGGCGAGTTTTTCGCATTCCTATTATCGAGAGTATTGCTCGAATGGGCCTGAACACGATGGAGGTGCCGATCCAGATTCGGGGGGCATATTCCAAAGGCGGAATTCCGATGAATGTTGATGCGATCGCAAACATCAAAATCAGTAGCGATCCCAACATTATTGGCAACGCCATTGAGCGTTTCTTGGGGCGAGACATCAGCGAGATTCGTCGAGTTTCTAAGGAGACATTGGAGGGGCATTTGCGCGGAGTTTTGGCGAAACTGACACCCGAAGAGGTCAACGAAGACCGCCTGAAGTTTGCCGAAGAACTGAGCCGAGAATCTGAAGAAGACTTAGTCAAACTCGGACTGCATGTCGATACCCTCAAGATTCAACATGTAACCGATGACGTTCGTTATTTAAGTTCGATTGGACGCGAGGCGATTGCGAATGTTGTGAAAGAAGCCGAGATGGCTGAAAGTGACTGGCACCGTGTCGCTGAACTTGCCGAAGCATCGAACCAAGGTCGAGCCAAAGTGGCCCAAGCCAATGTTGAAGCCAACGTCGTTCGAATGCGCAATGATTTGCGCAGACAAATCGCAGATATGGATTCTCAGGTGAAGTCGGAAGAAGAGCGAACTCTGGCCGCCGCCAAAGAGGCTCGCGCCGTCGCCGAAAAAGCGCTTCAACAGGTTCGAGCTGAGCTCGAAGGGCTGCGCCTGCAAGTTGAGCGGGTGCTCCCAGCCGAGGCCAAACAAGAGGCCGAACAGTACGCCGCCCGGGGCGAAGCCGCCATCATTCGTGAGCGCGGCCGAGCGGTCGCCGAAGCTCTGCATTTACTACACGAAGCTTGGAACAAAGCCGGGGCCAGTGCGCTGCAGATTGCCCTCATCGAAGACATCGAAAAAATCATGGCGACGGCGGTCGCGGGTGTGCAAAGAATGAAGATTCAAGGGGTGCATGTCATCGATTCGGGTCAGGGTGAAACGTTAGCCAAATACGCGATGGGATATCCGCAGATGTTGGAGGCTACGTTCCAGGCTTTAGATCGCTTGACCGGCCTCAATGTTCCGGAAATCCTCTCTCCTCAATTCTCCCATCGAATGTCTGAAAAGAGTCCGGAGGTGGAAGCATGAGCCCGCTCTTAGTTGCGATCTTGGTCTGCGCGTTTCTTTTCTTACTGTTCCTGCTGAATCTCAACAACTTAATCATCAAGTGCGGGCCCAACGAAGTGCTGATCATTTCGGGTGGAAGACGCCGAGAGGGTCAGCGCATTTTGGGGTATCGGTTGATCAAAGGCGGTCGCGGTATTCGCATTCCTTTGGTGCAACGAGTTGATCGTATGGATTTGACCAACATGGTCATTGATGTCACCGCGACGAATGCTTACTGCAAAGGGGGCATCCCGCTGATCGTCCAGGGCGTCGCAAACGTCAAGATCGCAGGCCATGAACCGGTCATGAACAACGCGATTGAGCGGTTCTTGAACAAGCCGCGAGCCGAGATTATGGAGATCGCCAAGGCGACTCTCGAAGGCTCTCTGCGTGGAGTTCTCGCAACCCTGACTCCCGAGCAGGTGAACGAAGATAAGATCCTCTTTGCTGAGCGGCTGGTGCAAGAGGTCGAGGCGGATATGACCTCGCTGGGCATGGTCGTCGACACCCTCAAGATCCAGAGCGTCAGTGACGACGTGGGCTACCTGGAGTCGATTGGCCGGAAAAAGAGCGCCGAAGTCGTCGCCAACGCGCGGGTCGCTGAGGCCATCGCGAAGGCTGACGCCGTCGTGCGCTCGTGCGAAAACCAAGAAACCGAAGTTCGGGCCCAGGTGGATGCCGAGCTCGAAGTCGCCAAAGCCGAGGCCCAACGAAAGCTCAGCGAGATTCTCAGCCGCCGCGAAGCTCTCATCGCCGAAGAGAAGGCTTCCGTCGCCGCGCTTTTGGCTCAAGCCGAAGCTGACGTCAAGGTGCAGACCGCTCGTCTGGAGCAAGTGCGAAACCAGCTGACCGCTGATGTCGTCCAGCCCGCCAAAGCCGCCAGCGAGGTCGCTGAAGCCAAAGCCAAGGCCGATGTCGCCCCGATCCTTGAGGACGGCAAGGCTCGCGCTCTGGCACTGACCACACTCGCCGAGAGTTGGAAAGAAGCCGGTGACCATGCCCGCGAGATCTTCTTGTTGCAAAAGCTGCAGCCGATCCTGGCTCAGATCACGGACACGATCTCCTCGACTCCGATTGAGCGCGTCACCGTCATCGGAACCGGTGGCCCCGAATCGAAAGGACCGGCTCAGTGGTTGCCGATGCTGGAGCAGATTCGCGAGATTTATGGGATCGACCTCGTCGAAAAGGTCCAATCTCTCGGCAAGCCGAGCACGACGAACGTCCAGGTCGTCCTGCCCGAAGGAGAGTCTGCTGAATCCACGCCGCCCGGTCGTCCCGCCTCAGTCGAGAAGCCGCCCGTCCGAGAAAAATCGATTCATATCCCACGAAAAGAGTGACTTGCCCGAGTAGGAGATTTGGCCCAGCCAAGCCGAAACTTAGGAAGTGATGTTTAGGTTTTGGGGGGCGTTTCGCGCCCTGTTTCTTCTTGTCGTCGTCGCCTCCTGCGGGCTCGCTTCAGCCGAGACCGAGGTTCGGACCATTTTTGCTGGCCAGCTGCATGTGGTCATGCCCGCGAAGGCCGAGGTCGGAGGCGCCTCGTGGTCGAAAGGCGGAGGGGGCTTGCCCAGCCAGTGGAGCGCCGAAGCGAACGGAGATCGCGCGGAGGTGGCTCGCGAATTTGGCCTTCGTGGCGAAGCAAACATCAAAGCGCGGATGGCCGAGATCGTGCCGGGCGTCGAGCAGGTGATGGCTTTGAAGGTGAGCAACACCTCGGCTTGGCAAGGGTTCAGCAGCACCGCCGGAATCTTGGTGATCGATGCCCCGATTTCGAGTTGGATCGTCGTGGCTCGAGGGCCGAATGCTCGCAGCATCCTAAACTCAGTGTGCCTGGAGCGATCGGAGCCGACGGCTTGGATTCAACGAGGACTGCCGGGCGGGATGTCGATGATGCTGCCTTATGAGCTCGCCCCGACCCGACGCGGCGATGGAAGATATGAGCTGAAATTCGAAGGCATGAGTCTGAATCTGATCCTCTCCAGCCCCGAAGAAGGCAAGAAGTTCAACATCAAAACGACCGTGGACAATCAGAGAGACGCCTACACCAAGAACTCTCTCTACAAGGACGTCAAAGTGACTCGAAAGCGAGTAAGCGACTTCACCGAAGGTGAGTTGGTCGAAATTAAGTTCGAAGAGTCCGGGCGGAAACAGGTTCACATCTACATGGCAGGTGTACTCAGAGGCATCGGCGTCCAGCTTTCTTGGACGTTCTTGGAGGATTCAGACGCGCACCATGACTACAGTAAGAGGATGCTGAGCTCGTTCAATTCGAAGGAATCGGGCGTGATCGGCTACTCGACCTATGCCGCGGGGAATTCCGGATTCACCTTCGAATCCCCGGCCACACCCACCGCCTCGAAGCCCGGGCCGGGGGTTGAAGAGTGGACGGTCGACGGCTTTGGCATCCTTCTCACGGCCCGAACGGTCGAAACCTCGAACGGATCGTCGGACGCCACACAGGCGGCGGAGTTTTTTGTCGCCGGAGCCAAGAATGCAGCTACCTCGAATCAGAGCTTCCGCTCGACAATCACGCCGCATGTGGTCAATGGGGTTTTTGGCAAGCTCGCAAGATGTACTTATGAGCTCCGTGGCTCAAAAGTTCATCGATGGGGCCTCTTTTTGGCCACGAGAAGCCGAATCTATGTCCTCGATGTCATGTCGAGCGAAGAAAAAATTGTGAACCATGTCATCTCGTCGGCCCAACTGGATTTGCCGGTGCCCGCTGGACTCACGAAGCACACCTTCAAAGATACAAAGATCAGCGTGGTGAAAGTCGCGAGCACAACCGTGACGTCAAGCGGGAAGGAGAAGTCGATTGATTCGAGCGAGACCCTCTCGACCGTCGAGCCGGGCAACCTCTTCTTTACTTCCAGCATCCAACGATATGAAAAAGGAAGCTGGCCGGATGTCAAAGCGACGGGCAAAGCGCTCATCGACGGCATCGCCCAACAAGCCAAAGGCAAGGCCAAGATTCTTGCCGAAGGCCGGGGTGCCGAGCAGTTTGGACAAGCCTACTGGTATGCCTTTGAGCTCGAGGTAAACGGAGTGAAGATCGAGTCGTACCTGTATGCGACCGCCCTCGGCAGAGACATCTTGCTCAACTTGGTCGGATTCTTCAGCACGGACGACGCGGCTCGGTTTGGTGGGCAAATCGTGATGAACTCATATCGCCCGAGCCTGAGACCCTAAGCTCGCTCGGCCACCACGAACGCCATCGCGAGAGAATCGGTGTGGGTGAGGCTCACCCACACCTGAACCCCTCGAAAGTCGTATCGGACCTCTGGCTGGCCATCTGGCCGGGCAAGAACCTCCATCTCAAGAGGAACATCAGACCCCGTAGATGACCTGGACTTCGAGGAGCGTGCCGCAGAATTGTTGTCGAATCAGGTTCTTCTCTTTCTCCCTAGACTTCGCACTCTGCATTCCACGTGACACACGTCGACGATTGGGCCCAAAGAAGGGCAGGTACTGACAGGACTGCGCTGAGCGCAACGATCGTTTGAACTGTGTACTTTTTCATAGCTTTTATTTACCTCGGAACTCCTTCTCGTCCCATGATTAATGCCATCTCCGCTTCAAACGGAGAAAATTTTAGTCCAAGTTTGACGCTTCCATTCGCGAAAACGCATAGCGTTTGCTGATTGGGAACTGATTGCCTAATCTTCTCGCCATTCTTCCCGCCGTAGACATAGTAGTGAATAATTCCTGTAGGCCTTCGGCATCGGTGTTTAGCCTCAAAAATCGGCTCCTTCTCAGGGTCATAAGGATTGAGCATGCCCGGTCTTTTTTCGAAGACTTGTGCGGCATACATTCTCGAATAGAAGTATCCCGACCCAGCACATTCGAAGTTTCTTTTCTGCTTTGGAACGTTCCACTCCGCTCCTGGATTGTAAGCGAATATCGGATAATCACGGGGAGGCTCTTTATCTTCATGGTCAGCGCGATACATCTGGTAAGCGTTGTACCACCCTCGCAGTCCGGCAATCGCCTCTGTATCATAGGCTTTGGCCATCAGAGTAGGACGTAGGACCAGCAAAAGAGCCCCAAGGAGCACACCGACAATAGCGATCACTATAAGCACTTCCATTAAGGTCATGCCCCGCTGAGCTCGCAGAACTTGCTTTTTGGGATCCTGAATTGCTTTTTCTCTGTGGGTTGAATCCATACTCAAAGCTTTCCTCCTGTCATTTTGTGAATTTTTTTGCAAGAACATGGTCGACTTAGATTCAGCTTCTCAGCTCTATTTTTGAGGCAAAACTCGTCCATGCTTATCCAGTCCGGATTTGAACTCTGCTTTGACAGCGCTGACCGCAACAATGCGAAAGTTCTTAACTCGAACAAGATAGGGGCTGAGGGCACTTCGACGCGTAGCTGCCGAATTGAGGGGCAAGGTGGTTCTCCGTCACCATGCATTTACTATACAACACATTTTCTCGAATTGGACATGAAAATTCCATTTTTTGTCTTGCGAATTTTTCCCGGCACGGAGTCTAGGAGCACAGTTCCACGACGACCATCGCGAGTGCGTGCGTGTCGGTGTGTGAGATCGAGAGGTGGACCTTCCATTGGTTCGCTTCTTGGACCGTCGTGGCGAAGCGCACGACGGGCTGGCCTTGGTCTCCTCGCAGAACTTCGACCTGATGCCAGGTCAGGTGGGTGCCGAGGACTTTAGCGATGGCTTCTTTGGCGGCCCATCGGCCCGCCACTCGTTCGGCAGTGGTGCAGTAGGCTCGCTCGGCTGGAGTTAAGATTCGCTCGACGAACCCTGGCCGGGCGAGCGCTTTCTCAATACGAGCAATTTCGACAAGATCGGTCCCGATTCCGATAATCAATGTGCCGATAGTTTAGTTCTTTTCTCGCGATCGGATCGACGCTCAACGTCGCCCTTAGAACACAAAGGCCTGCTCTTCAGGAATGAAGAGCAGGCCTCGGGCTCACAGCCGGCGATGCTACTCACGCAGCTTTGCGAGCAGACGCAGAATCTCAAAGTACAGCCAGCAGAGCGTCACGGTCAGACCAAAAGCTGCGTACCATTCCGTATCCTTGGGCAGTTGCAACTTCTCGCCTTGTTCGATAAAGTGATAGTCCAGGCAGAGGTTTAAGGAAGCCAGCGCGCAGACGAAGAGGCTGAAGCCGATGCCCATCGGTCCGGTGTCGTGGATGAACGGGAACGACCATCCGAATCCAAAGACCGCCACTGCCTGCACCAGGTACAGAAGGCCGATTCCAAGGGTCATGGCGCTCACGACCTTCCAGAACATCGGATATCGCCGGGTGACCCCCGTTCGGTAGACGAAGAACATCCCGATGGAGACCGTGGCCGTGAGGCCGGCCGCTTGCAAGGCAATCCCCGGATATCGGGCATTCAGCAAGGCGCTAAAGCCCCCAAGAAGAAGACCTTGCATCACCGCGTAGAGCCAACCAAGAGGCTTGGCCAAGCGCGGGACGAACCCGATCACGAGGCCCAGACCCAGGGCACCCACCATCGCCGCCCCAACGATTCCGATCGAACCGCCGATCGCCCCTTGGGGAACCAGGTTCCATCCGACCGCACCAAATACGATCACGATAGACAAGAAGAGGATGACCTTGTTGGCCGTCCCTTCGACGGTCATGTGGCCGCGCCCGGATAACTCCCGGGCACTTTCCCAGGCCCGGTCTTGAAGAACAGGATTCCCGCTCTTCATAAACATCTGCGAAAATCGATTTCCAGAGGAATTTGAGTTCTGTTGATTGAACATGGTTGCTTCGTTTTCAGCGACAATGCATCACTTCGCTCGCATAGAATCGCTGCTTCGTATCTTACTCAACGCTATTGTAGAGGATTTTGTCCCGATTCACCACCATTCCCGCTGAGAATTTCAGAAAAAATGCCCCGCCCGTGCGAACGGGACGGGGCCAGGATTGGACCAGTACGGTCGAGTAAGTCGTTTCTTAGCTGCCACCCATTTTTTGGCGGCGCAAAAAGGCGGGGATGTCGAGGTCGATCTCGTCCATCTGGATCGGAGTCACGGCCGCGACGCTCGGCCCGGCACTGGCGCTCGGAGCAGACATCCCAAAGACCTCTTGGTCGCGAGCGGCAGGCCCCACCGCCATTCCCGCCGCGAGCAGAGTGATCGAAATCGATCCATCTTGGCTCGGCTTCATCACATGACCCATGAAAATCTCGGCGTCCTCGGCGTCGGCAAACTGCATGATGAACTCCATCGCCTCATGCGCTTCTCCGATGCTGAAATCGGGCCCGGCGCTGATGTTGACCAGGATCTTTTTCGCGCCTGCGATGCTGGTTTCCAGGAGTGGACTGTTGGCCGCGTTTCGAGCCGCCATTTGAGCTCGATTCTCGCCGATGCCCTTGCCGAGGCCCATGAGCGCGACCCCAGCGTCCTTCATCACCGACCGCACGTCGGCGAAGTCCACATTGATCACGCCGGGAAGCAAGATGATGTCGCTGATCCCTTGGACGCCTTGGCGCAAGACATCATCGGCGGCGGCAAATGCCTGCTGCATCGTCGCGCGCTTTTCAACGAATCCGAGCAAGCGGTCGTTGGGAACGACGATCAAGGTATCCACATGCTCTTTGAGCCGGGATGCCCCCTCGTCGGCCAGTCGCTTTCGCTTGGGGCCCTCAAAAAGGAACGGCTTCGTCACCACGCCGACGGTCAGAATCCCCATCCGCCGGGCAATGTCGGCAACTACGGGCGCCCCGCCCGTCCCGGTGCCGCCGCCCATCCCGGCGGTGATGAACACCATATCGGCCCCAGTCAATTCAGCCTCGATCTGCTTTTCGCTTTCGTGCGCCGCCTTCTCACCGACTTTCGGATCGCCCCCGGCTCCGAGCCCGCGGGTCGACGATTCACCCAGCTGGTAACGTTTCGGGGCCAGGCTCTGGTCCAGCGCTTGGGCATCCGTGTTCATCGCCACAAAATCGACTCCGACCAGGCCTTCTTGGATCATCCGATTCACGGCATTGCATCCGGCACCCCCGATGCCAATGACCTTGATGACGGCTTGTTGTTCGAACAGATTTTCCGGTTTCATGCGATTTGAACCCGAACGTGGTGAATGGACGTTCAGCCATAGGACGAACGACCTGCATCAAAAGCCGCTCGATGTGCAGTGAATTGAGTCAATCTCGGCTCGCCGTGCGTCCCAAATGATAGCAATGAACCCGTTGGATGAATCTGCCCCGATCGAAGTCGAGACTCCCGAAGAACCGGGAGCCGAACAGACCCCCGACGCGCCCGCACCCGAAGGCACCCAAGTTTCCCTGACGCTGGTACGACAGGGCCGGCCCATCGACGTCCGATTTGAGTTCGTGGCTCCGGCAACTTTGGGCCGATTCGATCCCGCCACTGGACCTGTCGACGTCGACTTGGGCACCCTGGAACCTGAGGGCTCTTATGTCAGCCGCAAGCACGCCAAAATCACCTGCGAAGACGGCGTTTATCATCTGATCGACTTAGGCTCGTCGAACGGCACGTTCATTTTGCGCTCCGACTTTGAGCGAGTCGAGGCCGCCGAATTGGAAGACGGATCTGAATTTGCCCTGGGCAACGCCCGGTTCATTTTTCACGTGGTGAAGGAATGATCGCGGCCGTCGTCGCCGCGATCTCGCTCCAGACACCGCCCAAAATTTCGACCCCCGCACCCGGGTCCAAGCTCCGCGTCGAATTGATGAACACCCTGCGCAAGCCGGTCGAATCGCAACTTGGCGTGAAGGTGAAGTTCAAAGTCGACCGGTTGCGAGTTTCGGAGCCTTGGGCTTTTTTGGCCGGCGACTGCCAGGATTCGAAGGGGCGGCCCATCGACCTGCGAAAGACCCGCCTCAAGGCCGAAGCTGAGTGGATGGATGGGCCCTCCGTTTATGCGCTCTTCTGGAAAGATTCGAAAAAGAAGTGGACAGTCAAGACTTTTGTGCTGGGTCCGACCGATGTCGCGTGGTCTGACTGGCCCGAGAGGTTTGGGTGCCCACGAGAACTTTTGGGCCTCCCTCGTCCATCCGCCCCGTGACAAACACCCTTCTTGTCCTGATGAAGTCCACATCAGAAGGGAGAGGTGAAACCTGCGCTGAGATCGTTGCCGGCGCGCAGAAAGGGACTTTAATCACTCGTTGCCCAGTCTCCTGAACCCGCGAACAGGGCGGACGTTCGGACGCTCGGTGGTCCGGAGGATCGGGTCCAAGGGCGCTGGGCCAGCGAAAACCCTCTGCACCCGAACCCCCAAACACCCGAACTCCCGAGCCCGCCAACATCCGAACATCCGAACAGTGCGGAAGTTAGGTGGCTCGGAGGTCCGGGCCGAACTCCCGAACACCCGAACAGGTGGCATTCTATGTCGGCCTTTCAGGCCTGATGAACTTGGGCGGCCCGTTTCCAGGCCTCGCGGCCTTCGCTAGGTGATGTCGGCCCTTCGGGCCTCCCGAACCCCGACTCCCCAACACCTGAACACCCGAACACCTCTAATGTTCGGAAGTAAGGTGGCTCGGAGGTTCGGGCCGAACTCCCCAACACCCCGAACTGCAGAACCCCCGAACCCCCGAACCCCCCCAACTCCAAAAAAATACCCCCCTCCCCCCCGGGGGGGGGGGGGGGGGGGGGGGGGGGGTGTTTTTGCCGCGGGCGCCCCCGGTTGGGGGGCCCAGCGAGGAGAAGAAGATTTTGTGTTTTTTGCTCCCCTCACAAACACTTTGTGGGGTGGTGTGCTCACA
>DDCB01000025.1 GCA_002335425.1 Chthonomonas sp. UBA2017
GGTTGGGGGATGAGGGTTTATCTGCGACACTCAAGGTTAAGGCGTGGAGCGACGTCGTGGAGTTCGAGGTTGCGCGGGTTTTGGATTCAACGTCTTTCCGGTCGTGACCAGCGCCGTTCGGCCCGGAGGCCACTCCCCAGGTTGGGACCCCCGATGCCTTTTTGGCATCGGCCCAACCTGCCGCCTCCGAGCGGCTGAGGAACGGGCTAGTCTTTTCCGCGCACTCGCTCTCGATTTCGATGCTGGTTGAGGGAAAATGCTGACAGGCGCAATGGGCCGATAGATGATTGCGAAGGCCGAAAGCTTGGTCGTTTCCCGCCCCGCCGCCCGGGGCGGAGGCCGTGTCTTTTCCTGAGATGAGTGCCTGCCACAAAACAGGCCGAGGGCGAGGCTTCGGGCCGGGCGGCGGAGCAAGGGCCCGCCTCCGGTCGAGTGAATCGTCGTGTGCTCTGGTTAGATTCAGATCCCACGAGGCGCTGGGTTTTACTCTTTCAGAGCGGATTGATAGAACTTCCAGTTGTCTTCGCCGAGGGCGCGGAGCAGGGCGAGCGTGTCGTGGCCGACCCCGGGGCGGGTGGTGAACTCGTGGGGGATCTTGAGCGAGGTCAGATGCTCGGAGAAGGTTCGATTGGCGGGCAATGTGAAGTCCCGCTCGCCGATGCAGATGCGGATTTTGGGTCCAGAGCGAAGCTGCGGCGCGTTGGTTTCGGCGAGCTTCCAGGGGCTTTGGGCTTGGTACTTTTCCAGGCTCCCGCCGAAGACCGAGTGGAGGATGTTCTCGCGCAGTTTAGGGTTTTGCTCGGTTTTGGGGCCTTTGAATTCGAGGTCGAGCGGCCCGGCGGCAAGCATCGAAACTCCGGCGAACATCTGCGGGAATTTGAACCCGAACCGACCGGCCCCGTAGCCGCCCATGCTGAATCCTTCGACGAGGCGGGATTCGCGCCGGGCATGGGTGCGAAACTTTCGGTCGACTTCGGGGATCAGCTCACGGATCACAATCGTTTCGATCGGCTGTTGCCCATCGACCGAGTCGCACCACATCCCGTTGGCAAAGCTGTTCGGAAAAACGAGGATCATCGACGGGACCTTTCCGGCGCGCATCGCGGCATCAAAAAAGCCGCTGACAGGCCCGATTCCGGCGAGCCCGCCGCCTGATCCGTGCAGCCAGATCAGCACCGGAAACTTCTCCTTCGGTTTGGATTCGTAGTCGTGCGGCAAAAAGACGTGATAGCTGACTTCGGTGCGCGCGGCTTTGCTGGCGAGGCGGTGCTGCGTCACTCCGGGCGCTCGCACGGCGGGCGTCACCCATGCCCGCCCCGAGACTTGAAGGCACGCGGCGACGACGAGGGCGGTAGTCATCTGGGTGGGGACGCTGGATCACGCGACGGGTTCACTGATGGGACCTTTCTGGGCTCGGCGGGGCTTGATGAAGGGGCGTTCGAACGCGAGATAGAACAGCCAGCAGAGCAGCAGGATCAAGGGGATCAGCGCGATGAGGTAGGCGAATTGGCGGGTCACGGTGCTCGCCCACTCGGGGCGGTGCGCGAAAAGCACCTGCAAGATCGGGTGGTGCATCAGGTAAAGGGAGTAGGAAAAAGCTCCCAGCCCCACCAGAATCCGGATGCCCAACACGCGGGAGAGCATCGAGCCCGGCTTTTGGGCGCAGAAGGTCAGCAGGGCGGCCAAGCTGATCCCGCAAAGACTGTCTCGAATCCAGGCTTCCTTGGTCTCTCGACACGCGATGACGGTGGCGATGAGGGCCACCAACGACAGCCCGGCCCAAATCCAAGAGGGGAGTTTGCGGGCATCCGGGCGAAACGCCACCGAAGCCGCCACCATCCCAAGGCCAAAGAGCGGAATGAAGTGGACATACAGCTTCGCGGCGGGAGCATAGGAGATCAGTAGCCATGCCGCAAGGCCGCCGAGCACGATCATCAAGACGCCTCTGCCTGCTCGGTGTAAAAGCCAAACAAAGAGCGGAAAGAAAAAGTAGAGCTGGAACTCGATCGAAATGCTCCACAACACGCCGTTGATCTTGTACATCCACTCGGGTTGGAGGTTGTGGACCATCAAGAGGTGGGCGGTGAGATTCTCCGCCGTGACCGGCAGATATTGAACCCACGGCAGGCCGCTTTGGTGCTGAGTCACGAGCCAACAAACGACCAGCGAAAGGGCGAGGCAGGCATAGTACGGAGGCAAGATGCGCCAACAACGGCGGGCAAAAAACTTGCGCCAATCCGTACGCGATCCGTCGCCGCGGTTGAAGAGCGAAAGCTGAAGGCAGAAGCCGCTGATGACGATGAATCCGGCGACCGCGAGCCCGCCAAACCACAATCCGCCCATGACTTGAGCTAACCACTCCGGCTGGGCGCCGGGCCGGGCCATTTTGCGATGGGGATCGATCATCGTGCAGATGTGCTGGAGCACGACGTAAAACGCGGCCAGTCCTCGGAGTCCTTCGATGAAGTTCAGCCGACCGGGGGCGGAGCTTTCCTGGGGGGCGGAGCGGGTCTCTTGCAACGAGACGTTAGATTACACCCGGAGCATCTGATCGAGTGCTTTTCGGGCGGGAGCGGCGATCGCCTCGGGGACTTTGATGACATTCATCGGGCGGCCCTCGGCAAGCTCCTCAAGCACCCAGCAGAGGAAGCTCGGGTGGATGCGATACATCGTCGAACACGGGCAGATTTGGGGGTCCAAGCAGTCGATCGACTTGTCGGGGTTTTCGCGCGCGAGTCGCCGCACGAGGTTGATCTCGGTGCCGATGGCCCAGGCCGACCCGGGTTCGCTTGCCTCTACGGTCTTGATGATGAATTCGGTCGATCCATTCAGGTCGCTTGCCTGGACGACTTCAAGCGGACACTCGGGGTGGACAAGAATTCTGACGAGAGGGTTTTGAGCTCGCGCTTGTTCGATCTGTTCCAGGGTGAACCGCTTGTGGACCGAGCAATGGCCTTTCCACAGCAAGAATTTGGACTTTTGGATCTTCTCCACGGAGTTGCCGCCGAGTGGAACGAACGGATCCCACAGGGCCATGTCTTCGGTCGGGTCGAACCCCAGCTTGACTCCGGTGTTGCGCCCAAGGTGCTGGTCGGGAAAAAAGAGCACCTTGTCGCCCTGGCTGAGCGCCCACTGGACCGCCGAAGGGGCATTCGTCGAGGTGCAAACGGTGCCGCCGTGCTCGCCGACAAAAGCCTTCAGGTTGGCGGCTGAATTGATATAGGTCACCGGTACGATCCGGCTCGTGTCGGTGATCTGGCCGAGCTGCTTCCAGCAGGATTTGACTTGGAACTGGTTCGCCATGTCGGCCATGCTGCAGCCAGCGGCGAGGTTGGGCAGGATCACCAGCATCGAATCGGGGGTGAGGATGTCGGCGCTCTCGGCCATGAAGTGGACGCCGCAAAAAACGATGAACTTTGCGTCCGGATGACGGTTGGCGTCTTTACAGAGCTTGTAGCTGTCGCCGCGATAGTCGGCAAACTCGATGATCTCGTCGCGCTGGTAGTGGTGGCCGAGGATGACGAGGTCGTCTCCCAGCTGAGCCCGGGCTCGAAGGATTCTCTCGCGAGTTTCTTGCTCGCTCAGGGCAGTGAATTCCGCAGGAAGGGGGGCTTGGTAGAGCGACATCTTTTCTTCAAGCAACAATCGAAAGTCTACCCGGGGTTCCGGCTGAGCGTTTAGTCTGGGATGCGCCCTTCGATGAACGGATCGGGCCCGGGGCTTGGAGCGCGATCGACCTGAGTGCGATGGGCGGCTCGGGCCAAAACCTGGGCGGCGACAGGGGTCGTGATGTAGACGAAAACGACGGTGAGGATGAGCCGCATCCACACGCTGATCTGACCAAAGGCGAGGCCACAAGCAAGGGCGAGCAGCAAGATTCCAAGCGTGTTGGCTTTGGTTGCTGACTGCATGCGGCAATAAACGTCGGGCATTCGAAGCAGCCCCACGGTCGCAAGAAGCACAAAGGTTGCGCCGCCGAGCAGAAAAACCGACAGGAGGATTTGCTTAGCGAGGGTCATTGGTCCGCTCCTGAAGAAACCGGGCGAGGGCCACCGTCGCGGCAAAGGCGAGAATCGCCACCACCAGCCCGAGGTCTAAGAACACCGACTTTAAGTCTCGAATCGCGAACACCAGCGCGAAGGCCAAGACCAGGATCGCAATCAGGTCAAGGGCGACGACTCGATCTGCAGACGCAGGCCCTTTGATGAGTCGCAAGCAAGCGAACAGCAGCCCCAAGGCGAGGATTCCAAGGGTGACAGGCACCGTCCAATCGAGCAGATTCATCGAGTCACCGCCAGAATACGGTCTTCCAAGGTCTTACGAATCTCCTGCACCGTTTGCTCGGGGTTTTCGGCTTGAGTGGCGTGGATGAAGAGAGTCGTTCGGTCTTCGCTCAGGGCCACGCTCAGCGTCCCGGGGGTGAGACTGATCATGATCGCGAGCGTCGTGATTTCGAGATTCGAGCTTGCTCGCAGCGGGTACGCAATGAAGCCGGGCTGGAGCGTCATGCGCCGTTTCAGGACCTCTTGGGCGAGGCGAAAATTCGCCAGGACGAGTTCATAGAGGAAGACCGCCGCCAGCTGAAAAGCCGCTCCGATTCGGCTGAGCAAAGGCGAACGAGCAGGCAGAACTTCGCGTTTTTGCAGGACGTTTCGGCGTTGGAGCAGGTGCAAGATGCCCAGGCCGAGCAGGGTCCCTCCCGCGAAGTTGACCAGGTTGGGGTTGCCGTGGAGGGCGGTCCAAACAGCGCCGAGAAGCAGGCCCCAAGCGATTCTCATTCGGCGGGCTCCTCCAAAAGAACAACCTGGGGCCGGAGCTCCTGGGCGGCTTGATCGGACCACTCGATCCCGGTTTGCGCGAAGACGCCGAGAAGAATAGTCAAGAGTCCGAGTGCGACCGACGGGGCGGCAAGAATCGCCAAAGTGCGACGACTTGGCGGGGGTTCGGTCCGCTCAGGGAGCGGCTTCCAAAAGACCTCGTTCCAGATCTTGATCATGGAAAGAAGGGTGAGAAGTCCAACGGCGAGCGCCACTCCTACCGCCGAAAAGTTTCCTTGATCGAGCCCGGTTCGAATGACGAGCAGCTTGGCCCAAAATCCACTGAGAGGAGGGAGCCCGGCCAACGAGAGGGCCGGAATCCAAAACAGGAATGCAAGCCAAGGGTATGCGCTCGCCAAACCCCCACACTCTTGCACTTTTTCGCTCCCTTGAATGCGGTGGACAATTCCGCCAACCAGAAAGAGATTGGCCTTCACGAGAATATGGTGAATCAGATAGAACAAACAGGCGGTTAAGCCCAGCCCGTTGAAGAGCCCCAAAGCGAGAACCATATAACCGACTTGACTCACGATGTGAAAGCTCAGAATGCGACGGATCGTGGACTGACCAATCGCGCACAAGACTCCCACGACCATCGTCGCTAAACCGGCAAAGATGATGAACGATTGCAAGGTCGAATCGGCAGGCAAAAGGCAGTAAAATCGGACCATCGCAACGACGCCGACTTTGGTCAAGAGTCCGGCGAATAAGGCTGAAACCCCGAATGAAGGCATGGGATAGCTGACGGGTAGCCAAGCGAAAACCGGAAATAATGCGGCCTTGATCGCAAAGGCAAGAAACAGCAGGGCACCGATTCCGAGGAGGAGGCCCCGTTCTTCAGTTTGTGCGAGCCGAATCGCAATATCGGACATTTGAAGAGTGCCAAGCCATCCGTACAGCAATCCCACCGCGCTCAAGAAGAAAAGACTCGAAACAAGATTCAGCGCAAAATAGCGCAAAGCTCCTGAAACTTGAACCCGCTTTTCTCCGAGGCCAAGGAGAACAAATGAAGCCATGAGCATGACTTCAAACCAAACGAACAGATTGAAAAGATCGTGAGTCAAAAACGCGCCGCAAACACCGGTCATGAGCACATGAACCATCGGGTGGAAACCGAGCTTCTCTTCGCGACTCTCCACATCGATCCACGACGTGATCAGAACCGCCAGGCCGATGATGCTCGCGACCAAAACCATCATCGTCGCGAATCGGTCGGCGAGAAAACTGATGCCAAACGGAGCCGGCCACGATCCCAGCTGGAGCATGCCGCTCGGCTCTCGAAAGAGCTGAATGCTGATCCCTAAATGGACGAGCCCACCGGCCAGACTGAGAAGCCGCATGGCCCAGCGATTCTTGCGAAAGGCCAGCAGCATCCCCGCCGTCAGGAGCGAGACCATCAAAGGGTGAACCGCGGTCATACGTCTTCTTCTCCGCCCGAAAGGGCATCGAGATCGTCATCTTGTTGCAGGTCATAAACTCGTCGCGTGAGGACGGTGGCAAAGGCGAGCAAACCAAAGCCGATGACGATGGCCGTCAGGATGAGAGCTTGCGCCAATGGGTCGGCCACAGGCCCTTTCGGCTCGGTGGCCCCGATCGGCACAAAGGCGGGGCGACCGCGCTGCAAACCTGCAGCCACGAAGATTAAGAGGTTCGTCGCGTTGCCGAGAAGGGCGAGCCCAAAAAGGAGCTTGACGATGCTCCGCCGGAGCATCAGATAGACCCCCGCCGCGTACAGGAATCCGACGAGGATGGCGAGCAACACTTCCATTAAGCGGCCTCCTCCCCCTGGGATTGAGGGTTCGACTCGCCTGCCTCGGTGAGTTCCAAGAGAATCGAATTCACCGCCCCAATCACGACCAGCATGACGCCGAGGTCAAAGAGCAGTGGCGTGCCGAGTTTGAGCTTGCCGAACCCAGTCTCGAATTCGGTCCAGAGGCCGGTCAGAAAGGCCTGGTGGTCGAAGACCCCGATCAGTCCTGCCGCCACGCTCAGGAGCAATCCGAAGGCCATCAGAGTTCGGGGCGAGAGTCGCATCGATTCCCGCACCGCTTGGGGGCCGAAGGCCAAGCCGTAAAGGACGTACGCGCTGGCAAACACAAGGCCCGCAATGAATCCGCCGCCCGGCTCGTTATGCCCGCGCAAGAAGAACCAGATCGCGGTCATCAGCAAGAGCGGAATGACGGCTTTGCAAAGAGTCTGGAGGATCGCACTGTTCATGGCGTGGACCTCGACTTTCGCCGCAACAAGAGGGCGCTCACACCGAGGGCGGCCATCGCGATCACGACGATCTCGCCGAGCGTGTCGAGCGCTCGAAAGTCCACGATAATGGTGTTGACGACGTTGCGGCCATAGGCTTCCGGCACCGCGTTCTGCAAGAAGTAGTCACTGAGCGTTCCCGAAGTCTCGGAGCTCAGGACGCCCAGAAGCAGGAGGCTCATCATCCCGCCGAAAGCCAGCGCAATGAGGGCATCTCGAACCCGAGTCGAACCCCCGGAAAGCGACCGAAATCGAGGGAGCCTCGCAAACCCAAGAACGAACAAGATCACTGTCAGCATCTCGATGAGGAATTGGGTGATCGCTAGGTCGGGGGCGCCATAGGCCAAGTAGATGAGTGCGATCGCGCTCCCGCTGATGCCGAGCAAGGCGATGACGGCGATGCGAGAGCCTTGGACCAGGGCCACGCCCGCCGCGAGGGCCGCCAGCGCAACGATGACGATCTCTTCAAACGTCGGCGGCAAAGTGCGAAAGCCCAGCAGAAATCCGCCGCCGGAAATCAATCCGAAGAGCATGAGGCCCGCCGCGACGGCAAAGAAAAGGCCGAGCTCGTTGCGGAGCTTGCCCCCAGAAACCAGCTTGGAAAGTTGCGAGCCCCAGCTCGGGATTCGAGTCAAGAGGCTCTCGGTCCAGTCGGCCGCCGAAAATGCGGGCGCGCGCGCCTCGGGTCGTTTTTGAGCCCAAAAAGCGAGCCCAATCCCGACGGCAATCGTCCCCAGGCTGACAAAGAAGAGTGCGTTGAACCCGTGCCAATAGGCGATCTGGCTGCTCTGAGTCGCCAGCGAGCTCAAAAACGGGCGCAGCGGCGGACCCATCAAAAGGAGAGGACCCAAGAGACCCAGCCCCGCCAAAACGGCTGGCCCCAGCCAAAGCGTCGGCGGATTTTCGTGGGCCTCGCGGACGCAATCCCTCCCCCAAAATGGGAAGAAAGCCACCCGGACGGCGACCACGACCGCACCCACCGCGATCAGCTCCAGCACCGCAAAGATCGCAGGTCGAGCCAGACCTAAGGCCGTCTCCTTTGCCCAGAAAGCCAATGTCGGCGGCAAGCCCATCATCGCCACTCCTGCCAGGGCGGCCGCCGTCGCCGTCATCGGCATCGCCTTTCGCAAGCCCGACAACTCGCGAACGTTTCGGGTGCCCGTGGCATGGTCAATCCCCCCGGCGATCATAAAGAGCGCGCCCTTGTAAAGCGCGTGCGCGACCAAAACTGCCGCAAAGGCCAAAGGCCCAGCCCCTGGAATCGTGGCGAGCAAAGCCAACATCGCCAGCGCCCCCAGCGTCGAAGCGGCCAAGAGCTTCTTTAAGTCGCATTCAAAAAGCGACATCCGCAATGCGATCAATCCCGTCACCGCCGCTGACGCGATGAGATAAGGATGCAAGAACTCAATTTTCGAGAAGTCTTGGACAAAGAGCAAAAAGACTCCGCCCTTCACCATCGTTGCCGAATGAAGGTAAGCGCTGATCGGAGTCGGAGCCGCCATCGCACCCGGTAACCAAAAATGGAAAGGCCAAAGAGCCGACTTCGTCATCGCCCCGATGAGCACACAGATCGCCGCCGCCGGCGAAGCCGACGCTCCGCCCATCAGCAATCCCACCAAAAGCACGAGCCCTCCGGCGCCGGTGATCACAAAGGCTTGTCGAGCGGCGCGCCTGGCCACTGGGTCCTCATCTTCAAAACCGATCAAAAGATAGGAGAAAAAGCTCGTCAACTCCCAAAACAGAAACAACCCCAGCGGGTCCGTCGAGAGGACCAACCCGACCATGCTCGCCATGAAGGCTAGGAGAAGCGCGATCAGCTTGCGACATCGAACATCGGCCCCCAAATAACCGGTGGCGAAAACGACGATCAGACCACCAATGCCTAAAATGAGGCTGGCGAAAACTTGGCGCAAGCCTTCGACCGCCAGGCTGAGTTCAACCCCCAAGGCCGGGACCCAAGCCACCGCCCAAGTCGATGCCGGTTGGCTGAGCAAAACCCCCGCCGAAACCCCCAAAAAGACGCCCCCAAAACAACTCAAGGCCCCCAGGGCCCGGCGAGGCGTCACCATGACGATCAAGGCCATCAGGAACCCAATCGCCACCCAAAAGAACGGGGGAACCATCGACTGAAACCCCAGGTTACCCCCGCCGGAGGAGCGCCGAATCAAGATGACTCAGCGCCGTCACCAGGTTCCATTTCTGCCCCCGCTCGAACGCCAATCCCCACCGCCCTTCGGCGGCCCGTTCGGCCTCAGCAAGCCAGTCCGGATCATCCTCCGGCGGCCGAGGAAGTTCCAACTCCTGAATCGCCCGTTCGCGGGCGGCGAGAATGCTGGCGGCGGTACTGGGCTCACTGACACGAAAGGCGAGCTCGGCCGCTAACATCAGGTCGGCGGCGAGCTTGTGATACGGACCTTCGTGGATCGCGATTCGCAAGGCGCGAGTCAGGCTGCGAAGGGCGTCTGAATAGGCGCCCGCTTGGGAATGATAAATCGTCGCCTGGCGAAGGCTGGAATATCCTCCTCGCATGTCACTGTAGTTGAGTCGAATCTCGCATCCTTGGTCGCACAGGCGGCGAGCCTCTTCGTACTCGCCCGAAAGACTGAGCACATCGGCCATCAGGTCGAGCGCCATCGGGAGCAAGCTCTCCTCGTGCACGTGCTGGGCCGAGGCTAGGATTTCTTCTGCCAGTGCCCGAGCCTCTTCGATTCGGCCCATGTCGATCAAGATGCCCGCGTAATAGACGCCCGTATGACCCTGGGCCCAATAGTCGCCATGCGCGCGCACGAGCTGAAGGGCCTCCTGGCCGAACTCCATGGCTCGCTCGACATCTCCTCGGCGAGAGTAGAAACGCATGGCGAACTCCAAAGATCGGAGCAGTCGCAACGGAGGGCCGGTCTGCCGCCGGACATTCAGCGCTTTGTGGGCCCATTGCTCGGCCTCTTCATAGTTTTGCCAGTCGCTTTGGGTCACGGCCAGCGTGGCGAGAACGTCTCCGAGCACAAGGCCGTCCCCCGCTTGGTCGGCGGCCTCTCGGGCCAGGTTGAGCTGGTGAAGGCCTTCCTCGAAGTCGTCCGAGAGGGCGTTGAGGCGACCCAGAGCGTGGTGCGTTTGCGCGCGGACCGTCAGCGGTGGATCGGCCAGTGGTAGCAGGGTTTCGAGCAAGGTTCGAAGCTCGCGCCGGGCCCCTAGGCGAAGCCAAAAGGCGGAGGCCGCCGTCAGAGCCTCCAGCAAAGTCAGGGCGCGATCGGGCCGGGACTCGATCACCCATCGGCTGATCGCCCGGAAATTCTCCAGCTCGCGCTGGATACTAAAGTTCGCTTCGCTCTGGCGAGCGGTGTTCACGAGCTCGGCCCCTTCGTGGGCCAGGGCGTGGAGGTACTCCAAAAGCCGCTCCCGCGCGTGCTCAGCGTCTTCGGGATCGATCGCCTCAACGGCATACTCGCGGAGTGTCTCCAGCAACCTCACCCGCTTCTGATCGTGGTGTGTCTCGATCTGGATGAGGCTGTTCAAGCGGAGTTCTTCGAGCCGATCTAAAAAGTCCGGGTCAAGGCTGACTGTCTGGATGGCCCGCAGGGAGATCGGACCGACAAAGACACTGAGAATGCGAAAGAGGCGCTGGGTCTCGGGCTCAAGGTGCTCATAGCTCCAGTCGATGGCCGAGCGCATCGAAGAGTGTCGGTCGGCGATGTCACGGCGGCGAGTCTCGACGAGGCTGAGGCGAGATTGCAGTTGCTTGAGGAGCGAGGCGGGGCTCAAGAGCCCGATGCGGGCGGCGGCGATCTCCAGCGCCAAGGGATACCCTTCGAGGAATCTTGCTAACTGCACCAGCGCCTCGATTTGGTCGTTGTCAAACGTCATGTCGGGCAACCGCTGATGGATTCGCTCCACCAAGAGCTGGACGCATGGCGAGGCCAGCGGGTCGGGATCGAAGTTTGACGCCGGTGGCGGAAGAGGACCGAGCGGTATCTCAACTTCGCCCGGAACCTGGAGCAAGACCCGCGACGACCCGAGCACCATCAGGTCGGGGACGTCTTCAAGCAGCCGCCGAACTCGCGGGGCGAGATCGTCGGCCAAGTGCTCCAGATTGTCCAGCAACAAGAGTGTCGGCACAGCGGAAAGGGCCTGGCGGATCTGCGCCTCAGGCACGGGGTGTCCGTCGGCCAAACCAAGGGCGCGTCGAATTTGCGGCTCAAACTCAGAGGCGTGACGAACCTCGCTCAGCGTGGCAAAGATGACCCGATGTGGCGTCTTTTCGGCGATCTGTTGGGCAATTTCGAGCTGAAGTCGCGACTTCCCGATCCCGCCCGGCCCGGTGATCGTCAACAGTCTGCGGCGAGCGTCGGACAGTTCGTTGAGGATCGTCTCGACTTCGGCTTGCCGCCCAATGAGCGGGGTCAGAGGGACGGGAAAGTGGTGGTGCCGGGTCGGGGATTCGACCGGGGGTGTCAAAGGCGCAGCGTTCGGGGTCGTCGAAACGCCGGGCTCTTGGTCAAGAATCTTCGCGGTCGCGGGACTCGGCTCCAGCCCAAGAAAGTCGCGGAGCGAGTCGCGAAATTCTTGGAACCGCCGCAACGCTTCGGACTTTTGACCCCGCTGGACCAGGAGAGTCAAGAGCCACTGATGGGTGGCCTCATGCAACCGATCATCACGTGCGGCCTGGTACGCAAGTTCAAGAGCTTCATCCGACCGACCCTGTTGGTCATAGATTCGAGCTAAGGCCTGCGCCGCCTGCAAACGGCGCAAAGTCAGCGCATCCCGCTCCTGAAGCACCCACTCGTCCTCCCAACCCGGCAACAACGGCCCGTGATAGAGGGCGAGCGCTTGCTCTAGCGCCGAAGAGGCGGAGCCTGGGTCGCTCAAACCCCGTTTCACGAGCCGCTCGAAAGAGTCCACGTCCGACTCGACCGACTCCGCCCGTGCCCACACCGTCTGCCGATCGGACTCCAGAAGCAGGGGAGCCCCGTCGACCTGCAAAGACCGGCGAAGCTGAGAGAGGGTCTGCCGAAATCGCTCGCGCGCGTCTTCAACCGGATCGTCTGGCCAAAGCAGCGCGGTCAGATCGTCGCGAGCAATCAGCTTGCCCGGACGGATGCCGACCCGCGCCAAAAGGAGAGCGGCCTTTCGAGTGGGAAATCGACGGATCGATTGGTCGTGCCAACGAGCCTGGTGTTCTCCGAAGAGCTGCAGAAACCAAGACGAGCCCATGGCTTAGCGGCGGGACCCGAAGACGGACATCACGCAGAAACCCAAACAAAGCATGGCTTCATTATCCCGGTTGACGCTTCCGCATGGGTCCGTCGGCGAGTATCCTAGCGTTCGCCATGGAATCTCCGAAGGGCACACTTTGGTATCGGTTCATCTTGTTTCTGGCTCGGGAGATCGCGTTTCGAGCGCTGGGTGGATTCGTCACGAAGGGTTGGAAGAACATCCCGCTGACCGGACCCGTGATCATCGCTCCTAACCATATGAGCTTTCTCGATCCGCCGCTGGCCGCCTGCGGCATGAAGCGAGCCCTCACCTTCATGGCGAAAGAAGAGCTCTTCAAGCCGTTCTTTTTGGGTTGGCTCATCCGAAGCGTCGGGGCTTTCCCGATCCGCCGCGGAGAAAATGACACTTCGGCGATCCGGATGGCGCTCGACCTGCTCAATCAGGGCCGGGCGGTGATCGTCTTTCCCGAGGGCACTCGTGGCCAAGGCGAGGTCATGGGGCCGATCTTGCCGGCGGTGCCGATGCTCGCCAAGCGGACGGGAGCTTGGGTGGTGCCCGTCGGCATCACGGGCACCCAAAGAGTCTGGCCCAAAGGGCAATCCCGGCCCGGCCGAGGCCGCATGACGATTCGCTACGGCAAGCCGTTTCGTTGGAACGATCTCGAAGCGCTCTATCCTCAGTCCTCCGAACGAGATCGCAAAGAGCTGTTTTCCCACGAGCTCGCCACCCGGATTCGAAAGCTTTGTGAAGAAGACGGACTTTCGCTTAGAATCGAATCGAATACGAAAGACCCCAGTAAGTCTCGGTCCGGCGAATGAGGACTTGGGCTCGGAAGCCCCGAAGGGGCTGAATCCGGAGGCCGCCGGTGATCTGGCGACGGTCGGCTTCGGCCACGACCTGGAAGGCGTCGCTGAAGGGCAGAGAGACCCCGACATACGCCCCGCTGGCCCGCCCGGTCTGAACACCGAGGGTCAGGTCGACTGGAGTGATCGACCCAAACAAGTTGTCCGTCGACGAAGCGTACGTTACGCAGGCAAAGAAGACTCGCCCTTCGGGCGTGCGGTTGAGGACGTCTCGAAACCCGGCCGCCAGGCCAGGGATCATGTCTTTGAGGGGCTCCAGATAGTTGTAACTGAAGCTCAACGAACCGAGCCAGCCCTGGCCAGTCGGGCGTTGGGCCTCGATTTCGACCTCGAATGAGGGGCCTAAGCCGATCCCGAAGGAGCCACGGCCGGTCCCTTTGTTGCCGCTGGAAAAGAGCCACTCGGCTCTCGCCTCGGTCATCGAGATCTTGCGGGCGCTGGGCAAAAAGGCGATTCGGTCGGCCCAAGCCGAGCTTGCGAACGAGAGCAGAACTCCCGCCAGAGCGACTCCTCGCGCAATTCCTGAGGGGACGGGGACGCAGACCATAGGCGTGACCTTACCTGGCGAACGACTAGGCTTGTCGATCCAGGACGAAGCCGATCACCGCTTCGAGGAGGTGGCGATGCTCTGATTCCGGCAGGCGGAGCAAGGCTTCGCGAGCACTCTCGGCGTGAGCCTGAGCCTTTCCCAGAGCCCGGGCGAAGGCGCCACGCTGGTCCATCCACGACGTGATCATTCGGATTTCGTCGTCGCTGACTCCGTTGCCAAACTCGCGCGAAACAAAGGCTCGCTCGTCGGCGCTGAGCATTTCTCGCAGATAGATCAGCGGCAACGTCGCGCACGCCTCCCGAAAATCGGTGGCTTGAGGTTTCCCGGTGACCTCGGGAGGCTGCTGGTAATCCAGCAGGTCATCAATGATCTGGAACGCCATCCCGACGTGGTGGCCATAGGTCGAAAGCGCATCGACGTCTTGGGGGGTTGCTTGGGCGACTTGGGCCCCCACATGGCAACAGCATTCGACAAACGACGCTGTCTTCATGCGAAGGATCTCCAGATGGTCCGCTTCGCTCAGATCGAAGTTGCCGCGACTCGCGACTTCCCGGGCCTCGCCCTCGGCCATTTCGACCACCGACCGGGCGACGGTCCGGATTATGTCCAGGTCTCCGTCTTCGGCCAGGATCGTCATCGACCGAGCGAGCATGACATCTCCGCTCAGGATGCTGATGGTGTTGCCGAACGAGCGGGCCGCCGTCGGGAGGCCCCGACGAAGATCGGTCTCGTCGATCACGTCGTCGTGGATGAGCGTGGCCATATGGACGAGCTCCAGACATGCGCCCAGCCGGCTCAGCCTTTGGGGGTCGAGATTCGAAGAGAGGCTCTTGGCGGCCAGCGCGACGAAGGCAGGGCGAAGTCTTTTGCCGCCTGCTCGGAGGGTGAGTCGCCCGACTTCTTGGACCACTGGTACTGAGCTCTGAACCATCGTTTCGAGCTCTTGCTCGACCGCAAGGATGTTCGACGTCACGTCAGCAAGAATCTCGCTGGCGTCGGCGCCCCGGTAGTGCTTCAAGAAGAGATCGAGTGTGCTCATGGCTTTTCGCCTCGCCAGAGGCAGATATTGCCGAAAAAGAAGTCGCGGGTGGTGACGTTGCGGAATCCCGCCGCCTCCATCGAGGCCTGAATTTCGACACGGGACTTGAAGAGAAGAGTGCTCTCGGGGAGGTACTTGTAGGCTCGACTGGCCTCGTGGCCAAATCGACGACCGAACCAAGGGATCAAAGTGCCCGAAATCCACCGGCTGACCGCTCGAAGGATCGGATTGCGGGGCTGGGCTGTATCGAGGGAGACGAAGCGACCGCCGGGCTTCAGCACCCGAAAGGCCTCGCGGTGGGCTTGGTCGATGTCGGGGACGTTGCGAATCCCCCAGCCGACGGTGACGGCGTCAAAGCGCGAGGAGGAGTATGGGAGATCGCAGGCGTCCGCCAGGCTCAGATGGGCTCGATGATGGGGCTTCTTCTGCGCGATTTCGAGCATCGGCCGGCAGAAGTCGGAGCCTTCAAGGTGTCCCTCCGCTCCGACGGCGTTTCGCAACGGCTCGAGGAAATCTCCCGTGCCACAACAAACGTCCAACACGTGATCGCCGGGCTGGAGTTGGAGTGACCGGACGGCGATCTGCCGCCATCGGTGGTGAAGAGAAAAGGTGATCAGCCCGTTGATGCGGTCGTAGGACGGCGCGATGGCCGCGAACATCTGTTGGACGACCCGCCGCTTTTCTCCCCCTTGGGCGAGCCAAGGTGCTGCCTCAGGATTCACCTCGGTCGCACAGTTCGACGTCTTCTTCACGCTGACTTACTCTACCAGGGAACGACCGAAAACGTCACGAAGTTTCAGAAACTTTTGAAAATTTGGTCATCGAGAACGCATCGGGGGCCTGGTAGACTGCAGATCAAGATGACCCGGGAAAAGAGTGTGTTGGACATTCCCTCGTATCGGGTTTTGGGCTTTGGCGTCCATGCGTTGGACATGCCGACGGCCCTGCGCGCCTGTGACGCCCTCATTCGAAGCGGCAGGCCGTCGATGGTTTTGACCGCCGATGCGAGTGCGCTCGTGATCGCCTCCGAAGATGCCGAGTTTGCCGAAATCCTGAGTTCGGGCGATCTGGTGACGCCGGATTCAGAAGGGGTGGTTTGGGCCTTGCGCCGAGCGGGGTGTCCTCAGCCGACTCGGGTGACCGGTTGCGATCTGATGGGTGAGCTCTGTTCTTTGAGCGCGGACCAAGGCTATCGGATCTTCCTTTTGGGCGCAGAGCCAGGGACCGCCGAGCTTGCCGCCGAGAAGCTGCGGTTGCGATATCCGGGGGTTCACATTGTCGGAACTCGGCACGGCTACTTCCCGGCCAGCGATGATGCGGTGGTGGCCCAAGAGATCGCCGAAAGCAAGCCGGACATCTTGTTTGTCGCCATGGGCATCCCGAGGCAAGAAAAGTTTTTGCGACAGAACGCCGAGCGGATCGGTTATCGCCTCGGGATGGGCGTCGGCGGATCGTTTGACGTCTATAGCGGTCGGGTCAAGCGAGCCCCCCGGTTGATTCGCGCCCTGAAACTCGAATGGCTGTGGCGGACGCTCAGTAATCCGAAAAAGTTTGCGAAGGCAAAGACATTGCCGGTCTTTGCTTGGCGGGTCTTGCGCTCGAAGCGGGACGCCAGCCGGAGGGGCTCATGAGGATTTACACCAAGACCGGAGACAAGGGTGAAACGGGGCTCGTCGGCGGCTCGCGGGTGCCGAAGCACGATCCGAGAATCGAGTGCTTGGGCGCAGTGGACGAGGTGAATGCCTCGCTCGGCGTGGCACGGCTCCATTCGACCGGGCTCGCCCTCGATGATGCCTTGGCGAAGGTCCAAAACTGGCTGTTCGACGTCGGAGCCGAAATCGCGACTCCGACCGATTCGAAGTATTACCAAACCAGCGTTCACGCTGAGCACATGGCGTACTTGGAACAGTCGATTGATGAGATGGAGTCTAGGTTGGCCCCGTTGAAGAACTTCATTTTGCCAGGTGGGTCGGCGTTGAGTGCCCATCTCCACCTCGCCCGGACGGTTTGTCGGCGGGCCGAGCGAGTTTTAAGCGATTCTGCCGAAGAGATCGGACTTCGGGATGAATTGCGGATGTTTGTCAATCGTCTATCCGATTGGCTCTTCGTGGCCGCGCGAGAAGCCAACCGCCTCGCGAGCGTGGAAGACGTGAAATGGAGTCGAGACAGTGATGGATAAGGTTCAACAAGGAGCAATCGCATGGTGACGACGCTCATCGCCGGGTGGGTGCTGGGGTGGAGTGCCCAGGAGGCGCCGACCCCGGTCGAGCCGCCAACCTCGACCCCCGCTGAACTTGTTTCTCGCATGTTGGAGCGATACTCCTCGGCCAAATCGGTGACCGGGGCGATCAGTTTGACCCAAACCTACATGGGAAAGTCGGCCACGATCGACACGCGATTGCAGTACGAAAAGCCGGGCCTGCTCTATGTTCGCCAAGAAACCCGCGTGCAAAACGGGCGGACTTCGCTCGTCGTTTCGAACGGAACCTTTTTCAAATACACCCTGCCGGCAGAGGTCGATGGCCGCCCCGGTGAGATGCTTTTCGAATCCTTGAATCAAGGCAACAAGCTGATGACCTACGCCGATGTGTATGCGGCGGCTGGGCGGTCTTTGGTAGACCGGTCGGCCCCTCTGGACATCGTCATCTCTCGGCGCGACGATCTGCGCTTCATCAGTGGCACTTGGATCAACTTGGCCTGGGGAACTCCGGTCTCGATGGCGGGCCAGACCGCTTGGCCGGTGACGGGCGATTGGCGAGAGAATCAAGGCCTCAACCCGTCCGGCAAGTACACGATGTGGATCACCGCGACGGGGGACCTCTTGCAGTATGAGATTCGAGAAGCCCTCAAGTTGGACGATCGATCACCCGCGATGACGATGCTGAGCGTCTGGACCGTTCGGGTCGAAGTCGACGGGAAGCCCGACCCGGCGTTGTTCGTCTTGCCGAAGTAAGGCCAGTTGACTTAGTCGACCTGCGTCTACTAATCAGGCGCATGACGACGAAAATTCAACTTCAACCGTCGGAATCGCTCTGGAACCGGGCATGGCGTGCGGGGCCGGGTTTGCGCGGAAAGCGCGAACCTTTGTCTCCGGACGAACAAGAGGCCCTGAAGGCTGAGTTTGCGGCCTCGGGCCTGGAATGGCCCGCCTTTTTGGAAACTCCCCTGGAGTGGGTGAGTCGCCGAGCCAAATTGTTTGAGGTCGGCGATTACCCGGACAAAGAGGTTTCGATGGAGCGTTCCGATCTTGTGGCCTTAGCCGACGCGATGAAGTCGCCGATTCCGATCTGGATCGAGCACGCCGAGTCGCCATTGGCCCTCGGCTTCATCACCGATTTGTGGGTGGAGGGCCACGACCTGATGGGCACCACCAGTTTGACTCGTGAGGCGTTCGCGCTCATCGAGGCCTCCGGGGCCCATAGCCTCTCCGTGGGCCTTTCCCCCGATCTGAGCGAGATTCGCGAAGTGTCTCTGGTCTCAGAGCCGCGCATCCCAGATGCCCGAATTTTTCGGGCTCGGCCGCAAGAAGTGGCCGAGCGAGTCGAAGCCCTGATCGGTCAAGGGAAACTTTGGCCCCATCAACGAGACCTCGCCGAAGCGATCCTCGGACAAAGCGAATCCTTGAGGTTCTCGGGGGTGACCATGACCTGGGGCGATGCCGTCGAGCGCCTGCTCAAGGCCGCCCCGGGCCACACGCTCTTTCGCCAGATCGCCCCGGTCGCGGATCAAGAGGCCGAGGCCGCTTTGCTCTTGCCTGAGGAGGCGGACTTTTATCGCCGCCACTTTCAGGGCCTTGACCTCAATGCTATCGCCGCGCAACGCTCGCGGCGCACTTAAGGAGGAAAGAATTGCCTGCTTTGACGCAAGCTTATGAGACATTTGAGCGCCCCGGTTTGGTGGTGGCGTATCGCATGTCGAACATTCGAATTTTTAAGGGAGCCCTTGTCGGTCTGAATGCCAGCGGACATCTGGTTCCGATGGCCCATGGGACGGCGAATCTGCGATTCGTCGGAGTGGCGAATGAGACCGTCGATAACTCGACGGGGGCTGCCGGGGGACGCACATTGTCGGTCTCAAAATCGGGATCGTTTGTGTATCGACCTTTGGCGGCGATGACGGTGGCTAATTTAGGCCAAGAAGTCTTTGCCAACACCGATAACGAAGTGCAAACCGCGACGGCTGGTCTGACCAATCAATACAAGGTCGGAACGATCGTGGCTCTGGAAAGCACCTCTTCGGGTGGAAGTGGCGTTCGAGTGCGTGTTGACAACTACACGGTTTAATCACCGAAGGAGAGTTTGAATGGCTCTAACGAAGAGCGATATTCCTGATCTTTTGTTGCCCGGCCTCAAGGCCGAATTTGACTTGGCATATCGCCAACAAGTGGATCATAGTGTGGTTTCAAAAATTGCCACTGTGATTCAGACCACCATGCCGGTTCAGCGCTATGCTTGGCTGGGAGCAACCCCGCCGATGCGTGAATTCGTCGATGAACGTCGACCTGCTGGGCTCGGGTCTTACGCGATGACTTTGGAAGACAAAGTTTTCGAATCGAGTATCGCCGTAGATCGACGCGCGATCGAAGATGATCAACTTGATTTGATCCGATTGCGAGTGCGAGAAATGGCCAATCGGGTCGAAGCGCATCGACATCAATTGGTCGTGCAAACTTTGATCGAAGGATTCACCGCAAACGGTTATGATGGAGTGAGCTTCTTTAATACGGCTCACCCAATTCCAAACGGTGCAACTTATGGCAATCGAGTCACCGACGCGCTCGGGGCAACTGCACTGGGAAATGCGATTTCTCAGATGATGCTCACCCCCGATGATTCAGGGATGCCGTTGGGCATCGTCCCGGACACCCTGGTGGTGGGTCCGAAGTTGCAATGGTCGGCGATGGAGCTTGTCGAAAGTCCCGTGGTGGTGTTTCGACCCGACGCCCCCGGAGATACCGGGCCGACGCCGTTCAAGAACGTCTTTCAAGGACGCCTCAATCTGGTGGTTTCGCCATTTCTTTCGGGCGCGGCGGATGACTACTGGTTTTTGCTCGATACGAGTCGCCCCATTCGTGGCTTGATCTTGCAACAGCGCAGCGATGTTCCCGTCGAGTTTTCCGCTCTCGAAGGCGGCTCGGGCTCGGAGGCGGCGTTCATGCAAGATCGCTATTTCTATGGCGTGAGGGGTCGATACAACGTCGGTTATGGGCTTTGGCAAGCGGCGTTGGGATCGATCGTCGCCTAATGGAGGCGCTTGAACTATTGGCTCCTTGGGGGCTCGGCGGAGTCTTGGGGGCGGTGGCGACCTTGTGGCTGGTCCAGTCTCGGTGGAAGCTCGCGGTGGCGGAGTTTCGGGCGGCTTTTTCGGCTTATGTCGAGGGCCGCAACGATCCCGAGACCGTGGCGTTGAAGGAGTCGTTCTTGTCGGCCTTGGCCGAGACCGAGCGGCTCCAAAAGGCGCTCGATCAGCTGCGGCGATCGCTGAGGAGACGGAAGTAGTGGAAGGTTGGCCGATGGTCATGACCGTTTTGAGCGGTGCCATAACCTCGGCCTATGCAGTGGCCCGGATCAGTCTGGGCCACCAGCAGGCCGTGGTTGCCCGGTTCATGACGTTTCTCGAAGGGGTCGTTGCGCGTCAAGAGGCCCAGTCCGAACGGTTCTCTGATTCGATTGATCGACTGGCCGAGGGCGTTCGTGAACACACGATCTTGCTTCGGCAGATGTCGGAGAGCCGCCCTCCCGCGGAGGTGAGCCGATGAGTCTCACCGTCACTCGGGCGGCCGTGAAAGCCAAGCTCGGCTTGGACACTCCCGCCCATGATGCCGCCATCGACGGGCTGATTGCTGACTGGGTTCCCGTGATTGAGTTCGCGCTGGAGCCTTCGGCGGTCAACGACCCGACGGTCGGCATGACCAAGACGCTTGATCTGGGCGCGACCGAAGTTGTGGCCGGTGAGTTCATGGCCCAATTGGCTCGAACTTTTGGCTATTTCGACTCGGTCAAGGTCGGGGACTTTGAGCTTCGGCCGTTCTTTCGACCGAACATCTTGGACCCGACGGGGCTGAAGGAGCAGGGGCGTCGTCGCTTGCGTCCGTTCTTGCGGACCGAGGCAGCTCACTCCTTCGCGACTCTTGTTTGGGGGACCGACGGCAAAGCGCCGGAGGACGACCCATGAACCCGCTGGGTGATCGGTTGAAGGCGGTGATTCGCCGTTTGGGCGAATCGATCCCCTTTGGATTTGGCTCGGAATGGATTCTGGCGGTGCCGCCTCGGGGGACCCAGGCCTTTACGTACCTGACGCCAGCCGAGGTGGACGCTTCGGTTCGGCCGGTGTTGCTGGCGTATACGCGATACGACACCCCGTTCTTGGCGGGGTCGCTCCTCACAGTGGATGCGCGGGACTACACGGTCAAAAAGGCGGTGACGCTGCGGGTTCGCAATCTCCCGGCGATGGTGCTCTTGGTTCTCGCCTAGACTCCGATCGACTCTTCGAATCCGGCCATGACGTTCATCGCGTGGACGATCTGACCCGCGCCGGCCTTGCCGTGGCTGTCGGCCATGACTTGGACGGTCAGAATGCTGTGGGGTGAGCCTTCGCTAAGGCGCAGCCGATAGGCGGCGTGGGGATGTCCGGCAACCAGCCGGACATCCCATTCACTGTCCTCTTGGCGTCGCACAAAAAAGGATCGCGCGTAAGCTTCGTCGAACAGATCGTCCAGATCATCCCACGAATCGGGGTTCTGGATTTTTGCCATCGTGGTCGCGGCGAGAACGTGGCCGAGGTCTTGAGGGTCTGCCATCGTGGTGGCTCCGTTATTCCACCCTTCGGTGGAAAGGGCTCGGTCCACCGATTCGGGGTCGGCATCAAAGCTCAAGAGAACGTTTGGGGGTTCGACCACCAGCCCAGCGCGAATGAGGGGGGCGAGACCGATGAGGGCGAGGGTGCCCGCGGCCGAAGGGACCGAGACTGAGTCGGCGCATACCATCGGATTGTTGTCCATCATTTCGGTCAGTCCAAAAACCTCGGCGGTCGGATCGTCAACACGAATTTCGCGTCGCCAAACCCCTTGATCAAAGAGCAAACCTTGCTCAGGTGCCGCTTCATCCATCAACTCAACAAACGGATGCTTTCGCAACCGTTCGAGTAACTCAAGATCACGGGGTTGGGCAACACGCAGGACGCTCATGACGACTTCTTGTTTTCGGAAACTATTCGCATATTGATCTTGATCGTCACTTTCATACTGAGGAGCGCTGGATCGAATTCAGGCAGATCCTTCATGGCTTCTTCAAACGCTTTCTTTCCTTCCGGAGAGAGCGTGTCCATGATCATCGTGATCGAGGCCTGGGTGACGAGCCCATCCGAAACTCGGACAAACATCGATCCACCCACTTTCGCCTGAAACCCCATCACCTCGAAACCACCCGAGATGGTGACGACAGCGACGTCGGACCTGACTGCAACGAGTCGGTACTTGAACTTGGGTGTGCCGGTGAGACCGTCCAAGTCGAGCCCTGAGAACTCAGCTTCCCAAGAGTCGAAGAGGGCGAGCGGCTTCTCAGGATAAGACGATGAGTTGAATGGAGAATAGTCTTCAGTCGATCCTTGGATTCGACCGAGCGCGTCGATCTGGATCGTCTCTTCGTCTTCTAAAACCTGCTCACCTTCGCTGAACGTTGTCGTCTTGGATTGAGCTTGGGCGACGCCATTTTCGACCGAGAGAATTCTCAATAAGCTCTCAACGCGAGTGGCAGGTTCTTCGAGCGATTCCCCCATCATGTTGCCCGAAATTTCCATCGTCATTCGATTGCGATATTCATGTCCGGGGACATGAAGCATCCGCAACAAGTACTTCCCATCCGATTGACGAGTGACTTGCGCCGAGGCGGTGCTGCTGAGGATGAAGAGGCCGAAGAGGCCGATGCAGAATAGAGTCCATTTTTGCATGTCGTGTTTCTCCCTTATTGGGTTAGTTTTTGGAAATTTGTTCGAGAAATTGGACGAAGTACTTACGCGAATCCCAGGGCCCTGGAGCCGCTTCGGGATGATATTGGATGCTGCTTGCTTGGTAGGCGGTGGACCGGATTCCTTCAACGGTCTCGTCGTTCAGGTTGAGCTGAGTGATCTCCGCGCCGGTGCCCGCCAGCGAGTCGGCATGCACGGCATAACCGTGGTTTTGACTGGTGATGGTCACCGTTTGGTCAATAAGGTCCTTCACCGGATGGTTAGATCCCCGATGGCCAAACCGGAGTTTGTAGGTCTGGCCGCCGAGCGCGTGGCACAAGAGCTGATTGCCAAGACAGATGCCAAAAAGCGGCCTTTTGCCTAACAGTTCTCGAACTGTTTCGACGGCAAATCCCAATCTCGCCGGATCGCCCGGGCCTGGGCTCAGCAATACCCCGTCCGGATTCCAGGCCAAGACCTCCTCGGCCGACGAAGTTGCCGGGAGGACGACTGAGCGTATGCCCAGCGCGGCAAACCGGCGCAAGATGTTGTGCTTCAGGCCGAAATCGAGCACGACGATCTTGGCTCGATAGCCCGAGGCGTCGGATTCTATCGGCTCTTTGCCTGCGTAACCCCAGGCGTAGGGAGCTTTGGTCGTCACCGAGAGGACAAAGTCCGAATCATCGTAGGCAGCGGCTTGCTGCAACGCCCGAAGCGCGTCCTCAGGCGGGCCATGAGTGATCGCAGCCATGGTCACGCCGGCTTCTCGAATCCTCTTGGCCAAGCTCCGCGTGTCGATCCCTTGGATGGCGGTGATCCCTTTTTCCAGCAAGAACTGGTGCAGAGTTTGCGACGTCCGCCAGTTGCTGGGGACGGTGCAGGCCTCTTGGACCACAAGGCCTTGGGCTTGGACCCGGTCGGACTCAAAGTCGTCGGCATTGATCCCGTAATTGCCGATCAGGGGGTACGTGAAGAGGACAATTTGGCCTGCATAACTAGGGTCAGAAAGAATCTCTTGGTACCCGGTCATGCCGGTGTTGAAGACGATCTCGCCGGTGGTCGTGCCCGGAGCCCCGAGGGGAATTCCTTCGAGAACGGGGCCACCTTGCAAGACGAGATATGCGCTCACGGTTGTGTGCAGAGTACCCCGCCCTCGACTCGACGAGGGCGGGGTACATCGTGTTCGGCCGATCAGCCCTTGAGCAGTTGCCGAAGGACGTACGGCAAGATGCCGCCGTTGAGATAATAGGCGCACTCGGCAGGGGTGTCGATCCGGGCGATGGCCTCGAAATTCAGCGTCGTGCCGTCTGGTCTGGTCGCCGTGACTTGCACGCGCTTGCCGCTCGAAAATCCAGTGGCGATGCCTTCGCGAATGCCTGCGACGCCGAAGGTCTCTTGGCCGGTCAGCCCCAGCGAAGCAACGTTTTCGCCCGGCAAGAACTGGAGCGGCAAAACGCCCATCCCGACCAGGTTCGACCGGTGGATTCGCTCGAAACTTTCGGCAATCACCACCTTGACTCCGAGCAGGGCGGGTCCTTTGGCGGCCCAGTCGCGGCTGGAGCCAGATCCGTACTCTTTACCCGCGAGCACCACGGTTCCGACTCCGTCGGCGGTGTAGCGCATCGCGGCGTCATAGATCGACGTGACCTCGCCGGTGGGGAGGTAAGTTGTCCAGCCGCCCTCAGTTCCGGGGGCGAGGAGGTTCCGAAGTCGGATATTGGCAAAGGTGCCTCGCATCATGACCTCGTGATTGCCTCGGCGGGAGCCGTAGGAGTTGAAGAGGTGCGGCTTCACCCCATTTTCAGAAAGGTACGAGCCCGCGGGTCCGTTCGCCTTGATGGAGCCGGCTGGTGAGATGTGATCGGTCGTGATCGAATCGGCCAAGATGGCGAGGACGCGGAGCCCACTTGGGTCGGAGACCTCGTCGGGAGCGTTCGCGGTCATGCCCTGGAAGTAAGGGGGCTCTTTGACGTAGGTTGACTGCGGGTCCCAGGCGTAGCGCTCGGACTCATCGACTTCGATCTTCTGCCACTGGGCATCGCCGGTGAAGACGTCGGCATAGGTTCGGGTGAACATCGCCCGAGTGATGTTCTTTTCGATCACGGCTTGAACCTCGGCGGGCGAGGGCCAAATATCCTTCAGATAGACCGGGTTGCCTTCGGGGTCGTGTCCGAGTGGATCGCGAGTGAGGTCGACATAAATCGAGCCGGCAAAGGCGTAGGCCACCACCAGCGGCGGCGACATCAAGTAGTTCGCCTTGACTTCGGCATTCACTCGGCCTTCAAAGTTTCGATTGCCGCTGAGGACGCTGACGGCGATCAGATCGTCCTTTTGGATCGCCTGGCTGACCTCTTCGGGGAGCGGGCCGCTGTTACCGATGCAGGTCGTGCAGCCATAGCCGACGACGTTGAAGCCGATCTTGTCGAGCTCATCTAGCAGACCTGATGCCTGAAGGTACTCGGTGACGACTTTCGATCCCGGGGCCAAGGACGTCTTGACCCACGGCTTGGGTTTGAGTCCTCGGGCGACGGCCTTTTGCGCCACGAGACCCGCCGCGACCATCACGCTCGGATTGCTCGTGTTCGTGCAGCTCGTGATAGCGGCGATGACGATCGAGCCGTCGGTGAGTTGATCGGTGGCAACTCGGTCGAGCACGGCGGTGCCGCCGGTGCTTTCCCTTTTGGCGGCGAGGGCCGATTCAAACGTGGACGTAAAGCTCTTCGTGGCTTCGCCAAGGACCACCCGATCTTGGGGTCGCTTCGGTCCGGCGACGCTCGGGACGACCTCGCCCAGATTCAACTGGAGATGGCTGCTAAACTCAGCTTCAGGAGTCAGCGCGTCGTGGAACAGGCCTTGCTCCCGCATGTAGGCCTCGACAAATGCGATGTGGTTTTCGTCGCGCCCGCTGATTCTGAGGTAGCGCAAGGTCTCTTCGTCGACGGGGAAGATGCCGCAGGTTGCGCCATATTCGGGGGCCATGTTGGCGATCGTGGCTCGGTCGGCGAGCGGGAGATCGGCCAGGCCCGGTCCGTAGAACTCGACAAACTTGCCAACGACTCCGTGCTTGCGGAGCATCTCGGTCACCGTCAAAACGAGGTCGGTCGCGGTGGCTCCTTCGGGCAGTTTGCCAGTGAGCTTGAAGCCGACCACTTGTGGCAGCAACATGCTGACCGGTTGCCCGAGCATCGCCGCTTCGGCTTCAATCCCGCCAACACCCCAGCCCAAAACCCCGAGCCCATTGATCATGGTCGTGTGCGAGTCGGTGCCGACAAGAGTATCGGGGTAGGCCTCGCCTGTCTTTTCGTTGCGGAAGACAACGCGGGCGAGGTACTCCAAGTTCACTTGGTGACAAATCCCCGTATTGGGCGGGACCACTTTGAAGTTATCCAGCGCCTTTTGGCCCCACTTGAGGAACTCATATCGCTCTTGATTGCGCTCGAATTCCAAATCGAGGTTGATCGTGGCGGCGGCGGCGGTGCCATAGACGTCCACCTGGACGGAGTGGTCGATGACCAGCTCGACGGGTTGCAGAGGATTGATCTTGTTTGGATCACCCCCCAGCCGGGCCATTGCGTCTCGCATCGCGGCGAGATCGACGACGCAGGGGACGCCGGTAAAGTCTTGCAACAGCACCCGGGCGGGGCTGAACTGAATCTCTTGGCTGGGTTCGGCTTGAGGATTCCACTGGAGGACCGCCTCAATGTCCTTCTTTGTGACGTTCTTGCCATCCTCCGCTCGGACAAGATTCTCCAGGAGAATCTTCATCGAGTAGGGGAGTCGGTCGAGAGAGTGACCGGCGTCGGCCAGAGCCTGGAGGCGGTAGATTGTGGCCGATTGGCCGGCGGCCGAGAAGGTGGTTTTTGCGCCAAAACTGTCCATAGGTTCTTCGTCTTTCTCCTCATGTTGAGCGCTCGAGGCATCCCGGGCCGGGCTCGCGGAGTCTGACAAGGGGTGGGGCGCTTCTTGAGTTTCAGTCTACCCGCGACCGGGGGGCGTGGACCGGAACGGAGGGGCCGACCCCGAGCTGGGGGCGGGGAGGTCGGGGATCTTGGTCTTCCCCCAAGCCTCCAGGACGCCGTCGCGAAGGCGAAAACCCTCGATGGAAACAGCGTCATACAAACCGAGATCGGCTCGCAGGTCAACCACCGGATTGAGGGCGTCGAGCAACACCTGGGCAGTCAGTGCGTCGGCTCGCTGCCAATCGAGATAGATTTTTGCTTGGGTGAGCCGAATTCGAACGCCGTCTTCAGCCTCCAGTTTGGCGATGACGGCGAAATTCGTCTTTGCAATCAGGAATTCGCCCGAACCTTCGACCCAAACGATGTCCTGCATCACCTTGACCGACACGGTCTTGACCTCGTGGAACTTGCGCAAGATCCAGGCGGCGAGGTCGGCTTCGCGGATTCGGACTCTTCCGGTGCCCACTCCGCTTTGCGAGAGCCGAAATTGGCGCTTTTGAACAGCGAGGTCCCAATCAAATCGGCAGTGCGGGATCGTGGCCTCCAGCGACTCGACCTTCAAGCCTCGGAGTTCAAAGTTCTGGAGTTTGAGGTCGAGGGTGTGGATTTTGCCTCGACGAGATCGCTGCGGCTCGGTGAAAAGGGGCAGGCCCGGGGTCGTGAAGTCGCTCGCGGTGATGGAGGCGCGATGAATTTCGAACGGGGGAAGGCCGAGCTCCGCGCGGATGGAGACCCGCTTTTGGTCGCCTTGGAGCTTGCTCGCGACTTCGGCGGCAGCCTGGCGCTCGAAGCGCCCAACCTCAAGGCTCAGGCCCGAAAGAGCCCCGAATCCGAGGAGAAGTCCTAGCCAAGCCATCTGTTTGCCACAAGTTTTGAGTCAGAATCGTAGAGAGAAAAAGAGGTCGCGAAGCGGCCTTTCCTGCTTTCCTGCAAAGCATAGCCCAGAAGTGCCCCCTTGCGGAGCCCTGGCCGAGAAGGATTGAACCAAGAGATGAGTGAGACTCTGAGCCCCGAAGTGATGCCCCTGGAACCGGAATATCTGGCCTTACGAGAGACCTGCGGCTGGGTTGATCTGGCCATGATGCGGGTGATCGAGCTTCGGGGAGACGACCGAAAGGGCTGGCTCCAGGGCCAAGCGACTCACGATCTGCGCAACATCGTGCCCGGGTCGTCCATCAGTTTTTGTTTAGCGAGCCCGACCGGCCAGCTTGAGGCGATCTGTCAATTGTGGGCATTGCCCGATCGATACCTGATCGTCACCCACGAAAAGTCGGCCCCGGCGGTCATGCGCCGAGTGGAGACGATGGTGATTCTCGAAAATGTGGAGGCCCGAGTCCTCGAAGGAACCCTTCTTTCGGTTCAGGGGCCACTCGCCACCCAAGAGTTGGGCTCGAAGCTCGATCTTCCCAACCTCGATGCCGGCGAGGTCGAGCTGAAGAAGGTCCCGACGGTGGTGATGCGCAACAATCGAACCGGTTTTGGCGGATGGGATGTCTTTTTCCCCGGCCCCAGCAAGGTCGGACCGAACGCCTTAAAGAAAGGGCTTGACCGGGTGAGTGAATCGGCATTTCGCGTCGCGACGATGGAGTTTGGGGTGCCCGAGTTTGGGGTCGATACCGACGCGAAGACCTTGCCACCCGAGTTGGGCGCGCACTTCGAATACCAGCACATCAGTTACTCCAAGGGCTGTTACACCGGCCAAGAGGTCCTCATGCGTTTGCACAGTCGGGGGCATACCAATCGAACGTGGTGTGCTCTGCTCAGTGCGGTCGAGCTTGAGCCTGGAGCGACCGTTCGACACCGCCAACGAGAGTCGGCGGGGGTCGTGACTCGGACCGCCTATTCGCCGGACTTTGGATGGATGGCGGGGGCGATGCTTCGCAACGAGATTGCTCAGGAAGGGGAATCGGTGGAGGTCCAAGTGGGCGACCGGTGGATCGAAGCTGAAGTAGCGTTGATGCCGCTCTTACGACTCGGTTGAGGCCGCGTCCTTCGGCATGAAGGTCAGCCCCAGGGTTTTGGGCACGATGGTGCTCCTGAACGTGCTTTGGGCACCGGTGAATCTGGCGTTCAAGTCGGCTCTGGAGGAGTGGAGCCCATCGGCGATCGGCTTTGTTCGTTGGACGGTGTTCGCCCTCTTGCTGGCGGTGTTGCTGCAGCATGCGGGATTTCGCAAGCGGGTGCGGGCCAAAGTTCCGACCGGGGGCGATGCTTGGCAGAGTCTGGCGATTGGCGCGTTCTTGTTCGCGCCCGCTCACTTCTTGTATATCTTGTGCCAGCGATACACGACGACTTTAGAGGCGACGGTGCTCGGCACGACTGGTCCATTTTGGGTCGCCCTCTTGGCGTTTGCGATGTTGGGCGAGCGGGTGAGTTCGCGGAGGTGGCTGGGGATTGGGGCCGGATGTTTGGGGGCCTACATTGTGAGCCTGGGGTGGGCTTGGCCGACGCTTTCGACTCAGAACGCCTTGGGGAACCTGATGTATCTGGTTGCGGTGTTGATCGAATCGGTGGGGTTTGTGTTGGCGGTGAGGGTGGTTTTGCGCAGCTCAGGGATCGGGGTCTTGGTGTATCAAGCGGCGGGGATGGGGGCGGCTTTCTTACTGGCGTCGCTTTTGCATCCGGCGTTAGGGATGCGGTTTGACGGTTTTTCGGGTTCGACTTGGGTCGCGATGGCCTATCTGACTTTGGTGACGAGCCTGATCTGTTTTTCGGTTTGGTATGCGATTGCGGAGCGAGTGCCGTTGAGTGTGATGGTGATCATGATCGGGATTCAGGCCCCGGTTTCGGCGTTCTTGGGCATCACGTTCTTGGGGGAGACGCTTCGGGCCGAGGTGGTGGTGGGTTCTTTGGTGGTTTTGGGGGCGATTTTGGTGGCGGCGACCGATCGGGCGGCCCCCCTTGCGTCGTCGGCTTCCGACGCGCCATAATGGAGTTTCGATTGGACTGAAGAGATGGCGAATATCAAGTCGATGAAGAAGGACCTGCGGCGCAATGCGAAGCGTCGTGCGGCAAACACTGCGGTGAAGAGTGCTTTGAAGACGTATGTGAAGAAGACTCGGGTAGCGATCAAGAAGGGCACTTCGGAGGAGACGGGGGCAGCTTTGGCGATGGCGGTGAAACATCTGGACAAGGCGGTTCAGCGGGGGATTATTCATAAGAACCAGGCGGCTCGTCGGAAGTCTCGGATTGCTCGGCAGGCGGCGGCGAAGTCTTCTTCGTAATTCCGAATTCCCGACTGGACCCTCGACGAGCCTGCACCAAGCTTGCCGAGGGTTTTTTCGTTCCTGAGCCTCTGAATCAGACAGGCCCTGAGCCCCACGAAGGGGGCTCAGGGCCTGTCATCGTCAATGCGAGGGCGTCGGTTAGGCTTTCTTGCCTGAGTGACGTCGGCGCAGGAGCGCCACCACGCCGAGGCCAAGGGCCGCCGAGTGCCCGGCTCAGGAACCGGTCCCGCAATCGTCATCAAGCCGTTCGGCATGATGTCGTTGGAAAAGTAGTTCGACGTGATCACGGTGATCGATTGTCCAGCAACCAGGTTCAAGTACATCCCACTGGACTTGTCGCCATCCAAGTCCCCGGTGTCGTCCATGCCGATCAGATTCATGAGCGTATTGCCCGGGTCGAACGATCCGTTGTAGACGTAAAGATATCCGTCGGGATTCCCGGTGTAGAGCCCGATGTGGTGGATTCCTGTTGCCAGGGCAGTAAAGGAGTACGGCTGATAGCGATACGAACCCGACATCGACAGAGTCGAAAAACTGGTCGGGCGCTGTGTCATCACCGGAGAGGCTCCGTTGAGAACGATGGTTTCCGGCGTGATGATGTCGGTCAGGAAGTGGAGCTGCGCGTTCGAAATGTTGGAGACCGAGCCCGAGAGGGTCTGTCTCAATCGATAGTCCACCATTCCGCCGAGCATCAGCGCGCCATCGGCGAGATGCCCTTCGGCTGCCCGATCGGCAGGAACCGTCACGTTGTTTTCCCAGGTCGTCGTCTCCGGACCCACAAACGTATAAGGCGCCTCAGCGGCGGGACCGCCCATTTTGCGGTCGAGTGGGCCGTTTCCTAAGGTGGTCACACCGGGAAGCCGGACCCGAAATTCGTTGGCGTAAGGGTCACCAAAGTTCTCGCTCCACTCACCCGTAAAGTAGAAAGCCCGGACCTTTCCGCCGGCTCCGGCGGTGTTCAAAGTCCCGGCACTGCCGGTCGAATCCACCACAGAATTCGGCAGACTATAACTGTAAACGGCGGCATGGGAAGCCGAGGCGGCGCCCAAAGTCGCCGAGAGCACGAAGACGCTCATAGCACTGAATCTCATTTTTTGCACCTGAAATGAATCTCTTGGAAACAGGACGACCGATTCAAGAAATTTGACCGGCCCAACGACCTGTCCAGGGATGATCATAGCCCAGGATCGCGCGTTTTTGGGATTTAGCCCACCGATGGCGGCCCCAAAACCTGGAAGAATTAGGGGGACTTTTCCAGTGCCGTCTGGACCTGGTTCAAGGTCCATCCTTCAACCTCAAAGGTTTTCCAACGCGAGCTTGCGCCATGCACGAGCTGAACCTTGCTCGGCGCAATTCGGAGTTGCTGAGCGAGGAGTTGTCGGGCCGCTTCGTTCGCCTGCCCGTGATGGGGTGGGGCAGTGACGGCAATTCGGAGTGTGCCGTCGGGGTCCAAGGAGATGCGGGCCTGCTTTGAATTCGGGCTCACTCGCACTTTGACCTTGCACTCCGGCGGGTTCATGCTCAGGATTTATGTTTGAGCTTCGCCGAAGGAAGGGTGAGGTTCGGGCTCGGGAGGCGCTCCTTCGGGCTCGGAGAGTTCATGGATCTCAAGGTTGACGAGCGCGGGCTGAAAGAGCCGTCCTGATTCGAGGGTTTGAGAATGCTCATTGAGGAGTCCCCGAAGTCTTTGTTCGAACTTTTGTCTTTCGAGGTTGAGCCGTTCGATTTCCCAGCGGAGGTTGTTGATGTGTTTTTGGGCTTGTCGTTCGAGGTCGGCGGCTTTTTGTTGAGCTTGTTGGAGGATGAGGTCGGCTTCTTTGTGGGCGAGGGCTTTGGTTTCGTCGGCAGTTTTTTGGGCGAGGATGAGGGTCTCTTTCAGAGTTGATTCTTGAGTTCGGAAGTGTTCGAGTTCTTTGAGGGCAGCCTCGGCGGTTTCTCGGGCCTTTTGGATTTCTTGTCGGAGGGTTGTGATTTCTTGGGCGGCTTGGGCGAGGGTTTGTTCGACTTGGGCGCGGTGGTAGCCCCGGAATTGTCGTTGGAACTGAGTTTTTTCGAGGTCGATGGGTTGGAGCCGCTCCATGGTTGAGTTTATTTTAGCTGGTTCGGGGGGTTCGGGGGTTCGGGGGTTTGTTAGTTCGGGGGTTGGGAATTGGGTTGGAGTTTTCTGACGACTCTTTGGAGATTGAGCTTGGCGGCGGGGTCGTTGGGTGTGATTTTGAGGAGTTGTTGCCAGACTCTTCGGCTGTCTTGGAGGAGTCCCAGTTTTTCGTAGGCGTGGGCGAGGGTTCGGAATGAGTTCGGGTGTGGTTTTTTTGCGAGCGTGGGTTCGAGGAGGGGTGGTACTTTGGCGTAGGCTTTTCTTTTGAAGTAGAAGTCGGCTTCGTAGAAAGGTGCTTCGGGGTCGTTTGGGTTTCGCAGTCGGTGTCGGACGTAGACGGCGAGTGCTTCGTCGAATTGTTGTGTGCTTTCGAGGAGCCATCCGAGGTTGGAGACGGTTTCGTGGTCACCGGGTGCGAGTTCGGCTTGGATTCTCATAAGCTGGATGCACCTTGGGAAGTCTCCTTTTTTGAACCAGAAGTCGTTTTGTTCGACCATTCGGTTGTTCATGGCATTCCAGACTCGGTCCATCCTTTGGGGATTGATGGCGGGGAGATTGGTTGTTGAGGTTTGGGCCAGGGTGAGGTTGATAGCTCCCAGGCATCCGCCGATTGCGATCCAGTGTTTGATGTGTTTCATTCTCGCCTCTTGCCTCTGATGCTGATGACGTTTTTGGAGAGGAAACGGTTTAGGGTTCGAGGGCCTTTCGCATGGATTCTTGGACGAGGGCGGGGTTGGCTTGTCCTTGAGATCGTTTCATGACTTGACCGACGAGGAATCCGATGACGCCTTGTTTGCCGGTTCGATAGCTTTCGACGACGTCGGGATGGGCGTCGAGGACTTCTTGGACCCACGCTTCGATGGCGGCAGAGTCGGAGACTTGGCTGAGGCCCCGGGCATCCACGATGGCTTGAGGGTTTTTTCCGGTGGCGAAGACTTCGGCGAAGACCTCTTTGCCCATTTTCCCGCTAATGGAGTTGCTTTCGATGAGCTTGACGAGTTCGACGAGGTGGGTTGGAGTGACTCGGGTTCGCTCTCGTTCTCCGGCGACCCATTGGCCCGATTCGTTGAGCAATTTGGCGAAGTCGGAGTTCATCCAGTTGCAGACGAGTTTGGGGTTTCCGCCGAGGGTGACGGCTTTTTCGAAGAAGTCTGCCCAGTCTTGGTCGCTAATGAGGAGTCCCGCGTCGTAGGCGTTGAGTCCGAGTTCGTCTTGATAGCGTCGGGTTTTGGCCAGCGGGAGCTCGGGGATTTCTTGGGCGACGCGGTCGATGAAGGGGTCATCGAACTCCATCGGGATGAGGTCAGGGCAGGGGAAGTATCGATAGTCGTTTTCTTCTTCCTTGATCCGCATGGCGAAGGAGCTCTCGTTGGCTTCGTTCCAACCTCGGGTTTCTTGGAGGATAGTGCCGCCTTGTTCGAGGGTGGCGATTTGGCGTCGCATTTCGAATTGGACGCCGAGCTGGACGCTTCGGAACGAGTTCAGATTTTTGAGTTCGGTTTTGGTGCCGAGCTTTTCGGCTCCTTGGGGGCGGACGCTGATGTTCGGTTCGCACCGCATCGAGCCTTCTTCGAGTCGGCCATCGCAGACTCCGAGGTAGATGAGGATTTGCCGAAGCTGCGCGAGATACTCTTTGGCTTCGTCGGGCGACTGGATGTCGGGAGGAAAGTCGGTGACGATCTCCATCAAGGGGACGCCAGCTCGGTTGTAGTCGATGCCGCTTCCTCCGCTGGGGAGATGCATGAGCTTGCCGGTGTCTTCTTCCAGATGGACACGGCGAATTCCGATTCGTTTGAAGCCGCCTTCGGCGGTCGGAATCTCCAGGAATCCTCCGTAGCCGATCGGATTCGTCTCGCCATATTGGCTGACCTGGTACCCCTTGGGGAGGTCGGGATAAAAGTAGTTCTTGCGGTGAAAGACACTGTGCCGGGCGATGGTGCAGTTGAGGGCCAGGGCGGTCTTCATCACGAGCTCGATGGCGCGGCGATTGGGGACCGGCAAGGTGCCGGGGAGCCCTAAGCAGACGGGGCAGACTCGGGTGTTCGGTTCCCCGCCAAAGGCGACCGGGCACCGACAGAACATTTTGCTCTGGGTGAGGAGTTCGGCGTGGACTTCCATCCCCACGCTCAGCACGTACTCGGGCATCGTCGGCGATTGTACCGGTTTGTGGGGAGAAAGTCGGAAGACCTGGTTGACGCCGGTTGCCGAAACTCTATTACTAGTATATACTAGTCTACTAGTATTGAGGAGGACTAAGATGTTTCGAGCCGACGATCTGGATCGCGAGGCCGACCGCCTACTGGCGACGATTGAGCGTGACCGATCTGAACCCCATTATACTGACCACTATTTCCAGAGGAAGATCCGCGAGGGCGAGAAGCGAGACAAACGTCTTGGTTTTTGCGTCCCCCTTCGAGAAGACCAGTTGTTATGGCGTCGCGAGTGGCGGGTGATCCTTCGCCGGGCCGACTTGACGGCGGCTCAGCGCGAGGTCGTCGAGCTTCGGGCTCTCGGCTGGACTCTGGAGTCGATTGGCGAACGCCGATCCTGTACAAAACAAGGGATTTTGAATATTTGGAATCAAGCCGTCAAGAAGATTCGCCGCGCTTTGGACGTCTATCCTTACCGGGGTCTGGCCGAAGTGTATCGAGCGGAGTCTCGCCGAGGCTTGGCGACCACGCGCCCCAGGTAGACTAGAGAGAAAGGTGAGTGGAGTTTCCCGTCCGCGGGGACGAAACCCTTTCGCAGGGAGTGGGCGATGCTGGTTTGTCCAGAATGCAGCACAGAAAACAGCGCCGATAGCAAGTTTTGTAAATCGTGTGGCTTTGCGGTTCCCGAAGGGGACCGCGAAGCGGCTTCCCAAGAGCTGGAAGGGCTCTTGGCCGAAGGCCGGCGATTGCTGATTGAACACAAGTCCGAGGAAGCGAAGATGGTCGCTGAGGCGGCGGTCGCCATGGCCCCGACCTCAGTCGCGGCCTTGAGCCTGTTAGGCGACTGCTTCGAGCAAGAGGGCCACTGGGATGCTGCGTTGAGCGCTTACGAGCGCGTGCTGGAGATTCAGCCTGACTCAACGCTCGACAAGATTAAAGTCTCCTTCCTCCGCAAGCAACTGCTTTCCCAAGTCCAACCGCGAGACACGTCAAAGTCGAAGAAAACCGCCGCTTTGGCGGCGGTCGCGGCCATGGCCCTCGTCGGGGCGGTCGGGGCCGCCTTCTTCTTAAGCCGGACGACTCCACCCGCCGACCGCGCACAAAACTCCCCGAGCGAGACGTCTGGGCTTGGCATTCGCAGTGAAGGCTTCACGCTCCCGACGCCGGGCTCCGACCGGACGGCGGTGGTGAATGCCAATCCAGGCGCAGGGATGGCCAATCCTTCTGCCCAAGTTCAAACGAATCCAGGCACCGGGACGGGGGCCAGTGGCGGGTCTCGACCTGGGATGGCGCCGCCCGCGATCCCGGGTGCTGGTCCCGGACAGCTCCCCAATGCGCTGGGGAACGGTCAGTTTTCCGGCTCCGAAGAAGAGGGCAACCGCCCCCTGCAGCCGATCGTTCAGATCAGCCCGGACAGCGCCCCCGAGAGGGGGAACTCGGGTCCGGACGAAGACCCTGCACCTCCTCCCAACCCCGCGGCCGAGACCGAGAGTCGGCCCAACGACCCTCCCAAACCCGAGCGACCCTCGATTGTTGAAATCACGCCGAGCCAAACCGGTGGAGGAAGTGTCAATGGCGGGGGCTCCGAGTCGATCTCTGACTCGGCGACGAAAGTGGAGACTCTGCTTCGCGTAGCTCGGCAGCACTTCCAGACGGGCAATTTCTCTCAGGCCGCCGACGCCTATGAAAAGGCGCTGCGAGCCGGGGCCGAAGTCGGGAGCACGAACCAGCGGCTCGCCCAGTGCTATGAGCGACTCGGGCGAAAATCCGAAGCGATCGGAGCCTATCGCCGGGCGATTTCGGCTTATGAATCCGCCCTTCGAAGCGGCGGCAACGAGGCCCGATTGAAAGCCGCGATCGAGGCTTGCCAGCGGGCGATCTCGGTCTTGGGCGGTTGATGATGCTTCGAGCCTTCGCGCTTTTTTGCGGACTCGTCGCCAGCCTGGGTTGCGCCTGGGCCAAGGTTCCTGAAGTTTTTGTCGTGCGAATCCTGGGCCCGAAAGAGGCCCCGATGGTGGCGGAAACGCCGCTCGATGCCGCGCTGGCGTCGGTTTTAGAAGAAGAGGGACGCGTTGTGCCGATCGCGTGGACCCTTGCCGATCCTTTTTTCCGCGAGCTCGTGGGCGACCGGGTTCGCCAAGCCGACCTCGATGACCCCAAGCTGGCAACTGTCCTTCGAATTGCTCAGGCCGTGAAGGTCGAGTACGTCCTGACGGTGGGCTTTACGATGGAGGACTCGGGCGAGCCTCGACCCGTCTGCCGTCTTTATCGAAGCTCCTCCGACCGGCCGGTCTGGCAGTATGGCGGCGAAAAAGGCCAAGAGATGACCTTGACGGCGGTGCGAACGGGTCCCGGCATCGACTGGGCCAACACAGTTCAATCTTGGGCTCGAACCTGGTCGGCTCAGTTGGCCAACGGGCCGTTCCAAGGCTTCCCGGCGCGAGGGCGAGTGAGCCCAGTGCCGCTCGATCCCGGCTTGAACTGGGGTGAGACCACGCCCGTGCCTCCGGCCCGAATCGACCCCCAGGTTTTAGACCGGGCGGCTCAGCTCCTGAACGAAGGACTCGCGGCGGAAGCGATCTCGATGTTGCGGGATGCGATTGATGTGAACCCCCTCGATGTCGAAACACGAGTGGCGCTGATTCAAGCCCTGTCTCAACAGGATCAAGCCGACGCGGCCGCGAGCGAGGCCCTTCTCGCCGCTCAACTCATGCCGGAGCAGACGTCGTTGCGCCTCTTGGCGGCCCGCGCTCTGTTGCGGGTGGGGCGCTTGTCCGACGCCAAGGCGCAACTCAACGAAGCCTTGGCCCGGGCGGCGGCGAGCCCCGAGGCAGACCGAGTTTTGGGCGACCTTTATCTGGCTGATGGGGACCGGGTGCAGGCGATGGCGGCCTACGAGCGCTCGCTGGGTCAGAAGCGAACCTTTGGGGCCGAGTTTGGACTCCTCGTGTGTCAGGCCTTGGAGGGGCAGGTGGATGCGGTCGAAAAGATCGCGATTCGTCTGCCTTCAGCTTCGGTGGCCGAGCAAAGGGAGGTGTATCGCTGGTTCATCGCCCTGAGTGCCGAGGCGTTCGGCCGAGTCGCCAGCGACCTGAAAGAGGCTCTGGCCCAAGGAAGAATGAACCCGCGGGACCCGGCTGCGATCGGTTTGGCGACCCGGGCGCTTGGAGTTTCGCGAAGCCTGGCAGTGGTCTTGGAATCTCTTTCGGCCCCGCCTCGACATAAAAAATCTCACGACCGGCGGGTTTTGGCCCACTCCTTGCTTCAGCAAGCTGCAGCAGAAGCTTTGGACTTTGCTCGGTCCGGCAATTCCGACACCGGCGAAGAGGCGACGCTGAGCTTGGGAGAAGCGCTCAAGCAGTTCCCCGCCGTCCAAGCCGAGTTTGATCTGGAGCTTCTGCAACCCTAGCGAGGGGACCAGAAGCGTATGGAATCGACACTCAAAGATTTGGCGACAGCGGTCGGAGCATTCTTGACCGCAGTGGGGGCAGGTGCCTTCGTCGGCTGGGCGTTTCGCCGCAAGAAGGTCCAGGCCTCCCCGGTGCTCGCGGGAGCCGCGCTCCAATTAGTCGAGCCCAATGGAGACCGCTATCGCGCCCGATTGATTCGACCGGACGGCGAAGACTGGACGATCTCGGCACCGACCCATCGCGGAGTTTTTGTCCCCTTGCGAGTCGACCAATCGCTGGTGGTTGAAGCCCCTTCTGCCGCCGGAGTGCACCGAGTTCAGGCCCGAGTCGTGGCCCGAGATCTGGAGTCGCGTCAGTTTTCCTTGGCTCTGGAGGGGGCGCCGCGCTTGGAAGAGCGTCGACAAGATCGCCGCTGGTCCCTCTCGGCGCCCATTCGGGTCCGGGCGGCGGGTCAGGCGGGCCAGGTTATCAACCTCGGGTCGGGCGGAGCACGCCTCATCGCTCGGACGGAGGTCGAGGCGGGAGATTCTCTGTCGATTCAATTCGGAGCCGAAGACTCCGAGCGCCAGGCCTGGGTGTTAGAAGTTCTTCCTGCGCAGCTCGGAAGTTATCGAGCCCAAGAGCTCCGGGTGCTGTGGCTCGAACCCCTGCCTGCGTCACGCCTCCGAGCGTTGGTGGGATGAGCTAGGTACCCTTAGGCGGTGGATCAGGTTGCTTCATTCGCCGTGGGATCGGTGCAGGTCGGGGGACCCTCGCTGGTGGTCATCGGCGGGCCTTGCTTGGCCGAATCGGACGAGATTTGCCTCCAAGTTGGGTCAACGCTTCAGTCCTTGTGCCAAGAGTTCGGGCTCGGATATATCTTCAAAGCGAGTTTTGACAAGGCGAACCGGTCGTCCCTGACCCAGCGAGGCGATGGGATCGAGGTCGGGTTGGAGCGAATCCATCGGACCGCGGCTCAGCTCGGCGTGCCTTGCACCACCGACATCCATTTGCCTGAGCAAGCCGCCCAAGTCGCTCCTCATGTGGACCTCCTTCAGATCCCCGCTTTCTTGTGCCGCCAGACCGACCTCTTGCTGGCGGCGGCCGAGACGGGCCGACCGGTGAATGTGAAGAAGGGTCAGTTTCTCGCCCCTTGGGACTGCAAGAATATCGTCGAAAAGCTCACGTCGTTTGGTGCGGCCGGGGCGATGTTGACCGAGCGCGGGACCAGCTTTGGATACAACACCTTAGTCGTCGACATGCCGGGCTTAGAGACGATGCGGGCTCTCGGGGTGCCGGTCTGCTTCGATGCGACTCACTCAGCCCAGCGACCGGGGGGACAAGGGACCAGCACCGGCGGGGTTCGAGAGTCGATTCCGGCGATGGCCCGAGCGGCGGTTGCGGTCGGAGTCGATGCGGTGTTCTTGGAGTGTCATCCCGACCCCGAACGGGCGCTTAGCGATGCCGCGACCCAGTGGCCGCTCGATCGAGCGCGAGAATTGATCCAGCAAATTTCCCAGGTTGATCAGGCTCGCCGAGCGCTTCCTCATTGAAGCACCAAAACCTACGCTACAATGAAGGGAAGGGACGTGGATCGTTCGGAGAAGGGATATGAAAAAAATTCAGTTCTTGTTACTCGGGCTCTTGGTGCTCATGGGTCGCCAAGCGGCGGCTTACAGCTTTGCGGGGAGCGACTGGCTCTATTCGGCGAGTGGGCAGTCGGTGGTCGTCCTGAACCCTGCTTTTGGCGGGACGACGCAAACCGTCCCGATCAACGAGTCCAATTTGCCGATTACGGTCACGCAGCCCTCGGCGAACTTCTTCACGTTTCCGTTTGCTTTGGGCCCCTTCAGCGGGACCGGAGATTTTACGGTGACCGGCACGACGGTGACCGATAACAACTCGGCCGGAACCACGGCCCCGTTCACCATTGAGGGCCAAACGGCCCGGATCGTCTATCCGGCCTTTACAGTGACGGGGACGGTCACCGGGATCAACCCACAAGTGCTCGGCAGCTTTGGCGAGCGGGCCTTTCAGATCACCGGCAACCCCTTCAACATCCCGAATGCGACCTTGCAAGTCCTGGTCGGAATTTTCTGGGTTCCTGCAGGGACGGTGAACACGACGATCTCGACGTGGTCGATGGTCCGGCCGACCGGGAATCCGGTGATCACCGGCACGTTCAACTTCGGTCAACTCGGGCAGTTCAACTACTATGTGGGCAATCTGCCGACGTCGTTGCCGGTGAGCATTCGCAACACGGCCAATGCCCAGGTCTCGGTGGCGACAGGAACTTACAACCCGGTGAATGGGGCGTTTTCAGTGACCCTTCCCATCGGGAGCCCCACGGCTTTTCGGATCAGCGTCAAGCTCGATCCGTGGCTGCGCCGAACTTTCCCGACGGCCACGAACGCTCCCTTTGGATTCACGGACCAAAACCTCCAGCTCGTGAACTTTGAGACCGGCGACATCGACGGGGACAATGAGATCACGAATGCGGACTACTCGATCTGGGCGTTTAACAACGGCTCGATGGGGACGTTCGCCGAAGGCGATCTCGATGGTGACGGCGAGATTACCAATGCGGACTATTCGATCTGGGCCTTTAACAACGGCCTTCTCGGCGACAATTAAGGTTGGGTGAAGGAGGCCCGGACTCGGCAAGCGCTGAGTCCGGGCTTTTTTGTCTTCGAACCTCGCGCCAGGTACAATCGGCAGGGCGAAGGGGCCGAATCCTCGGCTCCCAAGGGCCCACCCAAGCACTTATGAGTACCCAGCGCGTATATCTCTTCCACGAAGGCAATGCCACGATGCGCGACCTTCTCGGCGGCAAAGGAGCCAATCTCGCCGAAATGAGCAACATCGGGTTGCCGGTCCCGCCCGGCTTTACCGTGACGACCGACGTTTGCCGCGAGTATTACGCCCAAGGCGGCAAGCTCCCGGCGGCGCTGATGGACGAAGTCCGAAAGGCCATGGCGCATCTGGAAGCCGACCTCGGCAAGAAATTTGGCGATGCGACCAATCCACTCCTCGTGAGCGTTCGCTCGGGGGCGAAGTTCTCGATGCCGGGCATGATGGACACGATCTTGAACCTCGGGTTGAATCACACGACGCTGCAAGGGCTGATTCAAGCGAGCGGGAGCGAGCGGTTCGCCTACGACGCCAATCGCCGCTTCATCATGATGTTTTCCAGCGTCGTGCTCGACCTTGAAAAGCACGCCTTTGAAGAGATTTTCGACGCGCAAAAAGCCAAGCGCGGGGTGAAGCAAGACACCGACCTGACGGCGGAAGACCTCCGCCAGATCTGCAACGAATATCTGGCCCTAGTCCTGCGTCTCACCGGGGAGTCGTTCCCAAGCGACCCTTGGCGACAGTTGGAATTGGCGATTGAGGCGGTTTTCCGCAGCTGGAACAACGACCGAGCGATTGTTTATCGCCGCACCGAAAAGATTCCCGACGAGATCGGCACCGCCGTGAACATTCAATCGATGGTGTTTGGCAACCTCGGCGAAGATTGCGGGACCGGGGTGGCCTTCACTCGCGATCCTTCCACGGGCGAAAACATCATGTACGGCGAGTATCTGATGAATGCCCAAGGCGAAGACGTCGTCGCGGGCATTCGGACTCCGGTGCCGATTAGCCAACTCCGCGATCAGAACCCGACCATCTACCAAGAGTTTGAAGGGATCGCCAGCAAGCTGGAGTACCACTACAAGGACATGATGGACCTCGAATTCACCATCGAGCGCAACCGCCTCTTCATGCTCCAATGTCGCGCTGGCAAGCGCACCGGACCGGCGGCGGTCCGGATGGCGGTCGAGATGGTGGACGAAAAGCTCATCGACAAGGAGACCGCGATCCAACGGGTGACCGGATCTCACCTCGACCAGCTTCTTCACCCGCGGATCGATGACGGCTATCTCGCCGAGATGGAGATGAAGCCGGTGGCGAATGGGCTCGCTGCATCGCCCGGGGCCGCCGTGGGCAAGGCCGTTTTTGACGCCGACACCGCCGAAGAGATGGGCAAGTACGGCGAAAAGGTGATCCTCGTGCGCGACGAAACGAACCCGGACGATGTGCACGGGATGCTGGCCGCTCAGGGCATCTTGACTGCTCGGGGCGGCAAGACGTCGCACGCGGCGGTTGTGGCACGGGGTTTTGGGATTCCCTGCGTCGCCGGTTGCGAGGCGATCCGCGTCGATGCGATTGCCAAGCAGTTTCGAGTGGGGGATCTGACCGTCTCTGAGGGGGACATCATCACCTTGGACGGCTCGACGGGGCAGGTTTTTGCCGAGAAGATTCCGCTGATTGACCCAGATGTCAGTGGTCACTTTGGCATCTTGATGGGCTGGTGCGACGAGTTCCGCCGCCTGCGAGTCCGCACGAACGCGGATAACCCTCGCGACGCACTTCAGGCCATCGAATACGGCGCCGAGGGGATCGGACTTTGCCGAACCGAGCATATGTTCTTCGAAGCCGACCGGCTCCCGATCGTCCGGGACATGATTTTGGCCAAGAGCGACGCTCAGCGACAGGCGGCCTTGCAGAAACTTGAGGTGGTCCAGCAAGGCGATTTTGAGGGCATCTTTGAAGTGATGGACGGCAAGCCGGTCACGATCCGGCTGATCGATCCGCCGCTCCACGAGTTCTTGCCGTCGTTCGACGAGTTGCTTCAGACGACGACCGAGCTTCGTCTCGCCGTGAACTCCCTCGGAGGCCAAGCGCTCAAAGAGGTCTTGGCGGAAAAAGAGGCGATGCTTCATGCGGTCGAAGGGATGCGCGAGGCCAACCCGATGCTGGGTCTTCGTGGCGTCCGACTCTCGATCATCTTCCCGGGCATCGTCGTGATGCAAACTCGTGCGATTCTTCAGGCGGCGGCGGCCGTGGCCAAGCGCGGCAAAAAGGTCCTTCCGGAGATCATGATTCCGCTCGTTTCGACCGTGCAAGAGTTACGAGTTGTTCAGACCCAGCTCGAAGCCGTCGCTGAGCAAGTTGTTCGAGAACAAGGCGTGGATATTCCTTATCTCTTTGGGACCATGATCGAGATTCCTCGGGCGGCCCTCACGGCGAATGAAATTGCTGAAAGAGCCCAGTTCTTTAGCTTTGGAACCAACGACCTGACGCAGACGACTTTTGGCTTTAGTCGAGACGACGCAGAAGGGAAGTTCTTGCAGAAGTATGTCGAAGCAAAAATCTTGCCGGTGAACCCGTTTGAGACTCTTGATCGGACCGGCGTAGGTCGACTCATGAAGATGGCCGTCGAAGACGGTCGCAGTGTGAATTCGAAGCTAAAACTCGGGATTTGTGGTGAGCATGGCGGCGATACGGAGTCGATCTATTTCTGCCACGAGTTAGGACTCGACTATGTGAGTTGTTCCCCGTTCCGGGTGCCGATTGCTCGCTTAGCCTCTGCGCAAGCGGCGATCCGCGATCGCGTGAAAGTCACACTCGATAAGTAAAGCGAAAAGTCGCCCAGTGGGGTGCCGAAGAAGAGGCTTCTTCTTCGGCACTTTTTGTGGATGTCGGAGCGGGGTCGGAGCCGATTCGGGGTTCCACGAACGGATACATCCGAGTGGTGGCAAAACGAACGATCCCATAGAGGATAAACGACACCATGATCACGGTCATGACCCGATTAAAGAGGACGGTGTCGGTGTCGATATAGATCGAGCGAATAAACCCGTACAAGGCGACAAGAGCGGTCACGGTCATGAGCCCATACAAAATCGGGCCGAACGCATTCGCGGCGAAGGCTTCCGCCCATCGGCCCTGGATGGTCGCGGAAAACGACGTCGTCAACCCACAACCCGGGCAAGGCCGTTGAAAGAGCAGAACCGAGGGACAGGGCGGCAGTCCCAACTGTTGATGAGTCCCATGGCCATGGGGGCTGGGAGTCAAGAGCGCGCCGATGATCGTTGTGACGAGCCAGATGAGGAACCACGCGAGGTGCGTCCAGATCGAGCGTCGCCGAGATCGCGGCTCAACTTGAACCATGGGTCGCCTCGGCCAGCAAAACGCATTCGGGTTGAAGCATCGGTCCGGTCCGCCGGGCAACGCTGATGACTTCGCCCTTTTCATCGAGCAAGGCAAAGAGGTTCACCCCAGGCTCAAGTCGTCCGGCGGTGATCGCCCGTCCATGCCGAATATGATCCACTTGGCCGGCGTTGAGGGTGAGACTCGGCATCGGCTCCAGTGCTTGGGCGAGCGGGATCAAGTGATCGGGCCCGGCATCGTCGACGGTGCACGCGTGGCTGAGATCGAATCGACCGCACTGGGTTCTGCGAATTTTGGCCAGATGGGCGCAGGTGCCGACGGCGTGCCCCAGGTCGTGGGCGAGAGTTCGGACGTAGGTCCCGCCGGAGCAGCTGATGGTGGTGCGAATTCGGTCGGGTGCGAGTCGATCCAGGTCAAAGCCGTGGATATAGACTGTTCGAGGCTCTCGTTCGAGCTCGACTCCGGCCCGTGCGTAGTGATAGAGGGCCTTTCCGTCACGCTTCACAGCGCTGTACATCGGGGGGATCTGCTGAATCTCGCCCACGAAGTTCTCCGGGATCGTCTGAATGAGCCGCTCTTCGAGATCGTCCGGCACGGGTGCAGACTCGATGACCTCGCCTTCGGCATCTTGGGTGTTTGTCGCCGTGCCAAAGGCAAACTCAGACTCATAAACTTTGGGTTCGAGATCAAGATACTGCAAAAACCGGGTGGCGGGGCCGATCGCAACGACCAGGACGCCGGTGGCCATCGGGTCAAGGGTTCCGGCGTGGCCCACCCGTCGAGTCTGAAATCGCCGCCGCATCTGGTTCACCAGGTCGTGTGAGGTCACTCCGGCGGGCTTATCGAGGACTAGGATTCCAAGCATTGGCGGAGCCTCTGGACGAGCTTTTGCTCGACCTGGTCGATCGATTCATCCATAAAAGTGCAGCCAGCGGCGTTTTTGTGACCCCCGCCGCCAAACTCGCGGGCCGCGCTGGCGACGTCGATGCCGGCTCGGCTTCGGAGACTGGCTCGGACTCGGTCTTGCTTGGGTTCGCGAATCAAGGCAGCGATCTGGACAGTGTCGATCGCCATCAGCTCGCTCACGATCCCTTCGGTGTGTTCTTCGCTCGCGCCCAGTCGATCAAAGTCTTCGAGCCGCAAGACGGACCAACACACCCGGCCATCGGGACTGAGCTGGAGATTTTCCAGCGCGAACCCCATCAGTCTGGTGGCGGCAAGAGGCCGCTTCTGATAAACCTCTTCGCTGACGAGGCTGATATCGCCGCCTAGCTTCAACAAGGTCGCGGCGATGGCCAGCGAATCGGGCGTGGTGTTGCGGAATCGGAAGCTCCCGGTGTCGGTGACGATGCCGGTGAGCAGGCACGTCGCCATCGCAGGGCTGATCGGATGCTCGAAGGCCAAGAAGAGTTCGGCAAGCAGCAAAGCCGTCGCCGGGCTGGTGGGATCGACGATCCTGAGGTCGCCAGGCTCATGATGGGGGATGTGGTGATCGATCAGGATCATCCGGGGGACGGATTCAAACGTCTCACGGACCTTGCCGAGTCGGTCGAGCGAATCGAGGTCGAGGACGATGGCGAGATCGTGGTCGTCCCACTGGCTTTGGTGGCGAATTCGGTCGGACCCAGGCAGAAACTTGAGATTGTACGGGGGGCCGTTGTGAACAACGACCTCGTTTTCGACTTCGAGCGCGTCTAAGTAGTGCGAAACGGCCAGCGCCGACCCCAAAGCATCGCCATCGGGGTTCAGGTGGGTACCCACAATCACGCGGCGAGCCGATCGGGTCGTTTCTTGAAACTGAGCCACCAAATGGCGGTCGAGGTCAGGAAGTGGAATATCCATAGTCCGGAATGCCGGAGTGAGAATGGGACTCAATCGCGGCTGAATGCTGGCAAGTCTACTCGAATCCGGCGGAGCCTGGTAGGGCTAGTGGGCCTGGATCGACGGGCCGCTATGGAACGACCTGGATGTGACCTTTCCGGTCTATTCAGGGAAATCAGGGATGAAAAAGTTCTTAGCCATCAGTCTTGCGGTTGCGGCCACCACGACGTCGTTTGCTCAAGCGGCGGGCGGCGACGTGCTCGGCAACACCAGCAACGTTCAGTTCTCGACGTTCATCAATGCCAACGAGATCACGGCCTTCCAACAGCGGCTTGCCCGCTGGCGGCCCGAACGCCCCCGCATTATGGTGACGAAGCGGGAATGGGATGCCCTGCCTGCGCGAGTGGCGGCGGATGCGACTCTGACGAACTATATGAATCGTCTGGAGCAACGGAGCGACCTCTTCATGACTCTGCCTTTGCCCAATCCCGAAGACTATTTGCGGGAGCCCGGCACGATTCGCGGGGCGGTCGACAAGGCGCTCGACGGCATTCCGACCTTGGCGATCACTGGAAAGGTCCGCAACCGAACCGATCACACGCAAAAGGCGATCGAATACCTGATCAACCTTTGCCAGTATGCTGACTGGAATCCGGCGAACGGAATTGACCACGCTTGGGCCACGATGGCAGCTGGCCTTGGCTACGACTGGCTGCATGATTCCATGACTCCGAATCAGCGCTCCTTCGTCCGTGAAGCGATCGTGACCAAAGGTCTCAACATCCTGGACCAAAGATATACCGCCGCTCAAGATTGGTGGTTGACGTCGGGCATGAACATGACAGGAATGGTGAATGCTGGAGCGATCATTGGCGCATTGGCGGTTGGAGATACGGACCAAAATCTTTCTGCTCGGGTCGCGACTGCGGGCATTCGATCTTTGCAAAATATGATCGGTCGTTATGGTCGAGACGGAGGCTGGATCGAAGGCGCGCACTACAGCAATTTTGCAACGAGATTCTACACGTTTGCCGTTTCCGGACTGATGACTGCAACCGGTTCGAGCTTCAAACTTTTTGATGCTCCGGGTCTTCGTGAGGCGGCCAACTATCGCTTCATGATGGGCGGTTTGACGTGGAGAACTTTCAACTATGGTGCGTGCGACGAATACAACTACGGAGTGCCGTATAGCTTCTTCTTTTCGCGCCGAGTCGGACGCCCGGGCTTGGCCGTCGCTCAACGCGAATTTCTGAAAACTCAGCGACCCGAAGCCTATGACATTCTTTGGTACGATCCACGTGGGACGGTGAGCGACTTGGAGGCGATTCAACGCAATCGGTCGTTCCGAAACGTCGCTGTCGCTTCGATGCGAGGGGGGCCGTGGATGAATCGCGAAGCGATCTCTGTCGGCATCAAAGGTGGCGACAACAGTAATCATAAGAGTCATCTCGATTTGGGAACCTTTGTTCTGGATGCAGGGAACGTTCGTTGGGCATCAGACTTAGGAACGGAGCCCCTTGCTCAGCCGAATATCTACCCGAAAGATGGCGTCTACTATCGCTATAATACCGAAGGCCAAAATACGATTGTTTTCAATGGCCAAAATCAAGATTGGCAGGCCAAAGCTCCGGTGCAAACGTTTAGCAGTGTGCAAGCACGGCCCTTCGCGGTCATTAACCTCGATCAGGCGAATCCCGGGCTCGTCTCGACCTGGCGCCGTGGCATGACAATCTTGCGCAATACCTACGCGATTTTGCAAGATGAATTCAACGCGGTCAATGGGATTACTGCCGACTGGATCATGCACACCCAAGCGAGTGTTGCAGTGCAAGGTGGAACGGCCACGTTGACTCGAGATGGCAAAACGATGACCGCCCATATCATCGAGCCTTCGAATGCCACCTTCCAAGTGGAAGTGGCTCCCACACTGGCAGACCAATCGAACAACAGTGCGTTCAACCGGTTGACCATTAAGCTGAACGGAACGGGTCAACTTCAGCGAGTCGCGGTGGCGTTTTTGCCCGAAGGTTCGGGCGCACCAGCTCTGGCGAATCTGCGAACCTTGCCGATTGCCAATTGGAGCAGTCTGAGCCAGCTTCCCTAAACGTTTTCTCCTCGATCTTGGGGCTCCACTGTGCCAGCGGTGGGGCTCCCTTTTTCGTTGGGTTTTGCTTGCCATCCCATGCGCTCGGCTTGAGCCGAAGTGAAGAGGTTTTCAGGATCCCATCTCGATTTTGCATCTTGCAGCTCATGAAGTAAAGAGGGAGCAAGAAACATGCCAAGATGTTGCGGTTGAAGAAGAATATCTTTAGCGAAATAAAAGCGAGAACCTTGCATAAGAAGACGTTCGGTCTGACCTTCGAGAAAGGACAAGAGTTGCGACTCTCGATGAAGCTGGACCGGAAAGTCTAAAGCCAAGGAGTAAGAGTCACCCGCGTAGTCCAAAGCAAAAGGACTCGCACGATGTTTCTTCAAAACGGCGAGGCTAGGGACGAAGTCATGATCTTGACAATCTTGCAGGAGTGTTCGAAAAGTATTCAAGGCGTCATCCCAAGGAACGAACGGCTGGAATTGAATGAGGCCACCCGGAGAAAAAACCTTTTGCCAGTTCGGCAGTGCGTCGAGCAAGAAGTGAAAGTCAAAACAGTTCTGCCGAAAGTGATCGTGCAAAATCACGTCGGATTTGAGTGCATGGATGACTTTCCGAACCAGAGGAAATTGCAACATCCGTCCCAAACCCCAGCGCCTTTCGGGGAGGAGGATCTTGCTGGCCAGGGATCGCCGCGGCTGTAGGGCCCGCCGTAATTCGGCTTCGGAGGACGGAGTTTCGGACGACCGCGCTGAGTGAATCAGTCCTCTCCCGAGCTCTTCACCAGAGGCAAATCCGTCGAGCCAGCCGACGCAGTACTCTTGGTCGGCGGTCTCTCGCTCAAAGATCTCGAACTGCTCTTGCAGAGAACTCGCCCGGAAAACGCGCACTTCGAGCGCGGCCGACGGGAGGCGTTTCATCCGGAGTGTCGCCTGCAAGATCGCGCCGAATTGGCCGGCGCCCCCGATCCAGATCCAGAAGTCCCGGTCGTCGGGGGTGAGCCGTTTCGCGATGCCGCGACTGCCCATCACGACGATTTCGGTGACCGATTCGCCGAGGGTGCCCTCTCGAAAGGCGTTCTTGCCGTGGATGTTCATCGCCAAGGCGCCCCCGAGTGTGATCGCCGAGGTGCCGCTGACGACGGCGGGCCAAAATCCGTCGGCCAAAACGTGCCGACAAAGGGTCGCGAGCGTCACTCCGGCCTGGGCGGTCAGGAGCCCCGTGGTTTGATCCCAGTTCAAGATCTGGTTCATGGGCCGCAGGTCGGCGATCCAGCCTTCGGGAGCCCCGGCTGCATCGCCATACGATTGCCCGGCCCCGCGCAAAGTAATCTGGCGTCTCGATATTTTGGCGAGGTCCAAAAGCTCCCGGAGGGCTTCTTCGCGGTCGATCGGAATGACGTAGGCGTCATGAAGATCGCGCATTCCGAATCCGCTGAGGCGGCGCATCGAGCTCAGACCAGGCGATTTCATGGGCGGAATTTATCGGCGGATGCGTCGAAAGATCGCACTCGGAAGAAGTCGCAAGACGGCGAAGATGAGGCGATGCGAGAGTTGGAGGTACTGCTCGCCGTCTCGATTGAGGCCGCGGATGATCTTTTTGGCGGCGACCGCCACCGGCATTTTGGCCATGCTCAGGTGCTGGGTCATGGGCGTGTCGAGGGGACCCGGCTTGATGGTGATCACGCGCACGCCGGAGCGCCAGAGCCGGTTCCGGAGCGACTCCAAATACGTCGCCAAAGCCGCTTTCGAGGCGTGATAGGCAGGATGACCGGGACGCCCGCGGTCGCCCGCAACGCTCCCGATGCCGACCAGGGTGCCGGCCCCGACCGCTTGAAACCGAGTCGCCGCCAGATTGCACCAAGCGATGGCCCCTTCGACATTGACTCGAAAAATCGCCTGGTCCTTTTCGGTGTCGAATTCATTTGGCTCGATCTGGGGCATGATTCCGGCGGCGTAAATGAGCAGGTCGAGCCCGCCCAAATCGCGGCAAATATCTTCAAACAGAGCTGCCGCCTCGTCCGTGTGGGTGACGTCGTGGGGATATGTTCGAATCCGGTCGGGTTGAAATCGGGCCACCGCCTCCAGAGCGTCGGCTCGGCGAGCTAAGATGGCGACCTCGTCGCCGCGAGCGGCGAGTTGACGGGCAAGCTCGGCTCCGAGTCCCGAACTGCCGCCGACGATGATCACTCTAAGGGGCTTCATGGCATCACCAACGGCAATCGCCAGCCGCTCGTCGCGGCGACCGCCAGGACGATGAACAGCGCGACGGTCACCCATAGATGGGGGTCTTGCAGTAAGAGAGACTCCGGCTCGCCCCCTTCGCTTTGACCAAAGACCCAGTAAAGATACCGGCAGATGCCGTAGAGCACAACCGGTCCGGTCGCGACCAGAGCCGGGTGGGCCCGGGCAGTGGCGCTCTCGATGCTGTAAACGCCGTACGAAATCGCAGCTAGGCCAGCGGACAGCAGGATCAGGGCGTCGATCACCGGCCCCGAATAACCCCGCAGAGCGGGCCGAGATTCGAGACCCGCGTTGGTCGAAAGGCCGAGCTCGTGGCGACGTTTGGCGAATCCCAAAAGGAGAGCCAGCGAGCCTGTACAGTAGAGAAGCCAGGGCGACATCGTCACCGCGATCGCCGCCGCTCCGGCGGCCGCACGGAGAATGAAGCCCGACCCGATGATGAAAACGTCTAAGATGGGCACCGCTTTAAGGGCGAACGAATAGGCGAGTTGGACGGCCACATAGACCGCAAGCACAGCGACGACTTCGGGCCGCGCGGCGGTGGCAGCAGCGAACCCACTCGCCCAGCAAAGCACCATCCACGCACCTGCGCTCGTGACCGAAATCGCGCCGCTGGCAATCGGTCGAGACTTTTTTTGAGGATGAGATTGGTCTCGTTTTCGGTCGGCGAGATCGTTCAGGACATAGACCCCCGAGCTGACCAGGCAGAACGCCAAGACCGCCCAAAGGGTCGGCGCAAGCTTGGTCGGGTCTTGCCACCCCTGGGTGAAAATGTAGGCGGCCAGGACCAAGAGATTCTTGGTCCATTGCTTGGGACGCAACAGACGGAAAACGGCCGACATCAGTGCTTTCACTGTACGAGACGCAAGCGCGGCCCTATTCGTCGTCTTGGGCGAAATCGCTGATCAACTCGTGCACGGCCTCGACCACATTGGCGGCCGTGATTCCAAACTCCTCATAAAGTTGCGGAGCGGGGGCCGAGGCTCCAAACTCGTCGATGCCGACGGAAGTCTGGGCATATCGAGACCAGCCAAACGTCGTCCCCGCCTCCACCGAAACGCAAAGCAGATCGAGCGGAAGGACCTCTTGCTGGTATTCATCGTCCTGCGCCTCGAAATGGAGCCAACTCGGCATCGAGACGACTCGACACGGGAGGCCTTGGGCCCGGAGCGTGGCGGCGGCTTCAACGCAAAGCTGGAGTTCGCTCCCGGTGCCGATCAAGGCGACGATCGGATCGGGATCGGAGTCGAGAACATACGCTCCTCGGCGAGCCGGGTGGTCAAAGACGTTCTCCGGGGTCAGCGATGGCACTGCTTGGCGAGTGAGAATCAGCGCAGTCGGACCGTCCCTTCGGTCGAGTGCCATCGCCCAACAGGCGGCGGTCTCGTTGCCATCCGCCGGTCGGAGCACCGCCAAGTTGGGAATCGCCCGCAAGCTCATCAGGTGTTCGATAGGCTGGTGGGTCGGACCATCCTCGCCCAGGCCGATGGAGTCGTGGGAGAACACAAAGATCGACGGGCACTGCATCAACGCCGCGAGCCGGATCGAGGGGCGACAGTAGTCGCTGAAGACCAAGAAGGTGCCTCCAAAGGCCCGAAGGCCGCCATGCAGGTTCATTCCGTTGAGCGCCGCCGCCATCGCATGCTCACGAACCCCGAAGCAGAGGTTTCGCCCTTCGGGCGTGGCCGCCTGGAAGTGGCCGCCGCCTTTGATCTCCGTTCCGACGGACTCCGCAAGGTCGGCATTTCCGCCGATCAGCTCGGGCAGAGCCGAGGCGAGCACTTGGACTGTTCGGTTGCTGGCGACGCGGGTGGCGAGGGCCTCGCCGAAAGTCGGAAGGGCGTCGGCCCAACCAGCCGGCAGGTCGCCACGAATCATTCGACCCAACTCTTCGGCCAGATCGGGAAAGTCCTCGGCATAGCGGTCCCACGCGGCCGACCACTCGGATTCTTGCTTTTGGCCGCGCTGGATGCAGCTTCGGAAATGGGCGAGGACATCCTCGGGCAAGTAGAACTCTTCGTTTTCGGGAAGGCCCAGGGCGGCCTTGCTGAGGCGAACTTCATCGGGTCCCAGCGCGGCGCCGTGGGACTTGCTGGACCCCGCTTTGTTCGGGCTGCCGTACCCGATGACCGTTCGGGCGACAATCAGGCTGGGTCGATCTTGGTTGAGACGAGCCTCGACCAAAGCTCGGTCGACGGCTTCGACGTTCATTCCGTCGATTTTTTGCACGTGCCAGCCCAAGGCAGAGAAAAGTGCCTCAGTGTCGTCGCTGAACGCGAGATCGGTGCTACCGTCGATGGTGATCTGGTTGTCGTCGTAGAGCGCGATGAGCTTGCCGAGCTTCAGATGTCCGGCGAGCGAGGCGGCTTCGCGGGCGACGCCTTCCATCAGATCGCCATCTGAGCAGATCAGCGTGGTGAAGTGGTCGATGATGGAGTGGTTGGGTCGGTTATATCGAGCGGCGAGGTGCTTTTCGGCGATCGCCATTCCGACGGCGCTGGCGAAGCCTTGGCCGAGCGGGCCGGTGGCCATTTCGACCCCCGGGGTGTGGGTGTTTTCGGGGTGGCCGGGGGTCCGACTCCCGAGCTGGCGAAAGTTCTTGATCTCGTCGAGGCTCAGCTCGAATCCGGTCAAGTGGAGGAGCGCATACAGGAGCATCGAGCCGTGCCCGGCCGATAGGACGAATCGATCTCGATTGAACCAACGGGGGTTCTTGGGGTTGAACTTCAGGTGGTGCATCCACAAGGCGTAAGCCATCGGCGCGCACCCCATCGGCATCCCCGGGTGGCCTGAGTTGGCCTTTTGGACGGCGTCCATCGCAAGCCCGCGAATCACATTGATCGACGCCATTTCTAAGTCTTGAGCCACCTTCAACACGTCCTGAGGGTACCCCGACCACGTGGCGGCCTGGAGCAAGGGCGGGGGCAGTTCGGTCGAGAACTGCCAGATGCTTTGCAAGACGCACAATCGAGCGAAAGGGAATCGTTGATTCGAATCTGGCGGCGACGTCAGGAATCCTTGCACGCCTGGTGGGACTCGAGACGTCTGCTAGACTGAACGGATGATTTCGGCACTTTTGTGGGTTGCTTGGGCGGTCGATCCTCCGAGCCCGGCGGCGAACCCTCAGCCTTCGACGTGGTCTCTCACCGCCGCCAATTCGGCGGTTTGGAATAACCGCGCCTATGCCCCGCTCGGGCTTGTGATCGACGGGTCGGAATCAGCCCTCGCTCAGGCGAAGGCGGCCGGCATCAGCGACGTACTGGTGCGCGTGTCGATGGACGTGCCTTGGGAGCCGATCGCCGAGCGGCTTGAAGCGGCCGGAATGCGATACACGCTTCAGGTGAACTCGATGGTCCCGATGGCCACGGGCCTGGTGATCGAGCCCGAATCGAACCGGATCGCTGGGATCACCGGCCCGATTCAGGGCCAACTCGCTTTGCCCGGTGCGACGGAGGCGTTGATCGTTCTGGTGACCCAGCGCGACGGGACCGTTCAGCTCACCCAGCGACGCCCGGTGGTCGAGGGGCAATTGACTCTGGACGTGGACCCGAAGAGCGAGCTAGAGCATGTCCTTTTGATCTATCCGATGGTCAAAGAGGCGCGGTTGCCGGACTACTGGTCGGGCTTTGACGCCCATCGCGACCGGCTCTTGACCAAGCTACGGACCCTTCCCAAGGGCGGGGGGATGCGCGGATTTTTGGATCCTTTGGGCGTGGTCCCGCAGTTTCCCACGCCGCAGATGCAGTTTGTCCCGACCGCGCCTCTTTTTCAGCTCGAATTTGAGCGGTTCTTGCGACAGAAGTACACCACGCTGAACAACGCTTTGAAGAGTTGGTCGATGACGGCGCCGGATCAAGAGAGCTTTGGCGCGCTCTCCAAACTGGTGCCGCTCTGGTCGAGTCAAAAAGGAGTGCCCTATCTTTACGACCCAGCTCGGGACCGGGTCTATAAGGTCGATTCGCGGCTGAGTTTGGCTTGGAAGGACCTGCAAGAGGTGATCTATGCGACTTCGGTTCGAAGGTACCAACGCTTGGTCAGCTCGATCAAAACGGTGCGCAATGTGCCGGTCTTGCAGACTTGGCAAAGCTGGACGGGGCCGTATGAAGATCGATCGGTTCGGCTGGAAGGCATAGGAGTTCGATTGACGGAGAAGAGTCGATCCGGGCTCTTGGACGAGGCCAGTCGGGCCGCCTCGACGATGCTTCGTTGGGGCCGTCCTGGTTGGCTGATTGCGTCGCGATTGCCGTTGGCCGAGGAGGATTTGAGTCTGTTTCCCGGGCTGTTGAACGACCTGGAGTCGGCCGGAGTCCGCGGGGTGTTTGTGGAATCGAGCAGCGAATCGGTCCTGCGGGCGGTGGCGGCTGAGGCCCAGCGTCGAGACCCCGATGCCCTGGCGGCTTGGAAGCCAAGACCCCTGTACTTTCCGGAGTCAGCTTGGAATCCAGCGGTGCCTGGGCCATTGCCCGATGGTCGCTGGTGGTTCCCGGCGCCGTATCAAGGCAATCGACTCGATTTAGGTTCTCTTTACGAGGCCTATGCGATGCAGGCAGCGGGCGAATCGACGCTGGTGATCTGGAGCAAGGAGATCGCTCGGCGAACGCGGCTCATGACGAACGAACCGAAGAACCTGAGCTTCCCCAGTCATCCGGCAGAGGAGCTCAAGGTCCGGGTCGGGCGACAGTGGGTCGAGCTCAACATCCCCACCAGTCCGCTGACGATCCAGGGGGCCTCGCAGCTGCCGATCCCGGAAGACGCCTTGGACGCGGCCCAGGCCCAGGCGAAGGCGCTTTTGCAACGTGCCGAGGCCAAGTTTGGGACCGCCGCCGAGATTCGGCTCCAGTACGACCAGATGGTGCAGGGGCTGAGTCGCGATCCGGCTGGGGTCTATGTTCAGATTCGCCAGCTGATCCGGACGCTCTCCACTCAGCTCGACCAAGTGCTTTGGCTGGAGGCGGAGCTCTCGCGCCAACACAACTGGACCCAGACCACGCCCATGCCGGGATGCAGCAACACGTCGGTCTTGCAGTTGCAAAACCCTCTGCCTTGGGGACAGTCGATCTTTCAGGCCCAATACAACGTGCCGATCCCGACTCCGGGGACGTACGAGGTGTGGGTGGCGGGCCAGATCAGCCCGCCCGACCTCGAAAAAGTCAGCATCCAGATCGGGGATCGTCGACTGAAGGTTCAGCGAGGTCCGCTGAGCCGCTATGGACTCGGTTTTGGCTGGTACTCGTTCGGCTCGATCCCGATGAACCCGAGCACCTTCGCCGTGAGCTTACAGGTGAACGGGGTGCCGTCGGCGGCGATTGCGGCCGACGTTGTGCTCCTGAGCGCGTCCGGATTCCAACCGAACAACATCCAAATCCCTGAGGGCAACTAGCTTCGGCTCGCCCCGAGCTCAGGCCAATCCCAAGTCGGCATCTCGGATTCGGAAATCGGAATGCCCATTAGCAGATGGCGGAGCAGCGCGATCGGCATCGCATTTTGTTGCAAAACGGCGTCATGAAACTCTTTCAGCGAGCCTGGATACTCGCGCCGAAGGGCGTGCATCTGGAGTCCGCCGAGCAGATAGGCCGCCTGATAGAGCGGAGGATAGTCGCCGGCAAACGAGCGCCGGACCTCGGCTTCGGCGGTGCTGGGTTCGTGGCCCACCTGCTCGACCAAGAAGCTCACCGATTCTTCGGCGGTCCATTGCCCGAGGTGAAAATTCAGCGAGAACAGGATGCGGGCGCAGCGGTGGCTCCGCCAAAAAAGCATGCCGACCCGGTCCGCCGCCGATCGAGCGAAGCCGCGTTCCCAGAGCAGGAGCTCCCAGGAAAGAGTCCATCCTTCGATCCAAAACGGAGTCGCCCAGGGGGAGCGATGGGCGTGGCATCGCCGCATGAAAAACCCTTGAAGGTGGTGCCCCGGGATCAGTTCGTGATGAGCGACCGCTCGGGTGAAAGAGCGGTTGTTGCTGCGCAAAACCATTCGTTTGAGCTCGTTCGGCATCTCGGGCGTCGGGACGGCGACCCACACCGATTCGCCGCCGAGTAAGAACGGCGCTTCGCGTTGTCGTTCGGGGCTGATCCTTTGGAGCCGCCAGCCGAGGTGGGCGAGGTCGGGGAGGGTCACGAGGTCGTGCTCCCGGACGTAGTCGATGGCCTCTTGGCAGAGTTCTCGGACCAGCTCAATCTGATGTCCGACCGGCGCATGGTCGTGCTTGACCCTCTCCACCGCCTCCAGCCAAGAATCCACGCCGAGATCGCGGGCGCATCGATCCATTTCGGCTCGACACCAGGACCACTCTCGCTCGGCGAGTTCAAGCAGTGCCGAGAGGGGCTGCCCCAAAAGTTCGAGGCTGATCTCTCGCTGCAATTCCGCCTCGCCGAGAGGTTGGCCGATCCACCTGAGTTGATCCCGCTCCGAAGCAGGGACCAGAAACTCTTGAGACGCGGCGATCTCTTCCATAAGCTGACTCAGCGGCTGCTGAATCCAAAAATCTTGGTCTGGGGAGTAGCCGAGGTAGTGGTTGCGGAACTCCTCCAAGGGCTTTTGGAGACTGCTCCACACTCGTAGGAGATTGCGGCGAAGTTCATTCGAAGGCGAGGCCGACTCGCGCCAGGCCTGGAGTTCGGTTGTGAGGGATGCAAGGCGCCGAGCGGATTCGGACGGGGCCAGCGGCTCGCCTTGCGGTCGGTGGCGCATGAGTTCGACAAGGTCCCCCAGAGCCGGAATCGCCTCTTGCGCGGGTCGTAAATCCTCGGCGGTCCGGCTGACTTCGGCCTCCAGCCGGTCGAGGGCGATCTTCAGCAACCAGGCATCGACTTGGTCTGGGGGCGTCAGGTCCGACCAAGCGGGTGAGGGCTCACCTCGCTCGGCGGCCACCCGGTCGAGGATCATGCGTCCCCGTTCGGGGTCAATCTCCAGCGGCCATCGACGGCGGAGGGTCTCCAGGTCCGCTTCGAGCCGCCGGAGCCGACCCGCGTAGGGCGGCAGGGCCGGGTCGGACGGGCTCAGCCTCATGGAAACTCAGGCGAAGGCAGAATCGTGCCGGAGCACTCCCCAAACCCGATCCGGTAGCCGTCCCCTTGCGCCCACCCAACCAAGGTCAAAGTGTCCCCGTCTTGCAAAAAGGTCCTTTCTTCGCCGGTCTCCTCCATTCGGAGCGGCTGTTCCCCTCGCCAGGTCAGCTCCAGAAGGCAGCCTCGTTGCCCGGGTTCAGGGCCGGAGATGGTCCCCGAGGCATAGAGGTCGCCCACCTGGACGGCGGTGCCGTTGATGGTTTGGTGAGCGAGTTGCTGGTTCGGCGTCCAGTACATTTCTCGGAAATTGGTCGCGGTGATCCTTTGGGGCCGAGTCATCTGGGCCGTCTGGAGCCAGACTTCGAGATGAATATCGAAGGTGGCTTGCTGGTTCGAGCCGAGGTAGGGCAAGACCGCCGGGTCTTGGTGAGGTCCATCGGTTCGGAAGGGTGCCAGAGCGTCCAGGAACACGACCCACGGGCTGATCGACGTCGCGAACGACTTGCTTAAGAACGGTCCGAGCGGTTGATATTCCCACTGCTGGATATCGCGCGCCGACCAGTCGTTCACGAGCACGAGCCCGAGCATGTGGTCTTCGGCTTCGGCTACTGGGATCGGACGCCCGGGCTCATTTTCATAGCCAAGAAAGAACCCCATCTCAAGCTCAAAATCCAGTCGGCGACACGGACCAAAGACTGGGGATTCGGCGTCGGGGGCCTTGGTTTGCCCGAGCGAGCGGACAATCGGAGTGCCTGAGACGACGACGGTGGAGGCGCGGCCGTTGTAGCCGACCGGGAGGTGTTTCCAGTTCGGCAACAGGGGGTCGCCTTGGGGACGAAACATTTTGCCGACGTTGCTGGCGTGGTGCTCGCTGGAATAAAAGTCCACAAACGCCGGGATGTGCATCGGCCGAACGGGTTGGACTTGGCTCAGAGGAAGAAGGCATCTCTCCCGAGCGGCGGCATGGTCACGCAGAGCGGGGTTTGACTGGAGCAGCAGGTCGAAGATCTGGGCGCGAAGCTCCCGGCAAGCCTCGATCCCGGCTTGCTCCCAACCATAGCCGCTGGGCGATTCTTCGGGCAGGAGTCCTTCAGAAATGGCGGCGTCGACATTCAAGACGAAGTCGCCGATCGGCACGGCCAGCGCCCAATCCGAAGGGCCGAGTTCAATCAGCCCAAACGGCAGGTTCTGGATGGGGAACGGCGAGTCGGTTGCAACGTCGATCCACGATCGAGCGGCAGGATTTTGAACTCGGCTGAGATCACTCACGGGCGGGCCTCCAGGGCCAGAAGCCCGAGCCGGGTCAGGTCGTCCATCGGCTCTGTGATGGAGCACGATCCAATGCTATGGAAGAGGCTTCGGAACGCCTCGATGTCATCGAGCGAGGCCGTATGCCCCGAAACTGAAAACCCCTCGTCCGAAAACTCAAAGAGGCGTGGGTCTTCGATGCGCAAAATGTCCTCGATTTCGGCGCTGCTCAGGTCGTCTGATTCGGCGAGAGTGCCCGCGCATAGGACATTCAGAAAGCCATGCATCTCGGTCTGAACGGAGTCGTGATAGACCCGGAAGGGGTGGTGCAGGCCGGCGGTGAGTTTCATGGCGAGGTCGAGGTCGATGGCTTGCCGAATCCATGGCGCGAGGAGGCTCGGGCTGGGGAATGCGTTCGCCTCAAGGCCGCCGGAACGCCCTTTCACCCCAATCACATCGAATTCAGCCAAGGTGGGCAGGGCGTCGAGCCCGTCCTCGCTGAAGGGCAGCTCTACGAAAATCTCTTCGAAATCGGATTGAACGAGCGGCATGAGGAAGCTCGATTGCATTTCACTGAGTTTGCCTTTGACTTCATAGCCGACCACTTCGGCTCGTTCGCCAGCTTCGGCCTTGAATCGGTCGATATGGTTCAGGTCTTGGCGAAATCCTTCGAGGCTCGTCCCGAGGACGGTCACGCTCCAGGTTTGATGGGGCAGTTTGCTCAGGTGCGAACCGAGATCGCTTAGCCAGGCCACCGGACACACAAAGTTGTGGGTGATCCACCGATCAGATCCCGAGATGTGCCGGGCGTACACGTCGGTGGCTTGGTCCATCGGGAGTGCCGCCGGTGGAAAGAGCCCGGCGTAGTCAAAGACCTCATGCAACAGGGAGCGGATCGAATTCACCACGCTTGCAGTCTATCTGAAACCGTCGCCGTGCAGGGGTGCTTTGGGAACGGTTTCCCGTGCGTTTTTGGACTCCGGCGGGGTATCCTCCAGGTTCAACTTTCAGATGAAGCGGCGCAAATGCCGCAGCTCCTTCGTCTTGAATCAAGCACGCCTATGCAAGAAAACGCTGCCCCTATGAATTCGCCGGAAGAAGAGTCGGAAGCCATGCCGGAGATCAGCTCCTCCGAATCGACTGGAGAAGGCATCACGAGCCGAGTCGAGGCCGAATACACCGCCGATTCCATCCAAGTCCTCGAAGGCTTGGAGGCCGTTCGCAAGCGCCCAGGCATGTATGTGGGCGACAATGGCAAAAAAGGCTTGCACCAGATGTTTCGCGAGGTCATCGATAACTCGATTGACGAGGCGTTGGCGGGACACTGCGACCAGATTAAGGTCACTCTCCACTCCGACGGCTCGATGAGCGTGGCCGATAACGGACGTGGAATTCCGGTCGAGACCCACAAGAAGATGGGGGTGAGCACCCTTCAGGTCGTCATGACGGTTCTCCACGCAGGAGGAAAATTTGGCGGCGAAGGCACCGGATATAAGGTCTCCGGCGGTCTCCACGGAGTGGGCGTGAGCTGTACGAATGCGCTTTCGGCTTGGTGCGAAGTCCAGGTCCGACGCGATCAGAAGATTTACAAGCAACGGTACGAAAAAGGGGTGCCTGTCACCGACGTCAAAGCGTCCGGAAAATCTGATTCAACGGGGACGACCGTTCGATGGATGCCCGATCCAGAAGTGCTGACGGAAACGCAGTACGATTATCACATTATCATCACGCGATTGCGAGAATTGGCCTATCTCAATCCGATGGTCACTTTTGAATATGTCGATGAGATCAATCCCGACCACTCCGAGACGCTTCACTACACTCGGGGCATTCAACAGCTCGTCGAAGACCTGAATCAAAGTCGGGATGCTTTGCATAAAGTGGTCTACTTTAAGCGAATTAAAGAGACCTACGAAATGGAAGTCGCCTTGCAATATCATGACGGCTACAACCAGACTGTTTTGGCGTTTTCAAACAATATCCATCAACCGGACGGCGGCACGCACGTTTCGGGTTTTAGCGCGGCCTTAACTCGGGTGATTAACTCTTACGCTCGCAAGATGAATATCTTGAAGGAGAAAGAGAAGAACTTTGCCAGCGAGGATGTCGGCGACGGATTGACGGCCGTGATCTCGCTCAAGCTGCAAAACCCGAGCTACAACTCACAAGATAAGGTTAAGCTCGTCACCCCCGAAGTCCAGGGGATTTCAAACTCACTGGTCGGGGATGGGCTCTCAACATTTTTTGATGAGAATCCCAACATTGCCAAGCGCATTGTCGACAAAGCGCTGATCGCTCAGCGAGCCCGAGAAGCGGCTCGAAAAGCCGCAGAAGCCGTCAAGCGATCAAACGTGATGGACTCGTATGGATTGCCTGGCAAACTTGCTGACTGCGTGAGCCGCGATCCGTCCAAATGTGAACTCTTTTTAGTTGAAGGCGACTCCGCGGGCGGATCGGCGAAATCGGCCCGAGATCGCGTCACGCAAGCAATTCTTCCTTTGCGAGGAAAAATCCTCAACGTCGAGCGAGCTCGAATCGATAAAGCTCTCGATAACGAAGAGATTAAGTCGCTCATCGCGGCGCTTGGAGTCGGGATCGATATCACGCTGGGTCAAAAGCAAGAGGAAGACCCGGCTGAGATCGACAAGAAGGAGAAAGATGCGACGTTTGACATTACGAAGCTGCGGTATCACAAGATCATCATCATGACCGACGCAGACGTCGATGGTGAGCATATTCGAACGCTGCTTTTGACCTTCTTCTATCGCTACATGAAGCCGCTGATTGCGCAAGGGTTTGTCTATTTGGCCCAGCCGCCCCTTTACGTCGTCAAGACCGGATCGAGTGAGCGGCGATATGCCCAAGACAAGGCGGAGCTCGATGAAATTTTGAAGTCGCTCAAGCGAAAGAAGGATCCGGACATTACTCGATTTAAGGGTCTGGGCGAAATGAATGCCTCGGAGCTCGAAGAGACGACGATGAATCCCGAGAATCGCCGTTTGGTTCAGGTGAAGATCGACCCCGAGTTCGAGATGGAAGTCGAGATGATGTTCAGCCGCCTCATGGGCGACAAAGTCGAGCCTCGGCGAGAATTCATCGAGCGGCACGCCCGCGAAGCGTTGAATATCGACTGGCACTACTAAGGCTGAGACGGCGGACCCAAAATCGCGGCCAGTTTTTGGAGTCGGTCGTTCGCGGGGTATCGCTGAGCGAGCTCGCGAACCACTTGCCGTTCGAGCGGACGATGCGGGTACGGGCTTGCGATCTCGATGCTGTTCGTGCGCTGAATCCACTGCACCGCTTCGACCTCCATCCGGGTCTCGCGGAGAAACGCCCAGGCTTGCAGGTAGTTCAGCATCGGCACCGTCGCATGTCGATTGGCCTCATCTATCCAGCGAGTGGCCTCTTCCCAAAGCTGGAGATCGAGCAGCATGCACGCGATCTCAATGAGCGCTTCGGGGTCTTGGGCGAGCGGCTTCACGAGCGCGTTCGGCTCGGCCGACTGGGTCGAAGGCTGAGCCAAAAAGCTCTCGGCTCGGAGAATGGGCTCCAGCGGTGCGAGATAATGGGCATTGAGGAGTTCGGGCCGGTCGTCGAGCGATTCTCCTTGGAGCCGGCTCACAAGGGCCTTGAGCCACCAAGCCAAGGGGTCTTCAGCATTCGTGCTGAGGACGCGATCCAAGTGCGTTTGTGCCTCCGACCATCGCTGAGCCCGAATGGCGAGATGTGCTTGGATCAGGGCCATGCTGGCGGCCCACCCGGGGTCCTTGGCCGCGATTCGGGCCAGTCGCTCGGCACGAGCGGGCTGATCGTCAAGAATCCTCAGGGCTTCTCTTGCGGCTAAATCACGCGGGCCGAAGGCAACTGAATCGCCCACGGATTCGGGGGTGAGAGCCTCGTTGTCGAGCAGGGCCCGCAGGGGTGCGTCGGCGGACCAGTCGAGATGAATATCGCCCACGGCGTTTCGCCATTGGAATCCGATCGGGTCGGCATCGAGGTTGCCCAAGGCGATCTCTGTGATCCGCTCGGGATAAATTTCCGCGGGGGCCTCCAAGGTTTGTCCCGAAGCGGTCAGGAGAAAGAACTTCTGCTCTCGATGCAGAGCGGTGGCTTGGACTCGAAGCCGATCTCGGTCGAGGCTGAGCGCTCCTTCGGGCGAGCTCACCGTCAGCGATCCCAGGCCCGAGTAAGGGACTAAAGTCAATTCATAGCCCGCGATCTGATGGGGACGCCAAAGAGCGGGCTGGTCGCTGAAAGCCCAGAGTCGCCACCGCTTGAGATCGGAGTCGTAATCCGACCGCTCCATCATGCCGGCCGACGCCCAGATTCCCAACCCTCGGTCGGCCTCGGGATCGTAAGTCACCCAGCCGCCAGCTTGGGCCCCCGGGCGTGGGAGGCTGCAGAGACTCAGTCCGAGCAGGCCGGTCTGAAGATGCCGAGTTCGGTTGAGGACTTGGATCGCAAGTCGCAGCTCGGCGCGATCCGGCGGCAGGCTGAGCGTCGCATGCCAGCTGAGCCCGGAGCCGTGCACAAGCTCATGAAGCACCAGCGTGGCTTCGCTGTCGTCATCGTCGGCTTCACGAAGCTGAAAATCGATGGGGCCTAGGGCGTTGGGACGTTCAGCCGGGCCGACGACCCACTGGATGCCTGAGTTCATCACAACTCCGCGTGGACCCTCATCGCTCAAGGCCAAAGCTTGGGTGCCGCCGAGGATTTCGGTTTGTGTCCTTTTGTCGAAGAGGGTGAGGATTCGCCCGCCGAGTTGAGGCGCCACGCCGACGCGCAAAAACGGGTTCTCCAGGACGATCAGTTCAAAACTCAGCATGGCCGACCGCCCCGACCTCTTCAGTCGGACCGCCGGATAAGCCGGATGCGTCGATTCGCCCGCTTGCCAAGGAACGGGTTCGAGCGACTCGACGTCTAAGTCAACAGATTCCAGCGTAAGTTCGGTAGGCATAACAGGGCCTTCTGAGCGTACCTCTGCTACAATGAGTTCGGCAGACGCCCGATGAACCGGTTTCTGAAAGTGATGTGGATCGTGACGGTCTGGCTCTTGGTGCCCTTAGGGCTCGGGAGCCTCGGTTACTATCTGATCGGGCCTCGGATCGGTCAGACGGGGGTCGTCGAAAAGTTTGTGCCTGAGCTCGCCAAGCAGAAGGCAGCTCGAACGGCCCAGCCCGCATCGAATCGGGCCGAAGAGCCGGACCCGCTCGCCGCCGAGCCCGAGAAGAGAAATTTTGTGGAGCCCGAAGTCGAGGTCTCAGTGACTCGCATGGATCGAAGGTCGAGTCGAGATCGACGCGTATCGGAAGAAGAAGAGCCTCGAACCGACCGAACGGAGAGGACCGAAGGTCGATCTCCCACCCGCGCAAGCGAGCCGAAGCCCGAGCGAGCCCCGAAAAAGGCACCCGTCAAGCCCGCGACTGAACCCAAGAAAGAGCCGCCGCCCTCCGCTGACCCGGAGAAGAATGACGAAGGAAGCGTCGGTGGGGCTTTGCCCGAAGGCAACACCCCACCCGAAAATCCTCCGCCTCCCGAAACCGGCGCGCCCGGGTAGCGAAAGCAGATCGGCCGAGCAGAGCCAGATTATCGGAGCTTCTGATTGCTCTTCATCATGAGCTTTGCGCCGTTTGGAGCCGACTGAGTGATGCTCACGTCGGTCTGCACCGACATGCCGGTCGCCAGATCGACCCAAAACGTCGGCTCGGTGGGGAAGTTGGTCCCCTCCGGAAGGGACTTGGCTTGAACCACGATCTTGGCGACGTCCTTGCCCTTGATTTGCTCGAATGCAACCAGCTTGTAGGTCACTGAGATGCCGGGGCCGCCGATGCTGAACTTGCCATCCCACGTGTCGCCGACCTTGACCGGCTTGTCGGAGAACGGAATGATGCTGCCGCTGTCGGCCTCAGTTCCCTGAACGACTCCGAGTTCGGAGTACGTCCGGGTGCGCTCCGTGGTGATGTCCCGGACCAAGGCGTCTTTTTGCTGCTGTAAGATGCCGGTCGCTTCGGTCTCGATCGCTTTTCCCGACGCTTTGAAGGAGACCTTGCCATCCTTGACTTCGGTGGTTTCGATGTTCAGCTCAAGCTTCCCTTTGAGCGTCGATTCATTGCCCATCTGCTTCTTCATGGATTCGCCTTCGGGGCCTTCGGGAAACTTCACTTGCGACGTGTCGAACTTCATTTCGAGGTTCACGTCCAGCGTCCACTTGTCGCCGACCTTAGGTTGAAGCCTCAGCTTGGCTTCGGTGATTTTCGACGGCGTCCCCCCTGAGTCGGCGGTGGTCGAGACCGTGGTTTTGCCACATCCGGTCAGGGCGATCCCGAAAGCGACGAGGAGGGCCAGGGTCGAAAGCGGACACTTTTTCATAACGTTCAGTGTACCGACATCGCCTTGCCCCGAAATTTTCTGAGGCCCGCAAGTCGGGCCGAACTAGTATAATAAGGGAAGAGGTATTGAGCATGTCGCAAGACACATTTCCCATTCGCAAAGTCGATCACGTCCGGCATTACGTCAACAACGCTCGCCAATCGGCCTATTTTTATCAGCACACGTTTGGCTTCAACATCACCGGCTTTTACGGCCTAGAGACCGGGATCAAGGATGAAGCCGGGTATCTGCTGGAGCAAAACGACATCAAGCTTATTTTTTCCGCACCGATTCGACCGGGACATCCGATGGCGCCGGCGATTGCGGAGCATGGAGACTTTGTCCGAGACATCGCTTTTGAAGTGGACGACGTGGACTGGGCCTACAAAGCCGCTCTCGACCGGGGTGCCCAAGGCGCCGTGGAGCCGACGACGAAGGAAGATGACCTCGGCAAGGTTCGCTACGCGGCGATCCATACCTATGGCAACGTCATTCACACGCTTATCAATCGCGACCATTACAAAGGTCACATGTGGCCCGGTTTTCGCGAGATGAACGAGCCGGGGGACGGCATCGGCATCCAGGAGATCGACCACTGCGTGGGCAATGTCGAACTGGGCAAGATGAACGTCTGGGTGAAGTGGTACGAAGACGTTTTGGGCTTTAAGAACCTGATCAGCTTTGACGACAAGGACATCTCGACCGAATACACCTCGCTCATGTCGAAGGTGATGGCCAACGGCAACGGTCGTGTCAAATTCCCGATCAACGAGCCAGCGGCCGGGAAGAAGAAATCCCAGATCGATGAGTATTTGGAGTTCTTCGGGGGTCCGGGCGTTCAGCACGTCGCGTTACGAACAGACGACATCGTCTACACCGTGAGCCGACTGCGCGCACGGGGCGTCGACTTTCTGAGCGTGCCGAAGTCGTATTACGACATGTTGCCGGATCGGGTCGGCAAGATCGACGAAGACATTGCGGTGCTTGCCGATCTGGGCATTCTGGTGGATCGCGACGACGAGGGGTATCTGCTTCAGATCTTCACCAAGCCGATCACCGACCGGCCGACCCTGTTTTACGAGATCATCCACCGCAAAGGTGCCCAAAGCTTCGGCAAGGGTAACTTTAAGGCCCTGTTCGAGTCGATCGAGCGCGAACAAGCCCTCCGCGGGACCTTGTAAGTGGGTTCGGAGGCGGTCAGGAGTCATTTGGATCGCGGCCCTTCGGGTCGCGATCCCTGCTCAACTGTGGATTCAAATTCAATCCACCGGGAATGAAAAGACCGTGCGAACTGCGGGACGCTGTGAGCGACGCAGCCGCAGAATGGCACTTCAGAAAGCTCTAGATCGTTGGGACCGAACCCCCGAACCCCCGAACCCCCGAACTCTCACTGCCCAGTCAGTCCGGCCTCGTACCCGGGCTCAGCGGGCGAGTCGCGGCTGCGGGCCTAGGGTTGGGACGGGCTCGCTGGGTAACCTTAGAGGCGAATGAGCCAGCGAGAGTTTCTGCTCTACGACACGATGACGCGCCAGGTGAAGCCCCTCCAGCCGCTGGAGCCGGGCCATCTGAAGTTTTACTCCTGCGGACCGACGGTCTACTCCTACGCACACATTGGAAACTTTCGGACGTTTCTCACCGCCGATCTGATTTGCCGTGTCGCCCGGGCCCTGGGTTGGCGAGTGACCTATGTCAGCAACATCACGGACGTGGGGCACCTCACCGAGGACGACGTCGCCGACGCGACCGGCGAAGACAAGATGCAGCGAGCCTTGCAAAGCAAAGAAGGGGAGCAGTTTGCGAACGTCTGGGAGCTGGCCGATTACTACGCCGAGGCCTTCAAGGCAGATTGGCGCAAGCTGAATCTCAATGAGCCGATGCTGTGGCCCAAAGCGACTCAGCACATGCGCGAGCAGATTGTTGCGGTAGAAAAACTCATCGAGACAGGTCATGCTTATGTGACCCCATCGGCCGTCTATTTTCGGTTGTCAAGTTTTCCTGAATACGGCAAGTTAAGCGGGAATCTGAATAAGGACTCTTTGCAAGTTGGCGTCCGTGATGTCGTGGTGGACGACAGTAAAGAACACCCCGGTGACTTTGCCCTGTGGAAGCGCGACGAAAAGCACTTAATGCAGTGGTTTTCTCCATGGGGATGGGGTTTTCCAGGATGGCATATTGAATGCTCAGTGATGGCGATGGCTTATCTGGGTGAAACGATCGATCTTCATGCGGGGGGCGAAGACTTAGTCTTTCCTCATCATGAATCCGAGATCGCGCAAAGTGAGTGCCTCACCGGTCACACCTTTGCCAATCATTGGATTCATACTCGCTTTCTTCAGGTGGATGGAGAAAAGATGAGTAAGCGGACAGGGAATTGGTATACCGTACGCGATCTCGTTGACCAGCAGGGTGCAAACCCTTTGGCACTTCGTTATGCGCTCATGACCGTTCCCTATGGGAAAACTTTGAATTTCACCATGCAGACGTTGCGGGATGCGACCACCGCCGTCGAGCGATATGCTGAATGCGAACGATTAGCCGAGCTTGCGTTGAAAAAGTCCCCGTCTGGGCAAAGTGCGACGGCATTTGCAGAGGAGCTCGAAAGGCTGTATGAAGAAACGCTGGACGCGCTTTGCAATGACCTCAATACCAGTGTCGCCCTGGCGAAGGGATTCGAGGGCACGAAGGTCATTTTGCGCGATGCAACTCATCTGACCCATGAGCAGGGCCAGGTTGCGCGGCAATGGCTGGATCGAATCAATGATCTTCTGGGAATTTTGCGTTCGCAATACGCGGATGCGGCGACTGGAGACAGGGGTTCGGCCGAGGAGTCTGCGGCCCTGGCCCTGATGGACGCCCGGCAAAAGGCGAAGTCCGAAAAGGACTTTGGGCTCGCCGACCGGCTCCGCTCCGAGATCGAGGCCATGGGCTTTGAGGTCCGGGATACGCCCGAAGGTCCGGTACTCCGCCGACTCTCCGGCTTGAACTAGTCCGGAAACGACCCAAGCGCGAAGCGCGTAGGACCCGAACGACCATGGACGGAAAGAAATTCTGGAAAATCGCGCTTTGGGTGGGCCTTTGCCTGGTGGCTTGCCGGGCGATGTCGTCTCCGAACATGGTGCCCGGGGCGCTCATCGAGCCTGCGCCGCAGATCGACGGTGTCGTGGGGAATGACGAGTGGGCAAGCGCGAGTCGCTTGGAGGGTCTCCAAGATTCCGACACCGGCGAGCCGATGGAGGGCTCGGAGTTCTGGCTCGCTTATGATTCCCAGTATATTTACTTAGCTGCACGGCTTTCTGACCCAAATCCGTCGCTCATTCGGGCGGTGGAGTACCGAACGAATGCGTCGGTGAACGGGGATGACCACATCGGGTTTTCGCTCGATCCTTTTGGTCGGAACTCTTCGTTTAACACGTTTCGCATCAACCCGCGAGGGGCGACTTCGCTGAGCATTGCCGGAGGGCGCGCCGCCAAGAGAGAGTGGATTGGCGAAATCTTGGCGGCGGGTCGGATCACAGATCGCGGGTGGGAGGCCGAAGCTCGGATTCCTTGGAAACTGATGAAGCTACCCCCGGCTGGGTCGCGAGATATGCGGTTCCAGATCGAGCGATATTTTCCTCGAACTCAGCGCGAAGGTGTCTGGCGACGAGTCCCCGAAGGGCGTCCCGAATCGACTCCGATCTGGTCCGGAGTCGCGGTTCCCTCCGTGCCAGTCGAGCGAGTCTTAAAACTCCTTCCTTACCTTTCGACCGGATACGATGATTCGGCAGAAAAGGGCGATCAGTTTCGCCTCAACGCAGGGCTGGACTTTCGGAAAGAGATCGCCGAGAACTTCAATTTAGTTGGGACTATTTCTCCAGATTTTCGGAGCGTTGAGCAAGGAATCTTGTCACTTGACTTTAGCTACTTCGAGCGAATTGGGAATGAATATCGGCCGTTCTTTCAAGAGGGATCTGAGTTTTTTGGAGGACTCAATAGCACGTATCGGACTCGTCGAATTCGAAACATCGATTTTGGCGTGAATGCCTATGGAAGGTTAGACGAAAAGACGACATTCGGGCTTCGGACAACGCAAGATTTTGGTCGACAAACTACCGTTGCAACTCAAACAACTTATCGCCCGGATATTCGATCTTCGGTGACGGTCGGCTATGTCGGTTTGCGAGATCGAGATGCTTCGAATGATGCCGTCGTGTTGAGAGGTTCTCGGTCGATTGGAACGTATTCACTTAGTTATGAATTCGCCCAGACATTAGACGATGAACTCGGAGTGGGCACCTCTCAAAGCGTCAACATCAACCATAACACCAAAACGACCTATTTTCAGGCAGGAGCGGCCCAAAGAACGTCGCGCTATCGACCTCGGCTGGGATTTGCTCCGGATACGGATTATAAGGGCGTGAATCTCGCCGGGCAGTTCGAAAAGACTCATCCTAGAGGGGCGATCAGCGAGACAGAGATCTATGCGAATATCGAGTCGGATTGGCGTGTCAGTGGGGCGGAATATCGCCGTGCTGCGAATCTCTATGGCTCGCTCACATTTCGCAATGGAATTGACTTCGACGTCAGCGTCAACTTAGAAAGGTTTAACCGATTTGAGGACGAGCGGTATTCGATCAATGTCGAGTATCCCAGACGAGATGCCTATCGCCGAATGGAAGTTGAATACGAGTGGGGCATTCTTCAAGGAAGTCGATACGAAAATATACAATGGGTGGCGCTTTATCGTCCGCTGGAGAATCTTCAGTTGAGTGGTCAGCTTCAGCATGTCCGTTATCGCGGATCGGAGACCCAAGCGATCTTCTCGGGGAATTTCGATCTTGGGAACGATCAAGCCGTCAGCGCGCGGATTGTTGCCGGGGACAAAGACTGGAGCTGGTACGTTGGATGGAGGCGTAGCGGAGGGCGCGGCGCTGAATGGTTTGTCCTTTTTGGCGACCCGAACAGCGAGAAGTTTGAGCCGAGCCTCACCGTCAAACTGACGGTTCCCTTCGAGATTCGCTTTTGATCAACCTTCATGTTTGAACCTTTGGACGGGGGCGACGTCCAGTGAGATATGTTGATCACAACGCTCCTGGTTTGGATGGTGTCTTCGAAAGACGGTTGGTATTCAGGGCTCGAAGCGGCCAAGAGCCCGATTGCCCGGGTGGATCTGAAGCTCAAGCGACCCGAAGGGAAGCCCGAACTCGGGGTCCGCGTGACTTATCCCAAGACCCCAGTAAAGGCGCCGGTTCTGGTCTGGTCGCATGGGATGTACGGAAGCCAGAACGGGAATTTACCCCTGGTCGAGGTCTGGGCGAAGGCGGGCTACGTGGTCATTCAGCCGACGCATGGCGATTCGGCCACGCTCATGAGCCCCGAAGCGCGGCGAGAGCTCCTTCGTAACCCGAACACGAACAACACCGGCTCCTGGAACGAGCGGCCCCTGGATATTCGGCTCGTCTTGGACCAGTTCTCCGAGATCGAGGCCAAGGTTCCGGAGCTGAAGGGGCGACTCGATGCCCAGCGGATCGGGATGGGCGGCCACAGCTTTGGTGCCTGGACGACGCAAGTGGTCGCGGGCTGCAAGCTCGGAGGGGGGCTGGGCACCAGCCTGAGCGACCCTCGCCCCTTGGCATTTGTGGCTCTGAGCGGTCAGGGGCCGTCTCCGCTGATGCCGGCGGAAGGGTTTGCCGAATTAAAGCGGCCCGTGCTGTGGGCCACGGGCGATCTCGACACCTCGCCTCGAGGTGAAACGCCGGCCTGGAGGAAGCAGGCTTATGAGCTCGCGGCCCCGGGGGACAAGTTTTTGGTCTGGATCAAGGATGCTACGCACGGCTTTGGCGGGATCAACGGTCGCGATTTTGGCCTCTTAACTCGCGCCGGAGTCACGAACGACAAGAACGAGGAGCATGTGAAGATCATCCAGTCCACAACCTTGGCCTTTTGGGATGCTTATGTAAAGGCTGATCCCGCGGCGCGAAAATATCTGACCGAGAAGCAGATCGAGAAGATTGCTGGAGTAACCTTGAGCCTCAAGTGATCCTCCCAGGTTTGCACGCGCCTGCTTTTGGGGGGCTTGAGCCTGAGCCCGGTCAGCTTACGCGCGTCTCTCTACGGGAATTGATTCGAAGGGGCGAATTTACCGGGCTGGGCGAAGAGAGGCGTGCGGAATCCTTCGATCACAAGCGACTTTCTTCTGATCCTCAACACCCAACAACCCAACACTCGGGAGCATCGCCCACTGCTCCCCCCTCCAGCCCAGGGTCGGCCTTCCCCAGCCGGCCCTTTTCCTTTTTCGGGTCTAGTTTGATTCGTCGTCAAAGAGCCCGGCGGCGAACTCGGCGGCGTCAAAATCGCGAAGGTCCTTTGCGGTCTCGCCCCATCCGGTGAGCTTGACCGGAATCTTGAACCGCTCATAGATGCCGATGAGGGCTCCTCCACGCGCGGTGCCATCGAGCTTGGTCAGGACTAGTCCGGTCACGCCGCAGGCCTTGGTGAACTCTTCGGCTTGGCGGATCGCATTTTGGCCGGTGTTGGCGTCCAGCACTAAGAGGACCTCGTCGGCAGGGCGACCCAGGCCACGCTCGACGACTCGGGTCACCTTTTGGAGTTCGGCCATGAGGTTCTCTTTGCTGTGCTGGCGACCGGCGGTGTCGGCGAGGACAAACTGGGCGCCGCGAGCTTTGGCGGCTTGGATCGCATCGAAGATGACGGCGGCGGGATCACCTCCGGGCTGCGCCCGAACGATTTCGGCCCCGACCCTTTGGGCCCAGGTTTCGAGCTGCTCGATGGCGGCGGCTCGAAAGGTGTCGCCCGCGGCCAGGACGACCTTTTGTCCCTGATGCGTGAGTCGCTGGGCAAGCTTGGCGATGGTGGTTGTTTTGCCCACGCCGTTGACGCCGATGAACAGATACACCGTCGGGTCGGTGGCGGCGCGGTTGAGTCGGATCGTTCCTTCTTGAGTAAATCGCGAGGCGATGGCTTGCTTGAGCCGTTGCTTCATCTGGGCGGGGTCGGTGATCTTTTCGGACCGAACGGCCCCGCGAAGCTCCTCCAGAATGGCGCCGACGTCGTGAATGTTGGTGTCGGCCTGAAGCAACGTCTCTTCGAGCTCTTCGTAGAGCTCGTCGTCGATGACGCCTCGGCCCAACATGCGGTCGAACCGCTGCATCAGTTTCTTGAACATCGCCGCCCCTCAGAATACCGGGACTGCGGTCTCGGGCGCGGTAAAATAGGCCATGCCGAACTGGAAAGAGGGTGATCGCGTGAAAGTCGTGACTCGCGAGGTGACCGCCGAAGACCGCAAGACCTTTCGCTACTACGAGCACATGGCGGGGTTACAAGGGACCGTGACGAACGTCTATTCTCCGGACGAGGTTGCAGTGAACATCGATCCCGCCACGATCGGCTCGGTGCCGATGAGCGTGCACAATGAAGCCGTCCGACGCATGCGCGAAAAATTCAACAGTAAGGTGAGCGAAGAAGGCAAAGGGATGCTTACGGCGGAAGAGCTGAACTTCTCGGCGAACTACGTGCTGTTGGTTCGGGGCGAAGACCTTCAAAAGGCCTGAGAATATGAAAAAATACGCATTGGGATTGGGCTTTGGCTGTTTGGTCGCCCTCATGGGGGCGCAGGCGATTCGGCCCTCAGAACCGACGCAGTCGGCTCCTCCGAGTCCGCGGGTGGCGAATCAGCCGCTCATCCAGAAAGGAACGGACGAGATCGTCGTCGCCGCCTGGAACATCAACATGGACCCGGTCGGCGAGCGGCTGGCCTACTTGGTGGACGGCATTGTCGCGATGAATCCCGATATTCTTGCCGTGACGGAATTGACCCCGCTCAGTGACCGCAAGGTTCTTGAGGACGCGCTTGCGAAGCGCGGGCTGAAGTACACGTCCACCTTTGCCGAGCAGCGCGAGCGACAAAACATCGTTCTCTTCGTTCGAGAAGGGGTCCAAGTGACGAACGTCAAGCCGATTCCCGGCTCCAATGACGGACAATCTGATCTGCGAATGGCCTACTCAGCGCGGGTGAAAGTCGGGAATTTTGACAGCCTGGTCGTCGCCGTCCACAACAAGTCCAAGCGAGTTCGAGACGGACGCGAAGACACCTCGGGGATTCGCAACCGACAAACCGCCGCGATCTGGAAGTTCGTGAAGCAAGAGATGGGGTCCGACCCTGATGTGATGATCATCGGCGACTACAACATGGTGCCGGGCGAAGACGACGTGAATTTCCGTAGCTTGAACCCCGAGGGCAAGCTCGAGATTCTCAGCCAGCCGAGCCTCAAGAATCCATTTACGTTCATCTTTAGCGACGGGAACACCAGCTTCATCGACGGATTCGCGATCAACAAGGGCAACAAGCACTACGTGCGAGACAGCTTTTATGCCGTCCGACTCGATCAGTTTTTCCGCAACACCAAAGTCTGGTTCCGGCAAAACATCACCGACCACATCCCGGTCTCGGCGAAGTTCAAGATTCGCTAAGCTCGGACCGCTTTTTTCCGGGTCGGTTTTCTCGGCCCAGACTTTGGCGAAGCTGGTTCTGGCTTGGCCGTGGAGAGCGGCATCGGGGATCGCGGTTGGCGGCGCTCGGCTGGGATCGGGATCGAGTCTCGACCGCTCAGGTAGCGAGCGGTCGAGCAGTTGGACTTGAGGAACGTCTTCACGGGGCCTTGAGCGACGATCTCGCCGCCTTGTTCACCCGCCCCGGGCCCGAGCTCGATGAGCCAATCGGCCGCGAGCATGGTCTCCTCATCGTGCTCGACGACGATGACCGTATTGCCCAAATCGCGGAGCCGCACCAGCGTGTCGATGAGCTTGCGGTTGTCTCGCTGATGCAGTCCAATACTGGGCTCATCGAGAATGTAAAGACAACCCATGAGGCCGCTGCCGATCTGGGTCGCGAGCCGGATCCGCTGAGCCTCTCCGCCAGCGAGGGTCCGAGCCGAGCGGTCCATGGTGAGATAGCTCAGGCCGACGTCATCGAGAAACCGCAGTCGCTCGGTGATCTCTTTGACCGCCCGCTCAGCGATGGTCATCTGTCGGCGGGTGAGCCGCTTCGGGAGCTGGCGAAAGAACTCAAGAGACTCGCCAACGCTCATCCCGGTCACGTCGGCCACACTTCGTTGGTCGATCTTGACGCTGAGCGATTCGGGCTTGAGCCGCTTGCCTTCGCAACTGGGGCAAGGCTTGGTGCTTTGGTACTGTTGGAGGTCGTTGCGGACCCATTCGCTTTCGGTCTGCTCAAATCGCTTGCGCAAGATGTTCAAGACGCCGTCCCACCGAGTTTGATATTTGCGCTCGCCTCGCCCGTACTTGGTAATGACCGTCACTGGGTCTTCGAGACCGTTGAAGATGATGTCGCGCTGGGCTGGCGTGAGTTCGCCGGCGGGACGTCGGGCGTCAAAGCCGATCTCCCGACCGACCGCATCGAGCAGATCGGGCCACCACTCTTTGGTCTCCCCGCTTTTGTAGACAAAGGGTGCAATCGCGCCGCTTCGCAAGGGGACTCCGGGATCGGGCATCACGAGCTCGGGGTCAAATTCGGTCTTCGTGCCGAGTCCGCTGCATTCGGGGCAGGCCCCATAAGGCGAATTGAAGGAGAACATCCTGGGCTCGGGCTCGCTCATGGCGAAGCCACACGTCGAGCAGGAGTAGTTTTCGCTGAAGAGCATCTCTTCGGGCTCGGTCTCGGCTCCAGGGGCTTGGACGCTGAGCTGGACGAGGCCCTTGCCCATTTTGAGCGCGTTCTCGACCGAGTCGGCGAGCCGCCGATCCATCCCGTTCTTCAGGACGATCCGATCGACGACGACTTCGATGGTGTGCTGCTTGTAGCGGTCCATCGGGATGTCGTCGGAGACTTCATACATCTCGCCGTCGACTCGGACCCGAGGATAGCCCGCCCGGGAGATCTCTTGAAGGACGCTCTTGTACTCCCCTTTGCGGCCCCGGACAATCGGGGCGAGGACCTGAAGCCGGGTGCCTTCGGGCATCTCTTGAATGGCCTCGACAATCTGATCGGTGGATTGGCGTTCGATGGGAGTCCCACATTCGGGGCAGTGAGGAATGCCCACTCGGGCAAACAGAATGCGCAAATAGTCGTAAATCTCGGTGACCGTGCCGACGGTCGAGCGAGGATTTCGGCTCGCCCCTTTTTGGTCGATGCTGACGGCGGGCGAAAGGCCCTCGATGTGATCGACATCGGGCTTGTCCATCTGGCCCAAGAATTGGCGGGCGTAGGCGCTGAGCGATTCGACATAGCGGCGCTGGCCCTCGGCGTAGATGGTATCGAACGCGAGCGACGACTTCCCCGAACCGCTCAGGCCGGTGATGACGACCAGCTTGTCACGAGGGATTTCGACCGAGATGTTTTTGAGGTTGTTTTCTCGAGCCCCCAGGACCATGATCTTGTTCTGCGCCATTGTCTTGACTTTACCTGACGCTCGTCTACTTCTTTGGGGCGGAAATCATAAAAAGCCCCGACCCTGAAAAGGGTCGGGGCGATTGGGGGCCGAGTTAGTTTCCGAGCATGATGAGCGGGGTCCGCCCGAATTGGCGGAAATATCCCCAGGCCATCTCGGGGGTCGGGGTGCCTCGCCCGTCGAGGTTGATCTTGTCGAGGCGGTAGCTCGCTTCGAGGGCGGTTCGGGCTTCTCGCTCGGCTTGATCAAGCGCCTTCGAGAAGGCTCGACCGTCTTCGAGGAGCTTATCGAGTTGTTTGCTGAGGTCTTGCAGCTTCGTGGTCTCGTTGTTGCGGCGGGCGGCGTTGACCTGATCGGTCAGCAGCCCGACATCGACCGCATTCTTGTTCACCGCGTTGCGCAGCCGCCCGATCTCAAGGGTGATGGCAGCGTTCAAGAGGTATTGAGCGGCGGCGTACTCGGGGCCCGCGCTCGCGGCGGCGCGAGCGCGTCGAACCGCGTCGGCCGGCTTGTTCTCAAGCAAGTCGAGGGCGGCGAGACCGGTCAGAGCCTCGAACGAGTCGGCCTTTGCGAGCAACGCCGACTCAAAGAAGACCCGAGCGACTTTGCGTTGATAGTCTCGAACTCGGGTCTCGGTGTTGGGTTGTTGGCCTCGGAGCAAGGCTTGGTTCGCTCGCTCCACATAGAGATCGTAGAAAGCGGGCTCGGCCAGGGCCGCGCGCTCGAAACGAATCCGCGCTTCTTCTGAATTCCCGGTCAAGAAGAACACCGTCGTGAGGTAGTAGTTCGTGATCGGATTTTGGCTCTCATCCTTCGCCAGATTCGAGGCGACTTGGCGCAAGACTTGAGTATTGCCGCGTCGCAGTGCGAGGAAGGCTTGGGCCGATCGAACTCCGAGGTCTTCGCTGTCATTGAGCACGGCTTCTCGCTCGGCGTTATCAACCTCGTCGCGAGGGGCGCTGGTGATCTCCAGGAAAATCGCTCGCAGAGCGAATCCGGCGGCATCCGGCTCGCCGTACTTGATGTAGTTCTGCATCACGCTGGGGAGGTCGCGCAGTCGCGAGCCGCGCATCATCGCCAGGACGAGTCGATTGGTCGCGGCGGTGTTCTTGGGGTCGCGCCGAACGATCGGAGCGAGCTGCTCGATCACGAGACCATAGCGACCCGTGCGCAGGGCGGTATCGACATAGCGCATCCGATTCGCGTCGTTGACGGGCCCGAACTTGTCGAGTTGATCGCTCAGAACCTTGGTTCGGGCGTTCACGGCTCGTTGAAGGGCCGATTGGATCGCCGCCAGCGCTTGGTCGGGATTATCGCCGCCGGAGGCGGTGATGTTGAAGGCTCGCTGCAGGGCGATCCCAGCCACCAGTTCGAGTGCTTCGACGTTGTTGGGGTCGGAGATCATCACGTCTTCGCAGAACTTTTGGGCGGTGTCCATGACCCCGAGGCCAAACCAGGCTCGGGCCATGACGAGTCGGGCCTGATTGTCGCCCTTTTTGATCTTCAGCGCGACGCGACCCGCCAAGATGGCGGCATCGAACTTGCGCTCGGAGACCAATTGGCGAGCGTTGTTGAGGTGGAAGTCGAAGCCCTTCGCGACTCCATTGTCGATCTTCAGATTCAGCGTGGTGCTCGCTGACTCGCCATTTTCGGTGTAGGCCGAGAATTTCACCTTGACGGGGCCTTCGTCCATCGGCACGGTGTCCATCCGGAATTCATACGGGGTGCTCCCGTCGGTGTCTTTCAGCTCGTCGTTCACATAGAATTCGACACTGTTGACCGAGGACTCGGCCTTCACCCGGACGGTGAAAACCTTTTCGCCCGAAATCACCTCGCCGTCTTTGGCATCGACGATGACTTCGACTTTGGCCATCGCCAAGCCCACCAGGGCCATGAGCATCATCAAACTAAAAAGAGCACGTGCTTTGATCATCTTTGAGTCCAACCTCTTCCGCATTATGACGTCCTAGAGCACGAAAGAATTCATGAGGCTTGGTATTCTTGACTCTGAGCATGCCAGAAATTTGGGTGATCGACAACTACGACAGCTTCACCTATAACTTGGTGCAGTACCTGGGGCAGTGTGGAGCCAGGGTCCGCGTGATGCGAAATGACCAAGTGACGCTGGGCGACGTTGTGGCGGGTTCGGCCGAGGGCATCTTGCTTTCGCCGGGGCCGTGTACCCCTCGTGAGAGCGGCGTGTGTTTGGACTTGGCCCGAGTCGCGCTGGAGCCGAATTCACCGCTCGGCGTTCGGCCTGTTTTTGGGGTGTGCCTTGGCCACCAAGCGATCGGAGAGGTCAGTGGAGCGACGGTCGGTCGGGCCGGTCGTGTGGTCCACGGGAAGACGTCGCCAGTCGAGCATGACGGCAGTCGCCTCTTTCGTTCGATGCCAAATCCGTTCCAGGCGGTTCGCTACCACTCGCTTTCGATCCGGCGCGAGACTCTGGCCCCAGGTTTTCGAATCACAGCGTCCAGCCAAGACGATGGCGAGATCATGGGGATTGAGCATGAATCCAAGCCGATCGCCGGTGTTCAGTTTCATCCGGAATCGGTCTTAACCGAAAACGGGCTTCAGATCATTCGGAACTTTGTCGACTGGGTGATGGAGTCCCGAACTGAGCCAGCGCTTGGCTCACGCTGATCGAGCAAATCGTCCGGGGGAGCGTCTCCAGTTGCGCTCGAAGCTGAGGCCATGAGGGTTCGCTTGTGGCATCGACTCGAAAGATTGTCCATGTGTTCGGTTCGGCGGGCAGGCTCGTCCGAGCGTGCCAAATTCGGCTTTGCAGGGACCAAAGGTCGTGCGGCGAGTCGCTATGGAGGAGATTCACGCCCTCATCGGCTCGGCGGGCGCCGAGAAAGTCGGATCGGAGGTGAGGCGTATAGTCGCTGCGTTCGGGTCCGCATCTCGGCGGTCCAGGGGGCAAGCAGACGATCGGCAAAGCCTGCGGCCCAAAGAGTTCGATCATGAGGTCTTGGGTGCTGAGCAGATCGTCGCGAATCATCTGGGGAGTCCAAAGGGGGAGCTGGCCGTCAAAGTCAGCGGCCTCCAACAGCGCGCCGTTCAAAACGTCGTGGCCATCTCCGATCGCCCCTTGCCAGGCCGCGGCTTGATCCAAAAAGTCGGGGCGCGTCAAAACGAATGTCGCCGAGATTCCCAGGGAGCGAATCGACGGGACGACGGTTCCCAGCTGGTGAGGCGTCATCCCCTCAAAGCACCAACTGATCCAGGTCGTGTTCACTCCGTCCCTCCTGAGCGCGTATGATAGAAAAGACGATGAAACGATGGATTCGACTTTCTCTTCCGCTGGCGCTGTTGGCGTCGGTCCTGATCTCCAGCTCCGGATGTGCCAAAAAGGCCGAAGAAGCTCCCGCAGAAACATCTTCCACAGCGTCCCCGGCTCCGAGCCCAGCCTCGAATGCGTCGGACACGAACGTCTACAAGAACGCTGAGGGCGTCGCCGTTTGTCCGGTGATGGATGTCCCGATCCCCGACGTGAGCAAGGCGGTCGGTTTTCAAGACCACAAAGGGGTTCGCTACTACTTCTGTTGCGACATGTGCCCGGGCAAATTCAAGGAGAATCCCGATCTGTACGCAAAAAAGTAGTTCGTAAGGCCTGGTCCCCAAAAATGGGAAACTTTTAGAGGCTCCGATGCCGTATCCTAGGGCATTGTGAGGTTTGGGGGGTGAATCGCCCAAACAACTTGCGAGGTTAAGATAACAATGAAGAAGATGAAGACTGCGGCTCTCGTGGCCGTTCTTGGCGTAGTGGGCTTTGCTCTGGCCCAGGAAATGGTCACGCTTCGGCGCGTGGTCAAAGAAGGGGACAAAGAGACCTATCAGATCACCAGCAACATCAAGCAGATCATTTCCAACGACATGATGGGTGAGCAAGAGGTCACGATCACGTCGAGCCAAAAGATGGCTTTGGACTACGGAAAAACCACCGATGGCAAAACCGACGTCAACGTGAAGATCACCGACATCAAGATGGAGATGGGCGGACCGATGGCAGCGATGGCCGGCGACATGGCGAGCCAAATGCCTAAGGAACTGACGGGCACGGCGAAGCTCGACGAGTTCAACAACATGACCGACTACAAGATGGGCTCGGGCATGACGGGGATGGGCGCGCAAATGATGCAAATGATGAGCGGCGGGACTCAAGGCATGCTCACTGGGATCACCTTCCCGAAGGATCCGATCGCCGTCGGCGGGACCTGGGATATCAAGGTTCCTGAGAATAAGGCCGCAGGAATGGGGGCCGCCACGATGAAGGCCACGCTGGTGGGCGCTGAGAAAGTCGGTGCTCGCGATGCTTGGAAGATCACCTACTCCGGCGCGTTGCCCATGAACATGGACAGCAAGAACATGCAAGGCATGGCCGATAGCCCGATGGGCCAGATGAGCTTCACGATCACCGGAACGCTCGATACCAGTGGCACGCTCCTCGTCGAAAAGGGCACTGGCAAGCTCCTTCAAATGGACGTCAAGATCGGGGGCAAGCAGAAGATGGAAATGACCGATATGGGCATGACCATGGATATGCGCGGCGACACGACGATGTCGGTCAAGCTGATCAACTAATCTGGGTCTCGACCCAACCGACGGGCCCGAGGAGTCGAACTCCTCGGGCCCGGTTCTTTACGCCACAATAAGGACGTGATTCTCGAGCAAATGACTTGGCCAGAGGTTCAAGATCTCGGCCGCGAAATCGTCGTGCTGATCCCCACCGGCTCGATTGAGCAGCACGGCCCCCACCTCCCTCTGGGCACCGACACTCGGCTCGCGGCGGCCGCCGCCCAGGCCGTCGAAGCGCGGCTCCCCGACCATGTCTTGCTCACTCCGACCTTATGGCTCGGCATGAGCGGGCACCATTTGGCGTTTTCTGGAACCCTCAGCGCCAGCGAGATCGCCTATTCATCCGCGCTGGAAAGTGTGATTCGGAGCCTCAGTCGACACGGATTCTACAAGTTTTATGTTCTGAATGGCCATGGTGGGAACGCCGACGCCAATAGCCTGACCTTACGACGAATCAAGGAGCAAAGTCCCGAGCTGATGCTGGGCCACAGCGGGTATTTCGCCTTTGGGGCGGCGCGGGCTCGCGAAGTAATGGAGGGCCCCTTGAAGGAGATTCGCCACGCCTGCGAGGCCGAGGCGAGCTTGATGATGCACCTTGCTCTCGATTCGGTGCGCTCGGAGAAGCTTCGAGATGATGGCCTCTATTCAGAGCCCGCGGTTCAAGGCATGGTTCACTTTTTTGACGAAATGACCCAAGAAGGCTCGTTCGGGTATGCCACTTTGGCGACCGCTGAAAAGGGTCGAGCAATCTTCGAGGCCTGTGTCGACGGGGCGGCCGAAGAGATTCGTCGACTCGCTGAGGGATATCTTCTGGTGTCGAGGCCGCGCGAATGACCTATCGACTTTGCAAGCGCTTTACGGTCGAAAGCGGTCATATGCTGAGTAAGCATCCCGGCCGATGCCGATTTCCTCACGGCCACACCCGGACCATCGAGGTCGTGGTCGCGTGTCAAGCGCTCGATTCGATGGACATGGTGCTCGATTTCAAGGCGCTCAAGCTCGCGCTGCGGGACACGATTCGGGCCTATGACCATGCGCTGGTGATGAATAGCCAAGACCCCTTTTTGCCATCTGTTCAGGCGATGCACCCGGATGCGGTGGTGATCTACGAGTCGGAAGACCCCACGACGGAAGTGATGGCTCGCCGGATTTTCGAGGAAGCGACCTCGATCCTCGCCTCCGGCTGGCGCGGGGCCGAGGACGGGATCTCCTATCAGATCGATGCCGGTCGGGTATGGCTCGAGCGAATTCGAGTTTGGGAGACGCCGACCAGCTGGGCTGAAGTCGGCGTCTGAGGCTTTATCGACTTTTCCGGTAGTTGTCCGTTTCGCCGATGACATAGATCTGGGCCGCGGCCACGATCAGGTTGACCAGGAACAGAATCATGAATGGGACCGCATAGAGCCCGGCGCCTAGGGACCCGAGCAGAGCTCCGGCGAGTCCGAAAAGTGCATTGCCAAGCTGCAAAAAGGAGATGATGTTGGCGACCCCTCGGGCGAGCTCCCACCGAAAGATGAGCCCGAGGCCCACGGCGGCAGTCACGATGCCGATGAACGCAACCGCAACCGAAATTCCAACGAAGGCGGTCCCCACACCCCCCATAGCGAGCGATTCTGAAGCGAGCCCCAGTCCAGCCAGGGCGACCCGAACTCCGTCCAAAATCCACCAAGCAGCAAACAGGTAGTAAAGATTCCAAACCCATTTCGGGATCGCGAACGGGTCGTCCTGGCTATTTCGAACTCCACCTGCAGGCGGCTGATAGATCGTGCCCGTGGGCGAGGCAACCGGTTGCGAAGGAGCCACGGGCGTGGGTTGCGGTGCGTAGATGCTTTGCGCGGCCGCCGGGGTGGAGGGGCTCGAAGCAGCGAAAGGATTCGGGTCAGAAGGGGCCGAGGTTGGCACCGGCCCGGTCGGCTGAGCAAATCGAGCCTTCAGTCGGCTCACCATTTCGCTGGTGGTGACGTTTTTCGGGTCGAGCTTCAGCGCCTCTTCGGCCATGGAGAGGGCCTCGGAAAACTTTCCCATCGATTCGTACTGCGCCGCCAGGTAGGTGTAGCCCATCGGGTTCGATGGCCCGTTCATGATGGCTCGCTGATAGGCGCCGACGGCCTGATCGGGTTGCCCCGCCAAATTAAATGCCGAGCCCTGATAGATAAAGGGCTCGACCGCAGTCGGGGCGGCTTGGACGACCTCCTGGATCGCGAGGAGCGCGGCCTGCGGGTCGTGCGAGTTCATGAGCTCAAGGGCTCGGTTGAGTTTTTCTTGCTGATCAGCCGTTAGCATGGACGAATATGTCTCCCATCTCGATGAAACATCGAATTATGAGATGAATCACGTCCGAATGTCACGGCTGAGACGGAGGTGATTTCAAAATCTTCCCCGAGACCGAGATGGCCCAGCCCTGATCCATCAGGTCCGACCGAGGGTCTCCGCTGGCGTTCCACTGAGTCTGCCGGCTCTCAAAAACCAACGGCGTTTCGTCAGGGTTTTTGATGTCTTCTTGATATTTACCTGCCGCAGCAGGATTGAGGGCATATCCCCATTCATTTGGGCCGCCGTGGCGCGGGTTCATAAGTTTGCGAACGGCTTCGGACTCCGGCAGGTCGGTGGTCCTGAGCCGAGTCTTGATGGCGTCCATCCAGCTCGAAGCGTCAGGAAACTGACCGTCACTGTCGTGCGCCAACATCATCGCGGTGTAGATCGCTTTGAGGTTGGCCTCGCGGCTCACCGCGTACGAGGACTGGGGAACCTCTTGAGTCGCCTTTTGCGCCAAGCTGACGATGTCTCGGATCGCGGCAAAATTCCAATTGATCCGCCAGCCGACGAGGACGAAGATCACGCCCAAGATCGCGAGCGCCCAGAGGCATCCCTTTTTGCGTCGTTTCGGAGGATTGGGGGCAGGATCGGAGTTCACTGATTGCATTATGGCCGGGCCTCGATCACGCGGTCGCGCCCCCCCAGGTCGGGATGGATCGCGACATGAAGCCACCCCGCCTCGCGAAAGATCGCCTCCACCGCAGGGCCTTGCTCGTGCCCGATCTCCAGCCAGGCTTGGCCATCGGCCTTCAGAAAGTCGCGGGCTTGATCGGCGAGAATCTGATAGTTGCTGAGTCCGCGATCTGCCGCATATAGGGCCCGCTCGGGTTCAAAGCTCGTCTCCGGATCGACCTGCTCGCCGGCAGCGATGTAGGGCGGATTGCTGAGGATCCCATCGAATCGACGCCCAGCAAAGGCTGAAAGCCAATCGCTCTCGACGATGTTGCAAGTCGCACCCAGGGCCGAGGCGTTTCGGTGGGCAACCCGAAGCGCCGCCAAAGAGACGTCGGCCAAGGTCACACTCCAGCGGGGCCGCTCCAAAGCCAAGGTCACGCCCAAGCAGCCGGAGCCGGTGCCGAGATCGACGACCTGCAAAGGGTGATCCTCGGGATGGGCCGCCAAGATCAGGTCGATCAGGGTCTCGGATTCGGGACGGGGGATGAGGACGTCCGGACCGACCTCAAACCGTCGGCCATAAAACTCTTGATAGCCGCGCAAGTAAGGGAGTGGGACGCGCCGGCATCGTTGCTCCAGCAATTGATCGGCGGGGGCGAGGTTCACTTCTGCCTCGGGGTGGGCCAAGACCCATTCGCGCGTTTGGCTGCACGCAAGAGCCGCCAGAAGCTGCGCCTCCAGCCGGGCCGATTCGATCCCATGGCGATCTAACTGGTCGGCGGCTCGAACCAGCCAGGTTTGAACGGTCATGCGACGGCGAACGGAGCCAGTTTGGCGCGAAGCTCAGCGACGACCTCGGCTTCCAGCAAAATCCCGTCTTCGCGGTGCTCCTGGGTGATCACGCGGCCGAACTTGAAACAGTCATCGACCAGGCTGGACTGAGCGTATGGCACGAGGCATCGGACTCGCCCCAAATGTTCTTGGACCATCGCGATCATCTGACCCTGTAGTTCGTCGATGCCGGCTCCGGTCAGGCTCGAAATCGCAACTGCCGGCGGCCAATCTTCGACCATTCGGTCCGCCAGGCCCGGGGTCGTGACGAGGTCAATCTTGTTGAAGACGGTCAGGCAAGGAACTTCGGATGCGCCCAAGGTTTCAAGAGTTTCGAGCACAGCGTCGCGCTGCATATCCCAATCGGGATTGCTCGCATCGATCACGTGGAGAATAAAGTCGGCGGTGATGACCTCTTCGAGCGTCGAGCGAAACGCGGCGACCAGGTGGGTCGGCAAGTTTCGGATAAACCCGACGGTGTCGGTGAGAAAGACGGAGTATCCATCGCTCAAATCGACCTTGCGGGTGGTCGGATCGAGGGTGGCGAACGGCATCGCGTCGGCAAGAAGATCGGTGTGGGCGAGGCGGTTCATCAGCGTCGACTTTCCCGCGCTGGTGTAGCCCACAATCGCGGCGAAGGGGTAGGGGTTCTTTCGCCGGGCGGCTCGTTGCTGGTCGCGGTGCCTCTTGACGTCTTCGATCTCGTCGCTCAGTTTGGCGATCTTGTCCCGGACCATTCGGCGGTCAGATTCGAGCTTGGTTTCGCCGGGTCCGCGCATGCCGATGCCGCCCCGCTGCCGCTCGAATTTGGTGTAGACCGACATCAGTCGCGGCATCATATAGGTGAGCTGGGCGAGTTCGACTTGGAGATGCCCTTCGCGGGTGCGAGCGCGCCGGGCGAAGATGTCGAGAATCAGCTGGGTTCGGTCGACGACTTTGTGCTGTAGCTTTTCGTTGAGGTTGCGGAGCTGAATGCCGCTGAGCTCGCCGTCAAAGATAACGACGTCGGGCTGGGTGTCTTGGACCGCCGCCGCGAGCTCGTCGGCTTTCCCGGAGCCCAGGAAGTACGTCTTGTAGGGGCGGTCGAGGCGTTGTCGCATCATGCCGACGCATCGGAGCCCGGCCGCCTCGCAGAGGCCTTCAAGCTCGGCCTCGACGTAGTCGTCCTCATCCTCTTCTTCGTTGATGAAGACGAGAAATGCAGTCTCTTCGGCCTTGGCTTCGAGCGGAGATCGGTTCTTGGGTTGCGACATAGAATGAGGAGGAGGGGATGGGCGACGTCCGATGCGATCTCACGCTTCGGGGGCCTGGACTGGTTCTACCCTCAATCGCCGGGTCGGCTAGGTCTTTGGGCATGAAAAAGCCCTCTGGGCAAAGGCTATTTGCGACCGAGGGCAGGGAGAGGGCTTCTGTTATTCGCCGGAATCGGAGGTGCCGGCGGCAGGTCGGGGTTCCCGAGGCTCGCGGTGCTCGCGCGGGACGTATCCTTCGCGTGGAGGTCGCGGTCGCATCGGCCGATCGGCGGTGACTTCGGTGACCACGAACGGCAGGAGCGCCATTTCTCGGGCTCGCCGAATCGCCCGCGAGATCATGCGCTGTTGCTTCGCGGTGCAGCCGGTCTGTCGGCTCGGCAAGATTTTGCCGTGCTCGTTGATGAACTTTCGGAGGATGTTGATCTCCTTGTAGTCCACATGATGAATCTTGTTGATGGTGAGGTAGCTGACCTTGCGTCGCCGTCGGCCCTTGAAGGGTCGGTCGCCTCGGTCCATGCCCATCCCCGCATCTTTATCCATTCGAGGGTTGGCGTTTCGGGCTCCATTCTCGGTTCCACCGGTTGTCGACGCAGCGCTTGGAGCTTCGGCAGTCTGCTTCGGAGTGGTTTCTTCGCTCATAGTTCTGATCTCAATCCTGACCCTTCCCGGGCCGAATAGGGATTATGGCACATTTGGCCCAAGGTTTGGCCCTGGTGGGCAGCCCCTCGTTCCGAGATGGGCCACCTGGCATTTTGGGCTCGATGCCGTGAACAAGGGATGAGGGTGCGGCTCGGTGCCACTTCGAGGCAGCCGATTGACCACGAGAGGCGATCACCGCCTGAAAAAACCATGCGAGCAACGGCGAAAGCGCTGGCGGGGCGTGACCCTTTTTTCGGGGAATCAAGAATGGTCGGAGCGGTGGGATTTGAACCCACGGCCTCTTCCCCCCCAGAGAAGCGCGCTACCAAACTGCGCTACGCCCCGACTGGCTCCATTGTACCTAATGCGAACCCGGGCGAAACTCGGTCGTTACCGGGACTCCGGCTGAGGACGCGCGGGCACCGACTTTCGCAAGGCCTGAGCCAGCTCGCCGGTAGGGCGGCCTCGCATGCCTCGGAACTGCAAGAGCCCGGTCTTCGGGTAGTACTGGGCGCCCAAGAACATCCGGCCCCGGCGGATTCCGAGGTTCACGGCGGGCCCGGCGCCCAATGGTTGGTTCGAGGTCACGACATCCCCCCGGGTCGGGAGGGTCTTGCCTTGGAAGAGAATGGTGGTCGGTCCATCCCCCCAATCGAGTCCGAGTCTGAACGGCACTTCCTGGTTCACTGTTGAGTCACTGCTTGAGAAGTGTACCGTTGAACCATGAATCGAGAACTTTGTGATCCCTCCTGTTTGGGCGTCGATTTCCGCGGAGACGAAACTGGTCACGGACCCGGTTGGGTCAGGCGGCACGATTTCGAGCGGCGTGGCATACATTAAGATGGCCTCATCTGCGGCCCGCTTGTCTGCATAGAGATCTGGCAACTGATTGTAAGGTGCCATCGAGAAAGACCTTGGCATCGGAACTGTCCATGTGAGTTGGGGGGCGAATGGAGCAGGGCCTGCGCGCAAGATGAGCTGAGGGTTGATCTGCCAAGCGGCTTGAGCTGCAATCCCCTCGGCCTCTTCAAGTGAGACCGCAGGAATGTGCGATGTTGTTGCCGGAACCTTCGGCAATTTGGTGCACCCAATTTCGTAAAGGCTTCCATTTTCGGGATCAAAGATGATTTGACCGCCTCCTAGTGGATTGAACGGAATTCCCCGGTGCTTTGGGTTCACATGAAAACTCGCACGTTGTTGGTGTCCAGGGAACGACTGTTGAGGAATGTCAGACTGGAAAAGTCCAAAAGGCTCTCCAAATGCGGTGATCCAGTACGACTGTGCTTTTTGCAGGAGCTGAGCCTCGCTGAGAATAGGAGCGCCTGTTCCCGTTGGGCCATTGAGATTGGCTCTCCGAGTAAAGCTTGCCAACTGACCATTGTCAAAGAATGAGAGGTCCCCGGCAACTGTAGAAACATGCCATCCACCTGTTTTTTCTTCCGGCCCAGAAACATAGAAGATGATTGACGAATAAGGTACCGGTAACGGTGAAATGGCCGGTTCAACGGTTGTCAAGTAGGTAGCAAATATCTCGGCCCGCTCCCGAAACTCAGCGGCACTCAGTGCTTGCTCGCTGATATTTGCATTTGTTAAGACGCACTGCAAAAAGATGAGGGGAAGCATCATGGCGTTATCCTGAATTTGGTAAGGTTCGGTGTAGCTATCGGAGTGTCACCGAAGAGTCCGTAGAGTCTTGCATCCGGGTCCCCACGGAAGCCCATTGGTTGCGTGATTCTACTTCCTCGAGCGTGGATTGTTATCGGAAAATATCTGTTTGCATCCTTGACAGCTTGCGAAACACTATGGCCGGCAACTAAGCGGCTGACAAAGTCTGCCATCCAGTCTTTGAAGGAGGCCATGGTCCAGATTTGATCCTGGGTGTAAGCAATTTGGCCATTCACTATCTGCGATGACCCGATGTTCGAGCCAGTCAACAGAGTCTGAGGATAGGCCACGAGCGCTCGATTCGGGAGAGTGTTGCCGTTGTTAAGAATTCCGAATGCGTTGCCGGTTGAAGCACTCATACTAAAACAAACCATCATGACCACAAGATGATAAGCAGGATCAACTTTGCGAGCGTTGGGGTTTGACTGAAGATATACAGCTACATCTGAATGCGACAAAAAGCTATTTGAAGGAACAGTATATCCGTATGAATCGAGAAAACCGTTTCCGAGACCGTGAGTCGTCGCAAAAAGAACGGTGCCAAGAGAGATCCAGCTCGTTAAGCCTTGATCCCGTTGAGCTGACTGCGCTGCTTGAATGGAAGCAGGAAGCTTCTCATGATTCGTGATCCCTTGTTGGGCTTCTGTCATCGTCTCTCTTGCGATCTTGGATTGGATCCCGTCCAGATTGTCTTCAAAGATGTAGGAAGTTCCTCCCGGAGTGCTGGAGGGTACATCTCTTGTTGACATTCGCGTCGCGACCGTGACGAGACGATTAATGACACGGGGGTTCACAGTCCGGACTAAATCGTCTTCTTCAGATTCTACAATCTGACCGTTCGAATCTTTTCGAATGAACCTGATTTTCGCTGAGAACCGAATCGGTGGAGTTGAGTTCGGTTGCAACCAAGTGGTTGATAAATGAACGCTCCAACTGCCCGCCGTTAAACCTGTCTCCGGAACCACGCCAATTCCGTTGGCCGAGCAACTCTGCTCCACGTCCGAAATCATCAATTTGGGCGAGATGATCTGGGCGGAAGTCCACCCATCGGGGCCGACGTACGTCGTATTCGCATCGGGGCCCGCGGCAAGCCGAAGCTCAAAAAACTCTGAAGTGCCGGTAATCGGCATCCCCGGGTCATCGAACCGAGTGATTTCGAGCCTCGCGGCAAAATTCCGGTTGACGTGATTGTCGACGTTGTACTCGTCGGGGGCCGGCCCTCCCGCGGTCTGGCTCATGCTCCAGGACGAGAGGGCAATTCCGCCTAGAATCCAAGTCATTCTCCACTTAGCGAACATATCCCGAGTATAGCAACGCGCGTTCGCAATTTTCACCGTATTTTTGCTGGGTTTTTGAACAAAACGTATTAGATGGGCGGTAGCGTCTTTTCCGTCGCGATTGCAACGAAACCCCACGCAAGCCGCGTCTGGAAGAGAGTGAACTGTCATGTCGGATGAACGTTCGGTTGAACAGCGTCTGGAGGCCTTGGAGGCCCGGATCGACCAACTGGCGCATCGGCTGGACCGAATGGAGCAAGGCCGCGACCTGAGGCCGGAGTCGCTCTTGATTCCCCCGCCCTTCATCGGCCGACCTGCCGAAGTTTTCGAGGCCCCGGACCTTCCGAGCCCGACGCCCGAAGAAGTCGTTGTACAAGAGTCGCGCCCGAGACTCGAAGTTCCGTCCAGCCCTAGCATTGAGTATCAATTAGGGGCGAAGGTGCTCCCTTGGGTCGGTGGAATTGTCGTCTTGGTGGCGGTTGGATTCCTGGTTGCGGCCGCGATTGACCGCGGATTCTTGACCCCATGGATGCAGTTTGGCCTGGGGATTCTGACGAGCGTGGCGTTCTTGGTGGTGGGTTGGCTCAAGCGAGAAGAACGCGAGCAGTTCGGTCTGCTGTTGATGTCGACGGGCTCGTGTGGCGTCTTTTTGAGCCTTGTTGGGGGGCATACTTTTCATTCGCTCTATTCCGCCGAGATGTTAGTGGGTTCGTTTTTGGCGTGGGGGCTTTTGAATCTCGGGTTTGGCGCGGTCTCTGGCTCAACGACGTTCGTGATCTTGGGCTTCCTGGGAAGTTGGGCGGCGGCTTTGATGCCGCTCCAGCGAGGGAACGCGACTCTCAGCTTGGCGCTCTACGGCTTTGTCGCGGTGGCGGCGACGATGGTGGCTTGGCGACACCGGTGGGTTGCGGTGCAGGCATTTGTCTGGTCGATGTCGCTCATCGCGAATCTTCTGATTGGCCTTCAACTGGAAGACACCTTGTTAGCGGTCTCAGTGTTCGGCGGGATCTCGTTGCTAGCGGCCGGGGTGTTTGCGGCGATTACGGACGTCGATTCGGATTCGATGTGGCTTCCGATGGTCGTGCTTTTCTGCGCGGTTTTTGCCGGGTGGGTCTATCTTGCCGAAGTCGAGCGAGTGGGGTTCCTGGTTGCTTTGGGAGTCCTTTGCGCGGGGGGAGCCTGGATCCATCGGGCCCAACACTCGGTGATCGGGTTCTGGAGTGCGGCTTATGCTGCGGTCTGGATTGCAGCCCCGACGGGTCTGCAGGCGGTGCCAGCCTTTCTTTGGTATTGGGTGGGCGCGATGGCGATGGCCGGGTTCCTTTGGCGTCGCCAAAACCCCAATTTCCTCTGGCTGGGCTGGCTCCAGGTGCTGATGGCGATATTGGCGTACGGGGTGGCCCTGTTGGCACAGCCTCCGCTGGCGCCCGAACTTGAGTTGGGACTCTTAGCCCTGCTGGCGGGCGCGATGGTGGCGATGATAGTTGCCGGTCGGTCTTGGCTTGGGTCGAGTCGCGGGCTTGTCGTCCTGTGCGTTTTGCTATTTCCGGTCTATTCTCGCATGCTGTTCCAGTCGGCGACCCTCTTCGGCTCGTCTCTGCTCGGGGCGGCCCAAGTGATGCTCTTGGGTTGGGCGGTTTTCTTAGGTCTCCTGGGTTGGCTGGATCGCGACCGAGAGATTTGGATTCGGAGTTTGGCTTGGCATCTGCTGGCGCTGACGATTTTTGTGTACACGTCGGTCGGCGAAATCTTTCGTTTGGCAGAGCCAGCCCTTGATCTCCCATTCTTGCTCGTGATGGGCGTGAGCGTGGTTTTGATCGCTCGGGGGACGGCTCGTTATTCGGAAGACAAGCAGGTCGCGGCTTCGGCCGCAGGCATCCTCTTGGTCGGGGTCCTTGTTCGGATTCTGACGGTGTCCATGGGGAGGTTTGATCTCGGATTGACTTCTGAAATTCAGGCGATTCTGAGCTGGGGAATTCCGGCGAGTGCGGCCCTCGTTTTCGCGTGGCGGACGGGTTGGCTGTCGGGGTTGGTGTCGGGCTGGGTGGCTTATGTCCCGTTCTTGCTTTTGACCCTGGGGGTCCCCGATCTCCAGCGCAGTCCGTTGTTGGATGGTGGGGCGATTCTCTTGACTCTGTTCTTGACGATCCTGAGTTGGGGGCAGACTCCGGGGCGCCGACTGGTGGTCGTGGTCAGCTTGATCCTGCAATGGGTTTTGATTTCTCGCGCAGCAGCCGGGGCGGTGCATGGACCAGGGGAGGCGATCTCGGATTGGACCACCACCGGGGCTTGGATCGGTTTTGCGACGATTTTGATGATCTGGGGCGCCTGGCGAGACCTGCCACTCTTGCGCTATTGCAGCATGGCCGTCTTTGCGAGCACGCTCTTCAAGGTCTTCTTTGTCGACCTAGCCGAACGGATTGACCCCTTGGCGCGGGTTGCGATTCTGATCGTCTTGGGGCTGGTGATGTTGGCGGGCGGCTATTGGTACATCCGCAATCAGAACTTGGCCGAGTCGCCCCGAAAGCCCGAAAGCGAGGGCTCAACGGAAGCTCTCGGGCCTTAGGCTCTACTCAACCCATTTGTCGTCGCCAGCGGGTGATTTCAGGTACGCCTCGATAAAGCCACCGAGGTCGCCATCCATCACACCGACCACGTTGCCGGTCTCGTGGCCGGTGCGGTGGTCCTTGACCATCGTATAGGGCTGCATGACGTAAGAGCGGATTTGGCGGCCCCACGCTGCAGGTCCGCCGTCCCCTTTGAGCTGATTCATTGCGGCGTCACTTTCGGCGCGCTGAAGCTCGCTCAGGCGGGCAGCGAGAACCGTCATCGCAGAGGCGCGATTCTTGTGCTGACTCCGTTCGTTTTGGCATTGCACGACGATGCCCGTCGGGAGGTGCGTGATTCGAACCGCGCTTTCGGTCTTGTTCACGTGTTGGCCTCCCGCGCCTCCGGCCCGAAGGGTTTCGACCTTCAGATCATCCGGATTGATATTGACTTCGGTTTCTTCAATCTCGGGCAGCACTTCGACTTTGACGAACGATGTGTGTCGCCGGGCCGCCGCATCAAAGGGCGAGATTCGAACCAGCCGGTGAACTCCGTTTTCGGACTTCAGATACCCGTAGGCATTCGATCCCGAGACTAGGAACTGAACGGTGCGGTAGCCGGTCACATCTCCCGGCGTTTCGCTCAGGATCTCCATTTTGAATCCATTGCGCTCGACCCAACGAGAGTACATTCGAAAGAGCATGGACGCCCAATCGGTCGCCTCGGTGCCGCCGGCTCCTGCGTTGATTTCTACGATCGCGTGGCGGTCGTCGTGTTCGCCGCTCAGGAGGGTCTGAAGCTCATACTGGTCAAGCTCGCGAAGAAACTGCAGGGCCATCTGGTCGGCCTCTTTTTCGAGTTCTTCGCTCGGGTCCTCGCGCAACATCTCATAGAGCTCGCGGATGTCGGCCTCAGTTTTGGCCAACGCCTCGAACGGGTTGAGGTTGTCTCTTAGCTTGGAGAGCCTTTGGAGGTCTTTGTTCGCGGACGCAGGGTCGTCCCAAAAACCGGCTTCAGCTGACTTGGCTTCGAGCTCGGCGATGAATGAGCGGAGTCGAGGGACGTCAAAGATGCCCCCTGATAGCGTCGAGGCGAGATTTCGCACCCAACAGCGCTTGATGCTGGTCCTGATTCAGCATGAGAAGAGGATACCTGGGTGGTGCGGCGCGCTGCCATTCTGGGCCCGAGAAAGGCCGCCGAGCTGAAGTACACTGCGCGCATGGTTCGCACGGAGGCGCTGAGCAAAAGTTTCTATGACCCGAAAAAGGGGGAGGTCAGAGCGGTGGTGGATGTTTCCATCGAGGCTCATCCCGGTCGAATTTTTGGCCTGCTGGGTGTCAATGGAGCCGGCAAGACCACCCTCCTGCGCATGCTCAGCACAGTGTTACGGCCAACGTCGGGCCGGGCCGAAGTGGCAGGGGTGGACGTGGTCGCTGACCCCGGTCGAGTCAGGGCATCCATCGGCTTTCTGAGTACGAGCACGGCCCTCTATGGACGGCTTTCTGCTCGCGAAGTCCTTGAGTATTTTGGGGGGCTTTATGGCTTGCAAGGCGAAGCGCTCCGGCAACGAATGGAGCTCGCGATCGAGACCCTTCGCCTGAATGAGTTTCTGGATCGCTTATGCGATAAACTTTCGACGGGTCAAAAGCAGCGCGTCTCGATTGCTCGAACAATCTTACACGATCCTCCGGTCCTTTTCTTTGATGAGCCGACGGCAGGGTTGGATGTGATGAATAGCCAAACCATCATGGAGTTCATTGAGGGTGCCCGACAGAACGGAAAGACGGTCATTTTCAGCACTCACATTATGAGCGAAGCCGAGCGATTATGCGACGATGTGACGGTGATTCATGAAGGGACCCTACGTGGGCGCGGCTCGGTCGAAGAACTCAAGTCTCAAGCGGGAGAAACCTCTCTTGAAAAAGCGTTTCTTAAATTGGCCGACTACACACCGGGCGGGGTGAGCGCGTGAAACTCATCCAGCACGTTTTCTCAAAAGAGCTGCGCGAAATGTTTCGCGACAAACGGGTCATCACGGGGGCGTTCTTAGGGCCGGTCATTCTAATCATCTTTCTCCTCACGCTCTTCGGGTTCTTAGATAAGGCCGTTAAGGAGCCCTCCATCGGGAAGATTGGCGTTGTTCAGGGGGGTGAGAAATCGCCCCTCATTCAGGCATTATCCCTGGGTCTGAAAGCGGAAGTTGATGTTGTGCCGACGCTTCAAGAAGGACGACAAAGATTACGCCAATCTCAGGTCAAAATTCTCTTCCATGTGGTTCCTCGAAAGATCGAAGGAGCCGCGCAAGAGGGCCAAGAGATGACGGCGTACTTCGATCGGAATGAACAAGTCGCTTTGATCGCGGCACAGGCCGCGCAAGCGGCCGTCCAAAAACAGAACTCAGTCATGGTTCAACAAAGCCTTCAAGGCGCGGGGCTTTCGCCTGATCTTTCCGAGCCCGTGATGTTTCGCATTGAGAATGAGTCGGCGAGCCGAGGGCTGGGGGCCTCGACGATCGTTTCTCTGCTTCCTTACCTCATTATCATTTGGGCATTTTATGGAGGATTTAGCATCGTCAGCGACCTCGTGGCGGGCGAAAAGGAGCGCGGGACACTGGAGACGCTCCTCATTAGCCCGATCCGACGAATCGAGATTGTTTGGGGAAAGTTCATTGCCTTAAGCATCGTTTGTTTACTCAGTAGCTTATCCAGTTTAGTGGGGGTTCTCATCGTCGGAATCTTGCCGATTGGTCTCGCAAAAACTCTCTTCCCCGACGGCATTCAAATGGGGATCGGCCCGATCCTGGCGATTACGGCAACATTGGTTCCTTTGGTCGCCTTCTTTTCGGGCTTGCTTTTGGCGATCAGTGCATTCGCCAAGAACATGCGCGAGTGTCAAACTTACCTCACGCTCGTCAGCTTCCTCGTGTTGATTCCGGCGATCTTTAGCCAGTTTATCGGCTTTACCGACCTTGGCAAAGCAACATGGGTCCAGTTTGCCCCGATCTTGAATAGTAGTGTGGTCATTCGGGATGCGCTGTTGAATAAGCTCAATGGTCAAGCCTTGCTGATTTGCATGGCCGTCAACATCTTGCTCGCGCTCGTGATGCTCCGAATCGTGGTTCGTATGTTTCACCGAGAAGAAATTCTCGTCCGAACATGATCGAGACACTTCTTGGGAATCCTCGCGGGGTTTGTGACCGTAGGAAAAATCGATGGATTGGAAAGTTTGGTTGGGTCTGGGAAGTCTGGGCGCACTAGTCGTGCTCGCGTCGCAAGCGTCGCCGCCTGAAGCGAGCAGCAAGCAGGGTCCCTATGAAATTCCGGCGGCTCGGCACGGCGTCGGCACCCTTGTCCCCGATTTGCGCTTCCGGCCGATGCAAGGCAAAGAGGTGACCCTTCAATCTCTGGCCCAAAGCTCGAAGGTGGTGGTCGTCGCCTTGACCAGCGCAACCTGCCCGCTCACAAAGCGGTACGGGCCGACCTTGGCATCGATCGAGTCCGAGTTTTCGGCGAAAGGCGTCCGATTCGTCTACGTGAACCCGAGCCAGGTAGAAACCGAGTCCGAAGTTCAGGCGATGATCCGATCCGCTGGATTCAAAGGACCGTACGTCCGAAAAGAGGCGACTGCGATCGCCCAGAGCCTGAAGGCCATGACGACGACCGACGTCTTCGTGATCGATTCGCGGCGCACTTTGCGCTATCGCGGAGCAGTGGACGACCAGTATGGCATCGGTTTCAACCGCCCGGCGCCGAAGCAGACGTACTTGCGAGATGCGATTGAGGCGGTGTTGAAGGGTCAAGCACCCAGGATCGCCGCCACCTGGGCCCCGGGTTGTGTTTTGGAACTCGGCGCGAAAAAACCGACAGCCCAGCCCGAAAAAGTGACGTACACCGAGCATATCAGTCGGCTCATGCAGGTGAATTGCGTCACGTGCCATCGCCCTGGGGGCGTAGGGCCCTTCCGTTTGGACACTTATCAAGATGTGAAGGATCGGGCAGCCATGATCAAATTCGCGACGGATCGAGGGATCATGCCGCCTTGGTTTGCGGCGGATACCCCGGGTCATGAGGATCGATGGTCCAACAATCGACGACTTTCGGAAGCAGATAAAGTGATGCTGCAAGCCTGGATCGATGCGGAGATGCCCGAGGGGAATCGATCGCTGGCACCTCTCCCCTTGTCCTATAGCGAAGAGTGGGATATGGGCAAGCCCGACGCGATCTTCGAAGTGCCTCAACCTTTGTCAGTTCAGGCGACGGGTTTTATGGAATACATCCACGTTGATGTTGACCCTCAATTGAGTGAAGATAAGTGGGTCGAAGCGATCGAAGTTCTTCCCACTGCTCAGGGCGTGGTTCACCATATTCTCGTCTTTGCAGTTCCTCGAAGCCAGCGAGGGCTCGGACAAGATTTTGGAGGTCTTCGGGGATTCTTCGGGGCCTATGTGCCAGGAAATCACACTTTGTGGTACCCGAAGGGTTTTGCGAAGAAATTAGCAAAAGATACGGTCTTTCAATTCCAGATCCACTACACTCCGAACGGAACGGCGGCGGTCGACCGGCCTCGAATTGCGTTGAAGTACGCTTCGAATCCACCGGAGCACGAAGTGCGCACTCGCGGCATCTTTAATATCAGTCTTCGCATTCCTCCTCGGGTCAATCATCACATGCAGAAGGCTTTTTTGCGAGTTGACGAAGACATGATGCTGTGGTCCTTCATGCCGCACATGCATGTTCGAGGAAAAGCATTTCGATATGAAGTCGAATATCCGGATGGCAAGACAGAGTTGCTGCTCGATGTTCCTCGTTTCGACTTTAATTGGCAGCTCAAGTACGATCTCTCGAAGCCGATCTTGATTCCCAAAGGATCTCGAATGATCGCAACGGCTTGGTACGATAATTCCGAGGCGAATCCCTCCAATCCCGATCCCTCCAAGACGGTCTTTTTCGGGGATCAAACTTTCGATGAAATGCTGATCGGATATATTGACACTTCTTCCCCGAATCGCTAACGATTCCGGCGTAAGTTTTCGACAAAGAGGTATTCGTGGGCCCAGCCGCTCTGATCGCCGAAGAGGGAGCGCAAGTGGTCTCCGACTGCTTGATATCGGCCGGGGGTGAGAGCCTTTCCGTGCCATTCGGGAAAGTACCTTTGCACGGCCTGTTGCCAAAGGTGCGTGTCCACCGGCACGGCCTCGCCGAACCCAAGTCCAAAGAGGAGGATACAGTCCGCGAGCTTGGGGCCGATTCCCGGAATTGATCTCAGCGCCGCATGCGCTTCGCAATAGGTCCAGGTTCGAAGCTCTTGGAGGTAGCTTTGCCCACCTCGGGAAAGGAGTTCCTGGGCGGCGGCAGGAAGGGTCGCACCGCGATACCCAAAGCCCTGCTCGCGGAGGAACTTTTCCGAGGTCCCGGCGAGTGTTTCGATCGAGGGAAAAACTCGTAAAGTGTGCTCACTGATTGCCAGAGACTGGGAGCTCAAAGAATATAAAGTTTGGACCATCGAGCGTATCCGGGACAGGTGATTGTTGGACGAGCACATGAAGCAGAAGAACACCGGCACTGGATCATTAGGTTGCAGAATCCGAAGGCCCGGATAACGATGAAAGGGTTCGGCGAAATCTGCATCCCGCTCAAGGACATAAGACTGAAACTCTCTCTGCGACGAATGGAGTTGAAAGAGCCGAAAAAAGTGGTCTTGAGTCGAAGTCGTGATGACCTCAATTTCTGTTGCAGACTGTCGGAGGCAAAAGCCCTCATTCCCATCGAGGCCAACCCATGAGCCATTCAGGTGCCACCAAGAAAAGACTTGGCCGCAATCGAGGGTGAGGTCCAGATCGAGTTCGTCCTTTGAGATCGGCAAGAGAAATCGGGTCATGATTTGCCGGAAGGGAGCATGGCGAGAAAGTCCGATTCTGAGATGACTCGCACTCCCAACGACTCGGCTTTCGCCAGTTTGCTGCCCGCCCCTGGGCCCGCCACGACAAGATCGGTTCGGGGGCTCACCGAGCTGGCGGTTTTGCCACCGAGGCTGTGGACGAGCCCCTCGGCTTCTTCTCGAGTCATCTGCTCCAGCTTGCCGGTGAAGACCACGGTCTGCCCGGCGAAGAGATCACCGGTTGGGGCCGCGGCCTCGGTGGGGCTCACTCCCAGCATCAGGAGGTCATCGAGGAGCAGCTGATTCTCTTCGTCTTCGAGCCACGATTCGATCTCGCTTGCGGTGCGCGGTCCGACATCCGGAATGAGAATGAGTTGTTCATAAGTTGCTTTTCGCAGGGCGTCGAGGGAGCCGAACTCTCGGGCCAAATCTCGGGCGGTGCGTTCGCCGACAAATCGAATCCCCAAGGCAAAGAGAAAGCGATCCAGAGGGCGAACTTTGCTCTCTTCGATAGAATCACAGAGGTTTTGAACACTCGAATCGCCCATTCGCTCGAGCTGGAGAAGGTCTTCCCGGTGAGAGGGCAAGCGATAAAGACTGGGCAAATCACTCAGATAACCAAGCTCTAAGAAACGGTCAATTTGCTTATCTCCTAAGCCTTCGATGTCCATCGCCGTTCGGGAGGCGAAGTGTCGAAGCTTCGCGGCGGTTTGGGCAGGACATTGTCGATTCGGACACACCAGCGCAACTTGGCCTTCGATCCAGGACACCGGCGAACCACATTCAGGGCACTTGGTGGGTGGAGTTGGGCGAGGGAGTTCGCCGGTTCTCTTTTCGAGGACCGGGCCCAGAACTTCGGGAATGACGTCGCCCGCACGTTGAACGATGACGATGTCGCCGGGTCGGACATCCTTTCGGGCGAGGTCTTCATAGTTGTGCAAAGTCGCGCGGGTCACCGTCACGCCGCCGACCTGAATGGGCTCCAGATCAGCGACGGGAGTCAAGACACCCGTTCGTCCAACTTGTACGAGAATTTGATTCATGCGGGTGAAGGCTTGCTCCGCCGGATACTTGTATGCGAGTGCCCATCGCGGGCCACGGGTGTTGAATCCCACCTCGGTCTGCTGGGCGAGTGAATTGAGCTTGATGACCACCCCGTCGATGCCGAAAGGCAGTTCGCTTCGGGCGCGGCCTACTTGGTGAATGAACTCTAGGACGGAATCCATTCCGGTCGCGACAAGGGTCCGGTCCCAGGTCGCGACGCCCAGCTCGCGCAAAGCGGAGAGGATCGCGGATTGGGTTTCCAATCCCAGGTCCCCAGCCCCGAGGCCATAAGCATAAAAGTTCAGCTTGCGTTGGGCGGTCAATCGGCTGTCGAGTTGCCGAAGGCCCCCGGCGGCGGCATTTCGGGGATTGGCGAAAACCGGCAAACCCGCAGCCAATCGGTCCCGGTTGATCTGCTCAAAGACCGATTTGAGCATGACCACTTCGCCGCGAATCTCCAAGATTCCCGGCACGGGCCGGCTCAGACGAAGGGGGACCCCTCTCAGGGTGCGCGCATTCTCGATGATCCCTTCGCCGGTTCGCCCATCTCCTCGCGTGGCGGCTTGAACCAATCGGCCCTCCTCATAGGTCAGCGAAAGCGACGCCCCATCGAACTTCAATTCGACGAAATACTCGACGCTCTCGCGGGCCAAGGCTCGGCAAACCCTTGCGTCGAACGCTCGCAACTCGTTCTCGTCAAAGGCATTGTCCAGGCTCAGCATCGGAATTCGGTGCTGAACCTCCGGAAAGCCCTCGACCGGCGGGGCCCCGACGCGCTGAGTGGGAGAATCCGTCGTTCGCAATTCGGGATGAGCCGCCTCCAGGTCTTGCAACTCGCGAAAGAGGAGATCGAACTCAGAATCGCTGATTTCCGGAAGATTGTCGACGTAATACAGCCGATTATGCCGCTCGATCTCTTCGCGGAGAAATGCCGCACGCGACGCTCGATCCATAGGCCCCGAGCATACCAAAGCAGTTGACTTTGAATTCGACTCGGTAACCCAATGGTTGTGAAGATAACCCTCGAACGGATGGCCCTCCGGTGGAAGCCTCATGCCGGTCAAGAGGAGTTTTTGGTCCATCCCGCGAGCATCAAAATTCTGGCTTGTGGTCGCCGATGGGGCAAGACCGAGGCGACGGCGGCCCTGTGTGCTTCGGCATGGATCGAGCGGGAATCGAGCCGCCAGCTCTTGTTGGCTCCGACGCTCGACCAAGCTCGCCTCCTCTTTGAACGGGTCATGGATTGGCTCCGATGGCTGTGGCCCGAAGCCAAGATCGTCGAGCGGCGATCCCCCTACCCACACGCTCGATGGCAAGGCCATACCCTCCTGGCTCGGAGCGGCCATGTGGGGCGGGCTCTACGTGGGCAAGAAGCCACCGACATCTTGATCGACGAAGCGGCTTTTCTGCCCGAATCGGTCATCACCGAAATCGCGATGCCGATGCTGGCGACGACCCAAGGAAAGCTGGTGATGTTAAGCACTCCGGCGGGCATGAATCACTTTTGGCGATTCTATCAAATGGGGCAGCGAGGCGAACACGGAATCTGGAGCCGATCTGCGCCGAGTTGGGAATCTCCTTACGTCCGAGACTCCGTCCTTTCGGTGCAAAAGCAGTTGATGAGTGATCGAGCTTATCGAGTGGAGTATGGCGCGGAATTCTTAGAGTCTTCGGGGCGAGTGTTTCGCAGTGAACTCGTCCATTCATCGCTCGTGCCTCAACTAGAAATTTGTGAAAATTCACCGATCACGATCGGGATCGACTTTGCGAGATATTCAGACTACACGGCGGTGACAATCTTGGCCGGAGATCGGGACCGATGTTCACTGATTCACTGTGAACAGTTACAACATTTGCCGTGGCTTGAGCAACTGCGAAAGTTAAGCGACCTTATTCGAAAGTACCCCGGAGCGCGGGTCTGGTGCGACGCTACCGGAGTCGGCGATCCGGTGCTGGAGATGTTGCAAAGTCAGGGCCTCTCCGCTCACCTCGAAGGATGCGTCTTTACGCCGAGCTTCAAGCAGTCGATGATCAGCAGCTTGGTCTGGTTGTTCGAACGAGGTGCTCTGCGGATGACGGCTCATCCGCCGCTCCTGCGCGAGTTGGAGCACTTCGAAGCCGATGGCCGACGCCTGGGGGCCGCATCTGGATTTCACGACGATCTGGTCATCGCTTTAGCACTCGCCGCCCATCATCTTCCGCAGTCGTATCGCCCGGTGATTCACCTGGGAGAAAATCGAACGTTTTCAAAATCAATCGCCCAAGGAGTTGCATGAGAATTTTTCAGAATCGAAAGAAAAAACAGCCGAACGAAGCCCCCATTCCGGCGCTGACCTATGCAGAAAGAAAGGTCTTCGAGATTCCGCAGTCGGGGGGAAGACAGCCCTACTCAGTGTACGATCAAATGGAGCAAGACTCCATGATCCAAACAGTTCTCAACACGAAGAAGCTCGCAGTCTTGGCTGCACCCTATCGACTCGAAACAAGCGAGACCGAGGACGGCCTTCGTCGCAGAGAGTTTATCGAAAAAGTGTTCGAAGAAATGGAGGGCTCGCCCAAGACCATCTTGATGCAAGCCATGGATGCTTTTGCAAAGGGCTGGTCGGTGCAAGAACTTGTCTTTGAACCCCGCGGCGAGGGGGTCATCTTAAAAGCCGTTCGGCCCAAGAACCCCGCCAGGTTCGGACTTGAGCTTGATGAATATGGCGTGCCGTCCCAGCTGCACCTTCATTTGCCGGGCGAGCCGGTGCAGGAGCTGGATCGATCCCGCTTTGTAGTGTATCGCCACCGGCATCAGTACGCACGGTCGAAAGGCACCAGCGATCTCGATTCGGTCGTCCCGCATTGGCGGGCCAAGCAGTCTCTTTTGGCCGCTTGGAAAATTCATTTGGAGCGATACGCCTCGCCGACCGTCCTCGGGCGGTATGCCCGGGGTCTGCCGCGCGAAGAGCAAGAATCGATCGCTTCCGTCTTGAGTCAGCTCAGTCAAAAGACGTCGATTGTCTTTCCCAGTGAGCTAGAAGTCAGTTTGCTCGGAGGGGACCGTGGCGCCTCGACCGGGTTTCAAGAGGCGATTGATTACCACAATCGAGAGATCGCCCGTGCGATTTTGGGCAACACCCTCACTGTCGATGAGGGCCGTCGAATCGGCTCGATGACTCTGGGCCGTGTGCACTTGCAGGTCATGATGATGCAGATGGATGTGCTGCGCGAGGACCTTGCTCGCGAGGTCATGACCGAACAGGTGATTCGACCGCTGATCGAGATGAACTTTGGCGGCGGCGAGGTGCCCCGGTTCATGTTCTCGCGCAGCAAGCTCAGCCTGTTCGGAGAAGAGGTCGACGGGTAAAACCAATGCGTGAATGCGCGCTGGATGGCCCTCGGGGCGGGGCTGGGTTGTCTTGGAGTCGCTTTGGGCGCGTTTGGGAGCCATCTTGCTCGGCCGCACCTTTCGGAGCAAGCGTATGCAACCTACCAGCTGGGCACGTTCTATCACCTGATCCACGCGTTGGCGTTGTGCCTGGCGGCAGGGTTCGCCAAGCCTGGGTCTCGACCGTTCGGGCTGGCGTGTGGGCTCTTTGCTGCCGGAATCCTCTTCTTCAGCGGGGCGCTATATGTGCTTTCGCTGGGCGGCCTCCGGTCGATGGGGGCCGTGGCTCCGCTCGGTGGGCTCGCCTTTTTGGCTGGCTGGATTTCATTGGCGGTCGGAGCGGTCCAGGTGGGCCGCTCCAACGAATCCAAGCCCGCCTAGCGGGGCGGTAGCTGGTAGATCGAAAGCGAACTGGGCCGCTTTGAATCGTGGTAGAGAGTTTGGTGCGCGGTCACCATCCGCGTGCGCGTGGCCACCGGCTCGTCCGTGCCTAAGTTGCGATCAAAAGCAGGAAAGAGGCCACTCGTGATGATCAGGCCGATCCGATGTCCGGGTCGCCACCGGTGGGCAAAGTCCCAGTGGTCGAGGGTCGCCCGATAGACCTTGCCGGGGCGAAGTGCCGCGGGGCGGTCGAGTCCAGCAAGATATCGGCCTCGAATCTTGCCGGGGAGGCCAAGCATCCGCATCACTCCCTGAGGGTCAATATCCACGACGCTGAAAAAGAAGTCGGCATCGAGTGCAGTGGTGCTGAAATAAAGAGTCAATTGAATGGGTCCGCCGAGGTCGACTGCTTCTCGGAAAGGTGCGGAGCGATAGACGACTTCTTCGCCGATCATTTCGTCGAGCTTGATGATCGTCGAGGCCTGCTCCACTCCTTGCGAAAGTTGTTTCTCAAAGCCAGCGATGTCGGCCGGATTGTACGTGTAACGAGTCGGCTCTTGTTGAGTCGGGGGCTGGCTGACCAATTCGCCCGCACTTTGGATGCCGTTGGCGGGTGCCTCTGCCGAAAGATAGTACACTTGCTTTGTTGCATGGGGCGCGGGCCAATCTGCAAAAGTGCGCCATTCGTTGGCCCCGCTCACAAAGAATTTCACTCGATCAACTTTTTCCAATCCGACGGATTTGTTCTTAAGAAAAGTATCAAAAAATCTCAGGTAAAGCGAGTCGAGCTCTAAGATCGAGTTCGGCCCGTAATCCACGCCCGCATGCTGCGTAGAAACGTTGAATGCATGCGGCCAAGGGCCAAAGATCAGCCAGTGATTTTTCTTCCCAAGTTTTCGCATGATCTCCCAATTGGTCTTCGTGCCGATCCCATCGCCATCCCAATAGCCACTGATCATCAACGAAGGGATCTTGACTCGCGACAAGTCGCGTTGATAGTTCCAACCTTTCCAATCTGACTCCCGAGTTCGTTCAAGCCATCGGTCGAAGAACGGGATGGACTTTCCAAAAACCGCATCATCTACTTTGTTCAAGGGCAAGGTTGCGAGCGCTTTGGGCTCAGGCCTAAACTCCATCGCACCGACGAGTTGAGCCTCTTTGTCTTTCACAATGTTCGTCCACCAGATGTTGCCCAGAAGTAAGAACGTGCCCTGATCGTAGGGTAGGTTGAGCATCGCATCGGGCGGTGGGACCTGAGGGATGATCGCTTTCAATGCGGTGGGTTGTTCGACAGCTGCTTGCCATTGGACCAGGCCGCCATAGCTGGCTCCGATCATTCCGACTTGGCCATCGCACCAGGCCTGCTGCGCGATCCAGTCGATCGTGTCGCGGCCATCCTTGCGTTCGTGCATCATCGGATCCCAGTCGCCCTGACTTTCGCCCCGACCTCGGACATCTTGGCTGACAAAGACGTACCCGCGTTTGGCCCACCAGGCGCCGCGTTGGTTGATGAGGTTGGTCGCCCGGCCGTAAGGGGTCCTCGACAATATGACCGGGTAACGACCCTCGGCCTTGGGCCGGACGAGATCGGCGATCAGACGAGTCCCGTCCCGCATCGGGATTTCGAGTTGAGTCTGACTCACGATCTGGTGCGTCGGCTGGCTCAGCTCTTTGAATTGGGTTACCGGATCGATAAACAGACCCGCGAAATCCTCACGAACGATCTGGAACCCTTGGGACGGGACATTCAGGCCCACAATCTCTTGGGTCAGGGTGTCTTGGGCGACCTCAATCGCGACCTGATTCAGCTTCACCTCTAACACCTGGGCGATCTTGGTGCCCGCAGGAGTCTCCAGACGCAGCGGCGGCTTGGCGGTGACTTTAGCTCGGAGAATGACCCCGTTCTCGATCAGGTAGAGGGGGACTTCTTGCTCGCGGTCCGGACGCGCGGCGAAGGCCAAAAAGACAGTGCGATAAAACCAAGGGTGGTAGGTCGTCGCCAGGACTTTTGGCGGCTCCGTCAGCGAGAATTCGGTTGTTCGGCCCATGACCTCGGCGGATCCTCTGAGCCCCCTGAGCTCGATGCTCGTCTTCGTATTGGCTTGCTCGACGGTCACTTTGTACTGACTGAGAAAGCCCTGATCCATCTTTGCTTCGAGCCGGCTCGCGAGGCCGATGGTGCCGACTTTGCCAACAAACTCGGAGAGGATCGTGCCGTCGGCCCGCACCTCTTGGGTGACCGTCCCGATGGGCGAATCGGCGAGGCTGACGAGAAACTTCGAGGTTTGGGCCGAGGTGATCGGCGTCATCACCCAAAGAATCCAAGCCATCAGAGCGGATCGAAGCATCATCGCCTTATTGTACGCGCACCCGGGAGAGGTCCCAGACGTCGGGTAAAAGAAGGGAGTGAATCCATATCCCCGGACCTGGGTTGAAATCGATCTTGCGGCGATCGAGCACAACCTTCACTTGGTCCGGTCGCGGCTGATTCGCCCCGAGACAAAAATTGCGCTCGTCGCAAAAGCCGATGCCTACGGTCATGGGCTGGTCCCGGTGAGTCGGTTTGCCTTGGGTCATGGGGCCGATTGGGTCGCGGTGGCCACAGTCCAAGAAGGGATCGCCTTGCGGGATGCTGGCATCGACGCTCCGATCATCGTCATCAGCCCGATCTTGCCGATCGAAGCGGAGCAAGCCGTCTTCTATCGATTGCGCGTGGTTGTCGAACGGTTTGAGATTGCCGAGGCCATGGCCGAGGCGGCGCGACAACAAAACACCCAGGCGGTCCTCCATCTGGAAGTGGACACCGGACTTGCCCGATTCGGAATCCTGCCCGCCGAAGCCGCCGAGCTCGCCGTTCGGATCGCCGCGATCACCACAGTCCAGCTCGAAGGGATCTGTACTCATTTCAGCAACTCCGGGCGGGACGCTGCGACAACTCGGGTTCAGCTCGAACTGTTCCAGAGGATCGTGGCCGAGTGCAGGGCGGCCGGCATTCGATTCGAGATCGTCCATGCGAGCAACTCCGCTGGCGCGACGATGTACCAGGACGCACAATTTGACCTTGTCCGAGTCGGCCTCGCCGCCTATGGGATGGACCCGTATGGGATGTTTGGGGGCGAGGCTCAAGCTGCCTTGTGCTGGAAAGCCCGGGTCATGGCGCTTCGGACACTCCCCCCAGGCAGCCCGGTCAGCTACTCCAGCACCTACCACACGCGAGGTACAGAAACGATCGCGACTTTAGGGGTCGGCTATGGAGACGGCTATCCGCGAGCGCTCAGCAATCGCGGATTCGTAATGATGCATGGTCAGCGTGCCCCGGTCGTGGGGATGGTCTGCATGGACCAAGTGCTGGTGGAGACGAGTCAGATCCCCGGGGTCCAGCTGGGCGACGAGGCGATTTTGGCGGGGGGGCCGGTGGACATGTCGGTGTTGGCTGAGATCATGGAGACGACGACTCACGAGATCACGACTCGCATCATGTCGCGAGTTCCTCGGCGCTATTTGTATCCGCGCTAGCCCTCTGCAGGTGATCAGAAGGTATCCTTAAGGGAATCGACGCCTCGGTTTGCCCTGGGGTGCCATCTCGAACTGGATCAGATTTATGCGAATTCGAAACAAAGAACTGCGAAACCGCTGGAAGCGCAAGGCTGAGCGCATCCTTGAGTTGCGACGAGAAGCCATGGCTGCCGCGAAAGCGGGCGGAAAGAAAGCCGATGCGAAGGCGAAGCCGGCCGCCAAGAAGGTGGACTCGGCTCCGGTCGAAGAGGCCGTGAAACCCGCCGCCAAAAAGCCTGCCGCCGCCAAGAAGCCCGCTGCGCCCAAGGCGGCCAAGGCCGAAGGCGACGCAAAGCCGGCCGCCAAGAAAGCTCCGGCGAAAAAGAAGACCGACGAAGCTCCCTCTGAGGCCCCTGCCGAAGCTACCGCCGAAGCTGTCGCCGAAGCTGCCGCTGAAGCCCCAGCAGAATAACTCACAGAAAACCGACGCGGTCCGGCTCGGATTCCCGAGCCGGACCGCGTTGTTTTGCCGGGCTCGTCAGGTACAACAGGGGCGCATGTCCGTCGTCGGTTTTGTTGGCCTAGGTGTGATGGGGGGCCCGATGGCCGGTCACCTCGTTGCCGCGGGAAAGGGGCCGGTCTGGGTCTGGAATCGGACCCCTGCCAAAGGGGAGCCTCTGCGAGCCCAAGGCGCCCAGGTCGCGGAATCTCTTGCGGATCTGGCCCAACGTTGCGAGACGATCATCCTTTGTCTCGGAGCGACGGAGGACGTTCAAGAAGTTTGCCGCGCATTGGCTCCTTTGGCCCGGCCTGGAACCCTCTTCATCGATCATTCGACGATCTCGCCGCAAGGGGCTGAGCAGTTGCATGCCGAGCTCGCGGCGCAGCAATTACGGTTTGTCGATGCGCCGATCACCGGCGGCAGTATGGGAGCCCAAAAGGGCACGTTGACGATCTTTTTAGGGGGCGACCCCGAAGACTGCGGCGAAGCCGCTTCGAGCGTCTCCCCGTATGCCAAGCGAGCCGAGCGAGTCGGTGGACCCGGCGCGGGACAGCGCATGAAAATGGCGAATCAAATTGCAGTCGGAGGAGCGTTGCTCGCTCTTTGCGAATCGCTCAGCTTTGCGCAAAAGGCTGGCCTCGATCTGGCCCAAACGCGCGAACTGCTGGCCGGAGGAGCCGCCGGATCGTGGGCCTTTGATAACTATGGCCCCAAGATCTTGGCTTCCGACTGGTCCCCCGGCTTTTCGATCAAGAACCAAAACAAAGACTTTCGATACTGCGAAGAGACCGCTTCTCAGATCGGTGCTGACGTCCCCGGAGTGAGGCTGGTCCATCGGCTCCTTGCCGAAATCGAAGCTCGCGGAGACGGGGAACTCACCACCTGCGTACTGTTTGAAGAACTCTTGCGACGAGGATTCGACTCGTGAACCAGCCGATCCGCATGGTCGGCATCTCGAAGCGATTCGGGAGCGTCCAAGCACTTCAAGGTGTCGATCTGAAGGTCGAGCCAGGCACGCTCCATGCGTTAGTCGGGGAAAATGGCGCGGGCAAGAGCACGCTGATGAAGGTTCTTTACGGCCAGCTCCAGCCCGACGAAGGGACTCTGGAGATCGAAGGCACTCTCCGTCGATTCGCCCATTCTCGGGACGCCATCGCCGCCCAGATTGGCATGGTCAGTCAACACTACAGCATCATCCCCGAGCTGACTTGTCTGGAGAATTTGATGCTCGGCGCCGAGCCGGGAGCTTGGCTGGAGCCACGATCCGCAACGGAGCGAGCCAGCACCCTGGCCGACCGGATGGGATTTCGGTTCGACTGGAATGAGCCTGCGTCCAAGCTGAGCACCGCCGCCGCACAAAAGCTCGAGATCCTGAAGCTTCTTTGGCGCGAAAGTCGGCTCATGATCTTGGACGAGCCAACGGCGATGCTGAGTCCGGCCGATTCCGACGCGCTCTATGCATCGCTCCATCGGTTGGCGGCGGAGGGAGCGACGGTCATTGTCGTCACTCACCGACTGCCCGAAGTCATGGACCACTGTCGCGACGTGACGGTGTTGCGCGGCGGAAAAAGAGTCTCTTCCTTTCCCGTCGCCGAGACCGATCCGAGGCAGCTGAGCGAGGCGATCATCGGGCGCTCGATGATCGAGACCCAAGTCGAGGTCCGAGTCGGCCGAGAGCCGATGCTTGTCATGAGGGACCTGCGGATTCAAGGCGACCGGGGGCAGGAAGCGGTGAAAGGAGCCACCGGGGAGCTACGCGTCGGCGAGGTCGTGGGCCTGGCGGGGGTCGATGGCAGCGGCCAGCACGAGCTTTTTCAGGCCATCACCGGTCACGCCAAAATTCTGGGTGGGACGCTCGACTTCCTGGGCCAGTCAATCCTGGTGGCGAGCCCGCGTCAGATTCTGGAAATGGGGGTGCGGCTTATCCCCGAAGATCGACACGCCGAAGGCGTGGTCGAAGATTGGACGCTGGAGGAAAACTCATCCCTCGGTCTCCACCGGCTCGCGCCGTTTGCCCAAGGCTCGCGGGTCAACATCCGGGCCCGATCCGAGGAGACTCAGAAGATGATCGACCGATTTCAGACCAAGTGTCGCGATCGATATTCGCTCATGCGAAGTCTCAGCGGGGGAAATCAACAGCGGTTCGTTGCTGCTCGGGCCCTGGCCCACCAGCCCAAGCTGGTCTTGGCTTTTCAGCCGACCCGTGGACTCGATATTGAGGGCACCCGTCAAGTTTATGCCGCGCTGCGGGATCAGGCCCAAGCCGGTTCTTCGGTGTTGGTCGTCAGCTTTGACTTGGATGAGCTCTTGATCCATTGCGACCGAATTCTGGTGATGGAGCACGGCCGGCTTCTGGAGCCGCCGGCAGACTTGGCCCGAGATCGACAAGCGATCGGGGCGCTGATGGTGGGAGCGGCTTGAAATCACTTCCTTGGAGTGTGATCTTTCTGATTTTGGGGTGCTTCGCGCTGGTCGTCGTGCTCCTTCAGATCATTGGCGTCGCGCCGGGCGAGGCGGTCCAAGCGATGGTTCGAGGGTCGCTGGGGACGGCCCGAGGATGGTCCGGCACGCTGCGAGAAATGACCCCACTGCTCTTCGCTGGCCTCGCCGTTTACGTGGGGCTCCGGGCGGGTCTCTTCAACATCGGGGCCGAAGGGCAGTTCGTCGTCGGGGCGTGTGCCTCGGCGGTCGTGGCAATCCACGTTCCAGGCGTCCTGGGTTGGATTTTGTCTGGGATCGCCGGTCTGATCGCAGGCGCGCTCTGGGCCTTCCCGGCGGGGTGGATCAAGGCTTATCGAGGCGGGCATGAGGTGGTCTCGACGATCATGCTGAACTTCATGGCCCTTCAGCTGACGAGCTATCTCGTGCTCGGTCCGATTCGAGATCCATCCAAGGACGACGCGACCACACCGGATGTCTTGTCGCCGATGCGCCCGCTCCTCGAAACCCAGTTTGACGGCAGTTCATTTCGACTTCATGCGGCCTGGCTCATTGGGATCTTGCTCATTCTCGGATTCGGTTGGTGGCTGAAAAAGACCGTTCAAGGCTATGAGCTCAACGCCACCGGAGCCAACCCGAAAGCGGCCCAGATGGCGGGGGTGCCGGTGCCCAAGGTCACGCTGCTCGCGATGTGTGCGAGTGGAGCCTTCGCGGGGCTCGGCGGAGCGTTTCACGTCCTGGCCTATGAACAGAGGTTTTACAACGACTTTTCGCCCGGATATGGCTACAACGCGCTGGGCGTGGCCCTCTTGGCGGGCGGCTCGCCGTGGGCCCTGATTCCGGCGGCCCTGATCTTTGGCATCTTAGGCCAAAGCGCCTCATCGCTTCAGATCATGGAGGTCCCCAAGGGGATGACGAGCATTCTGCTCGGCTTACTGATCATCGGATTTGCGGTGTTTCGATATCGAAATCGGGAGGTGAATCGTGGCTGATTTCGTCCAGTTTTTGGGGCTCGCCTTTGTCCTCGGAGTTCCGGTCGTCTTGGCTGCGATGGGGGGACTGACGAGCGAGCGTTCAGGTGTGATGAACATCGGGCTCGAAGGCAAAATGCTCTTCGGGGCGTGCGTGACGGCGATGGTCGCAACGTCCACGCAAAACGCATGGCTCGGGCTGGTCGGGGGGATCGGAGCGGCGATTCTGGCGAGCTTGCTCCATGGGGTCCTGACCCAGGTTTACCGGATGGACCATGTCATCAGTGGCATGTCGATCAACATCTTGGCGTGGGGAGGCACGAGCTACCTCTACAGTCCTCACTTCACCGACCGAGCGTTCGGTTCGACGATCCCCGTCGTCCCCAGGGAGGTCTTTTACCTTCTCGCGGTCGCGATCCCGGCTGTGATTTGGGTGTATCTCAAGCGGACTCGGGGCGGAATTCGACTCATGGCCGTCGGCAACGATCCCGAAAAGAGCCGGCAGATGGGCATCGATCCGATTCGAGTTCGATTCATGGCCCTCGTCGCGACGGGCGTCTTTTGCGGACTTGCGGGCGCGATGATCGTCAGCAATACGGGAAGATTTTCCGAAGGGATGACGAGTGGCCGCGGATTCATTGCACTGGCGGCGCTGATCATCGGTGGATGGCGGCCTGTGCCGACGATGATTGCATGCTTTGCGTTCATGCTCTTTCAGGCATTACAGATCCAGTTTCAAGGCCAAGCGATCTTCGGAGTCATGTTGCCGAATGAGCTTTGGCTTTCGATGCCTTACTTGGTGACTTTACTTGCATTAGCCGGACTGATTTCAAAGAACTCAGTCCCCGCGGGACTTGGAAAAGCATGAGAATTTGGACCAGTTTCCTTCTTGTCTTCGCACTGAGCTCGTCTGGGGCTCAGCTCAACATTCGCGATTCAAGTAAGCCATTAGCGGATCCAAAGTTTGCCAGTGCGACTGCGCGCGCACAATTTCGAAAAGTCTTAGCAGTTTTTGAAAGACCGAAGTCGATCTTTCTTCAGCTTGAAGGTGGGGGTGCCCGTCGATCGATTTGGGTGCGAGGTCGGCAAGCTCGGTTCCATCGGGCCGACGTGATCTGGGCCCACGACGGAAAGACTCTGACCGCTCGATTTCCGCGTCAAAACATCTTCATTTCCGGAGTCTGCTCACGCACCGATCTCTACGAGACCTTAGGGAATCAAGACCACAGCGTCGATCCGTTTTTGAGGAATCTCTGGCGCTCGATGAACCCAATTCGTCAGTTTTTGGGACCCGAAATGACGATGACGGCCACCGGCTCCATCCAGCTTTCTGGAGTGGGCGACTGCTTTATTCTGACAGGGAAGAGTGCGACTCGTCGGCTCTCAATCGTCGCCCGAAAATCGAATGGAGTGCCGGTGACTTTGACGGCGGACAGTCTGGATCGCCAAGGGAAAGTCCTGAGCACGAGCACCGTCACTTTCTTAAAAGTTCAGAGAAATCTTTCGATGCCGCCGGAGACTTTTCGAGTCAAACCCCAGGGCAATGAGCGCCGAATTGGGATTTCAAAGGCTCCTGACTAAAGAGCAGAAAAAAGGCCTAGACTCAGGGCAAAGTCTAGGCCGAACTGTTGGTTGTTTTTTTGAACTTCAAGACCCCTCTTCTTGAAAGGGGCCTTCAAGATGATTACCGAACCGAACCCGTGAAAAGTTTCAGAGCTTCGGCAACGCCCGGGTCGTTCTCTTGGTTGAACCGAGTCGGGGCCGGAGCCGTGAAGTCGGGCTTGACGCCATTGCCTTCTAGTCGGACTCCCTTAATCGTGATGTAGTCCGTAAAAGGATACTGAAGTTGGAATCCATTGCTGACCGGCACGACGGTCGAAGCCAGCACCGCGCCCGCCGATCGCGAACCGATGACTTTCGAGCCTCGCAGCTCCTGAAGGCCTGCCGCCATCATCTCGCCGGCGCTGCCGGTGCCGCCGTTGATGAGCACCACGACTTGGCCCGAGTAGGGATCGCTGCTCAGGCGCATCCCGCGCACTTTTTGGGTGCCCCAAGCGGCCACGTCCACGAGGTTGGCCGACTCGACGTTCTTCTCTTTTTTGTAAGATTCGAGCATGCTGCGGGTGATAAAGGTGCCGAGGGCTTCGTCGGGCTTGAAGAAGTGGCCCGAAAGGTGAAGCAGGTTCAAAACCGCGCCGCCGCCATTGCTGCGAAGGTCCAAAACGATCATCTTGGCTTTCGCTTTGGCTTCTTCCATGATCGTGTTGATTCGGTCTCGATTGTAGGACATAAAGGAGGGGATGCGAACGACCGCCACTTGGTCGTTTTGCACCCATCGAATCGTCTCCGGTTCGGCCATCGAGAAGCTGCGTCGGGTGATTTCGAGCGGCTTGACGGTGCCGTCAGCTTTCTTGATTTCGATCTTCACCGAAGTGCCTTCGGCCCCTGACAGGGCAGCCGAGCTTTCGGCCTTCTTGCCCTCAATGGTGATGATCATGTCGCCGACTTCGACTCCAGCCTTCTGCGCGGGCGCATCGGCGATCACGTCCACGACGCGCAGACCTTCGGGGGTCGGCTCCAGCCGAACTCCGAGCCCGACCATCCGTTGGGTGGTGAAGGCTTGGGCCGCACGGGGGGAGAAGAGGACGATGTGGCTATAGCCAAACTGTTGGAGGGATCGGTTGACTGCGGCGGCAAAGGCTTCGGGAGTCTTCGCATTGTCCATGGCCTCTTTGTTCTTGGCCAGCAGCTCCGCGAGCTTGCTAAAGTCAGCGCCCCCGGCAAAGGCCGAGGTCGTGAGAACGCGGGACATCCGCTCGATGATCTGACTTTTCTGTTCGCTGGTCAGCTCTGAGGTCGCGGCGGTTTGACCCGTCTGCTGGGATCCCGCCGGAGCTGAGCCTCCTTGGGCCCAAGCCAAGCTCATGCCGATCGTCGCCATCAGGCCGAGGGCAAAAATTCTTCGTATGACATTCATAAGCGCTTATCTTCTCGCAAAAGAGAGGTGGGCCGTCGCCGACCTTCTAGCGCTCACTACGCCATCGAAAGCCAGAAAGTGCCCCCGTTTTTATCGGCAGACGGAGGCAACTTCCTGAAGAGTTCAACTCTGAGATCGAGCTCGGCGGCGAAGGAGCCAAGCCGTGCCTCCGGCCAGAGCTAGCATCGTCGCCGGCTCTGGAACCGGGGCAGGCGGCGGAGGCGGGGGCGGGGTCGGCCGTCCCGGCGACTGGAATCCAAACGGGATCGCGAGGCCCGGCAGAGCCAAGAACGGAGCGAGGTCGTCGATAAAGCCGATCGGGCTGTTGCCGGGGGTCAGGAGGCTCTCCGGCGTCGAAGGAATTTCAGTGTTCGGCACGAGGTCGGTGGCCGGGAGCTCGGGGACCTGAAGCTCGCCCGCCAAAATCGGCATTCCCGGCTCCATCGCGTCCATCAAGCTGAAGACCTCTTCGCCCGTGAATCCCTCAGGCAAGATCGTCGAAATTTCCGGCAAGTCCTCGCCCACCGGGGGCTCGATGGCCCCGACCACGGGCGCGTTGGCGGTCGGCTTCTCCGGTCCGCGGGTAAGCGGGTTGCCACACGACTCCTTCAGAATCGGAGTGTTCTTGGAATCCACCCAGACCAAAGTACCTTTGCGTAGCGTGTAGACCTTGGATCGCAGGGTGCCATTGTCGGGCACGTTGTACATCGGGGTGCGATACGGCTTGCTCAGCCGGGTCAAGCGCAAGCCAGAAAAGTAGTTGAGAACCTCTTGGCGCGTCATCGCGAAGTGCCGCATATACCGGTCCATCACGACCTCATCGTTCCGAATCTGATTCATGAGGGCGGCATGGTTCGGAGCGGGGCGGTTAATGTAGGCGTTACGCTCCGGACGAGCTTCGGCCACGGTGCTGAACGCCACCCCGGCGATCACCAGTGCCACTGCCCATTGCTTCCAAGTCCGTCGCATTTTCTGACCTCGATTGTGTTCGACCGGCATCTTCTTCATTCAGTTCATCCTTGATGGGACCAAAGTCCCGGCGCGTCATGGACGAAGAGATTCAAGAACCGTGCCAATTTTTCATTGAGACGGGCAGAAAGCCCATAATGTTCGAATCATGGACAAAATTTTTTTATGATGAGCCTCAAGCTACTCGGAATAGTGCTCTTCGGCGAGAGCGCGCGCGCGAATCGCTCGTTCGATGATCTCGATGGCGTCGGCTGCGGCCGCTTGTTCGGCCTCTTTCTTAGACCGGCCCATCCCTTCGCCCATCACTTCGCTGTCGAAAAGGACTTGAACTCGAAATCGGCGTTCGTGAGCGTGGCCCGACTCGCCGACGATGCGATAAACCGGAGTCTTGCGCCAGTTCGCTTGGGCGATCTCTTGGAGCTTGGACTTGTGGTCGTTGGGGCTGACGTCGCCTCCACTGACCTGCATGAGGTAGTCGTTCAGCTGCTCAAGCACGAACCATCGAGCCTTTTCGAGCCCGGATTCCAGATAGATCGCCCCGATGATCGCTTCGAAGACATCGGCCAGGATGGACGGCCGCGTCTTCCCGCCGACAGCCTCTTCGTTCGCACTGACCTCGATGAACTCATCCAGTCCCAGACTCAGAGCGACCTGAGCGAGCGGCGCTTCTTGAACAACGCTGGCTTTGGCCTTGCTCATCATCCCTTGGTCCCAGTCGGGATGATGCTCGTATAGATACTGAGCCACGACCAGCCCCAAAACCGAATCGCCAAAAAACTCCAGACGTTCGTAGCTTTCCCGAACGGGGTCGACGGGGGCCGCTGACCGATGCCGCATCGCCAGGCGAAAGAGGCTTTCAGACTGCAGAGGGATGGAGGTCGGGATCATTCAGAAAGACTCGTCAGGAATTGGTGAATGCGATCCAGGCCTCGCTCCAAATCGGCTTGGCTCGCGGTGTAGCTCAACCGCAAGTGCTCGGGGCCATCAAAAACCGAGCCCGGCATCGTGGCCACATGGGCCTCTTGCAAGAGGCGCTGGCTCAGTTCAAGATCGCTTTTCAGGGCCCCGCCCAGGTAGGACTTGACCTCGGCAAAGACGTAGAAGGCCCCCTCAGGCTCAGGGACCACGAGTCCGGGGATCGCCCGAAGCTTTCTGACCATGAGGTCGCGTCGCTGCTGAAACTCGTCGCGCATGGCTCGGACGGTGTCGAGCGGCAAACTCAAGGCGGTGATCGCACCCACCTGGGCAAAGCTCGTCGGATTGCTGGTGACTTGGTCCTGGATATCCGCCATCGCCCGAGCGACGGGAGCCGGCGCACAGGCAAACCCGATCCGCCACCCGGTCATGGCGTAGCTCTTGCTGCAACCGGTGATTGTGACAGTTTGGGCGGCGATCTCTTGCCCCAGTGCGGCGATGCTTTCATGCGCCGGGCCGTAGGTCAGGTGTTCGTAAATCTCGTCGCTGATGATCCAAAGCCCATGTCGCAACGTCAAGGCTGCGATTCCCTTGAGCATGGCGCGATCGAGCATCGCCCCGGTCGGATTGCTCGGACTGTTGATGAGGATCGCCCGGGTTCGGGCGGAGATCGCAGCCCGGATCGCATCGAGGTCGGGCTTAAATCCGGACGAAGCATCCGTCGAAACGACGACCGGCACCCCGCCCGCCAGCTTGATCTGCTCGCGATAGGTCATCCAATACGGCGCAATCAGAATGACCTCGTCCCCCGGACTGATTAGGCTCATCAGGGCGTTGTACATACTGTGTTTCGCCCCACAGCTCACCACGATCTGGTTCGTTTCGGCCTGGATGCGGTTTTCTCGCCGGAGCTTTTCGACGATGGCCTCTTTGAGCTGAGGGAGCCCGCTGCTGGCGGTGTACTTGGTGACGCCTCGGTCTAAGGCGTCTTTGGCGGCTTCGCAGATCGGCTGAGGGGTATTAAAGTCCGGCTCACCTTGGGCCATGCTGATGACGTCGATGCCCTCAGCCCGCATCGCAGCGGCTCGGGCCCCCATCGCCAAGGTCGGCGAGGGTTCGATCAGTTCAGTTCGAGTGGCGAGCGGCAGGCTTTTCACGGATTTCGAGAATACCCGTGGCTATAATGCGAGTCGTGAGTTCCCCAGCACCAATTTCAAAGCGGGTCCGAAACCAGCGGTCTTGGTGGGGCCTGGGGCTCGGGGTTCTCTTCCTGATGCTGGTGCACTTGGGAGTGGGGAGCTCGATGTGGATCCCCCCGCTCGATGTGTTGCGGGAACTGATCTCCGGGCAGTCCCTTGAGCCGAGTGTGTCGAACGTGATCGTTTGGGAGCTTCGGCTTCCTCGGGCGTTGGCGTGCGTTCTAGTCGGGGCCATTTTGGGGATGACCGGAGCCGCCTTTCAGGCGGTCTTTCGCAATCCTTTGGCCGAGCCGTATGTGATCGGAGTCTCGAGCGGGGCCGCCGTCGGAGGGGTTCTGGCCATCGTCGCCGGGCTGTCTGGGCTGATGGCCGGGCTCGGCGGCATGCTCCTTTCGATGGCGGGTGGCTTGGTTAGCTTGTTCTTAGTGTTGGCTTGGGGGCGGGTTCGAGGCGTTCTGGTCGCCTCACGTCTTTTGTTGGCAGGAGTGATGCTTGGGTTACTCCTCTCCTCGGTCATGACGGTCCTCCTCTTGGCGAGCGGCGCCGACTCCAACCGCGTTCTGCGCTGGCTGCTCGGGGCGATGACGCCGATTTTTTGGGAGCGAATCGCGATCTTGTCGATCGTCGGCTTCGGAGGGGCGATCTTGCTCGTGCGCGAAAGTCGTCGCTTGAACGCCCTTGCCATGAGCGAGGATGCGGCGACGTCGCTCGGCTTGGAGCCGCCTCAGGTCATGCGCCGAGTGCTGATCATCGGGACTCTTCTGACTGCCACCGCCGTCGGAGCTGTTGGCATCATCGGGTTTTTGGGCCTTGTCGCTCCCCATGCGGCGCGCCTTGTGGTGGGGCCTGATCTTCGCCGGGCGATGCCTCTTTCAGGAATTCTGGGGGCGGGGCTCCTCCTGATCGCAGACCTTTTGGCCCAGCGGGCGCTGCCCGGCACCGAGCTCCCGGTCGGGGCCGTCACCGCCTTGCTCGGGGCGCCGATATTGCTCGGTCTGCTCCGTAAATCGGGCACCGGATCATCTACTTCTTTCGATAAGGTCGACAGAGCGGATCGCCGATGACGATGTCTTTCCACTTCACCACGAGTGAAGCCATGTAAAAGCTCTCGGCCAGGTTAAATCCTTCGGTATAGCGATCAAAAAGGATGTCCGGTTTGGCAAGAGCAAAAGTGTAAGGCTCGCTCACGTAACCTTTCACTCCGGTCACTCCTTGGCGAATCAGATCACCAATGAGGCTTTGACCTTCATCCGTGGGGGTAAATGTTCGGGCGCTAGTGCTGACGAAAGTCTCGGCAAGGGCACCGGGTTTGAACTGGAGTTTGCGATAAGCAACCGATGTAAAGCCTCCATCATTCGAGCCCCAGCTGGCGTATCCCGCCAGAGGAGTCGAAGGAGCGACAAACTCCTTCGTCTCATCAATCGTCGACTGAAAACCTTTGGACTGAAGGAGCGCGTTGGCGCGATACAGAGTCTGCTGCATTTCGATGTATCCTTCGCTCTTTCGATTTTCGGCTGCATCAAAAAAGAACGGGCCTTCTTCTCGCTGAGCGGACAAGGAAAGATCGACCAACCTTTTGGAGTGTTCGACGCTGTAACCCTCCAGTCGCGTCACCAAATAGATCCCAAATTTCGAGCTATTAAACTGTTCGTTTCGATTGAAGTACGGATTCATGCTCTGCCGCACTTGCTCATCTTTAAGTTCGGTAATTGGCGAGATATTGAGGTTCATTGCGACGAGAAAAGCGTCGACCGAATAGCCATTGTTGTCGCGTAATCGAATCGGAATCCCTTTCGTCAGAACGATAAAGTCGATGCGGTCGGGAATTCGGCTGATCGCCGTTCGGATCGGTTGCTCAATCCCATGTCGGTATTCGCTCTCTGAGATGTTCTCACTGGTGCTCACATCAATTCGCAAAATGTTCGAGCGAGGAATCTGTCGCTTCAGAGCATAGTATTCGCCAATTTCTCGACTCGCCGCGCTGGCACTGTTGATGACGAGCAGCACGCGCTTACTCTCTTCGGGATATTGCGCCCTTTGCTCGGCGGTTTCCGATTCGATCCGAACGGGGTGGATGCTCACTTCTTTGGTCGGAGCTCGCTGGCAACCCAGCACTAGAGCGACCCAAAAGACGATGACACGTGCGGGAAACGATTTAGCGATACCAACCACTTCGGCGTGCTCTCCTGCGTCGAGTTTTCACCACTGCCCGACCAATTTCGGCATACATTTGGGCTCGGGCTTTGGCCCCTCGAACGAAACCTAATTTTTGCTCTTTGTGCGTATTGCTGACGCCATGAAGGACGACTCGTAAAATGCGAGCTTTCTGACGCCGAGCATGGTAATTGATCGTGACTTCGACGCCCATGCGGACCTCGGTCAAAAAAGGAATACTTTCGAAAAGTTTTCGCTTCATGGCTCGCTGGCCACTGATATACGGCGAAATGCGCTGGGCCGTGTCGGACCAAAACTCGCCGCCCCGAAAGATGCCGATGCACATGTCGCATCGGTGGTCGAGCAAGGGCTGGATGATCTGGTCGACGTGGTCGCCTCGAAGCCCGCGCAGGTCGGCATCCACGAATGCAATGATGTCAGCCTGGGTCCCTGCGACTCCGGCGGCCATGGCTCCGCCCTTGCCCATATTGAAAGGCAGATCGAGCACTCGGACCCCCGGGATTGCGCGGGCAATCGGGACGGTGTTGTCGATGCTGCCGTCACTCACGACGATCACCTCCGAGGCGAGCTGGGAGCCTTTCACGGCCTCCAGGACCTCCGCAATCCGGCTTTCCTCGTTATAGGCCGGAACAATCACGGCAACTTTCAGGCGTGACATAAGTTAGGAGAGCAGGCCGCGTCCCTCCAAACGCCGGCGGACTCGGGTTTCGACTCCAAATCCGAGTCGATTCAGGTGCTCTCCGGCCTGGCCGCGCCATCCGGCTCTGCGATGCATGATCCGATAGTTCGCCAATGAAAGCTGAGGCTTCCATCGCTGCTTGTAAGGCTCATCCCCCCGGAGAAAGTCAAAATCTGCGCATCCATCTTCAAAGGCTCGTCGGATCGCCGCCGCCACCAGCACGGTTCCAGGAGAAAGCGCCTTGGCCGCGGGGTCGAATCCGCTTTGGTAAAAGAACGTCCCGGAGCCAGCACGCATCGCGTAAAGAGCCCCCCCTTGCGTCCCGTCTTTTTCCAGAACCGAAAGCCGCAAGAGGTCTCGGGTGACGGCCTCCGAAACGAACTCCTCGTGGAATCGTCGAACCCGGGCGCTCGCAAACGCTCCAGGTAAGCCGCGTTTGCGCCATCGCTGTTGGTGCAATCGGAAAAAGACGCTTAGAAATTCGCAGGCTTCGTCGGGCGTGGCCGCGGTCCGAATCTGAGCTTCTTGGGTGGTGTAGGGTGGCTTTTTGAGCCGCTGGACCTCGTATCGAAGGCTCTTCGATAAGCCCTTGCAGTACGACTCGAACGTCCCTTCGAGCTTTAGAACCAGACAGGTTGCCTGTCGCATCGGGACTCCGCCCGACTCCACCCACGGGTGGCCCTCTCGAATCTGATGCAAGTCCACCAGATCGACGTTTTCCAGTTGGTCCAAGTGCTCTTGCCAGGCTTGGGCGACGACCGACTCGTAGCCCGGGCGAACCAGCGGCATGAGGTAGTCGGACGGGCCGGTCCCCATCGTCCGAAGAGATCGCCAGGGTATGGAAGACGAGTAACCAGGCCACGCTCCCACCCAATCGTCGCCCTCGGAAACGATCCACAAATGGGGCCGACGTCCTCGGCCAAAGTGTTTCCACCACAATCGGAGCCAGGTACTGGACTGAAACGGCGTGGCTTGCGGGCAGTCTCGGGCTAGCTCATCCCACCGATCGCAACTCGGCGAAGTCCAATCTTCCTCCAAAAGTCGGTGGGTGACCACGGTCCCAGTATAGCCAAGTTTGCCCCCCAGAAGTCGCCTGAAATCGGCAAAAAATCGGCCGCCGAGCGGGTTGCGCTCAGCGGCCGTGGGGGCTGTTTTCAAGCCGGGATCAAGGATTGACCTGGAGCTCAGCCGACGTTGTCACGCCGAGGCGTGAGGCCGTCAACGTTGCTTTACGAGCCGCGGAAGTCTTCTCCGTTCGGACGGCAAAATTCACCGACGTCTGGCCTGCCTTGAAGGTGATCGAGGCGGGAACGCTCGCGATTTCGCGGTTCGATGTGCTCAGATTGACCGTCAGGCCGCTGGAGGGAGCGCGGAAGTTCAGAGTCACCGTCCCGGTCACGACCGATCCCCCGGCGACCGACGTCGACGACAGGCGCAGGCTTTCGGGAGTCACGGGAACGATCGCAATCGTTTCTGAATCTGAAACTCCCCCGCGCTCGCCGGTCAGGATGACCTCGCGGGGCATGGTGACGTCGGAGCTTTGGATCGTGAACGTCGTTCGCGTTTGTCCCGCAGGGACGAGCACCCAATTCCGGGTCATGCGAGCCACCGACGGCGTCGAAGTCTGCAGCTGGACCGCGGCTCCTCCAGTCGGGGCCGGTCCATCGAGCTCCACCCATCCGGTCGTTCGGTCTCCGCCTACCAACGAGGTGGCGTCAATTCCGATACCGATCAAGCGGACCGGTTCCAAGGTCAGGTTGGCCGACGCTCCGGGGCCGCCTGCGTTTACCGAAATCGTGACCGTCCGTTGAGTCAAGACCCCGAAGGTGCGGATCGCAAAGCTTCCGGTGGAGCTTCCTTCGGGGATGGTGATGGTCGCGGGCACCTTCGCCAGACCAGAGTCTGAGGAGATGATCGCGACCAAAGCTCCATCTTTGGGGGCTGGCTCGGCCAAAGTGACTCGGCCGACCGCTTGGCCGACGCCTCCGACCATCACATCGGGTTCGATGGTGAATCCGACCGCACCGCTCGGCAGAACCGAGACCGCCATCGAAAAGGCTTGGGAGCCGGTCGGAGCGAGTGCGCCCTTGGCGGAGACCGTCACGGTATACAGTCCAGCCGGTGCGTTCTCGATAAAGACCTGCTCGACGTTGTCGCGGATATTGTCGCCGGGGACCGCTGCGTTGCCCGGATTCTCGGCGTCCAAGGTCCACGGCTGGAACGTTTCCAACCCTCGGCTGACTCTGAGGTCCAGGTCATTGACCAGGATCGGTGTGCGCGGGTTCAGGCTCGGCGTCGGCGAAGTGCCAGCAGGGTCAGTCCAAGCGATGGTGACCTTGAGCGGCTGGCCACCGGGATGGAAGATCTGCCGAGTGAAGGTTTGGCCTGTATTCAGGCTCGATTCGACCAAAGTGTCGGGCTTGACGGCCGAAGCAGCGATCGCTTGCGCAGCGGCTTCGACGTTCAGAAGTCCGTAACCAAAGGCGTAGTCGGGTCCAGGGGTCGGGCCGGCTTCCAACGCATTGTTGATCATCACCGCCTTCAGGGTGGCGGCTCGAGGTTGGGTGCCCCGGGTGCGGCGGAACTGCTCGATCAGCAAACCAGACGCCCCACTGACCATCGGAGTGGCCATTGAGGTCCCGCTGAACTGGCTATAACCGCCGCCGGGGACTGAGGAAAGAACGTTGACACCCTTGGCGACGAGGTCGGGTTTAATCCGGCCATCGTCGGTCGGGCCGAAGTTACTGAAGCTGCTCATCGTCACGCCGTTCGGACCCGGATATGGACCGATAAAGCCGTTGACCGCACCAATGACGAGATTGTTTTTGCTGGTCTTGAAGCTCCCGTTGACGGTGTTCCAGCCGCCGGGTTCGCCGTTTCGCTTGCGAGTCGCCGTGCTGAGCGCCCAATTGTTGGTGGCAGGGTCAAAAAACCAGTGCTCGGTGCCGGGGGCAGGACCGGCGTTCCGGTCGTTGCCCGCGCTACACACCGTCAGCAAGAACGGGGCGGCGTAGAGCAATTGATCCCAAGCCCGCGAGGTCGCGTCGTAAAAGCCGAATTGGTAGTCCTCTTGAGGGTCGATGCTGGCATCGCCAAACCAGACCCATCGGCCATCCCCTCGGGCGCCGAATCGGAACCCGTACAACGGGCCGTAGCTGTGACTGCTGACCTGCAGACCGGCCGAGGCTGCGTTTGCCAACTCGGATTGGTCGTTCCCGGAGCTGTAAGCATCGAGATTCGCCTCGAAGCTCATGCCCTTGGCCTGGGGGTTGACCCCAGCCCCGGCCATCGTTCCCGCAACGTGGGTCGCGTGGCTACTCACCGAAGTGACTCCATCCCGCTGAACCACACGGGTGCCAAACTCGGGGTGATTACGGTCAACGGCGCCGCCATCCCATACGCCCAGAACCACTCCTTTGCCGGTGAGGTTCAAGCCCGAAGGGCCACCCGGCCAAACTTCGGTCGCACGAATCATCGTCGCGCCTTGGAGGTTTTCGTCCGCGACATACAGCGGTCGATTCCCACGAACGCTCACGATGCGAGCTTCGGCCCCCGAGGGGAGCACCAGCGACGTCGGCCAGCCATTCCTTTGGGCCCAGTCCTGAGCCTGTTGCTGAGCCCGAGCATCCGCTTGGCCCGCTTGGTTGGCGATCTGCTTCAGCCGAAGGACGTCGGTCCGCGTCTGAGCCGAGAGGCTCAGCGTGGCACCGAGAACGAGGCTGACGCCCAAAAATCGAAGTAAATTCCGAGGAAACAAATTCATCGTCTCAATAACACCTCAGAGGAATCCAAGAAAAATCCTACCTTCGCCCAGAGGCGAAAGCACACCGACAAGACGGGGTCAGGAGCGGAATTCGTTCTTTTCTTTCTACTTTTGGTAAGTGTCCCGGTCCATTTCTCGGAGTTCCAGCGTGAGGCTCGCACGGCCTTCGTCGTGCGGAACCTGGTAATGGTGCTGGACAATGGACGCCAGCCGCTCGGCAATCGCCTGCCGGAGCTCAAGGGGCCGACCTGACAAGAGGGCGACTTCGAGATGCACAAAGCCTTCGGGGGCCCCTTCGCCCATCACCCACTGGCTCGGACTCATGGCGTACGCCTTGATACTCCGCGAGTCGATGGTTTCGAATTCTGCCAGAGCGACGGCCAACTCGGTCAGGATCGCCGGAACGTACGCCTCTTGGGCAAGGTTATTGGTCAGGGTCAAAATGAGGTGCGGCATGGATGACCTCAGTTTGACGGTCCCGGCTCCGCCGGTACAATAGGGCCGATGAAGATTCTCGTTGCCGATGCGTTTGAAGCCTCGGGCCTTGAGGGATTGAGGCCGCTTGCCAGTGAGCTCCTTTATGAGCCTGACCTCAAAGACGAGGCCCTGGGCCAGCGCATCCAAGAGACCGGAGTGGATGTGCTCGTCGTCCGTTCGACCAAGGTCACCGAGGCGATGATGGAGGGCTCGCGCCTTTCGCTCATCATCCGTGCCGGAGCGGGTTACAACACCATCGACGTGGCCGCCGCCAGCCGAAAAGGGATCTTTGTCAGCAATTGTCCCGGCAAGAATTCGCAAGCGGTCGCCGAACTCGCCTTTGGCCTCATGCTGGCGGCAGATCGGCACATTCCCGACTGCGTCTCCACCTTGCGGCAAGGCGAGTGGAACAAGAAAGCGTTCAGCCGGGCCCGCGGCCTGTATGGCCGGACCCTCGGCCTGATCGGGATGGGGAAAATCGGCCAAGAGATGATCGTGCGGGCCCGGGCGTTCGGGATGAACATCGTCGCCTTCAGCCGTTGGATGACTCCGGATGTCGCAGCCACGCTCGGAATTGGCCGCGCCACGCGAATCGAGGAAGTGGCGCTTCAAAGTGACTTTGTCTCCGTCCACGTCAGCCTCACTCCCGAAACTCGGGGCATGCTCGGTGAATCGTTCTTCCAGTCGCTCCGCCCCGGCTCTGTCTTTGTCAATACAAGTCGGGCCGAAGTCGTGGACCAAGCCGCGATGCTGAAAGCGATCGACGAAAACGGCATCTTCGCCGCTCTTGACGTTTTTGAGGGCGAGCCCACCACCGGAACAGGCTCCTATGACGGCCCGCTGAAGAACCATCCTCAGGTCTACTGCACCCATCACATCGGCGCGAGCACCGACCAAGCCCAAGAGGCGGTGGCCGAAGAGACCGTTCGGATCGTCCGGGAATACAAGCTCACCGGCCAAGTGCCGAACGTGGTGAACGTTTCGAAGGGAGCATCGGGTTCGCACCTTCTGGTCGTGCGACATCTCGACCGAGTGGGCGTCTTGGCGCACGTCCTGGATGCGCTCAAGGACGAAGGAATCAACGTCCAAGAAATGGAGAACATTGTGCTCGGTGGGGCCGAATCGGCCATTGCCCAGATCTCGGTCGATCGTGAGCCGTCAGACTCGACCCTCACCAAGGTCAAGCTCAATGCAAATATTTTCGACTGCAACATCTTTCCGATTGCCCAGGCCTCCTGAGACCCCGCATTTCTACGGTTTATAAAAAAGAAACCGTTGATTTTCGAGGATGATCTCAAGCCTGACGTCATTCTTTTCGTCTACAATTGAGCTTCGGCAGAGAGCCGAGACGCAGTGAGGATTAGAAATGACGAACAAACTCTGTTGGATTGCCGGATTGACGGCCCTGGCGGCCCTGTCTCAAGCGCAGTTTGGAGCGGCGGGAGGCTTCAACCTCTATGCGCGCCAGAATGTGAACTCATCGGGTTCAGACACCGAAGGGCGAATCGCTGCTGGCAATAACATCGGCCTGAACAACTATGACGTCGGTCTGGTGACGCCAGGCGGAGACGTGCTGGTGGCAGGCGCCCAGATCAATTTCTCGAACGGCACCATTCGCGGAAATGCCCGCTACGGTTTTTCGTTCACCGGAGTCAACACGGCCTTCACCAACGGTGGCAGTGCCATTCCGGGAGTGCCGATCGACTTTTTGGCGACCGACGCGACGTTGCTGGCGACTTCGGCCAGTTGGGGATCGCTCGGGACCAACGGGACGATTTCGCAACCTTTCTCGACTTTGAATCTCGTGGGCACGAATCCGATCACGAATGTTTTCAACATTACGAATGCACAACTGAATTCAGTGACGGGCGTGGATATCTCGATTCCGGCAGGATCGACGGCGCTCATCAACGTGCAAAGTGCGTTCGTCAACTTCCCGAACATTGGCTACAATTTGAACGGGAACCAAGTGCCCCCGAGCATCTTCAAAAAGGTCGTCTGGAATCTACCCATCGCGACATCTGTGAACATGACAAACCTGAAAGGAAGTCTGTTGGCGCCGCAAGCATCGGTCAGCACCGGATTTGGTGCGATTGATGGACAGATCTTTGTGAATAACTTCTCCGGTCCGATGCAGGTGAACTGGCAACAATTTGATGGAACGGTTGTTCCCGAGCCGGCGACCCTGATCGCTCTCGGTGCTGGAGCTTTGGCGCTGGCCCGGCGGCGAAAGAAGTCCTAACTTCTGCTCGCTTCTGAACTCGATGCCTTCTCATTCTTGCGAGAAGGCATCGAATTTTTTAGAGCCCGAGCTTGGGCCAGAGCTGGTCGACTCGGGCTTTGACATCTGCCGCCATCGTGATGAGCTTCGGATAGTCTCGCTGGAACCCGTTTTCCCCCGGTAACTTGTGGGTGCAGTCAAACCCGACCTTGCCGCCAAAACCTTCAAATTGAGCGGCATGATCAAGCTGATCGACCGGCCCACGGGTGTGCAAAGTGTCACGCCCTGGATCGCAATTCGCTCCGATTCGAAAAAGGACTTCATCCATGTTCTGGACGTCCGTATCGGCATCAAATATAAAGACAAACTTTGTAAAACTCAGACCGCCTAATCCCCAAATCGCGTTCATCACTTTATAGGCGTGACCAGGAAACTTTTTGCGGATACTGACGAAGGCGACGTTATGGAAACAAGCCTCGACGGGGAGGTTCATATCCACAATCTCGGGCACCGTTAACTGAATCAGCGGCAAGAAGATTCTCTCGACCGCTTTGCCCATCCAGCCGTCTTCCATCGGGGGTTGCCCGACGATGGTGGCCGGCCAAACCGGCCGCTCGCGGCGCGTGACGCACGTGACATGGAGAACCGGGAAATCCTCGGCCAGGGAGTAGTACCCGGTGTGATCCCCAAACGGGCCTTCGAGCCGCCGCTCAGACGGATCGACATATCCTTCGAGGACGAATTCTGCGTCGGCAGGAACGCTGATATCGACCGTCTTGCAGCGCACCAACTGAGGATTTTCTCGACGCAAAAATCCAGCAAAGAGCATCTCATCGATCCCCGGAGGAAGAGGGCTGATCGCGCTGAAAGTGTAGGCCGGATCGCCGCCGAGGACCACCGCCACCTCGATCCGCTTGCCCTTTGAGCCTGCGTCTTCCATATGTCGCATGCCGGTCTTGTGCATCTGCCAATGCATCCCACACGTGTTCTTGTCATAAAGCAGCACCCGGTACATGCCGACGTTTCGTTTGCCGGATTGAGGATCGTTCGTGAAGACCAGTGGCAACGTCACATAAGGTCCGGCATCTTCGGGCCAGCAAGTCAAGATCGGGATCTCGGTCAAGTCCACCTCGCTACCTTGCTGGACCACCTCTTGGCAGACCGCATCGCGGACGACTTTGGGGGCGACCGATTTCACTTCGCCGCCCATCTCAAGGGCAAATTTGATCTTTTCGCCGAGGCTTTTGGGGACGTTGCCCGGGGCTTGGACCAGCTTGCGAAGCCGCTCGGCATGGACTTCAAAGTCGTCGCAACTCAGGGCCATCGACATTCGCCGTCGAGAGCCCATCGTATTGATGGCGACGGGGTACGCGTAATTCTTCGATCCAACCGGGCGAGCCGCTGGGTCGATGCTCGGCTGATTCATCACCGCACTGCGCGGATTCGGGGTGCCCAGGCGATGCGGCGGGCCCACGGGATTTTCAAAGAGCAAGGCGGGGCCGCCTGACTTCATCACTCGGTCTGCAATCTCCGTGATCTCGAGATATGGGCTGATCGGTTCTCGGATTCGTTTGAGTTCTCCGGCTCGTTCAAGCTCGTCCAAGAAGTGCTGAAAATCGCGATAGGCCATAGGTCTCGAACCAGTCTACGCGAATGCGGGGTCGGGCGTCGGCCCGGGCGGAAAAATCAAAGGCCCCCGTCTCCGGTTCGGAGAAGAGGGCCATCATTCGCGCGGGGGCGAGATTAGTCGTCGCCGAGGGTGCCGTTGTTCGCGGCCCAGATCGAATAGTCGGCGTTGGTGACTTCACCGTCGCCGTCGATGTCGGAAGCGGTTCCCGCCGGGACCGTCTGACCATTTTGGCTCGCCCAAATGGAGTAGTCGGCGTTGGTGATCTCGTTGTCTTCGTCGATGTCGCCCACGATCAGCGAGGTGGTGCCGAAGAAGTGCGATCCCATCGGAATGGCCGGATCGGCCGGATTCGGAATCGTTCGGCGGAGCCAGAATCGCCACTTAAAGCTCATGCGATAGGCAAACGTCGTTTGCGGACCCATCGCGTAGAACCTTCCGGTCGCTGGATCGTACGTCGCAAACCCGGTCGCAAACTCGTTGTTCGCAGACGTGCGCCACGAAACCGGAATCACCGAAGGCAACGGACCGACGTAGAAAGGCGAGGTGCCCAGTTGGCCGAAATCCACAACTCCGGTGACATGATTGGCCGGAGTCGGGTTGACATAAGCCAAGCCGAGCAGGTTGCCTGCGCCCATGGCTCCAATGGAAGTCGCGGCTCCGGTCGCCATGTTGATCGTGTAGAACTGGTCGGTCGAGTTGTCCACCAGATACAGTTTTCCGTCCATGTAGCTAAAAGCGAGGCCGTTCGGGTTCGTCGGGCCGCCAAGAGCACCGATCAGCGTCGTCCCTCCAGTCACCCGGTTCATCCGGTGGAAATTGTCGGTCCCCGAATTGGTCGCAAAGAGCGTGTCGGTGAACGAGTTGTAACCGAGATTGGTGAACGAAGACAGCGCTGACGTCCCGATCAGGGTGGCCAGGCCCGTCGTTCGATCAATCTCATAAAGACCGTTATTGTGGGAAGAAACGCCAAAGAGTCGATCGGTGAACTCGTCGTATTCAAGGCCATGCATGACGATCGAGGCATTGCCGTAGTTGCCAATCAACGTGACGTTTCCGCTCGCGAGGTCCAGCCGATAAACGTTGTCATTCCCGGTCGACGTGAGATAGACGATCCCGCGGAACCGGTCGTAAGCCAAGCCTGCAGTGGTACTGGCAGCGGCATTGACGGTCCCTGCCGCGGTCTTCGCCCCGGTCGCCGGATCGACGGTGAAGAGAGCGCGGCTGCTGTCCACCGCCCAGAACTGACCTGCTGACTTAATGAACGCCAGACCGAGCAAGTTGCCCGCTCCAGTTGAGCCAACCAGCTGCGCGCGCCCAGTGAGCAAGTCGAGGGCATAGAGTTCATCGGTGGAGTTATCCACCGTATAGGTCAGGCCCGAACTCCAATCGAACGCCGATCCCGTCGGGTTGCTCGTTTCGAGCGTCGGTCCGACGAGGCTCAAGCCAGCTGTAGCTCGGTTCACCTCGTAAACCCGGTCGATCGTCGAAATGGCGAAGAGTTTGTTCTCTCGAGAATCGTACACCAAGTGCAGATTCGACACAGACAGCGGTCCGACCGCAGTCGGGGCAGCGGTGGCCGGGTTGATCGTGTAAAGCGTGGCCGTGTTCCAGTCAGTTCCATAGAGCGTGCCAGTGGAGTCATCAAACTCCAGACCGTGCATGTTAATGTTGCCGAGTCCGAAGTTGCCGACGAGCGTTGCCACGCCGGTCGTTGGATCCAGCGTGTAGAGCGAATCCGTAATCGTGTCGCTCAGGTACAGAACGTTATTGACGCGATCATGGGCCAATGCTGCCGGTGAGGTCGGTCCCCCCACGATATTGGACACGAACGATTTTGCCCCGGTTTGTCGGTTGAGTGTGTAGATCGCGTTTGCAGCACTGTCCACTGCGACCAACCGGTCTTGCGCCGAACTGAGCGTGGGAATCACCATCCCCGCTGCGGCCATTGCCCATGCAATGCCCAAAAAACCCTTTTTCATTTCATCCTCCAACTCACAATTGGTGAGTCATACGCACACAGTGTATCAAAGTTCAGTCCAAATTCCCAAATTCCTTTTACTAAATGCATGGAAGGGTCGCTGGAGTCCCCGCTGAAGTTCGAGGTCCGGGGGTCCGGGAGGTTCGGTCCTTGGGAAGTTTGGGCGTTCTGGCGTTCTGGCGTCTTGCCGGGACCTTGGAGGTCCCCGATTATCCGAACGTTCGCCACGATCGGGGGTTCGAGTGCGAGACTGAACGCTCGGAAATTCTGATCGCCCCAAAGGCCCGAATGGCCGACATCCAAGAACCCCGAACCTCCCGAACCCCCGAACCCCCGAACCCCAAAACCAACCAGCACGTCCAGACCTCTTCTTCAACGAGGAGTAAACGGGGAAGAACACAAAAAGAATGGTGGGCGGTACAGGACTTGAACCTGTGACCCCTACAGTGTCATTGTAGTGCTCTACCACTGAGCTAACCGCCCGAAGGGATTCGGGGCGAGCCTCAAGGCCCGCTCGAAGGAACTCGATTATACCTACCAGCCGAGGCCGGGTCAAGGGTCCGCACGGGGGTCCTTGACAAGGCCCCGCCCCAGCCCCCAGAATGAAAAGCGACGTCGAACCAACGCAAGGCCCCCCGGGCCAAGCGGAGTGGGGAAGTCCGGTGAGAATCCGGCGCTGTGCCGCAACGGTGTGGAGCAATCTAAGCCCGAATGCCACTTGGTCCGAAGTCTGTTTGGACAATTGTGGTCGGAGCCGACGAGCATCGGTGGACGGCGGCCGCGGAGCTTGCTGAGCCTCGCACGCCACCTCACATCTTCTCGCGATCGACCCCTAGAAATCCATTTCAGAGGAGGAATGATCATGAAGTTCTTTTTGAAGCGTAGCGCCGCGGGCGTTGTCTTTTTCATGGGTGTCGGAGCCTGGGCACAGGTGCCCGGGTTTGATCCAAGTCCTGGTTACTGGGCGCGCGATCTCCAATTGACCGGCGGCGTTCTTGCCATCAGCCCCAGCGGAAAGCTCGCGGTGGCGTCGGACAACTTCGCCGGAGGGGCGAGTATTCGCATTTACGACCGAATCTTGCCCGAAGGGCGAACACTTCTGCATACGTTGTCGGCACCGAATTGGAAGTTCTTCGGTGGGTTGGACTGGGAATCCGATTCCACGCTGGTCTTTACGGAAAACGGCGATCTCAGCACGGCCTTGCGGTCGGACGGGGTCACCACCCAGCTTCTCGCGCCCAGCGGCTCGGTCGTGGCTCCGGCTGACATCGTCTCGTTGCCGGGCCAGGTCCTGGTGCTGAGTGCCGGTGGACCGAATCAGAACCGATTGGTTCGAATTTCCGGCCAATCGGCGACGGTCGTCAGCCCGATCTGGGGGGCAGGATTTGGCGGCGGACTTGCGGTCGACGGCGACCAGATTTTTGCTGGCGACTCCAACGATCCTACGTTCATCGGCCAGCCGGGGAAAATCACTCCCGGGACGGCCACGTACTCTGGCGGCTTGGTCCAAAGCGTCGCCTGGCAATCCCCCTGGAGCCTCGCTGGAGGCGGGGGGCAAGGTCTTTATTCGTTCGCGCGGGACTCGGAAGGCGACTTTTTGGCCTCGACGGGCTCGACGTTGACTCAGCTCAAATCGGGAGTGGCGTCGCCATTGGGGATGTTCACTGCAGCCTTTCCCTTCCCAACGTCGCTCGATTTTTTGGGTCGGGCTTCGAGCCAGGGTCCGGGTCAGGGATGCTGGTGGTGAACGGAGGCTTTGCGGGAACCCCCGGCCTGATCGCGGTGATGCCGGTGCCCGAACCGAGCTCGCTCGGCCTCTTGGCCTTCGGAGCGGCTGCCTTGTTGCGCCGACGCCAGCGGTCATGAGGTGGGCTTGGCTCTCGGGGGTTGTCCTCGGGGTGACTTCTTGGGGGACGGCCTACACCGGACCCGCGACGAGCCTTGATTTCGCCTCGGTTGTCCACGATTTCAGCAGTCTGGGCGGCCAGTCGGCCTACGCCGATCCGTCCAAAGTCTTAGGATGGCCGGGACCGCTTGCGTCCCCAGCCGTGCCGGACAATTCAAAGGTGTTCTCGTTCGGTTGGGGAGGATGGGTGACGGTCGGCTTTTCGCGAGCCCTCTTGAACCTCGCGCCAAGCCCGTCGAACCCGAGCGGGGCGGACTTCATTGTCTTTGGCAATGCGTTCTACCCGGGCGGGAACATCTTGACGGCTTGGATCGAGCCCGGACAAGTCGAAGTCGGCGTCGATGCGAATGGTAGCGGAGTCCCGGATGCGGGGGACCTCTGGTACCGGACCCGTCGTCGGCACCCCGAAGGAGCGCTGCCCTTGCCGAACAGTTGGTTCGGCAATGTCGCGGTCGGGGCGCAGCCGGTGGTAGGCTGGGCCGACGTCACGCCGGTCCAGAATCAAGGCGACCCGCTCGTGCCAGACGATCCGCGATCGCCCGGAATTTCAGCAGGATCGGCGGGGGGCGATGCGTTTGATTTGGACTGGCTCCAAGATGCCCAAGGTCGCCCAGTCAGCCTGAAAAGAGCCCACTTCGTGCGGATTCGCCATGCGGGCCAGGCGTCATTGGGGTTCTTTGGCCAGAGTTCGACCGAGGTCTCGGCCGTCTCGATTCTTCGATCCCCGAGCCTGACCAGCGCCCAGCCCTAGGTTGCGTAGGGGCGAAGTCGCCCCTACTCCGCATCCTCTCGCGGCACATATTCATGTTGCGCGAACCACCGACACGAGAGCACGATCAGGCCCACGGACAGGCCCAGCAAGATGAAGGCGGCGAGAGCCGGGGCGACACGGCTCCCTGAGATTTCGCCCGACAAGAACCGGACGACGCGCGAGCCGATCTCCGTCGAGGGGTGGTTGGCGACCGACGAGACGTAGGTCATGATCGAAAGGTAGTACTGGTCGCCCGGCATGTTGGTCACAAAGAGCTCCCAGCCGAACGCAAAGATGATCCCAAAGAGCATCGCGCGGTTGAAAAGCAGGCTGAAGAGAGTAAAAAGAGCTCCGTATGCCATCGCCCCGAGGGTGATCGCCAGAAGATCGCGCAGAAACGCCGAACTCGCCAAGCCGCTGGGGCCCATCGTGACGATCGCCAAGCAAAACGCCATCCAGTAGCCCAGCAGGGTGACCAAAGTGATCGAAGCGAGGCACCGCATCAGCAAAAGTTGCCCCCGGGCGATGGGCCGAGTCAATAAGTAAACAATCGTTTTTTGCTCGATCTCTTGACTCAGAACCGACGTGCTCAGAATCAAGGAAACCAGCGCCACCATCCGAAGCAAAATGGTGCTACTGAATTGAATATACGACTCCTCGGCGGTCGCGTCGGGAGTCTGTCCGCGCAAGGCAATCGAGAGCAGGGCAAGCACCAGACCGACGCCAATCCAAGCCATAATCTTGCGGGCTCGACCAAAGTCCTTCAGAGAACTCCAATACAGATAAGATGTCATCTTGTTTAGTGCACCAAATATCGGAAAACCGACTCCAAGTTGTTATCGGGACTTTGCATACTTTCGATTCGGAGGCCTTCTTCGAGCACCAACTTCTGGATGCGATCATAGAACAGTTCAGGAGTCGCGCACTCCACTTCTAAAAGCTGGTCCCCAAACGGAAAGCTCAGGCTCAAAACGCCTCGAATATCGAGAAGTTTCGTCGCCAATTGCCGCGCATCCGGACTCTTGATTCGGATGCGGTGGGGATGCTTGTCAATCAAGGAACGAACAACCCGAATATCTCCAGTTGCCAGGAGTCGTCCGCGGTGCAACAAGAGGATGCTTCGAGTCATCTGCTCGACTTCAAAAAGGATGTGACTGCTCACGACGATTGCCTTACCCTCGGAGGCCAAATGACCCAAAAGATTCATATACTCCCGGCGAGCGACGGGGTCGAGTCCATTGAGAGGTTCGTCGAGCAAAATGATCTCGGGGTCGTGAATCATTGCTTGCGCCAATTTGATTCTTTGGCGCATCCCTTTACTGTAGCCTTGGATGACCCGATCCGCTCGATCCAGCATGCCAACGCGGCTCAACATCTCTTCGGTTCGCTCGGCGGCTTCGGCCTTCGAGTATCCTTGCAGCCGCGCCAAATGCCGCACGAAATCTCGTCCCGACATGTGCTCATAAAAGTTGTCAATTTCGGGGCAGTAGCCCAGTCGTCGATAGACGTTGGGATTGCTGAATGGGTCCTCTCCAAAGACGCGGATTTCCCCGGTTGTCGGCCGAATCTGTCCGGTTACAAGCCGCATGAGCGTTGACTTGCCGGCTCCATTTTGTCCGAGCAGAGCCGTGATGCCGCTCTCGATCTTGCAAGTGACGTCGTTGAGCCCGATCACCACACCGTACCAGCGAGAAACATTGTTGAGATCGATCATCGCACCACCTCGACAGCACGGACCCGCGACCACGCGATGGCCAAAAATCCACCACAGATGAGCAACGCCAAAGGAATAAAGATCCACGCTGGAGGAATGACCGGAAGCACAAAGTCTTGACCAGCATTGAAAGGCGGTTGGCCTCTTGTCCCGAGGATCATTTTGGCCAAAGCGATGTTGATTCCATCGAGCGAGAGATACCAAAGAAGATCGAGCCCAGTCCGCGTTTGATCGGGGTTCATCATGAGCAAGTTCATCCGATAGCCGTTGATGAGCTGAGTGAAGAAGTATGTCAAGAAATAAACGCCGGCAAGCGCCGCCCCCGCGAGACGACCTTGATTCAAGAGGGAGCTGATTCCGATGACCAAAGAACTATAAAAAAGACCCGTCATGGGAGCCAAAACAAGGATGCGAAGGATCAAGAGCGGATCTTGACTGAGAAATCCTTGATCTCGATAGGTCATGAGGCAGTAAAGATAGAAAAAGAGCATCGGCACCAAAGCGACTAAGGTGATCACCCAGGCCACGCCCAGCCACTTGCCGAAGAGGTAATCGATTTTGCGCAGAGGCTTGCTCAAGTAGACTAGCAACGCATTCGAGCGATTGTCATTCGCAATCGCCCCCGCGCCCAGCATAATCGCTAAGACCAGAAAGAGCATTTGGGAGTACCCGAATCCGTGAAGAAACTGATCTTTCCAAACAATTCTCTTGAAGAACTCTTCCGAAATCTGAGCGCCACGATCTCCGGATTGCCGCGTGAAGTTGCCGATCACATAAAACACGATTAGCATCACCACGTAATACCAAGAACTCAAGGCGGCGACCAGCCAAAAGCCTTTCTTTTTCACCCCCATCGAGGCGGTGGCAGCGGCAATCGGCAGCCACCGGGCGCGAGCGGGCTCAATCGGCCCGTCGTAGTTACGGTAGGTCAGGTCAGCAATCGGATTCGATGTCGGTTCGCTCATACGTGGATGGCCTCCATAAAGGCCTCTTCGAGGCTACGTTCGGCGGGAGCGAGGCTCCGCACCTGGGCTCCAGCTTGAGCCGCGCAAGCATAAACCGCGTGAACAGTCTCTTCCGGCGTATTGAGGCCCATCACCCGGAATTCCGAGAGGCCGCGCGGCTCCCATGACATATTCCGAGAGCCCAGGGCCGCGGCAAACTCAGGGCTTGGTTCGCGGAGTTCGACGTCCACGGGCTGACCGGCGACCCGCTTGAGGTCTTGGATTTTGCCCTGTGCACGGAGTTCGCCCCGAAAAACGACGATGACTTCGTCGCAAACCCGCTCAATGTCGGGCAGCAAGTGCGAGCTCACCAGGACGTTGACCCCCTTCCCGTGGCTGACCGAGCGGACCAGTTCCAGCATCTCCTCGCGGCCTCTGGGGTCGAGGCCGTTGGTCGGCTCATCGAGGAGGAGGAGTTTCGGCCCGTGGACCAGAGCCTGGGCGAGCTTGATGCGCTGCTTCATGCCGGTCGAATAGGTCTCGACGTTCCGATAACGAGCCTCACCGAGGCCGCAATACTCCAGAACTTCATGGGCGCGGCGGATGGCATGCGCCTGGGGCATCCCCGCTAGGCGGCCAGCATAGGCAACAAACTCGACCGCGTTCATGCCGGGGATATGGCAATCTTGTTCGGGCATGAGCCCGACTTTCTGGCGCAGGGCGTCGCCTTCGGTGGCGATATCCGACCCGAGCACCGAGCCTCGACCTTGAGTCGGGGCGATGAATCCCAAGATGGTCTTGATCAGAGTGGTCTTCCCGGCTCCGTTGGGCCCCAAGAGCCCGACACAACCTTCGGGAATTTGGCAAGAGAACTGGTTCAGCGCGACGAAGTTTCCATAACGAACGGTCAGCGAATCAAAGGAGGCTACCGACATGTGCGAACTAATTTACTCCGAACCGGGCCCGAAAGTTTGGGTTAGGAGTCCAAAGGCCTGACTCTTTCGACTCGCGAAGGTAGCCTGCGGCTGGCATGCCTCGCTTCGACCCTCAGCCTTGTCTCTTGGCAAACGAATGGCTTCGATTAGAGCCGCTTTCGATGGACCACGCGGCCGAACTGTTTGAAATCGCGACTCCCGAAACGTTTCGATACATGATGATCGAGTTCAAAGAGTGGTCGATCGACGTCCTTCGCAAGTATTTAGAGGCTCGGCTCAGCCTCGACTCGGTGGCCTGGGTGGCTCGATGTGTTCGATCGGGCCAAGCGGTGGGCCATTCGGCGATCTTTGACATCCGCCGTGCGCATCGGACGCTGGAGATCGGACACACCTGGTATGGCGAAGCATTCCGAGGAACGTGGGTGAACCCCGCCTGTAAGCTGCTCATGCTGGGCTGTGTATTCGAGACTTGGGAGGCGGTTCGGGTGCAGCTAAAATGTGACGCCCGGAATGCGACCAGCCGGGCCGCACTGGTGAAGCTCGGCGCGGTCTACGAAGGGACCCTTCGGTCGAACTTCATTCTGCCCGACGGCACCCGAAGGAACACCGCTTATTTCAGCCTGCTTCCCGAGGAGTGGCCCCCGGTTCGGGAGAAGCTGCTGGCTCGGCTCCAGTCGGCTTAAGTCTTGAGCTGCCCGGCCCTTCGCACCCGCAAGTTGATCATTTCGACGCCAACCGCAAACGCCATCGCGAAGTAGGTGTACCCCTTCGGAATGTGGACTCCGGCCGATTCGGCGACCAAGTTCGTGCCGATCAGGACCAAAAAAGCGAGCGCGAGGACCTTGATCGTCGGATGTTCGTCCACGAAGCTCGCGATCTTTCCGCTGAAAATCAGCATAAAGACCACCGCAATAATGACGGCGGTGATCATCACGCCGACCTGGTCGACCATCCCAACGGCCGTGATCACCGAATCGAGCGAAAAGATGACATCGAGGACCAGGATTTGGCCGACGACCGAGGCAAAGGTCGCCTGAATCGCCGACTTTTTCTTCTCGTCTGGGCTGGCTTCCAACTTGTGGTGAATCTCCTTGACCGATTTCCAGATGAGGAACAATCCGCCCAAAAAGAGAATGACGTCGCGCCACGAAATCTGGCGCATCTCCTCGGTCTGGCCAAAAGGAAGGTCGGCGATGACCGCCGTCAGCCCGACGATCCAACCGATCGAAAGCAGCAACAAAATCCGGGTGATGAGAGCTAGTGCAAGACCGACTTTGCGGGCCCGATCCCGGCCGGCCTCGGGCAATCGCCCTGCCAAGATGCTGATAAAGACCACGTTGTCGATTCCCAAGACGATCTCCAAAAGAGTCAGCGTGAGGAGGCCCACCCAGGCGTTCGGATCGCTCAGCCAAGCAAAAGAACCAGTCATAAGAAGCCTAAGATTCGCGACGGCAGGTTAAAATTCCTGGAAAGATGCGCGACGCTCTCGAAACAAGACAAAGTTGTGCAGGTTTAGATTCTTCGATCGACCCAAAAAGATAGCAATTTTTACAGTCCGCAATGATCGGAGCGAACGCAGACAATCTTGCTGCCACAAGCAATTCGACCCGAAAAATACGGGAATCTGATCGATCTCGCTTCCTGGTCCTAGGTCCATCGGCGTTTCATTTGGCGAATTGCAGGACTTGTCGTACACTGACCGAACTGTAGAAGCGAAGCGCTTCTTAACAGATCGCTTGATGGGGCCGTTTTTGGCCCCGAACTTGCTCTTTTTGGTATGAGTTCATGAATAAATCAAAAAAACACCAGCGTAAGCGCGGCTCTTGGCGGGTCGGCTTAGGCCTGTTTGTCATCGGCACGGCGGTGGCGGGGACGGCGATCGTCACTCAAAGTGGTGGTCACGCTTCCGCTCAGCTTCCCCAGCTTTTCGGCCATAGCCATGGACATAGCCACTCCAACGACTGTCTTCATTCCGACCCCAAGGCGGGCGACTTGAAGGGGGCTCTCAGCCTTCGGGCGCACCAGCCCATCGAGACCTGCGAGCATCACGCCGATGGATCGGTGACCGAGTATTACATCCCGCCGTTTCTGAGCGCGATGACCCAAGGTGCTCCCTCCAGTGCGACGCTTTATGCGAAGTCGGGCCGGCCGATTCTCTCGGTCTGTTTTGCTCCGGGCACGCCTCAAGAAGTGATCGACGCCCACATGCAGAACATGCAAAATCAGGCCGAGGGAGCTTGGCCCGACCCGTTTGCGGATTATCAAACGAACTCTAGTTGGGCGGCGCAGGGAACTCCGGTCACCGTTTCTTGGAGCATTGTTCCGGACGGAGTTTCAATCATTGGCTACAACGGCGAGCCGACTTCCAATAACGTCTTGACTGCGAATTTGGACGCTGATTTTGCCGGTCAAGGCGGGCGACCTACCTGGATTGCTCGGATGACCGATGTCTTCAATCGATGGGATCAAATCAGTGGTTTGACCTTGGTTCGGCGAACTGCGGCGGGCTCTGATTTTGACGACGGCGCGAACTTTGACACGTCCAGTGGCAACGCAACAAGAGGTGATTGCCGAATCGCTGGTCACACCATCGACGGTTCCGGAGGTGTATTGGCATACAACTTCTACCCAGGTGCTGGCACAGGCGGAAACATGGTCATGGATACCGGGGACAATTGGGGCAGTTCGACGAACGCCAATGTGTTCTTCCGCAATACCCTCTCGCACGAGCACGGTCACGGCCTCGGCATGGCGCACGTCTGCCCGGTTGGGAACAACAAGCTGATGGAGCCGTTCCTCAACACTGGGTTTGACGGCCCCCAACACGACGAGTTTCGTCATGTCCACCGACTCTACGGCGATGCCTATGAGACGAACGATACGGCTGCGCTCGCAACGAATCTGGGATCTTTGTCGATTCCTTCGACCTTGAACAACTTTGAAGTTCCGCCAGCAACGCTTTCTGGAATCAATCCCGGCAACGCCTCGATGCTGAGCATCGACGGAAATGGCGACATCGACTTCTACAGGTTCACCGTCGGAAACACTTGTCAAGTGACGGCCACGATCTCGCCGATCGGGCTTTCCTACGGGGATAATGCTCAAAACGCGGGATGCACCCAAACTTCTGTCACGAATAGCGCCAACCAAGCCGATTTGGTGCTCGAACTTGTCGACACGAACGGATCAACGGTATTGGCGACCGCAAACGTGACCGGTTTAGGCGGTTCGGAGTCCGTTTCGTTCATCGTGCCGGTGGCCGGAACTTACTACTTCCGGGTGACAGAAAACGGAACTCCTTCTCAATCCCAGCTCTACGGGATCGACGTGAGTATCGCGGCCGTAAACCCGGTCCCGGTTTTGACTTCAATTTCGCCGACCAGCGGGACCGCCGGCGGAGCCGCGTTTACGCTCACTGTGAACGGCTCGGGCTTCTACGCAGGTTCAGTCGTGCGCTGGAATGGCTCGAATCGAACCACAACCTTCGTCTCCCCGTTGCAACTCACGGCCTCGATTACCGCGGCTGACATTGCCACTGCGGGCACGGCGACGGTGACGGTGTTCAACGCGGGTCCCGGAGGAGGAACCAGCAGCGGCCAGACCTTCACGATCAACAATCCGGTGCCGACGACAACCTCGATCTCGCCCACCAGCGCGACCGCAGGAGTCGGCGGACTCACGTTGACGGTCAATGGAACCAACTTCAATGCCGGCTCGGTCGTGCGTTGGAACGGTTCAAATCGAACGACGACCTTCGTCAACTCAACTCAAGTAACGGCATCGATCACAGCTGCTGATCTGGCTAACGCGGGTACCGCGACGATCACCGTATTCAACGCGGCTCCGGGCGGTGGCACCAGCAACGGTCAAACCTTTACCATCAATAACCCGGTGCCGACCGCGATCTCGATCTCGCCATCGAGCGCGACCGCGGGTGGAGCTGCCTTCACATTGACGGTCAATGGCTCGAGCTTCAACTCGAGTTCTGTCGTGCGATGGAACGGGACAAGTCGAACGACCACCTTCGTCAGCAGTAGCCAGCTGACGGCTTCCATTACGGCGGCTGACATTGCCAGTGCTGGCACGGCTTCGGTGACGGTCTTCAATCCTGCACCGGGCGGCGGCACGAGCAGCGGCCTGACCTTCACGATCAATAATCCGTTGCCGACGACGACGACGCTCTCGCCAGCGGTCGCGACGGCAGGCGGAGCGGCCTTCACCCTGACGGTGGGCGGTACGAACTTCAATTCGAGTTCGGTCGTCCGCTGGAACGGATCGAACCGAACGACGACATTCGTCAGCGCGACTCAGTTGACGGCCTCCATTACGGCGGCTGACATTGCCATTGGTGGCACGGCTTCGGTGACGGTCTTCAATCCTGCACCCGGCGGTGGCACCAGCAACTCTCAGATCTTCTTGATCAACAATCCGATGCCGACGACGACGACCATCACGCCAAGCACGCGCATCGCGGGAAGTTCGACGTTCACTCTGACCGTCAATGGCACGAACTTTAACGCGAGTTCGGTGGTCCGCTGGAACGGATCGAACCGAACCACGACGTTTGTCAGCGCGACTCAATTGACGGCCTCGATCTCAGCGGCCGACATCGCCACGGCTGGCACCGCCACCGTGACGGTCAACAACCCGGCTCCGGGCGGAGGAACCAGCAACAGTCAGTCGCTGTCCATCGAGAACCCCGTACCGACGACGACGTCCATTTCGCCGAACAGCGGAACGGCTGGTGGCTCGGCCTTCACCATCACGGTCAACGGCACGAACTTCAATAGTCAGTCGATCGTCCGGTGGAACGGCTCGAATCGAACCACCACGTTCGTCACCAACACTCAGTTGACGGCGTCGATCAATGCCTCTGACATCGCCACTGCTGGCACCGCGACCGTGACGGTCTTTAATCCGACACCCGGTGGTGGAACCAGCAACAGTCAGACCTTCACCATCAACAATCCGGTGCCAACGCTGACCTCGATCTCGCCGAGCACGGTGAGTGCGGGCGGTGCGGCATTCACCTTGACCTGTAATGGCACGAACTTCAACGCAAGTTCGGTCGTGCGGATCAACGGCAACCCACGGACGACGACCTTCATCTCGGCCACGCAACTCCAAGCCGCGATTCTGGCCTCGGACATCTCCAGTCCAGGAACCGCGACGATCCAGGTGTTCAATCCGGCACCGGGAGGCGGGCTGACCAGTGGTCAGACGTTGACGATCCAAGGGCGAGTGTTCTCGGGCGTCATCAACCTGGAAGGCTGGGTTGGAAGCACGACGGGCATTCCGATCACGCTGAAATTCCGGCCGGTCGGCGGAGCCCCGGGGAGCGAGGTCTTGACGACCGTCGTGAACCTGACCGCCACGTCCACCTACTCGGTGACAACGAGCCTTCCGTCGGGGAACTACGATATCCTCGCTGACGGTTCGATCTGGCTCCAAAAGAAGCAGGGGAACGTGAACGCCACGGTTCCAGCCGTGACCGTGAACTTCAACCTGACGGTGGGCGACCTGGACGGAGACGAAGAGATCACCAATTTCGATTACTCGATCTGGGCGATCAACAACGGATCCACCGCGACCCCGGGAACCAACGGTGACCTGGATGGGGACGGCGAAGTGACGAACTTCGACTACTCCCTCTGGGCATCTAACAATGGGTTGCTGGGCGACCCCTAAGGACCAACTGGAGCCATAAACCGCTCCTACGCGCCGGGGAGGAGAATCCTCTCCGGCGCATTCTTTCATCAAGCAAGATTCGCGATGCAAATCAGATCGAAGTCTTGACAAATCTTGAACAAAAGGGACGCCTCAAGTCGTCCTAAAAATGGTGATATCATGTTGAATTTGAAATGGCTGATCGGGGGCTCTGCTTTCGGACTTTTCTTGTCGCTTTGTTCTTTTGCTGATGCGCAAATTGTGCAAGAAGACGGGTCGATGATCGGAATCTCTTCTCAGATCGACGAAGAGTATAAAGAAACGACCGCCCAAATCATGATGCGGGACCCCATCTATGGTCGCAAGCAGGGGCTCGCGGTCATTGACATCCTGAACAAGTTTCCTCGTCGCCGAGGACTCGCACAAGACCCGAACTCTCTGCCGGTCAGCCAGTGGCCACCCGCGCCCACGAACTACTTCGTTGAATCGCTCCGCAGCCGTTCCGAAGGGAGTATTCAGCGCGGTCGCCCCGGCGATCCTTATCTGCCCCAAGGAATTGGAACTCAATGGACTTCCGTCACGCAAGCCGAAGTCACGTTGAACCCACCGGACACCCAAATCGGAGTCGGCCCGACCCAAGTGTTGACGATTATCAACGGCTACATCCGCGTGCATGACAAGAACGGGGTCATGGGTTCTCTGGATACCACGACTGACAGTTTCTTTAATTCAGTTCGAGGTGGAAATTTTGTCGGAGACTCGCGAGTTCGTTACGATAACCTGGCGAGCCGATGGGTGCTTTCTTCTGAGACTTTTACATCTCCGAATCGGATCTTATTAGCTTATAGTGATGGCCCAATCATCACGAATACGACGGTCTGGACGTTCTTTTTCTTCGTACAAGATCAAGTCGGTACGGTGCCGAACGTCGATACCGGAAGGCTGGCCGATTATCAGACCATGGGCGTGGACGAAGATGGCATCATCATCTGTGCCAATATGTTCTTGAGTGGATTCCAAGGGTGCTCGATTTGGGTCCTCCGAAAGAGCGACGTCTATGATGGAGCTCCTTACACCGTCACGCCGTTCCGAGCCATCACATCTGCGGCCGGAAACGGGGTTTACGCGCCGCACCATCTGAGCAACGATTTAGTAGGGAATTCGACCAGCTATATCTTTGGCGTGGACAACATCACCGCGGGTCGACTCGTCCTGCGAAGACTGACGAACGTCAATTCATTTGCTCCGGTTTTGGGGCCGAACGTCAACATCACGGTGCCGACGACGGTCAACCCTCAATCTGTGACTGTCCTCGGGTCTTCGAGCGGGGTCAGTGCGGTCGATGACCGGATCATGGAGGCCGAGATTCGACGAAATCGGGTCACCAACACTCGATCTCTCTGGGCGTGCCATCAGATCGAAGTCAATAGCTCTGGGGTCGCCGACTCCGCTGGGGGCCGGAACGCCGTCCGTTGGTACCAACTTGATGACCTTGACGGGGCCCCGAATCTCATCCAGAGCGGAACCCTGTGGGATTCTGCCGCGACCAATCCGACGAACTACTGGATGTCGGGAATCAACATGAGCGGCCAAGGCCACATGGCCATTCTGCCGTCGGCTGCGGGCGTGGCTCGACGACTCGAAATCGTGGCCGCCGGTCGGCTTCGAAACGACGCCTTGGGCACGACCCAGGCTCCAACGCTCGTGATCGGTTCGAGCACGAACTATGGCCCGGGCGGAAGATGGGGCGACTATGCCGCAGTCCGAGTCGATCCTCAGGATGAACAAACTCTCTGGGGAGCCCAGCAGTACTGCAACGCCACCAACTCTTGGGCGATTCGGGTCGTCAAGCTGACGGCGCCGCCCCCAGGAATCATCATTGGGGTCTCTCCCAACAACTTGACGCAAGGCCAGACCGGAAACATACTGGTCACGATTCAGATCGTTGGGAGCAAAGAGTTTTACGACACGCAGGCCGGGCTCAACCGCCTGTCTGCGGCATTCTCTGGAACGGGCATCACCGTCAATTCGGTGACCTGGACAAGCGTGAGTCAAGCAACGTTGAACGTGACCGTGAGTCCGTCGGCAACACCCGGCACGAGAACGGTGACAGTCACGAATCCGGATGGACAGTCGACCACTTCCGCTGAGCTGTTCACGGTGAACGCTCTCAATCCGGTCCCCTCTGTGACCTCGATGTCACCGATTAACGCCATCGTCCAAAGCGGGGCGTTTACTTTGAACGTCACCGGCGGAGGCTTCAACTCTTCCAGCATCGTTCGATGGAACGGAAGCAATCGAACCACCACCTTCGTGAGCGCGTCGCAGCTGCAAGCGGCGATCCCAGCCACCGATCTTTCGATGTTTGGAACCGCAACCGTCACGGTGTTCAACCCAGCTCCTGGCGGGGGAACCAGCGGACCGCTGACCTTCACGATCAATCCGCGCTCCTTCACCGGCATCGTCAATCTGCAAGGTTGGGTGGCAAGCCCGTCGGGAATCCCGATCACCTTCCGAGTCCGTCCAGTCGGCGGGATCGCAGGAACCGAGTTGCTGACGGTGACAACGACTTTGGACTCGTCTGGAATCTACGTGCTGAATACGAGCTTGGCGCCGGGGAACTATGACCTCCTCGCCGATGGATCAATCTGGCTTCGACGCCGAGTCTCGAATATCAGTCTCACCGGGTTGGTGGCGCCTGGGGTGAACTTCACCCTGCCGGTGGGTGACATCGACGCCGATGGCGAGATCACGAACTTCGACTACTCCATTTGGGCCGTGAACAACGGGAACAACGTCACTCCGGGCACGAACGGAGATTTGGACGGAGACGGAGAAGTCACGAACTTCGACTACTCCCTTTGGGCCGGGAATAACGGTCTCGAAGACATTCCCTAACTTAAGGCTCAAGAGAACCGGGGGCTCGGTTGCAGCCGAGCCCCCGGTTTTCGCGTATCATGCAGTGGAGAGCGCATCTTGAGATACACCAAGAAAGACCTTCACCCCCAAATTTTCGAGTCGATCTATCGATTCACATCCTCGATGTCGATGGGCGCGGGCCAAAACCCCGCGATCATGGGCGCATATTTGCAGCACAACAAAGTCTGGTGGAAGGAGTACGGCAAGGCTTGGATGATCGGACTCGGTGTCTGGACCGCCAGCTTTTTCGGACTCATGGGGCTCGGGGCCGTGATGAACTCACCGGCCCTGCTCGGAATCTCGTTCGCCACCATCCCGGTCGGTATCGCAGTCGGCATTCGAGCGTACATGAAAACTCGATATGAGGCGACGGTCGAAGAACTGGAACTCCTCCTCCCGCTCATGGATCTCAGCGAAGAGCAGCGCCAATATCTCGTGGCATTCATCAGTTTGTGCCGAGCGCAAGGGCTCGACGCCGCTCACCGCCAAGAGATCATGGAGCAACTCATGACCTTGCTCGATGAGGCCGAACGACTCAAAAAGCAGCGAGCCACGCTCGTCGACCTCTTAGGGGCAACCGATCAACGAGAATCGGTGCTCGCCGAGATCGCGCGGCTCCAAAAGCGATACGAAGAGGCCCAAGATCCGGAGGCCAAAGAGACCTTCCAAATCTCGTTGGAGGTCGCCCAAAAGCGACTGGACCGATTCACCGCGAGCGCGCCGATGCTCGAGCGAATCGAAGCTCAACAGGAGCTCGTCCGACAGACCATGGCCTCTTTCCGAGAAGTCCTGAATCGAATGCAGTCGACTCCCACCCGCGACCTGCCGGGCCTGGATGGGCTGCGGAATCAGATCAGCCGAATTCAGAGCCAAGGCAACGCGCTCGAAAGTGCGTACGAAGAGATTCGGGCCTGGGGCTAGTCAGGCGCAGACGTCGTCGACTCGATGAACGCCTCGGCCTCGAGAAAAAGCCGCTCGCGACGGGCGGGTTGGAGCCTGGCGAGCCCCTTGGGCCAAAAACTGGTCCGAGGATTCTTGGCCAGCGCATCGGCATGGCGATCGACGAAGGACCAGTACAAGCCGTCCCAAACTTCGCACCAAGGCCCCCGAGGATAGTCGGTCATCTTGAGCAGATAGGCCGATCCGCTCACATAAGGCTTGGTCGCCCAAAGTCCGCCGTCTGCATAAAGGGACATGCCATAGACGTTCGGGCGCATCACCCAATCCGCGCTGTCGATGAACATCTCCATGAACCATTGGTACCCGTGCCGAGGATCAACCCGAGCCATCAGCATCGCGCTTCCAGCGACCATGAGCCGCTCGATGTGGTGGGCATAGCCCGTCTTCCAGAGGCGATGAATGCAATCGTCCAGCGGCGGCAATCCGGTCTCTCCCGTCCACCAGCAGGATCTGAGGATTCGGTGGTGTCCCGGCAGAATCTTGAGCGGGAACCCCAGATCAAACTGGTCGCGATCCATCCCTCGAACAAATTCTCGCCACCCGATGAGCTGGCGAATGAACCCCTCCAGCGAGGCCATCGGCACCGGATTCGACCGAGCAAACTCGAAGACCCGCTGCAAGACTCGACCCGGAGTCAGCAGACCCGTATTCAGCAGCGGGCTCAGCACACTGTGAAAGAGCACCGGTTGCTCGCGCACGATCGCATCTTCATACGGGCCGAAGTTCGCGAAGCGACCGGACAAGAACTGATCCAGCCAGGCCTCGGCCTGGGCGTGTGTCACGGGGTAGCGAAAGAGGGACGCATCTCCTGGATGATCGGAGAACTCTGATTGCACCAGTTGGATGACTTGCCGAGTGATCTCATCTGGTTCAACCCAGTTTGGCGGCTCGGCCCTGAGTCCGGGGGGTGGGAACTGGCGATTCTCGACGTCGAAGCTCCAGCGTCCGCCTTCGGGCTGACCCTTCTCATCCACCAAGATCGAGAGCCGCTGGCGCTGCCAAACATAGAAATCTGCCATCTTTCGGCGGTTTGTCGTCTCCGCGTAATCTTCCCAGTCAAGTTCCGAAGTCAAAAACGCAGGAGACGGGACTCTTTGGAACCACGGAGGAAACAAAGTTCCTGGGTCGTTCGGTTCGTAAATCCAGACCTCATCTGGGAGAAGACGCCCGATCTCCTCGGCAAGCCCAGCGGCATTCGGGCGGTCCCATGCCAGGTAATGGACGCGACGCCCAGCATCCCGGAGATGAGCTGCGAAATGCCGCATCGCACTGAAAAAGAGGACGACCTTCTGCTGGTGATGCCGGTGTCGAGTCGCCAGTTCTTGGTCCTCGATCATCAAGATCTCGGCATCCGGCGGCATCCCGGGAAGCCCTTCGAAGAGGGCATCTCCCAAGATCAATGCAAGTCGGCGCACCTTAGCTGATCGCCATCGGCATGATTACACAAAACTGGTCGGACTCGTCTACGGGTCGAAAGACTGCCGGTCGGGACGGCTCGGTCATTTCTGCGCGGACACCTGCGCCTGGCATCGCCCCGAGCGCCTCCAAAACGTATCGGCCATTAAAGGCGATCTCGATGTCGCCGTTCTTGTTGACGATGGCGACTTCCTCTTTGGCTTCGCCTTTGTCTTCGCTGCGGACCGAGATCACCACTTGGTCGCCGCTGCCGGTAAAGCGGATCCGGTTTGAGGTGTCTTTCGCCAGAATCATCGCCCGCTTGACGTTGTCCATCAGTTCGGCTTTGTCGAGAATCCAGCTCCTCGTATGCTCCGCCGGAACGACGCGCTCCCAGTTCGGATAGCTACCCGAAAGGAGCATCGAGACGAGTTTGCTGTTGCCGTGTTCGACTCGGAGCCGCGAATCATCGAACTTAATCGTGATCGGGTCGTTGTCTGCAGAGGAAAGGCCTTTGAGGATTCTGAGGGCCTTTTCGGGGACGATGGCCGTCACCGAGGCCCCAATGCCTTCTTGGTCGATGGTGGTCACAGCGAGACGGTGGGTGTCCGTCGCAACCATCGTCAGCTTTTCGCCGTTGTAGGTGAAGAGCACCCCGGTCAAGACCGGCCGTGCGAGATCGTCGGCCACGGCAAAGCTGACCTTTTGAATGGCCGAGCGTAGCGTCCCGGCGGGCAAAGTCAAATCACTGTGGTCGTTTAGCTCGGGGATCTCGTAATAATCGTCGGCGGGCAGGGCCATCATCTTCCATTCCGACATGCCCTGACGCAGGTCAAGCGACGTCCCGATCAGTTCCAGCGTGGCTTGGCCATCGGGAAGCGCCGAAACGAGCTGCATCATCAGCTGAGCCGACACGCAGATCTCTCCGGGCTCTTCGACCGCCGCTAAGATGGTCCGCTCCGCCCAAAGTTCGCCGTCACAACCCAAAAGGGTGAGCTGGCTCCCTTCGGCCTTCAGTCGCAGACACTGAAGTAAGGGCAAGGAAGTGCGGTGAGAAGTGCTGGCACTTCCCGCGAACATCACGGCGTCAAACAGATCTTTTCGAGATACCTCGAGCTTCACAAACGTCTCCTGGCTCACCCGCTCAGCGGGAGCCGATATTGCCAATGCGGGTCAAGGGGTGCCCGCGTTTCAGCGGGAACTCCGTGGGTGTACAACTTCATGAGGATTCGCTGGAACGACTCCTCGGTAAAGCTCACCGGGTCGTGTTGCTTCACAAGATCGACGGTGTGCTTCAGGCTCGTCATGTCGGCCCTCAGGTCCGGGTCGCGAGTGGCTGCAAGCTCGAGCTCTTCCTTAAGCTCGGTCGGCAGTTCGTCACCGGCATAGAGGTCCACAAGTTTTCGATAAGTTTCGTGACTCATTGGACTTTCTCCAGGGATCCCCCCAGTTTATCGCGTAGCGCTCGCCGACCTCGGTAAAGCCGAGACTTAAGAGCCGGCACGCTGATCTTGAGGACTTCTGCTGCTTCCTTGGCTGAGATGTCCTCCAAATCACACAGGATGAGAGGGTCGCGGTATTCGATCGGCAGCTCGCTGAGCGCCTGCTGAATCGTGACCCGAAGGGTGGTTCGGTCCTCGCCCCCGCTAACCGTAGCATCGCCAGGAAGGTCCAGCAGCTTATGCTGGCGCATCTTGTCGATGCACAGGTTTCGAGTGATGCGAAAGAGCCAGGTTCGGAACGCTCCGTCCGCGCGGAGTTCGCCCGAGCGCCGAAGCACTCGCAAGAAAGTCTCCGCTGTGGCGTCCTCGGCATCGCTTCGGTTACCCAGCATCCGATAGGCGTAGCGGAAAATCCGCTCACCATAGAGCTCGTACAAACCGCCCAGCGCCGTCGCATCTCCATTCGCGAGGGCGTTGAGCCATTTTTTTTCGGCGAGCGAGTCGTTCTGAATTTCACCCGACATAGAAAGACGAAAGAGCGCCAGACTTTGGCGCTCCGAAAGTATAGCCTTTCTGCCCGGCAAAAAGGCGGGAATCGATCACTTTTGGCGACTCGGGACCCAAGCCGTCGTGCGACCACCGATCGCTTCGCGTAACAAAGGCTGCCCTTGATGCAGCTCGTCGCCCTTGCCGCCCCCCCAACGGGTGTGAAACAGCCAATCTTCGGGGTACTTCTCTGAGTCTGCACCAACCTCGACCGCCCATTGAATAATCCGAACGAGCGCTTCGGCCAGACGCGCAACTTCGGGGCGGCTCAGGCTGGCTCCGAGCCGCTGAGGAGCGATTCCGGCGTGATAAAGCGCCTCATCGGCGATCCAGTTTCCGACCCCGGCAAACAGCTCTTGATTCAGAAGGAGCGACTTGATGGGGGCCTTGCGGCGGTTGAGTTGGGTCCAGAGCTCGTCAGCCGGAGTCGGATCGAGAAACCAATCCCGTCCCAGTTGCATAACCTTCGGATTCGTTTCTGCTGACGCATCCATCCACAGCCGGGCCAGACGCCGTCCATCGGTCAAAACGACGGTGCGACCCTCGTCGCTCGTCAGTCGGAGCTTCAAAAATCGGGTCTTGCCTTCGGCATCTTCGAAAGGGGCCTGCCCGTGCTCGCGCAAGCGGATGGTCGATTCGCCCAGCTCGCGAATCCAGCCGGACATCCCCAAATGGCCCAAGACGACCGGCTCGGACTCAAATTCAATCCACCAGGTCTTGCCTTTGCGACCGATCTTCGTGACCTTTTGACCTCGACAAGCTTCGGCGACGGCTTCGGGCGGGAGTCCTTGCAGAACAATCTCGTCGGGAGCGACCTCGACCTCGGCAATGCGGCGACCCAACAGGGCGCGCTCCAAGACTCGGCGCGCCGTTTCGACTTCAGGGAGCTCCGGCACGCCTTAGGCCTCTCGATGCGGGAACTTCACCCGGAATGTACTCCCGCGACCGATCTCGGAGTCGATGGAGACCAAGGCATCATGGGTCGCCGCGAGCTCCAGCACGATCTTCGTCCCCCATCCGGAGCCAGAGTTCTTCGCCCAGAGACTTCGCGCCGTGCCTTGAAGAATTCGACTGGCGGTCTCTTCGTCCATGCCGGGTCCTTGGTCTTGAATCTCGACCCAGTGGGCGCCGTCGTAAAATCGGTACCGGACCACGACCTCGCCGAGCATCTCGTCTTCATCGGCCTGCGCCCGAGCGTCGTCTGACATCACTTCGCGGGTGGCTTTGATCGCGTTGCTGACAAGGTTCTGGACGATCCGGAAAAGGAACATCTCGTCATGCAGGAGCGGCGGCGCGTCGGTCTGAATGTCGTAGCGCAACGCCGTTCGACTGCTGCGCCCTTCGCTCTCCAGATAGGCGGCGGCGAGCTCAATCGTCATCGCGAGCGGGGCGAGCTTCATGATCGGGTTGAGTTGTTTGCCCGCCGAAAGGTCGCTGATCAACATCGAATAGCGCTTGATCCGGTCGATGCTGAGCATCAGCTCTTCGAACATCACGTCGATCGAATCGACATAGCTCAGCAGGCCGACCGGGGCTTGATCGCCCCCGGCAAACTCCTTGAGCCCGGCCAATGTCTGATCGCTAAAGCTCACATTCGCCTCCAGCGCAAAGGCGAGGTTTTTAATGTCATGGGCAACTTTGCCCATGCCCAGAAGGTTCGAGGCCCGGGTGGACTCTTCGGTCAGCCGTGAGTTCAGGTAGGCCATCGTTGAGATTGCCGAGACGATGTCGAGCACCTTGGCATCATCTTCGTCAAACTGCTGCTCGTTGACTTTATTGAGGAGCTGCACGACGCCGATCGGCTCTTCGCCCTCCATCATCAGCGGGACCGTGACCATGGTTCGGACCACTTCACCGGTCTTTTTCTCTTCTTCGTTCCCGATTCCAGCTTCAAACTGGCTCAGAACCGACTCCCGGGTCTGAAACGCTTTGCCGACCAGACCATAGTTATCGGCGATGGCGGGTGGCAAGCGAGAGGCCATCTCCTCAGGCAGAACGTGCTGAAACTTGAGTTGGGACGTGGCCGGATCGTGCAAGTAGATGGTCCCGCCGCGCGCACCGACCGACTCGACACAAATCACCAGGACCTCTTTGAGGAGCTGGTCAAAATTTCCGCTGGAAGCAAGCTTGCGCGAGGCAAGGTGCACCGCTTGGAGCAAGGAACTGGGAGGCGCCATACCGCAGGGGGCTAGGATACCCGGACCTAAGTCCTATCTGTCGCCCCAGGGTGGACACCCAAAGAGCTCGATCTCGGGATCACTCAAGGACTCAGAAGGTTCGAGGGTAAACGCTCCCCTTCTCCTTTCGCTGTTTGTGCGAAGGGAGAAGGGATTGGGGGATGAGGGTTTCTTTGCGACACTCAAGGTTAAGGCGTGGAGCGACGTCGTGGAGTTCGAGGTTGCGCGGGTTTTGGATTCAACGTCTTTCCG
>DDCB01000018.1 GCA_002335425.1 Chthonomonas sp. UBA2017
CACTGAAATTGCCCAACTCACAACTAAAATCCCCCAACTCACCACTAAAATCAGTCGTCTCCGAGCCGAGTTTGACCCTCGAAAGCCCGAGATCCTCACGAAAACTGAAAAATTCTCAAAAATTCCCCTCAAGATTTCAAACAACTCGACCGATGGAGTGAATATCTGCCCAGAATTGGCTGGGCCTATGGCCTAAATGCGGCGGCATGAGTTTTTGCACTCATGCAACCTTCACCAGGCCATGCGCAACCATCAGTTTGGACGACCTCATGCTCATCGCATGCGGACTTCTCGGTGCGGAAACACCTCATCACGATAAGTTGAAGCGATTGCCTCGGCCACGGTCTTGCGAAGTGGACCAACCCAAGTATCTGAACGACGCATCAGGCAATCGAATAGTTGCACAATTTGCTGTGATGTTTCGGCAACAAGAACTTGTTATCTTTGGATTCACCGTTGATGGTCCATGGAGCACAAGAAAAGTCCCTCACATTTTCGCGCTGAGGCATGCGATGGCTGGGCAAGACGACTCAGGATTTGCGAAAAGGAAGAAGAGACACCGAAATAGAGGATTACTGGTGGGCCGACCGCGATGAAAACTCAGGGTATACTTCTTGAAAACGTCGCCCCCTAAAGCCCCTATGCAACCACTCCGGACATGTCTCACCTTTGGTCAAGAAGAACTCATCCTAGCGCTCTATGACCCTGAAGCGCCTGACGTTCTTGATGAGCATTTTTTTCGAATTGCTCTTCGGGGTCCTGGGATCAACCTGGAGATCGATGTGGCCTTTTTTGATGATATATTTTTTCTTCTCAAGACAGCCTTGTTCGAAGGTCCGCGAGTCGTTCAGGTTTCGTCGATGAATCATGAGATTGAGCTTCGATTTGAAGTCGTTCAGGTCCAGCCATTCGAGTCTGCGGTAGAGGTGCAGCTTCGATTTCAGCCGGAGGGCTGGTCGGGCAGACTCGAGTTTCGAAAGAACTATGCTTGGCGGGACATCGAAGCCTATTGACGGGGGCACCCCCGAGAACTTCAATTGACGCTGACATTTCAGTCGAGATGATCTTTCCCTTAGAGATTGCACAACGACTGAACTTAGCGTTTTTGGCCATCGTTGCTCTTTGGCGGGTAGCATTGGCGATTCACTATTTCAGGGTCGGTTGTGGAATCACAATCACACGCTCCTTTGTCGCCTTGTTGACACCGATTTCCATCATCATCTTGGCTCGGGTGAGTTCCGGGCGAGCAGGGTACGTGATGGATCTGATGGGAGGAGTTCGGAAGGCCACTTCGACCGTTCGTGACTCGAGTGATTCTGTGATTGCTGCACTTGCATTTCTCTCGGTTCCGATCGCGTTTATTGGGATCTTGAGCTACGTGACCGTACTCGCAAGCAATGTGAAATCAAATGACTAAATATTTGCGCGAGAGGGTGCAGGGGTGCCGCGGCAATCTGTTCGAACTTTGTCGAGATAGTTCGTCTCAGATTAGGTAAAGTTTCGCTAGAATGACAAGTGCAGACGTGGTTGCGGCGCTGAATCGACTCACGACCGAACTAGAGCAGATCTTCGAAAGGCATCCCGGCTGTGAAGATTCTGACGTGCGCGATCGGATCTGCGAAGTGTTACAATCTCTCTTGATTGAGGGCAATGCGAAACCGAAGATTCCTCTCTTTTTGGGGGTCTTCCATCCCATAGTTCACTCCAAGATTAAACGTGCTCTTCATCGCTTCGTTGCCAATAAAGAAGTCCAAGAGTTTGTCCAACAAACCGGTTCGAAGGCGCGCATCGAAACCTTGAAGAAAGCTCTCCAAGAAGATCAGATTGTCAGCGAGTCTGGCACGCCCATGACCGAGGTCCTCGGCGAATGGGCTTAGGAGCCCGGGCGCACCAGCCAAAAGGCAAAAAGGACCCGCAAGCGGCAAAGGACTCGGGCTAGGCGAATGAACAAGCACAGGGCCCTACTCGCTCGGCTTCGCAGGCGTGAGGTGCTCTAGATCCATCGAGAAATCAGGAATGCCAGTCTTGAGCGCGGACAGCGAATACTTCTCGACGCCTCCTCGCCGTGCCACCAGAAGATCTCCTTTGGCATCCCAAGTTGCCCAGTCGATCTCCGGGTCAAGAAGGTCAGAGCCCTCGAGCTGGAACTCAAAGGTGTAGCCACCCACCAAGTAGCCTCGATAGTACATGCGCAACATCGGGTGCTGAGGCGTGGGTCGCCACGACCACCCCGGGTCGTTGAGGCAAAGTTTTGAGTAAGAACTGTTCTTCAGGGAGATTTCTTTTTCTTCGCCGGGATCGCCCTCGCGCTTCCAACCGTCACGCTCTAGCCGAGACAATAGGATCGGGAAGACCTCGCCACCCGAGTCCATCCGCTGAATTGAAAAGGGCGTTTTGCCCGTGCGATGGAATTCGCTCAGCGAGCGATCATAACATCGTTGGTCGTTCGAGCGAAGCGTGCGTTCATCCGAGAAATATCCTCCCCCAGCCCATGATCCGAAGTTGGGAACATCTGCGACCGTTTTCAGCCAAGGAGGATTACAGATTCCGTTCCAGGTGTCCCCTTGCGCGCCCCTTGCGAGATAGACCATCCATTTCCCGTCCCAAGAAAGATCGCATCGTTCCGCGAAGAGCCTCCCTTTGAACCACGATCCGTACTCCAATTCGTCCGAACTCGTGTTCCAAGCGATGACATGAACGAGCTTGCTCGGTTTTCGCCGAATGATCACCGCCTGGGGCGATTTGTGGGCGCGGAGAAGATGCAGCCGAGCCCACTTTCTGGGCTCGGTCCATGCCGTCGGCAAGTCACTTGGCTGGGGCAAGGAATCCATGAGTTTGACCCATCAGATTGTAATCGATTCTCCCGGAATCGTGGCAGCATCCCGAGCCTTGTCACCTATTCGGAGCCGCTTTTTATCGGGTTACGCATTGAACTGCTTCGACTCTTTCTGAACGGACCTTGCGGATGGCGGTCAGGCCGCCCGACGAACAGGCGGCGATGCTGTTCGGGCTGAATGAGGTCCTACGCTAAGGCTCTTGGCCTCTTGGGTTGCCGACTGGACAGGTGAGCATTGGCGCCCTCGGAGGGAATCGAACCCCCGACGCCCTCCTTAGGACTGAAGAAAAATGAGTTGAAAAACTCTGATTTGAGTCTACAGTCGTCTCAGGACGTCTCACGAAATCCAGTGGCTAAGAGAGACCGTTAGAGAGACCAGGGCTTCAGGTCTCTCAAATCCCTCCATTTGGTCTCTCATCCGGGGGCCAAGATCGAGAGACTGCAAACGTAAGGAGTGGTCTGCCTCCCGAAAATG
>DDCB01000043.1 GCA_002335425.1 Chthonomonas sp. UBA2017
TTCCAAAACGGGACATGTCAAAATCGGGAGGAAGTCTCTAGTTACGAGTGGCCCACTCGGAGGGGGCAGACCATTTCCTTTTTCCCCGCGCAATCTCCTTGTATGCATCAATCTCCAAAGCCTGCCAGAACAAAATTCACTTGAGTCGCTGGTTTTCGTGATGCAAAGCTTTCAGCTCGGTTAGCTCGATTCGGCTCATCCCAGCGTTTTTTCGCGCCAACGGGAGATCGTCTGGTCCGAAATCCCATGGGCCCGGCCCACGGTCGTCATGCTCGCGCTGGCCTTGATCTCCTTAAGAATGCTCATGATCTTGACTTCTGGGGATCGTTTTCGCCTTATCTGCGTTCAAGACGAGCCAATCACGACCCCTGGCCCGCTTTTCTGGGAACGTGTCAAAATGAAGGTATCATCACCAAAACTTCAGATTATCCTCGACTGAGGATCGGGGGTAATCCTTGTTGGGGGATCACATGAACATAGCTATTGTCGTAGCCTTGCTCGGTTCAATTCCAGCACCCGTCGCTTCTCATTCTACAATGGACTTCATCTTCCGGAGTAGCTCTTACTTGATTCGAACTGAATTTGAATCAAGCTCGAACATCATCGTCGATGAGTTTGAAGAGTTCGTCTCAAGGGCCTGGCAGGCTCGCGACAAGCGCGATTGGGATGAGATGGCTCGGAACTTGTCAGCGGCATGGCGGATTCGCATGAACACAGGTGGAATCGACCGATTTGGAGTCGGCCTATATCACGCTCTTACCTTTGCATATATTCGAACCGGGGACCTTGATCTAGCTGTTCAATCGGCGCGGAGCAGCTTAACTCGACTTACTGAGGCATCGAGTCTTCAGGAATGGATAGGGGCTCATTTACAGATGGCAGAAGCGGCATCGCTTGTCGGAGACTTCAAAACGTCTTCTGATTGTATCCGCCGACTAGAGCGACACCGATCTGAACTTGGACCCTCTTCAAACTCATATCGAGACGTCTTAGATCGTTCGACGAATAAAGAGTTTCGTTTCTCCTTTAAATATGCTTATGAGCAGTTTCCAAAAGAATTTGATAACGGATTGGTGCTTGCATTTCTCCCTCGAACGGATCTTCCATATCAAAGCGCTTCTTTCGAAGTCGTCGGCGCAAGAAAGTACAACAAGCGACAAAAGGGTGAGCAAGTTTGGCTAGAAGTAGAACCGAACGCGCGTGAGCCGTTTTATGTTCGTGGCTCTGTCAAGCAATTGGCGACTTCGTTTTGGACTGACATCAAGGCACTTAAGTCGGCGAAGGCCCTTGATTTAGAAAGCTCCGATCCATATCTTGGGGAGTCATATGGAGTATCGATGTCGGGCCCAGGCGCTGATATTGCGAGAAGTTTGAAGGGTAAGTCACAATGGGAAACCATCCGGAATGTTGCCCGCTGGATGGATGAAAATATTCCTTATGTGATTGACGGATCGGATAAGTTCATTATTCATGCCAATGATGCGTTAGTCCATCGGAAGGGGGTCTGTAATCCTCGCGCGCTCGCTGCAGTAAAGTTAATGCGACTTTGTGGAGTGCCCTGCAGGGTAGTTCGCGGAATGGGCTCATTCACAACACCACCAGGATGGCATACTTGGATTGAGATTCGGTCCCCCATCACCGACCCGGGGGGAAAGCCTCGTTGGGTCCCGACGGACGTTGGATCCACAGTTACAGACTTTCCATTGCATCTCGGAATCCAGTTCTATCCTTCAGTGGCACCCTTTTCTGATCGCGCCTTTGAGTGGGAGCAGTGGTATCCGTTTAATATTGAAACAGTGGAATACACCAAGAAGAAGATGACTCTGCCAGATTCTGGGGAACAGATTCCTGCTCTCTGAGCCGGCACAGAGTCGGAAGCAATCCGATGCCTGCGATGTTGGTGATGACATTCCGAGTGCTTCTGTCGCCGGGCTCGCCGTTGGAAACCAGCGTGGCGGAGAACTTCGCGAATCGTCTTCGCGCCGAGTTCCTGGGAACTGGTAGCAAGTCCCCAATAACTGAGCCAGTTTGAGTGTTAGTTTCATACCTCCAGTGTGTTGTTGGAAACGGGTCAGACTGGGTTGATCTTTCGGTGCTTAGAGAGCTTGCAGTTCTGCCGACAACTTGTTCGGATCGAAACAAGCATGATAGGCCCATCGGCGTCCGCCGTAATACCGATTCACGGCGTCCGCCCACTTGTATCCCGCGCTGATCTTGGACTTATCCAGATCCCTCTCGTAACCCTTCAGTTCCAGGGCCACCAACAAGCCCGAAGTCAAGCGCACCAAGAAGTCTGGCATGTGGAGTCTCGAAGTTCCTGCCGCATCGATATAGGGGATCGAGAAGTCCAAATGGTCGTTTCGAGAATAGGTCTGCACCAACGGGCAATCTTCCAGTACCTGGCGGCACGTGTTCTCCCAGCCCACGGAATCCAGCACCACGTGGCTGATGTGGCTCTTGACCGTCCCCACGCACGGTCGCCCGGCGCGGAACATAACCTCGGAGGTCGAACCTTCCGGCCGGTAGCGCTCAATGCGCGGCAAGATGACCGGCTCCCCATACGCCCCTTGCTCGCCAATCGCTTCGTTCAGCACGTTCACCACCCGCTGCTGCCATTTCAGCATGCCGAGTTCCTCCGGGCGAGCCTGATCAAACACCACGTACTCCCCGACGTACTTCCGCACGATCTCCAGGAATTGCGGGAAAAGCCGGCGGCGACGCTGGATTGCTTCGTCCGTATCGCCCACCACGCGCAGCGCCGCTAGCTCCGAGGCCATCCGAAAGATGCTTGCCTGAACCCGTGAGGCCAAGTAGTACGGCATCCGGTCGTGCCGGTCAATGCGGCCCACACTCGATCGATCCGGGCGCCCGATCCGCATCCCTACCAGTCCTTGAACGAAGACTTCGGTCGGCTCCGAGTCTTTGCCCACTCGCAGCCCCCGCACCCGCGACCAGTCCACCGACACCCTCTCGCGGATCTCGCTCACATACCCTTCCACCCGCGGGAAGATGATCTCGTGCTCCAGCTGCCGTTCTTTCAAGGACTGCACCAAAGTCGTCATCGGCGGATTCATCATCACTCCGCCCTTGCGCGCCTTCACGGGGATGACTTGGAAGGGGACGCCGTACACGTCCGCGTATTCCGGCCGGAGCATGCCTGTCTCCGGGTCAATCTCATAAGATCGCCGGCGCAACGCCCGGCCCACGACCTGCTCGCAGAGCAGCTGCGAGGTGAAGCCTCGCAATCCCACGATCTGGGTCACGTTGTTGGCGTCCCAACCTTCGGTGAGCATCGACACCGAGACAATGCACCGGACCTGTTCACCGGGCTGGCCTTCTTTGCCCACCGAGTTCATGATCGCGCGCTTGCGGGCTTCGGTGTCCTTCTGCTTCTCGCCCTCTTCGGCTTTCTTGAGTTCCTTGCTGTCGTAGAGGAACGTGACCTCCTGCCCGGGGCGGTTCACGAAGTCCTTAAACTCAAAGTCCTCCCGGGTGAGGCGCTCGAACAGCAGCTGGCTGATCTCGGTGTCTTGAGTCACCACAATCAGCACGGGCGGCACATTCGACCCCGCCTCTTGCCAAGCGTCGAACGACTTCTTCCAGTTCCCGATCATGGTGTTGATCGCGGGTTCGGCTTCGGGCACCACCGCATCTGCCGGGGCGCGGCGGCGCATGGTCTCCTTCTTGTCCTTGGGCAATCGCTCATTGATCCATCGCCAAAGGTGGAAGTAGGCTGGGGCTTCGTTCCCCTTGCCGTGGTTGTCATCCACCGGGATCTGCGGGATCTTCACCAGCCCGCTCTCGATGGCGTCCACCAAACCGAAGTCGCTGACCACCCACGGGAACGGTCGCCCCTCGGGGTAGCCGCTGCCTTTCAGGTAGAACGGCGTCGCGCTCAGGTCGATGCAGCTCAGGATTCCGCGCGCGGCATGGATCTTCTCCAGGCCGGTGATCCATTGGGCGGCGGCTTCGATTTCGCCCTCTTCCTCTTTGCTCAGCTTCTCTTCGGTGCGCTTGGGCAGGGGACGGTAGCAGTGGTGTCCCTCGTCGTTCAGCACCAGCAAGCGGCCCTTACTGCCGAGCGTGTCTTTCAAAAGTCGGTTCGCAAACGCCAGATCGCTCTCCCGACCGAGTTTGGTCACGCCCCGCTTCTTGCCATCGTCGCGCACCGCCATCTCTTGCCGGTGGAGCAGGGCGATGCGGGCGCGGTTCAGGTCTTCGCGCAGGCCGCGCGGAACGAGTTCAAATTGGTCGTAGTAGTTGCCCTTCTCGGTGGGAAGAAGCACCCGCAAGCGCTCTTTCACCGTGAGTCCCGGCGCCACGATCAGCACCGCGTCGCTGCACCACGTCGCCCGCGGGTCGTGCAGCTTGTTCAGCACGCTCCACGCCAGCAGCATGCTCATCACGATGGTCTTGCCGGTGCCGGTGGCCATCTTGCAGCAATAGCGCGTGAACGCCTCGTGGGCTTGGCTCAGCGGGACCTTGACGAGGTCGCCGCTTTCCGCGTCGTATACCTCCACCATCAGCCCGGCGCGGTCTTGGGGGAACGATTCGTGAAGCCAGATGACGGTCTCGACCGCCTCACGCTGGCAGTAGAACATCGGATTCGAACGGTCCGGGTTCTCGGGCGACCATTGTTCCAGCAGGCGTCTCGTCACCTGGCTCAGCGGACCCGGATACCCTGCCTCCCGCCACTGCCTCACTCGCGCCCGGATTTCATTCACCGTGGTCAGCGGAAAGAAGTCCTCTTCGAGGAGCGAAGGGTTCATCACCTTGCCCGTTCGCCGCACGAAGTACCCCGCCTCTCGCCTCCCCTCGACCTTGGTCGGAGTCGTCTGCTCGTACCCGTGCTCCGTCGCCCGGAACACCTGCCAATACGCCTTCGGCTCACGGTAAGGCCCATTGATGATCGGCTCATCAATCGCACTCGCCCCCGCCTCGCGTGCCTGGGCTACGGGGTCGAAGAGATTCTCCGTCATGCTAGCCTTTCGCCGCCCCAACCACGATGAGCTCCTGGACTCTCTGCCGCGCCTCCCTAGTCCCACCGTTTCCTCCCAAGGTGGAGAAGATGCTTCTGTTCGTGACAATTTCTATCTCAAAAAAGGTTGCCATGACGTCGAGCACTGATTCGCCACTCAGCCCGTTGGAGCACTGGCCCGAAGGGTAAGTCAGAATACATCGCGCTCCTCTGTCCGCAATCGTCTTGGCAAGTGTTGTGAATGCATCCAAGGATTTGGACTTTAACGAAAAATCTGATTGGGGTCGCTCGTGATGCGCGGGATAACGTCCGACTCCTTCTGGTTGTAGTTTGCAGCCTGAAGCCACGGTCTCGAGCACATGGTAGAAACGGCTGTATTGAACGCCCGAGTAAGGCGGGTCAATAAATGCAACGTCTTTAGCGGTCAGCCTCTCAGCAAATTCCGTTGCGTCCCCGACCTCAGAAGCTCCTTGCTTAACCGCATGCCTCGACGCGACCCCAACAAAGGCTCGCCGTGCATGAGCAAAGACATCCCTCCGCCATGCTTCGAATAAGTATTTCGATGCAGTTGTTGTGGGTTGAAATGGTTGGGCCGTATGCCCGGGGGCTGCCGCGCATTCGGCGGCGGCGATGACTACTGCTGCCACGTAGGTATCCCCAACTTCGGCGTCGATAGGAGCCGTCGTTCGCAGTGCGTCGAGACAGAGTGATTGCCAGGCACTAAAGTAATGCCCACCATAGCCGGCGGTAATCGGCAGATCTGACGCTTTACAGAATTTTCGAGCCGCAACGACCGAAAGCTCTGGTCTGCCATCCCAATCGGCCGCCTGAAGTGCTTGTGCTTCGGCGAAGTCGGCGGCTGATGCAAGCCACCGGTGACTTTGTCGCGCCCACTCGTCCCACAGAGCGGATGCTGACCTTAGTGCTCGAGTCCGATGGAGAACCGCACCGGCCAATGCTTTGGCGTAGCATTGCTTATCTACCGCCAGTACTCTAGCCTTGCAGATCTCGGCCATGTGCCAGGCCACGGCCCCCGATCCTGCAAACAAGTCGGCGAAGATTCCTTCCTTTGGTCGATTTGACTCTAAGATGTTGCCGAGCGAGCCCTCGAGCATCGTTCGTTTTGAACCCATGTACTTCATGAATATGCTCCCAATAGGCCGACACGCCCAAACACACCGATTCCTTTTGGGCCGTTCGCTTCTGTGAGTGCCCAAAGGTCGAAGTGATCTCGCGGTGCATTCGCGTTCGCGGCATGAGCAGCCTGTGCCTGAACCGCAATGTCGGCGGCAAGATCGGCTAGCTCCGTCATGGACGATCGCACGAAAAGCCCGGACCGCTCGCCGTGAAAGCCCCACCACGGCTCTAGTGTGATCGCTGGGTCATGGATGGTTGCCTGTCGCAAAAACCAACGTGCTGAAACTATCGCTAACAGGCAAAGTTGGAATGCACGACTCCAAGTGCCGAGCCAGAAATTACTAGCATTGAGTTCCGCCCTAATTTTGGTCTCTGGCAGCCGTGGACTGCTCGCGAAACTCTTCCATCGTGCAAGATCTTGCTCACTCGCGGAGCCGCCAAGCTCAATGATGACGAACTTCAACTTCTCCAAGAACAGTTCCCGTTCCGGGCCCAGTGGATCTCCCTTACTCCTCAACAGGAGTTCGATCCCAGTACGTTCAACGAACTGACTTTCATCCACGGTTTGCCATGCACGGGCCAAAATGTCTGAAGTGGCACCTGCAGAGCTACTGATACCCATGCATGCCGTTGGGTTATAGGATGACCTGTTCCGGACGAGATGATCCTTCGATACGAGCTGAAGGTCGATACCCAGTTCATCCATCAGGTCTGCGAAACTACTCTGAATAGGCAAGCTCATATGATTCGCAATATCACCGACACTGATACCGGCAATTTGCACGGCGCCAAGAATCCTTGTTGCATGGGAGGTCGCGCTCCAAGCACTGAGCACGGGCCATATCGCCTTGTGAGTTCCTAGCTTACAGGGCTGATGGTTCGAGGCATTAATGGGCAATACAGCGCCACTCGTCCCTACCAAGAAAGATCGAATGTTGATGATCCCTATTCCCGACGCAGCAAGCATCGACGCAGCCGCCCGAAGTTCCGCATAGTAACCGAGGTGGGTCGCGGTCCAGAGGTCCCCAGCAAGGAGTGCCCTTGAACTCGCGGTCACGTAATTCCAAGCGTCGTCAAGATGCCCGAATACGCTAAGGCATAGGTAATCCAACAGCTGCCCGTTCTCAGCTGTCCCGTTTCTGAAGGCATTGCGCCACCAGCGGTCATCTGCAGAATCTAAAGTCAATGGATTCGATTGCACTGAGGTTCTGATGGAGGGCCATTGTGTTCTTAGCCGAGTGGCAAGCGCGGCCGACGAAGCATGCTGCAGCTGCGGCTGAACACCTGTGTGAGTTAAGGTTACGCTCGGCATCCTCACTCGGTCTCCATTCTCAAGCCTTGGGCAAGTTCGGCAATGCGTCCTTCGAGCGCACTGAGGTGTGCGAGCACATCTTCGCGCAATACACCGTAGCCTGAACTCCCCTTATACGCCATCCGCTGTCGTTGCTCTTGTGGCTGCAGGTTGGAGTTATCGGAACTCAACCACTTAAACGCTACGAGATTTTGATTTAGCTCGCCGACGAAACTCGCTAAAGGTTGCATGTCCGATAGGGCTCGAACCGCTTCATTGATCAGCTCATCGCTTGGGCTTGCATCGTCGCTACCAAACACCCAGCCACTAGCTTTGTGCTGTTCCCACCCGCTTATCATCAAATCGTTGAGAACGTGTAAGTATGCGCGGATGCCTTGGTCCGTGTTCAAGAGGCTGGTCTTGTCGAACAGTGGTTCGTCCCCAGTCAAGTCACTTAGCCACGAAGGGGCCGTCTCCTTGATGCGCATGAATAGGTCTGCTAGTGCACGTGTCAAAAATGCGCATTGTTGGATTCGACTCCATCCTCGCCGTTCGCGATCTAAGCAACCGAAGAATCCACCCCTATTCTTAACTGCAACTCGATCACCCGGGCGCATCAAGGTCGCGACGAGGCTTCTTACAACGGTAGCTTGTTTCAAGTAGGGACTGCCTGGTTCCCCAAGCAAGTTTAGCCGCCGGTAGAAGGGACTTCCTTCGTACCTCCACAAGAATTCGACAATCTCCTGAGCCCTTGACTCCCGGTAAACCTTCGGCCCGTCAATTCTCTCCAACCAATCTTCGCTCCGAAGAAGAGGATAAAGATCGTACGCCAGACTCGGGTTAATCTTTTTGGGCTTTATATTGATGACGTAAAACAGATATGCTTGCCACGAGAGATCAAGGCCGTTGAAGACTACAACCGGCAAGTCGAAGTCATCCGGTACATCTCGTCCAAAGGCCATCAGGCGGTGTTGTCCATCAATTATTTCGAGAGGAAATCCGAGGGAAGGCTCCCAAACCCCTAGTACGTACTCACTTGGTAGCCGGAGCACCGCACTCAGTCCATTCTCAACGATTGTGCAGTGCTCACCTTCAGCAACTCTGCGTTCCGACTGGTCGTCCTCGGGAAGTTTGACATTCGCAACAATCGCCGTTGGCAACCACCCCGGCATACGTATGTCATCAAACAGCGAGTCTTGCTGTTTGGTGCCCAGCGTAGACCATGGAAAGCCTCCCTGAAGGTAACTGGCAATCTCTGCACTTCGCTCCTCATCATGCCGGCGTTGAATACCCAGATCTGGCTGGTTGTTTTCGCGGGCTTCGGTGGTTCGCTTCAAGACTCCTGAAAGCTCTCGGAGTACCTTCGCAGGTACAGCTCCGACGTAGAAGTGGGGATCGGGTTTGCGGCGTAGGTCTTGACCGAACTTTTGTACTTGTTCCCACTCCGGGAGCCACTGCCGAACCTTCAGTAAGGGTATTTCTTTCATATCGCGTTCAACCTCACCGTCTTCACCACCGAGTTGCCTCTCGCGTCGATTACTTTTACCTGAATCCTTCCTTCTGGCCCGACCTTGAAGGGCAGGCTCACGTGGGAGCGCATGGCTTCGAGGGCGTCTTCGTCTAAAGACCCTTTCAGCGCGCGCCCGATTTTCTCCCACGAATCCTTTTTATTGGGGAAGAGCGCTTGGCAGATGCAGAAGGATTTGCCGTCGTAGTCGTGGTCGATGAAGATGGCATGCACCCCGGAGCCGTGGTCGGAGGAGGTTTCGCCGGTCACGGGGTTATAGAGGTCTACGCCGCGTAGCTCCACAAACACCTCTCCCTCTCGCAACGACGCGAGCCGTGCAGCCACGTCCTTCACATTCCGCGCCGAGGCGTCTGCCGCCAACTCCTTCAAGTGAGGATCGCCGAAGGCGTACACCACCACGTCCGGCTCGCCGACCAATGTGAAGAGCTGGGCCGCCTTGGTGTCCTTCAGCAGGTCGCCCATCGCGGTGTCGGGGCTGATGTAGCTCATCATCAGCAGCCAGTCCTTGTCGCGGTGCTCGTTCACCATGTCTTGGGCGGTGGCGGTGAAGTCGTAGCCGCAAAAGAGCACGGCGTCGTAGCGCCGCCCGGCCCGCATGCCCTCGCGCACGTGGGTCTCGCTGATCGCGCCGTTTTGCGCACCAAAAAGCACCGCGCAGCGCAGTTGCCGCTCCACCCCGTTCTTGATGACGATCTCGCCCTCGGCGTGCAGCACGTCGTGACTCATCGGGCGCAGGCTGGTGAATTCAAACTTGCCTTTGCCGCGCGCGTGCACCCCGGCCTTGCGCAGCTTTTCGATCATGTCGGCGATATAGGCGCTGGCGTTGGCGGCGTCTTGCTGCTCGGCGGCGTTGAAAAGGGTGACGTCGAGCCCCGGCAATCCGCCCATCGGCTCGTCGTCGGCGGGGATGTGCTCCACCTCCATGCTGATCTCGGCGGTGTCGGGGATCGCCTCCATGGTGAACGGCCCCGCCACGCGGACGATGTTCGCGTCTTTGTCTGGCTGGTCTACGAGCTCTTCTTGGGGCGCATTCTTTTGGATGCTGGCGTCAATCTCCGCCTGCATCGCCCGCTTGAGCGCCCAGAAGTGTAAGTGGGCGATGTGCGGCTCTGAACCAGCGTCATATGTCGCAAGCTCACCCTGCAACTGCTCAAGTGTCCAGGTAGTTTTGGGAACTAACTCGTCTACGGTCAATGTGTCGTAGTGAAGGTATGTGTGCTTCAATACTTCACTTTCGCTTCTTGGCACCTCCCATTCCCTCCAGCCATACCCGGTCTTTTCATTCATGACATTGAAGCAGTGTTCAATCAGTGGCTGCCACCGCGTATAGATATCGTCAATTTCTTTGTTTTGGGCGATGGATTTGAGGGTGATGTGGGGGACGGTTTTGTATTTGAAGCCGCCGCTGATGCCGGCGGCGGGGAAGCGCAGTTTGTAGAAGTCGAAGCTGGCGGTCATGAGGCGGTGCCGGGCGATGGCGAGGGCGACGCGGCTGGTGTCGCAGGTGATCCACCGCCGCCCCCACTGCTCGGCGACGTAGGCGGTGGTGCCACTGCCGCAGGTCGGGTCGAGCACCAAGTCGCCGGGGTCGGTGGTCATGAGGATGCAGCGCTGGATTACGTCGGTGCTTGTATAAACAATATAGCGTTTCTCGTCTCCAAACCCACTAATTCCTGTGTCATCCCAGAGTTCATTAACTTCAAAGTATTCATAGTCGGTTAACTTCCGAATGTAGCGAAGGGTGTTGCCCAGCGCGATCACGCGCCCCGCTCGCGCAAGCGTCAGCATGTTTTGTGGCGAGGGTTTGTAGGTATTTACGAATGTACGACCCTCGAACGAAAACTCGACTCGCGGGTTGCCCTGGGAAGTCAAGTTATCGTGGGACACGAGCGTTGCGTTTGCGGCCATTTCCAACAGCTCGCCATGCTTGACCTCCACCAACTTTCGGTCGTCGCTGAGTAGGAAGCGAAACTGAGTTGCACCTGCTGCGCCTGGTTGTTTCTTCAGATAAAGTTGGTGGTACTTTCGTGAGTCTCTGTTTTTGGCAAACCAGAGGATGTAGTCGCCAACTGCAGCAAGGCCATCGCTCTTCAAGCCTCCAGTCTTTCGGAATAGGATCTGACCGCAAAAATTCTCCTCCCCAAATACCTCGTCCATCAGGCAGCGCACGCGGTGGACGTTCTCGTCGCCGATCTGCACGAAGATCGAGCCTTCGTCTTTCAGCAGTTCGCGGGCCACGATCAGCCGGTCGCGCATGTACGACAGGTACGAATGGATGCCGAGCTCCCAGGTGTCGCGGAAGGCCTGGACGACCTCGACCTCGCGCGACAGATCGTCGTCGGCCCCGTCCTTCACGTCGCGCTTATCGATGCGCGGTTGGAAGTTGCTCCCAAACTTGATCCCGTAGGGCGGGTCCATATAGATGCACTGCACCGAGCCGCGCATGCCCTCGCGCTCCAGCAGGCTGTTCATCACCAGCAGCGAATCGCCGAGGATCATGCGGTTCGACCAGTTCACGTCGTGCTGGTAGAACTTCACCTCCTCCTTGAACTCCATCACCGGGTCGGCGAAGAGGCTGCGCTGGACGTCTTCGCGCTTGAGGCTGCGGATGATGGCCTCGGGCGACACCCGCTCGTGGATGTGGAGGTTGACGGTGGGGACTTCGAGGCTGGTTTGCTCCTCGACCTCCACCCGGTTCATGCCCGCCTTGCCCGCCCAGATCAGCTGGGGCGATTCGCGCGGGTCCCAGCAATAGGTTTTACTCTTGCTCTGCCCTTTCGGCTCGTAGTCCACCATCCCCGCCTCGGGGATGTTCTTGCGCGTGGCCTCCTCTTTCGAGAAGACATTGGACTTGATTTCCGGTTGCTCGTCTTTGCTTTTGCGGGGCATATGGATGACGTTAGTCTATCTGATTCGCGGCGGAGTTGCGTCAAGCGACCGAGCTTATGGTGGGCCGGGGAGCTTTCTGTTTTTCTGAGTGAGAGTTGGCCTTGAGGCTTGAGTTGCCGCCGAGATGAAAGCGTTGGGCAAAAGCCGGTTTGTCTCCCGCCCCGCCGCCCGGGGCGGAGGCCGTGTCTTTTTCTGAGATGAGTGCCTGTCTCAAAACAGGCCGAGGGCGAGGCTTCGGGCCGGGCGGC